>NZ_FOII01000003.1:0-571566 GCF_900111625.1 Variovorax sp. OV084 | reverse complement strand
TTCTTCACCGCCAACAATCAACGCCCCAGAAGAAGCATCAACTGCCTCGAACACCAGTGGCATTCATCAGCGAAGCCCACGAGTATATGACAGATTTGGGGGCGCCATCAACCTCCAGGAACTTTTTTCGCCCAAGTTCCGAGGCACCTCCTCGAAGACTACGCTCCTCCATAAAGAAAGCCGCCCGAGGGCGGCTTTCTTACATACAGCAAGTTGCTACTTAGTAATAGCGCGAGCTGTTCATGCGGCGCATCGCTTCATAGAGCGTGGGCATGCGCACTTCCTGCGAACGGGTGCTCATGCGGGCCAGCGCGTCGATCTTGGCAGCCTCAGCGGCAGGCACCGTGCCTTCCGATTGCTGGCGCCACATCGCAGCCTGCAGCTCTTGCATCACGCGCGGGTCGCTCTTGGCGGTTTCCAGGAAGCGGGCGTCGGCGCGGGCAGCGGCACGGCGTTCGGCGGCAGCGCGCCAGGCACCGGCGATGCTGCTTTGGCGCACCGAGCCTGCGAACAGCGCGAACAAGGCGATGGCTGCGACGCAGAACACAGTCCAGGCAGCGAGCAGACCGCCTTCGTTCCAGTTGGAAACGAGCGAGTCAGTCACCACCAGCACGGCCGCCGCAATGGCGACGATCAGCAGGGCAACGAGCGGACGGGCGCCATTGGCGCCGGCGCGGGCAGCCTGGATCTGGCCGAACAGGACTTCGGCGCGACGCACGCCGGGGTGGACAGTAGGTTGGTCAACGTGAACGAAGCTAGTCATGATGCATCCCTCCTGGGACAGTGGTAATCAGTGGTGGCGAACAAGGCCGATGCAGTGATATTAGGGATTACCCCAGTGTTCGTCCACTTTATCTTTCTGATGTTTATCATTCACAAGACTGATGGACGTCAACTTTCGCACACTCGACCTCAACCTGCTTCGCGTCTTCGACGAGGTGATGGCGGAGCGCAACCTCACGCGCGCCGCCCGCAACCTCTCGATCACGCAACCGGCGGTAAGCAATGCGCTGCGGCGCTTACGTGAAGTACTGGGGGACGAGCTGGTGCGCCGCTCCGGCGCCGGCGTGGAGCCCACGCCACGGGCGCTTGCCCTCTGGCCGACCGTGCGCGATGCCCTGCGCCAGCTGCAGCACACACTGGCTCCCGGCGAGTTCGATGCAGGCACCGCCGACACCACCTTCCTATTAGCGATGGCCGACGCCACCGCAGCCGAACTCATCCCTGGCCTGGTGCAGATCGCCGAAAAGGAAGCGCCCGCCATTTCGTTACGCGTGCTGCCGCTGACCACACGCGATCCGCGCCGCATGCTGGAGTTGGAAGAAGTCGACATGGCCGTCGGCTATTTCCCGGCGGTGATCGCCAGCCTCGCGGCGCGCGGGCAATCTGGGGTGGGGGTGCCGTTCGAGACCCAGCGGCTCTACCTGGGCCAATACGTATGCGTGATGCGGCGCGGCCATCCGCTGGCGAGCGCGCCCCTCACGCTCGACGACTACTGTGCCGCGCGGCACCTGCTGGTGAGTTTTTCGGGGCGGCCCTACGGCTTCATCGACCAGACGCTGGGCGCCTTGGGGCGCGAGCGGCGCATCGTGGTGACGGTGAACCAGTTCTTCACGGCCGGTCGGGTGGTCGCCAATTCAGACCTGCTGACCGTGCTGCCTCGTCACTTCGTGACGGTGACCGGCATCGACGATCAATTGGTGCTGCGCGACCTGCCCTTCGACCAGCCGCCGGTGCACGTGGATGCCATCTGGCATCGGCGCGCCCAGCATGGGCATTCGCACGAGTGGCTGCGCAATGCGCTGTTGCGCTCGGCAGCCGCGGCTTTCGCCGGATCGGTCCTCGGGCAGAAAGTGCCCGGCTGACCGGGTTCGCTTAGCGGACGACGCTGAGCCAGGCGCTGGCTGCGGCGCGCAGTTCCTGCGCGTGGTGGGCTCCGCGGCCGGCGCGCATGTCGGCGCTTTCCATCAGCGCTGCGGCGTGGCTGGCCGGAGCATTGGCGCTGGAAGAACGGAAGAAACGGGCCACTTGGGCAATGAGGCTGAACATGACGGTGCGCGGCTCGTGGCTGCGCTGGAGTGGTTGATGTTTCAAGAATAAGGGTTATCCCTAGTTAATCAAGCCAAACCTTATGCACTTCACGCATGGGGCAATTCACCTAGACTGGCCCGACGATGAAGCTGCAACTGCTCTCCGACCTGCATCTGGAGTCCCATCCCCGCTTCCATGCTGAGCCCGTGCCGGGCGCCGACATGCTGATCCTGGCGGGCGACATCGGCTCCTACCAGCAAGGCTCCCGCCTGACCGATACCGATTTCGGCCTGGGCCGCTTTTCGCCCCGCAACGGCTGGCCAGTGCCGGTTGTCTACGTGCCGGGCAACCACGAGTACGACAACGTCGACTTCGACGAGACCCACGACCGCCTGCGCACGCTCTGCGAAGAACTCGACATCCTCTGGCTGGAGCGCGAAACCCGGGTAATCAACGGCATCCGCTTCGTGGGCACCACGCTGTGGGCCGACTTCGACGCACTGGCCGAACCCACCGACAGCCTGGCCGAGGCGCTCAAGAAACGTGGCAAGGCCATGCGCGCGGCCGATTTCTATCTTGAAAAAGCAGCCACCATGCGTAACGGCGAACTCTTCCTCGCCGCGCAGCTGCGCGACCAGGCGCTGGCCTGCCAGACCTGGCTCACCCAGGCGCTGGCCGAACCTTTCGACGGCACCACGGTGACCATCACCCACTTTGCGCCGAGCCTCGAAAGTGCTGACCCGCGTTACGGCCTGACACCCGGCACGGCCGGCTTCTGCAATGCGCTCGACGAGTTGCTGCCCCATGCGAAGCTGTGGCTGCACGGCCACCTGCACTGCCCGTCGGACTATGTGAAGAACGGCTGCCGCGTGGTGGCCAACCCGCTGGGCTACGCACGCAACGGCGAACAGGAAGGCTACAAGCCCCAGTTGCTTATCGACGTGCGCTGACCGGCCGCAGCGTCGCGCAGACGGTAACGGCCAGCAACGCGTTCGCCACCACGGCTGTGTAGACTGGCCGAGCCCATCTCACCGATGGAGGAGAGCGCCATGACGCAACAGCAACAACAACGACGCAACTTCCTGCAGCAGACCGCCGGCGCCGCCGCGGCCACTGGACTGCTCTCCTTGTGGCCCCGGGCCTTCGCCCAGGGACCGAACGAAACCGCCGGCAGGGCCATGGGCCAGCTGTCGATAGCCGAAATGTCGCGCCGCCTCGCCGCCGGCACCCTCAGCAGCAGCCAGCTAGTAGAAGAAGCACTGGCCGCCATCCAGAACCCCGCGGGCGAAGGCGCGCGCACCTTCATCCGCGTGCACGCCGATACGGCCCGCGCCACCGCGGCACGGCTCGACGCCGAGCGCAAGAGCGGCCGCCCGGCCGCCTCGCCGATCGCCGGCATCCCGATCTCCCTGAAGGACCTGTTCGACGAAGCCGGCATCACCACGCTCGGCGGCTCGATGGTGCTGGCCGGCCAGCCGCCGGCGGCGCGCGATGCCCTCGTGGTCGAGCGGCTGCGGCGCGCCGGCGCGATCATCATCGGGCGCACCAACACGGTCGAGTTCGCCTACACCGGCCTGGGCGTCAACCCGCACTACGGCACGCCGAAAAACGTCTACGACCGCGCAACAGGCCGCATCCCGGGCGGCTCGACCTCGGGCGGCGCGATCTCGGTGACCGACGGCATGGCGGCCGGCGCCATCGGCACGGACACCGGCGGATCGCTGCGCATCCCGGCGGCGCTCAACGGGCTGGTGGGCTTCAAGCCGACGCAGCGGCGCATTCCGCTCGACGGCGTGATGCCGCTGTCGACCTCCTTCGATTCGGCCGGGCCGATGGCATGGACGGTGGAAGACTGCGCCCTGCTCGACGCCGTGCTGGCCGCCGAACTGCAGCGCCCGCTGCGTGTGCTTCCGCTGCGCGGCCTGCGCTTCGCGGTGCCCAAGACCTTCTTCCAGGACGATCTGTCGGCGCCCGTGGCCGCGGCATTCGCGTCGGCGCTGGCCAAGCTCTCCGCCGCCGGCGCGACGGTCACCGAACTGCCGATGACCGAGTTCGCGAAGGCGCCGACCATCAACCCGCGCGGCATGATCACCGCCGCCGAAGCCTTCACCTGGCACCGCGACTTCATCAAGACAGGTGCCGCCAAGTACGACCCGCGCGTGCTGGCCCGCATCAAGACCGGCGAAACCATCACCGCGCCTGACTATCTGCAGCTGCAGGCGCTGCGCCGCCAGTTCATCCGTTCGATCAACACGGCCGCCGTGGGCTACGACGCGATGCTGATGCCCACCACGCCCGATATCGCTCCGCCGATCGCCGAAGTTCTGAAGGACGACGACACCTACTACCGCATCAATGGCCGCATGCTGCGCAACCCCTCGGTGGTGAACCTGTTCGACGGCTGCGCGCTCTCGGTGCCCTGCCACGACGCGGGCACGGCGCCGGTCGGGCTGATGGTGGCCAGCATCGGCAACACCGATCACCGGCTGCTCGCGGTGGGCGCAGCGGTCGAAGCCGTGGTGACGCCGCGGCGCGCGCTCAGCAGCTAGCGCGCGGCCAGGCCGTCGAAGCAGGTTGCGAGCACAAGCTCGACGATCTGCTCGTCTGTCTGCAGCCCGCCAGCCTTCAGGAAACCGAGCACCGGATCGCAGGCGCGTGCGAACAACGTGTAGAGCACGGCTATCGCCGGCAGCTTCGGGTTGAGCGAGCCGTCGGCCTGCGCCGTCTGGATCCAGCCGCCGAGCTGGTCGCTGATGGTGACCAGGCGGTCGAGATATCCCCGGTTGTTCATCAGCGCGGCGCGCAGGCTCGAGTTCTGGTGCGGCAGCGAAGGCATCTCGCCGGCCAGTTGCATCTGCATGGCCCAGCGCACCACGGCGCGCAGCTTGTCGACGGGCTTGTTCTCGGCCGGCACCGCGGCAAGGAAATCCAGGGTGCGCTGCATGATGCGCACCATCGCGGCGGCCGCCAGGTCTTCCTTGCTGGGAAAGTGCTTGTAGAGGCTGGCCTTGGCGATGCCGACCGTTGCGGCCACCTCGTCGACCGTCATCGATTCGAAGCCCTTCTCGGCGAGCAGGCGGTTCGCGGTCTGCACGATGGCCTCCTCGCGGGCCTGCAGCATCTGTTCCTTGAACGAGGTCTTGGCGGGGGCGGTGGCACTCATGCCGGAAATTCTAGTCTCGCCCGTCGCTGGGCAGACGGCATGGATGTCGAAATACCAGCCAGTCTTTTACAGACCCGCCGGTTTGCCCGATCTCAGGCGCCCCGGCCCTTGGATACCAGGCGGATGCCCGGCATCAGCTCGGCCGCCAGTTCCGGGCGCTCCAGCGCGTAGTCGAGGTTCATGCGCGCGATCTCGACGTGCTCCTCGCCCAGCGCCTGCGCCCGCGAGCCTTGCCCGCGCTCGATGGCCTGCACGATCGCATGGTGCGTGCGGTGCGCCTGCCGCATCCATTGCTGGCCCTCTTCCATCGACGACTGCATCGGCAGCATCGCGCTCGGAGCGGCAAAGGGCTGGCCGCCCAGCATGTCCATTACCCGCTTGAGCGCGAGATTGCCGCAGCCTTCGACGATCAGCTTGTGGAAGCGGTCGTTCATTTCGACGTAGGCCGCGTAGTCGTCGATCTCCATGCTGGGTTTGTTCACTGCCCGGTCGCCATCCTCCAGGCACTCTTTCAGGTCGCGCAGCAGCTGGCGCGATGCACCGTCTTCGGCCAGCAGGCGCGCGGCGAAGCCTTCGATCACGCCGCGCACGCGGATGGCGTCGGCCACTTCCTGCGAGGTGAAGCGGCGCATCTGGTAGCCGCCGCTGGGCGATTGCTCGATCAGCCCTTCGTGCTCCAGACTGGCCAGCGCGAGCCGCACCGGGGTGCGCGAGGCTTCGAGCTTCTCGGCGAGCGGGATCTCGGCCAGCCGCTCTCCGGGCACGAATTCGCCCTTGAGGATCATGTCGCGCAGTTGCACGAGCACGCGGGATTGTTGGGAGTCCATCGGCGGATTCTAGGAGACGAGCCCGACACTGCACGCAGCATATTTAGCTTGGCTCGGTTGTTGCATGCATTGCGCCACAACAAATGTCAAAAACTAACGAGCAGCTCAGCGTTTACCCTGATTTTTGCCTCTTCAAGCCCCGAATCGGGGCGAAATCGCAGATGAAAGTTTGACCCGGATCGAGGATCACCAAGACAATGCATACAGTTGCATGCAATGGCTGCAAGCCTCTTTCCACAGTCCCCACGATGGAGCCCGCACGATGATCAGCGCAGAGCAGAACGATCTCATCACCCGCGTCGGACCCGGCGCGCCCGCCGGCAAGCTGCTGCGCCGCTACTGGCAGCCGGTGGCCCTGGCCGACGAACTTGCGGGCCCGCGCCCGGTCAAGCCCGTGAAGCTCATGGGGCAGGACTTCGTCCTGTTCCGTGACGAGAACGGCCAGCTCGGCATGCTCGACCGCGACTGCCCGCACCGAGGCGCCGACCTCGCCTTCGGCCGGCTCGAAAACGGCGGCCTGCGCTGCGCCTTCCACGGCTGGCTGTTCGACGCCAAGGGCAATTGCCTCGAAACCCCCGCCGAGCCCGCCACCAGCAAGCTGTGCAGCCGCATCAAGCAGTCGGCCTATCCGGTGGTCGAGAAAAGCGGCGTCGTCTTCGCGTACATCGGCGAGGGCGAGCCCCCCGCCTTCCCCGAGTTCGACTGCTTCGTCGCGCCCGACAGCCACACCTTCGCGTTCAAGGGCCTGTTCGAATGCAACTGGCTGCAGGCGCTCGAAGTGGGCATCGACCCCGCGCACGCCTCGTACCTGCACCGCTTCTTCGAGGACGAAGACACCTCCGGGAGCTACGGCAAACAGTTCCGCGGCGCATCGGCCGACTCCGACATGCCCATCACCAAGGTGCTGCGCGAGTACGACCGTCCCGACATCAGCGTGGAGCCCACCGACTACGGCTTCCGCCTGAAGGCGCTGCGCAAGCTGTCCGAAGACACCACCCACGTGCGCGTGACCAACGTGGTGTTCCCGCAGGCCTTCGTGATCCCGATGAGCGCCGAGATGACCATCTCGCAATGGCACGTGCCGGTGGACGACACGCACTGCTACTGGTACGCCATCTTCACCAGCTTCACAGGCCCGGTCGACAAGCAGCAGATGCGCGACCAGCGCCTGAAGCTCTACGAGCTGCCCGACTACACCTCGCGCAAGAACAAGCGCAACAACTACGGCTACAGCATCGAGGAGCAGCTGACCGAAACCTACACCGGCATGGGCGACGACATCAACGTGCACGACCAGTGGGCGGTGGAGTCGCAAGGCGCCATCCAGGACCGCACGCGCGAGCACCTGGGCAGCACCGACAAGGGCATCATTGCCTACCGCCGCGTGCTGGTGAAGGCCATCGAAGCCACGCTGGCCGGCGAGAGCGCGCCAATGCTCATCGACGCCGCACAGGCCAGCGCAATGACCGGCCCGCCCTCCATCGACGGCATCGGCCGCAACGTCAGCGACGAGGCAGCCACCGAGGCCTACTGGCAGGACGCCGACCGCGCGCGCCGCCTGAAGTCCGACTGGGCCTCCGCACGGCTCGCCGCCTGAGCACGCACGCCATGAGCAGCAGCCACACATTCGTCGACCGCTTCGGCCTCTGGTCCGACGACCAGCATGCGCAGGCCAGGGAGCTGGTGCGCCGCATCGACAGCGGCGAGGTCGACCTCGTGCGCTTCGCCTGGCCCGACCAGCACGGCATCCTGCGCGGCAAGACGCTCGTTGCCACCGAGGCGCGCTCTGCCCTGTGGGAAGGCGTGAACCTCACCTCCACGCTGCTCGCCAAGGACACCTCGCACAAGACCGTGTTCCCGGTGTTCACGCAAGGCGGCGGCTTCGCCATCGAAGGCCTGCAGGGCGGCGCGGACTTCACCATCGTGGCCGACCCCGCCACCTTCAAGGTGCTGCCGTGGTCGCCGCGCACCGGCTGGGTGATGTGCGACGCCTACATGGCCGACGGCAAGCCCTGCCCCTTTGCCACGCGGCAGATCCTGCAGCGCGCGGTGCGCCAGCTCGATGAGCTGGGTCTGGACTTCATCGCCGGCCTCGAAGTGGAGTTCCACGTCTTCAAGCTCGACGACGCGCGCATGGGCCTGGCCGATTCGGGCCAGCCCGGCGAGCCGCCGCGCGTGTCGCTGCTGTCGCACGGCCACCAGTACCTCACCGAGCTGCGCTACGACCGCGTCGACGGGCTGATGGAACTGCTGCGCTCGAACCTCATCGCGCTCGGCCTGCCGCTGCGATCGCTCGAAATCGAATTCGGCCCGAGCCAGTTCGAGCTGACCTTCGGCCCCACCGCCGGCGTGATGCCGGCCGACACCATGGTGCTGCTGCGCAGCGCCATCAAGCAGATCTGCCAGCGCGCCGGGCTGCACGCCACTTTCATGTGCCGCCCGAAGATTCCGAACGTGATGTCCAGCGGCTGGCACCTGCACCAGTCGCTGCGCCGCAAGAGCGACGGCGTCAACGCCTTCATGCCCGAGGCCGAAGGCCAGACCCTCAGCGAGATCGGCGTGCATTACCTCGGCGGACTCAAGGCGCATGCCTGCGGCGCCGCGGCGCTGGCGAGCCCCACCATCAACGGCTACCGCCGCTACCGCCCCTTCTCGCTCGCGCCCGACCGCGCGATCTGGGCCAAGGACAACCGCGGCGCGATGCTGCGCGTGCTCGGCGGCGTGGGCCAGAGCGCCTCGCGCATCGAGAACCGCGTGGGCGAGCCGACGGCCAACCCGTACCTGTACCTGGCGTCGCAACTGTTCTCGGGGCTCGACGGCATCCGCAACAAGACCGACCCCGGTCCTTCGGCCGATGCGCCGTACGAAACACCGGCAGAGCAACTACCTCGCTCTCTGAGCGACGCCCTCGCCTGCCTGCGCAAGGACGAGATGCTCAACATGCAGATGAGCAAAGTCTTCATCGACTACCTCTGCCACATCAAGGAAGCGGAAATCGCCCGCTTCAACCTCGAAGTCTCGGAGTGGGAACACCGCGAGTACTTCGACATGTTCTGAAAACCATGCCCACGATCCACTACATCCTCAAGGACGGCACCACCCGCGAAGTCGACGCCAAGGTCGGCGCCAGCGTGATGGAGACCGCTATTCGCGGCAACGTGCGCGGCATCGACGCCGAGTGCGGCGGCTGCTGTTCCTGCGCCACCTGCCACGTTTACGTGGACGACGCCTTCATCGACCTGCTGCCGCCGCCCGACGACATGGAGAGCGCGCTGCTCGACGCCGTCGCGTCCGAGCGCAGGTCCGGCTCGCGCCTGAGCTGCCAGCTCAGCGTGACCGCAGCCTTCGATGGCCTCAGGGTCCGCGTGCCCGATACCCAGATTTGAAGGACGGCTCGGGCATCATCGCCCGCTTTGTTTGCATATTCGGTTACATGACAGCGGCGCCCGACGTGGCGCATCCACTCCACCTGAAAGGCGTTTTCCCGTGAACCCAACGATGACCAAGAGAACCATCCTCTCGACCCTGCTGCTCGCCGGCCTCGGCCTGCTGGGCGCCACGGCGCACGCCGCCGACGAGCCGCTGCGCATCGGCCTCATCGCCACCTACTCGGGCCCGTACGCCGACTACGGCCGCCAGTTCGACGCCGGCATCGCGCTGTACCTGAAGGAGCACGGCGGCAAGGTGGGCGGCCGCACGGTCGAGATCATCAAGAAGGACACCGCAGGCCCCGCGCCCGACGCCGCCAAGCGCATCGCGCAGGAGCTCATCGTGCGCGACAAGGTGAACGTGCTCACCGGCCTGGACTTCAGCCCCAACGCGTACGCCGTGGGCGCCATCGCCACGCAGGCGAAGATTCCGACGATCGTGATGAACGCGGCATCGTCGGCCATCACCACCAGCTCGCCCTACGTGGCGCGCCTGTCGTTCACCGTGCAGCAGGTAACGGACCCGATGGCGCGCTACATGCTCAAGGAAGGCATCAAGGACGCCTACACCGTGGTCGCCGACTACGCCTCGGGCGTCGATGCCGAGACCGCGTTCAAGAAAACCTTCACCGCCGGCGGCGGCAAGGTCTCGGGCGAAGTGCGCACGCCGATGAACAACCCCGACTTCTCCGCCTACGTGCAGCGCATCAAGGACGCCAAGCCCCAGGCCGTGTTCTTCTTCTTCCCCTCGGGCGTGATGCCGCCGGCCTTCCTGAAGGTGTGGAAGGAACGCGGCATGGAGCAGGCCGGCATCAAGCTCTACGCCACGGGTGAAGCCACCGACGACAGCTACCTCGACGCCACCGGCGACGTGGCGCTGGGCCTGGTCACCAGCCACCACTACTCGTTCGCGCACCCCTCGCCCAAGAACCAGAAGTTCGTGAAAGACTTCGCCGCCGACAACGGCGCCAAGCTGCGCCCGAGCTACTTCGCCGTGACCGCCTACGACGCCATGGCCGCCATCGACCTCGCACTGGCTAAGACCAAGGGCGACGCCAGCGGCGACAAGTTCATGGAGGCGTTGAAGGGCCTGAGCTTCGAGAGCCCGCGCGGCCCCATCGAGATCGACCCCGCCACGCGCGACATCGTGCAGACCGTCTACATCCGCAAGACCGAGCGCGTGAACGGCCAGCTGGTGAACGTCGAGTTCGACAAGTTCGACCGCGTGAAGGACCCGGCCAAGGAAGCCGCAGCCAAGTAAGCCAGCCAGTTCGTCAGCCAGCAGGAAATTCATGGGCATCGTGATCTTCGATGGAGTGGCCTACGGCATGCTCCTGTTTCTCATCGGCGTGGGCTTGTCCATCACGATGGGGCTCATGAATTTCGTCAACCTCGCGCACGGCAGTTTCGCGATGGTGGGCGGCTACGCCGCGAGCGTGCTGATGAACCACTTCGGCCTGGGCTTCGGCCTTTCGCTGGCGGCGGCCTTCGTGGCGGCTGCCGTTGCGGGCGCGGTGCTGGAGTTCGTGTTCTACCGTCGGCTGTACCGCGCGCATCCGCTCGACCAGGTGCTGCTGTCGATCGGCGTGGTGTTCGTGTCGATCGCCGCCTTCACGTATTTCTTCGGCCCGACGATGCAGCCCTTCACGCTGCCGCCGGCGCTCGACGGGCAGATGTCGCTGCTGGGCCTCGAAGTGGGCCGCTACCGCCTGTTCCTGATCGTCTGCGGCGTGGCCGTGCTGGCCGCGCTGCTGCTGGGCCTGGGCAAGACGCGCTACGGCGCGATGGTGCGCGCGGCGGTCGACAACCAGCGCGTGGCGGGCGGCACCGGCATCAACGTGCAGCGGCTGTTCTTCCTGACCTTCTCTCTCGGCTGCGGCCTCGCGGGCCTCGGCGGTGCGCTGAGCCTGGGCATGCTGGGGCTGGAGCCGTCGTTCCCGCTCAAGTACCTCGTCTACTTCCTGATGGTGGTGTGCGTGGGCGGTGCAGGCACCGTCACCGGGCCGTTCATTGCGGCGCTGCTGGTCGGCATCGTGGACGTGGCGGGCAAGTACTACCTGCCGGAAGCGGGCGCTTTTCTCATCTACGTTTTCATGATCGTCATGCTGCTGGTGCGGCCGAACGGCATCGTTGCGAAGAAGGGGCTCGCATGAAAGCCCTGCATCTTTCTCCCGCGCACCTGCGCATCGCCGAAATCGCTTTCTGGCTGGCACTCGCGTCGAGCTTCTTCCTGCTGCCCGACAAGCTCACGCTGATGAGCCAGATCATGATCTTCGGCCTGTTCGCCGTGTCGCTCGACATGGCGCTGGGCTACGCGGGCATCCTCACCGTGGGCCACGCGGCCTTCTTCGGCGCGGGCGCCTACGCGGCCGGATTGCTGGCCAAGTACGGCTGGAGCGAGCCCTTCACCGGCTTGCTGTTCGCACTCGCAGTGTGCGGCGTGCTCGGCTATGTATTGAGCTACCTCGTGGTGCGCGGCGCCGACCTCACGCGGCTGATGATCACCATCGGCGTGTGCGTGCTGCTGTACGAGTTGGCCAACCGGCTCTCGGGCATCACCGGCGGTACCGATGGACTGCAGGGCGTGGTCATCGCACCGGTGCTCGGCCTCTTCGACTTCGACCTCTACGGCAAGACCGCATTCGGCTATGCCTTCGGCGTGGTGCTCGCGATGTTCCTGCTCGTGCGGCTCGTGCTGCGCTCGCCCTTCGGCCTGGCGCTGCGCGGCATTCACGACAGCCGCAAGCGCATGACGGCCATCGGCTCGCCGGTGGAGGCGCGGCTGCGCATGGCATACGCCTTCTCGGCCGCGGTGGCAGGCGTGGCGGGCGCGCTGCTGGCGCAGACCACGCAGTTCGTCGGCATCGAGTCGATCGGCTTTAACCGCTCGGCAGAGGTACTCATCATCCTGGTGCTGGGTGGTACAGGGCGGCTGTACGGCGGAATGATCGGCGCCATCGTCTACATGCTGGTGCACGACTGGTTCGCGGACATGAACCCGCAGTACTGGATGTTCTGGCTCGGCATCTTCCTTATTGCGGCCGTCATGCTGGGCCGCGGCGGCATCATGGGTGCGCTCTCGCGTTTCGTTCGCATGGGGAAGGCGCGATGAGTTCCATCACCACGCACACGCTGCGCACACACGGCCTGGGCATCCGCTTCGGCGCCTTCCAGGCCGTGAGCGATGTGAACCTCTCGCTCGAACCCGGCGCGCGGCAGGCGCTGATCGGTCCCAACGGCGCTGGCAAGACCACGCTCATCAACCTGCTTACCGGCGTGTTCAAGCCCACCAGCGGATCGATCCACATGGGCGATCGCGACATCACGCGCCTGCCTGGCGACAAGCGCGCGCGCATGGGCCTGGCGCGCACCTTCCAGATCAACACGCTGTTCCCCAGCCTCACGCCGCTGTTGTCGGTGGTGCTGGCAATCAGCGAGCGCGAAGGGCTGGGTGCCACTTGGTGGCGGCCGCTCAAGGGCTGCACGGCGGTGTTCGACGAGGCGCATGCGCTGCTCGGCACGCTCCGGCTCGACAGCCTCGCCGACGTGCCCGTAGCCGAGCTGGCCTATGGCAAGCAGCGGCTGCTGGAGATCGCGCTCGCACTCGCGGCCAAGCCCCGCATCCTGCTGCTCGACGAACCCGCTGCCGGCGTGCCGGAGGACGAGAGCGGCGAGCTGTTCGAGGCCATCGCTGCGCTGCCGCCCGACATCAGCGTGCTGTTCATCGAGCACGACATGAAGCTCGTCTTCCGCTTCTCGCGCCGCATCTCGGTGCTGGTGGGCGGACGCATCCTGACCGAGGGCACGCCTTCGGAAATCGGCGCCGACCCGCGCGTGCGCGAGGTCTATCTCGGAAGCTCACCCCGCCATCACCACCATGCCTGAAGCACTCGCCTTCGACCAGGTCACCGCCGGCTACGGCAACGCGGTCGTGCTCGACCGGCTCGACTTTTCGCTGCCGCAAGGCGAGAGCCTCGCCATCCTCGGGCGCAACGGCGTGGGCAAGACCACGCTGCTCGAAACGCTGATGGGCAACACCCGCGTGATGCAGGGCTCAATCCGCTGGCAAGGTGCCGACATCACACGCTGGCCGTCGCACCAGCGTGTGCGCGCGGGGCTGGGCTGGGTGCCGCAGGAGCGCGAGGTGTTCCCATCGCTCACCGTTGAAGAAAATCTCACGGTGATATCGCGGCTCGGCGGCTGGAACCTGAAGCGCGTCTACGACTTCTTCCCGCGCCTGCGCGAGCGGCGCGGCAACTACGGCAACCAGCTCTCCGGCGGCGAACAGCAGATGCTCGCCATCGGCCGCGCGCTGATGACCAACCCCAAGCTGCTGCTGCTCGACGAGCCGATGGAAGGCCTCGCGCCGATCATCGTGGAAGAGCTGGCTGCAGCGATCCGCCGGCTGTGTGAGTCGGAAGGACTGGCGTCGATCGTGGTCGAGCAGCATCCGGTGCTCGCGTTGGAGATGACGCACAAGGCGATCGTGCTGGAGCGCGGCACCGTGGTGCATGCGGGGCCGAGCGCGGAGCTCGCGGCCGACAGGAATCTGCTCGAAGGCTTGCTCGGCGTGGGAATCGCCGAGCAAGCCTGACGGCGTTCAGCTCAGCATCTGCCCGCGGCTGCCGATGACGGCCACGTCCACGAACTGCCCGCCTTCGCGGTTGGTCCGACCGTAGTTGATCTTCACCCCACCCAGATCGAAGTTCTCGATGCTCGCCAGCCCCGACATCACCGACGCACGCGTGAGCGAACCACCGGCACGGCGCATGCCTTCAGCCAGCACTGCGGCGTTCAGATAGCCCTCCAGGCTCGTGAGCGAGAAGTCCTTGACGCCGTTGGCCACCATGTCGGCCTGATAGCGGCGCACGATCTCGAATTTGGTCGAGTACGGCGACGGCACCACGATCACGAAGCCCAGGCCCTTGGCCAGGTCGCCCATGGCCGACAGCGCGCTGGCCGTGATCGACAGGCCATAGGCCGAGCTGCTGTTGCCCGCCTCGCGCAGTGCCTTCAGGAACACCGGCGCCGTGCCGGCCAGCCCGACCACCACCACCTGCGGCTTGGCCTTGGCGATCGCTTCGGCGGCGGGGCCCACTTCCATGCTGGTGGTGTTGGGCGTGGTCGCGATCACCGCCGGCTCCAGCTTGGCCTTGGCCAGCGCATTCTTGAAGGCCGCCAGCACCGACTGCCCCAGCGGGTCGTTCGAATGCACGAGGCCGATGCGGCTCTGGCCCAGCACGGCGGCGGTGCTCACGAGCTTGTCGACTTCCTGGTCGTAGTTGGCGCGCACCCAGAAGGTGTTGGGCGAAGCCTTTTTGCGCAGCGCGATCGTGCCGGTGATCGGGCCGACCACGGCCATGCCGGGCACAGCGTCCATCACCTCGGCCGTCTGGCGCGTGCCCAGCGGGTGCAGCAGCGCGAGCACGGAGCTGTCTTTCTCGAAGGCCAGCGCGTTGGCCTTGGCCACGTCGGGCTTGAAGGTGTCGTCGGCCATCACGAGCTCGACCTTGGTGCCGTTGATGCCACCCGCCTTGTTCAGCGCATTGAAGAACGCGCTCGAACCCTGGAACAGCCCCTGCCCGTTGGCCTTCTCGACGCTGCTGTTGTCGAAGGTGGTGCCGATGCGCACCGGCCGGTTCTGCGCAAGCGCCGGAAAACCCAGGCCCGCGGCGGCGGTTGCTGCGGCCAGCCCGGTCAGCGCACGCCGACGGCTGGTGGAAGGCGGCGCAATCGACTCGCGCGGAACGGGAACGGTCATGGTCGAAGTCTCCAGGAGGTAATGCGTTAGTGACAAAAATTCACATTCTTTCGAGGAATGTAACGCACCCACTCTCCACTTGAGATGACAGCGGCAGCTACTTCGCTACAGCAGCTCTTCGCCCACGATGGGCAGCAGCAGCCAGTTCTTGAAGCGCAGCCAGAGGAATTCGCCGGGCTCGTCCTCGTGGACGATGTCGCCGCCGGCGTCGTCGTACTCCAGCCATTGCACGCGCCTGCCGTTGGGGCCCAGCCGGAGCCGGTAGCCGAGGTTCACGCGCTCGCCCGACATGAGCTTGTTGTAGTCCTGCACCAGCTCGGGACTGTCGATGACCAGGCCGATCTCGGTGTTGACGGCGGCCGAGCGGTGGTCGAGGTTCATCGAGCCGACGAAGAAGCGCTCGTTGTCGACGATTGCCAGCTTGGCGTGCAGCCGGCTGATCGACTTGCCGAAGTCGCCGAAGCGGCCCGAACTGCCGCTGAGCGTGGGCGCGATCTCGAAGATGGTGACGCCGATCTTCAGCATGTCGGCGCGGTAGCGCTCGTAGCCCGCATAGGCCAGCGGCTCGTCGGTCGCGCCCAGCGAGTTGGTCACGACCGTGATGCGCCCGCCCTTGGCGATGCACGCCCGCATTTCCTCCAGGCCCTTGGGGCCCGGAATGAAGTACGGCGAGGCAATGACGACCTCGCGCCGCGTGGCGTTGATCACGCTGAGCGCGCCTTCTGTCACGCTGCCGATGTAGGCCTCGTCGGCCTTGCGCGTGATCTTGTCGGGGTCGTCGATGAACAGCGTGGCCGGCGCCCAGTAGCGGTCGAGCTTGCCGGTGATGAGCTGCTCGCCCACGGGCGACTTGTTGAGCACGTCGCGCGGGCGAATGGGCACGTCGGGCACGGCCGTACGCGCAATTTCGTCGAAGCGCCGCTGCGCCGCCTCGCGCGTCATGCCGCGCAGGGGCGCGATGCGCTCGATGGGCCATGCGTGCGAGCTGTTCCAGTAGCGGTCGAAGCCTTCGGACATCTGCCGCACGACCGGGCCGCTGGAAATCACGTCCATGTCGATGAAGTTCGCGGCCGTACTGCGCATGAAGTACTCGTTGCCGATGTTGCGGCCGCCCGACACGGCAAAGCTGTTGTCGGCCACCAGCAGCTTGTTGTGCATGCGGTGGTTGATGCGGCCGAAGTCGGTCAGCGACATGAGCAGCCGCGTGCCGAGCGAACTGGCGCGCGAAGGCAGCGGGTTGAACAGCCGCACCTCCACGTTGGGAAAGGCCGCGAGCGTGCCGAACAGCTCGTCTTCGCCGCCGGTGTAGAGGTCGTCCACCAGCAGGCGCACCCGCACGCCACGCGCCGCGGCCTCGCGCAGTTCGCGCAGGAACAGCAGGCCGATGTCGTCGCGCTGCACCAGGTAGTACTGCACGTCGAGCGACTTCTCGGCATGCCGCGCAAGCGAGATGCGGGCGTCGAAGGCAAACGCCGCCTCGGGCAGCAGCCGGAAACCCGACAGCGCGGTGGAATCGCCCGGCGCGCCCTTGGCCGCCAGCTGCCCCAGTTCTGTCTGCGCCACGTCGGTGAACGCCGTGACGTTCGCCTTCGGCTCGGGCGGCGGCAGGCTGACGCAGCCGGTGAGCCAAATGGCCGCCAGGACGCTCAGGCAGGCGGCAAAACGACGGACGATGAGGGCGCGCATGGCCCGAACTGTAGCTCGCGGCGAGCCCGGATGGCGGCCCTATCATCGAAGCGAAACAAAAGGAAAAGAAGCGTGCTCAACGGCTTGTGGCTTGGTTTCTTCGGGGTGGCGGCACTGGCGGCGCTGGGGCGGTGGCTCATCGGCGGCGACCCGACCGTGTTCGCGGCGCTGGTCGAGAGCCTGTTCGCGATGGCGCGGCTGGCGGTCGAGGTGATGGTGCTGCTGTTCGGCACGCTCACGCTGTGGCTGGGCTTTTTGCGCATCGCCGAGGCCGCGGGGCTGGTCGGCTGGCTCGCGCGGCTGCTGGGGCCGTTGTTCCGGCGGCTCATGCCGGGCGTGCCGGCGGGGCACCCGGCGCTCGGGCTCATCACGATGAACTTCGCGGCCAACGCGCTGGGGCTGGACAACGCCGCCACGCCCATCGGCCTGAAGGCGATGCGCGAACTGCAGCGGCTGAACCCCGACCCGGTGACGGCCACCAACGCGCAGATCCTCTTCCTGGTACTTAATGCCTCGTCGCTGACCTTGCTGCCGGTCACCATCTTCATGTACCGCGCACAACAGGGCGCGGGCGACCCGACGCTGGTGTTCCTGCCGATCCTGCTGGCCACCAGCGCCTCCACGCTGGTCGGGCTGCTCTCGGTGGCGGTGGCGCAGCGGCTGCGGCTCTGGGACCCGGTGGTGCTGGCCTACCTGCTGCCGGGGGCACTGCTGCTGGGCGGCTTCATGGCGCTGCTGGGCACGCTGTCGGCGGCGGCCATTGCATCGCTGTCTTCGCTGCTGGGCAACCTCACGCTCTTCGGCGTGATCGTCGTGTTCCTGCTGGCCGGGGCGATACGCCGCATCAAGGTGTACGAGTGTTTCATCGAAGGCGCAAAGGAAGGCTTCGACATCGCGAAGAACCTGCTGCCGTACCTCGTCGCGATGCTGTGCGCGGTCGGCGTACTGCGCGCTTCGGGCGCGCTCGACTTCGCGTTGAACGGCCTGCGCTGGCTGGTGAACGCCGGCGGCTTCGACGCTCGTTTCGTCGACGCCATGCCCACCGCGCTGGTCAAGCCCTTCTCGGGCAGCGCGGCGCGCGCGATGCTGATCGAGACCATGAAGAGCCAGGGCGTCGACAGCTTTCCCGCGCTGGTGGCCGCCACCATCCAGGGCAGCACCGAAACCACCTTCTACGTGCTGGCCGTGTATTTCGGCGCCGTTGGCATCCAGAGAGCGCGGCATGCGGTGGCCTGCGCGTTGCTGGCAGAGCTGGCCGGTGTTGTGGCGGCTGTCGCGGTCTGCTATTGGTTCTTTGGCTAGGACTCGGCGTTGTTTCGGGGCGCGATCACGCCGACGGGGTACCTTGCTCCGCGAATGTCCTCCGGCCTGCGGCCTCCCCCTTTATTTCGCTGCGCAAGGCACCCCATCGACGTGATCGTTCAGAGCACTTGTTGATAGGCCGGCATGAGCGCTGCGTCCATGTGCGAATGGCACCGGGTGCTCCCCGCAGCGAAATAAAGGAGGAGGCCGCAGGCCGGGGGACATTCGCGGAGGGGAGTACCCGGTGTCATTCGCACACCCCCCGAACCCTCACTTCCGCGGCTCGACAACAGGAAACATCGGCTCGAAGGTATCGAGCATCGAGAGCAATTCACCCAGCTTCGCCCGGTCACCATCGATCTTCACCTTGCCCGCCAGCACCGCAGCGGGAAAGCTCGTCTCCTTCAGCGTGACTGCATCGAGCGTGGCGCGGCTCAGCGTGACCGTGGCATCGGCTCCCGGCTGCTGACCGGCGATGTGCGTGAGCGCGGAGTTCTCCAGCGTCAGCACGAACTGCCGGTTCGAATCGGTGAAGTTCCAGTTGATGACCATCTTCTTGCCCTCGGCTTTGGCCGCATCGAGCCGCACGCCGAGGAAGTCGAAGAACAGGTCGTTGCTCACCGCCTTCAGCGTGTCGGCGTTGGAGCTGTTGCCGCCCGGAATCTTCGGCACGCCATTGCGCAGCTCCATCGCACCCACCAGATACGCGCTGCGCCAGGTGCCGGCCTCCGACTGGTAGCCCATCTGCTCGAGCGCATCGGCGCCCAGCTCGCGGGCCGCGCGGTTGGCCGGGTCTGCGTACACCAGCTGGCTCATCGCGCTGGCCACCCAGCGGAACTCGCCCTTCTTGAAGTCTTCGCGCGCACGCGCCAGCACCGCGTCTGCGCCGCCCATGTACTCGACCGTCTTCTTCGCATAGGCCACCGGCGGCAGCGGGTTCAGGTTGGCGGGATTGGCGTCGTACCAGCCCAGGTACTTCTGGTACACGGCCTTGGCGTTGTGCCGCAGCGTGCCGTAGTAGCCGCGCGCGGACCACTCCTGCTCCAGGCTCGCGGGCATGCGCAGCGTTTCTGCGATGTCGGCCGACGTGTAGCCCTGGTTGAGCAGGCGCAGCGACTGGTCGTTGATGAACTTGTACATGTCGCGCTGCTTCTTCAGCAGGTCGACGATGCGCTCGCCCCCGAAGGTGGGCCAGTGGTGCTGGGCGATGAGCACGTCTGTCTTGTCGCCGAAGGCCACGCGCGCCTCGTCGATGTACTTCGACCACAGGTTGCCGTCGCGCACCTCCGCGCCGCGGATGGTGTAGAGGTTGTGCATGTTGTGCGTCACGTCCTCCGCCATGTTGAGCACGCGGAACTGCGGCAGGTACATGATCATTTCCGACGGCGCCTCCGAGCCCGGCACGAGCTTGAAGACGAACTGCACGCCGTCGATGGTGCGCTCTTCGGTCGGCTTGTCGATTGTGGCCGTGGGCGCAATCAGCGAAATGGTGCCGCGCGCCAGCGCCTTGCCCAGGCCCGTGTCGACCTGCCCGCGCGCGCCCGGCGGCAGCAGCGTGCCGAACTGGTACTGCGAGCGCCGGCTCATCGCATTGCCCGCGAGGATGTTCTCGGCCACGGCCGTTTCCATGAAGCCCGCGGGCGCGAGCACCTGCACCTTGCCGGCCTTCACGTCGGCCTCGTCGATCACGCCCTTCACGCCGCCGAAGTGATCGGCATGGCCGTGCGTGTAGATCACCGTGCCCACCGGCTTGTGCGGGCGGTGCTGGTAGTACAGGGCAAGCGCGGCGCGTGCGGTTTCGGCGGCCAGCAGCGGGTCGATGACGATCAGCGAGCTGTCGCCTTCCACGATGGTCATGTTGGCGATGTCGAAGCCGCGCACCTGGTAGACGCGGTCGGTCACCTTGAACAGGCCATGGATCGCATTGAGCTGCGCCTGCCGCCACAGGCTCGGGTTGACGGTGTCGGCCGCTTCGTTTGCCTTCAGGAAGTCGTAGGGCTTCATGCTCCACACCGGCCGCGTGCCGCTGCCGGGCACCAGCGCATCGGGCACGGTGCCGACGAAGCCGCGCATCGCGTCCTCGAAGTCCTGCCGGTTGGCGAAAGGCAGCGTCTTCGCCATGTCGGCGTTGGCTTGCAGCGTGGAAGGCTCGGGCGCCTTGGGCGCGATCTGCGCGGAGATCGACGGGGCGCCGAGCGCGCAAGCCAGTGCGACGAATGCAGCTGTGGAGAAGGAAGAAGGGGTCATCCGGCAATTCTCCGAAGCGGCAGAAGCATTGGCAAATGCAAAATACGCGCTTCCTTTTAAAGTGAAACGCAAAATGCAGTTGCGCCAGCTCCAGCATCTTGTTGCCCTTGCCGAGCAGGGCAGCTTCGGCCGCGCAGCGCAGGCCGTGCACCTGTCGCAGCCCGCGCTCTCGCGCAGCATCGACACCCTGGAAGACAGCCTGCAGGCGCGCCTGATCGACCGGGCCTATGGCACCGTGCGCTTCACGCAAGCCGGCGAGCTCGTGCTGGCGCGTGCCCGCGAACTGCTGGCCGATGCGCAGCAGATCCAGCGCGACGTGCTGCAGCTCGAAGGCCTCGCCATCGGCAGCCTCGCCGTGGGGCTCGGTCCCTTCGCCGCGAGCACGCTCGGGCGCATGGCCCTGTCGCTGATGACGCAGCGCCATCCGCAACTCCTGATGCGCATGGAAGTGGCCGACACCGCCACGCTCAGCGAGCGCCTGCACCGGCGCCAGCTCGACCTGTTCATCGCCGACACTCGCGACCTGAAGAAGCAGCCCGGCCTCAAGCTTGCCCGGCTGCCCGACCTGCCGGTCTCGTTCTTCGTGCAGCCGAAGCACCCGCTGCGCCGGCTGAAGCAGGTGACGCTGGAAAAAGCCATGCGCTATCCCGTGGCCGGCCCCAACCTCCCCGCCGAGGTGGCTGCGTATTTCGACAGCCAGATCCAGCGCGACGACCGCGGCGTGTTCAACGTCACCTGCGACGACGCCGGCACCCTGCGCCACCTGGCCCTGACCGCCAACGCGGTCATCCTCGCGCCCCACGCGCCGGCCCTGAACACCGACACCAACGCCCTCGTGCCACTGCCGGTGGTCGGCTTTGCCCGCATGCAGACGCACTACAGCCTGGTGACGCTCGCGGGCCGAACGCCCTCGGCCGCCGCCACCGTCTATACCCGCCTGGTGACAGAGTTGATGGGCCCGGTCAGGCAGCCCGCCGGGCGCTGAGCCAAAATGGCCCTCCTGCCGACCACCGCCCAGCCTCTTTCGTGACCACTCCCCGCCGGGCCCAGCCGCCCTCCTTTTCGACCGACGAGTTTCGTGAATCGCTCGGCATGTTCGCCACCGGCGTCACCGTGGTCACTGCGCGCGCGGCCGACGGCACGCTGGTCGGCCTCACCGCCAACTCGTTCAACTCGGTGTCGCTGGCACCGCCGCTGGTGCTGTGGAGCCTTGCACGCGCGGCCGGCTCGATGCCCGCACTGAGCACCGGCTCGCACTACACGGTGAATATCCTGGCGGCCAACCAGAAGGCGCTGGCCGAGCGCTTCGCCACCAAGAACATCGACCGCTGGGCAGACGTGGCCTTCACCGAGGGCCTCGGCGGTGCGCCGGTGCTGGTAGGCGCGGCGGCCAGCTTCGAGTGCTTCAACCGCAGCCGCTATGACGAAGGCGACCACGTGATCTTCGTGGGCGAGGTGGAGCGCTGCACGCACGACGCGGGCGCCTCGCCGCTGCTGTTCCACGGCGGGCGCTTCTACACCGAGCATCCCTTGTAATGAACCGCCCTGCGCTCCTGTCGTCTGTCTTGTTGCTTGCCGCACAGACCGGCATGGCGCAGGAAGCGAACGGGCCGCTCAAGCAGAACTGGTTCGACGACCCGTTCTTCCAGGTGTCCGCGGGCCTGCCGGCCTGCGCCATGCCCGAGGGGCCGTTCTACACCGCCGAAGAGCGCCGCATGCAGACCCATTCGCGGCTGGAGCGCGGCACCAGCTGCTGGCTGGCCGGCAAATGCACCGACAGCAACGCCTACCGCTACGACAAGCCCCTCGCACCCAAGGTGCGCGCCGCGCTGCTGGCGGTGCCCGGAGTGAACAAGGGCAGCGTGTGGGTCATGATCCAGCGCCGCTGGGTGTACCTGCAGGGCTGCGTGCCGAACGCGGCGCTGGCGAAGAAGCTGGAACGCGCGGCGCGTGCATTGCCCGATGTGGAGACGGTGGTGCCCGACCTGATGGTGGGCACGCGGGGCAAGCCGCCCTACCCGCTGGCCGCGAAATAGGGCCCCTGGCACTCAGCTTCCCAATGCCGATTCGTGCCAGTGCCGCAGCAGCAGCCGGCCGATCGCGCTCACCACCAGGAAGAACAGAAAGCCCAGCAGCGTCGCCGCGATCACCTCCGCGAACAGCAGTGCGGTGTACATGCGCCCCTGCGCGAACACGATCTGCACGCCCAGCCCGCCTTCGGCATTGCCCGAGCCGATGATGAATTCGCCCACGATGGCGCCGATCACCGACAACCCTGCCGAGATGCGCAGTCCCGCGAAGATGTGCGGCAGCGCACCCGGCAACCGCAGCTTCCAGAACGACACCAGCCCGCTCGCGCGGTGCAGCGCGAACAGCTCCGCAAGATTGCGCGAGGTCGAGCGCAGGCCCAGCATCGTGTTGTTGATGATGGGGAACAGCGACATGATGAAGCTGACGATCACCACCGACAGCTCGTTGTAGCCGAACCAGAGCACGATGAGCGGCGCGATCGCCACCACCGGCACGGTCTGCAGCAGCACCGCGTACGGGTACAGGCTGCGCTCCAGCAGCCGCGACTGCGCCAGTACCGCCGCACCCGCGATGCCGAGAAAGATGGCCAGCGCATAGCCCAGCAGCGCCTCCTTCAGCGTAGAGAGCGTCGCGCCCGCGAGCACTGCGGCGTTCTCGGCCGTGGCTGCCGCCACTTCCTGCGGCGACGGCAGCAGATAGCCCTTGCCCTGATAGACGGTGGCACTCAGCAGCCACCACAGGCCGATGGCGAGCAGCGCGACGACCAGCACGGGGGCGGCGTTGCGCACGAAAGCCATGGCCGAAGAAGAAGAATCAGACCGGGTCATCGCCATCTCCCTCAAGCCACGGCTTGCGCATGGTGCTGCGCACGCAGCACCGCCGTCACCTGTCCCGTAAGCGCCGCAAAGCCGGCGCTGGCGCGCAACTCGGGCGCGCGCGGGAATTCGAAAGGCACGTCGATCACGTCGAGGATGCGCCCCGGCCGCGGCGACATGACCACCACCCGGTTGGACAGGTACACCGCCTCATGCACGTTGTGCGTGACCAGCACGCCGGTGAAGCCGGCCTGGCGCCACAACGACGAGAGCTCTTCCTGCAGCACGTCGCGCGTGAGCTCATCGACCGCCGCCAGTGGCTCGTCGAGCAGCAGCAGCCCCGGCCGCAACGCCAGCGCGCGCGCCAGCGACAGCCGCATGCGCATGCCGCCCGAAAGCTGGTGCGGGTACGACTTCTCGAAGCCCGCAAGCCCCACCAGCTTCAGCGCCTCGGCCGCACGCGCCCGGTAGCTCGCGGGCGCATGGCCTTCGAGCTCCATCAGCAGCTGCGCGTTGCGCTCCACGGTGCGCCAGGGCAGCAGCGCGGCTTCCTGGAACACGAAGGCGGTCTCGATGCCGTCGGGCCGCGTGCAACGGCCCGTGCTCGGCGCGATGAGCCCCGCCATGATGCGCAGCAGCGTCGACTTGCCGCAGCCAGAAGGTCCGACGATGGAGACGAATTCGCCGGGGCGCAGCGCGAGGTCGACCGTGCCCAGCGCCTGCAACCCGGAGTCGAAGCGCTTGGACACGCCCTCCAGCCCGACGGCCGCGCCGCTCATGGGTTGCAGCCCGGCACCAGCGTGCGGTCGTAGCCCTGCTTCGCGTCGAAGTTCGCCGGCAGGAAGTTGACGCTGCGCAATTGGCCCGCCAGTTCGCTCCAGCGCGCGTCGGTCATGCAGCCGATGCGGCCTAGGTCGTGCGAGATCAGCGTCTCGATCATTTCCTTGTTGGCCGCGTCGTAGATCTCGGGCGTCATCTGCTTGTTCATGCCGGTGATCAGCGGCTTCAGCCCCGAGGGGTTGCGCACGTAGTTGGCCCAGCCCTTCTGCACCGCCGCGATGGTGGCCTTCACCAGCGCGGGGTTCTTTCGGATCATGTCGTCGGTGGTGAACAGCACGTCGTAGGGCCGGTAGCCCAGCGACGCCAGCGTGACCTGCTGCACCTGCACGCCGGCCGCGGCCATGCGCGCGGGCAGGAAGAGCGAGTAGCCCTGCTGCACCATCTTCGGGTCGTTGCGGAACAGGCTCAGGTCGCCGCTCACCGGGATCTCGCGCGTGCCGGTGAGCTTGTACTGCTTCTTCGTCCACTCCCAGTAGGCGTTGCCGATGTTCACCGCGAAGGTGCGGCCCTGCAGGTCGGCGATGGACTTCACGGCCGGGTCGGCGTGGTAGACCAGCGTGTAGGGCACGTAGTCGAGGTGTGCGAACACCGCGCGCACCGGCGCGCCGCGCAGGCGGGCCAGCAGCACGTCGTCGGCATTGCCGATGCCGAACTCGGCCTGGCCCGAGGCCACCTGCGGAATGGTCTGGATCTTCGGGCCGCCCTGCAGCACGCTGATCTCGATGCCGGCCTCCTTGCCGAGCTTGTCCTGCTGGGCCTGCCAGTAGCCGGCCTGGTCGGGCTGGGCGAACCAGTTGCTGAGGATGCGCACGGGCTTGGGAGCGTCGGCAGCCTGCGCGGAAAGAGGCAGCACCGCCGCCAGCGCCAACGGGAACGCAATGCGAAGGGCGGAAGAAATCATGATGCGGAAACCTTGAGCCATGGAAGTTGCGCCGCGCTGTAGCGGAAGGTCTGGAACACGCTGTTCTGCCGGCCGGGCACGTACTTGCGCGCGGCCTCGTCCGGGTATTCGGCGAACCAGGGAATCACGTACTCCCACACCACCTCGCCGGCCGGTGTGACCTCGAACAGGCGCCCCGTGGCCGACTCGGTGACGTGCGTGTTGCCGTTGGGCAGGCGCTGCGCGCTGCCCATGTAGGCGGTGTAGAACGCGTTGACCAGCTCGTCCGCGTACTGCCACACGACCTCGTTGGAGGCCGGGTCGATTTCGAGAACGCGCGAGAACGCCACATGCTTGCCGGTGCGGAAGTTGCCGTTGTCGAAAGCAAGAATGTGGCCGTTGGCCAGCGCGACGGGCGCGTGCTGGTGCGACAGCACCGACGGCGGAATGTGCAGCTTCACGCCTCCCGTGGCCTTGTCGACGCCGACGATGCCGGAGGTGGTGCGCAGGCTCATCAGCACCAGCCCCTCGCGCGTTACGTCCAGGCCGTTCACCAGCGGCCAGTGGGTCCGGCCGAAACCGGGGTGGATGGGGAAGTCTTCCGGCGCCAGGTGCTCCCAGGCCTTCCATTCCCACACCAGCTTGCCGTCGCGGTCGACCTCGCGGATCACGTCGCCGTACATGGCCTCGCCGGGGCCGTGGGCGGTGCCACCCGGCACGCGTTCGGCAAAGCCGGGCGGCACCGGCGCGCAGCCGGCGTACAGCAGGTGGCCGTTGTCGAGCCAGCGGGCGTCGTGGTGGTGCGTCGGGTCTTCGAAGCGCCAGACGATCTCGCCCCCGGGCGTGGCCTCGTAGAAATCGCCGCCGTGCCACAGCGACCAGGCGCCGTAGATCTCGGGCGAGTTCGCGTGGTTGCCGTTGTAGCCGAGGTTGCCGTTCTTCAGGATCACCGCCGCGCGGCCCGGGCGCACAGGCATCTTCCACTGGTGCGCGACGCGGCCCTCGATGTCGATCAGGTAGACGTTGCCGTCATCGGTCTGCGGCGCGATCAGGGTGTAGCCGCCGGCGCTGAGCGCCGGGTCGTGGGCGATCAGGCCGGTGCCGCGGCGGCGCTGGGTGATCTGGTCGACGGTGGTGGTGGTCACGGAAGCGAACCTCGGGAGTTTGAAGAGTGGTGCGAATCTAGGCCGCATCGCCCGTCAGGAAAATCTGTTTGTTTCGTACGGTGCGTATAGAAAATCCATACACTCCCCGCCACCATGCGCGCCATCTCCCAGACCTTCCGCTGTTTCGACGAAGTGGCCCGCCGCGGCTCGGTGCGCAAGGCCGCCGAGGCGCTGCACCTCACGGCGGCCGCCGTGCACCAGCAGGTGCTCAACCTCGAGGAACAGGTCGGCACGCCGCTGTTCGACCGGCTGCCGCGCGGCATGCAGCTGACCACGGCCGGCGAGATCATGGTGGCCGCCGTGCGGCGCGGGCAGCGCGACTTCGATAACGCCATGGCCCAGGTGGAAGACCTGCGGTCGCTGCGGCGCGGGCACATCAACCTGGCGGTGTCGCATTCGTCGGCCGAACAGCTGGTGCCCGAGGTCATCGAGGCGGCCATGAAGAACTACCCGGGCGTGACCTACAGCGTGCGCTCGGGCAGCGGCGAGAACATCCTGAAGTGGGTGGCCAATGGCGAATCGGACATCGGCTTCTGCCTGCGCCGCAAGCCGCCGCCCGGCGTGGAAGAGATACGCGCGTTTCCGCAGCACCTGGGCCTGGTCACGCCGCCCGGCCATCCGCTGGCGGCGCTGGGCAAGCTGCCGCGGCTGCGCGACTGCCTGGACCACCCGCTGATCCTCATGACGCCCGACACCGAGCTGCGCGCCATGGTCGACCAGATCGACCACCGCGAGCACCGCAAGGTGCGCCCGCTGGTGGAGACCAGCTCGGTCGCAATGGTGCGGCGGCTGGTGGCCGGCGGCACGGGCATCGGCTTTCTCATTCCCGAGAACGTGGCCGAAGACGTGGAACGCGGCACGCTGGTGTGGACCGGCCTGGCCGACGCGGGGGCGCGCTCGTTCAGCTGCCTCTACCAGCGCGCGGGCCAGACCACCGCGGTGGCCATGGGCATGTTCCTGCAGTTCCTGGAGGCTGCGCTGCTGGCCATCGAAAAGCGCTTCGAGCAGCGCGCGCCGCTGCCTTCGCTGACCGCGTTCGCACAGTAAACACGCTGGCACGATACGATCATCGGATGAATTACGCGGCAATCCGCCGCGACTGACCGGCCCCGAATGATCCAGCGCAAGACCCACCTCGACTCCCTCGCCATCGGCCTGCTCATTGCCTGCTGCGCCTTCTGGGGCCTGCAGCAGATCCTCATCAAGACCACCGTGGCCGAGGTGCCGCCGATGTGGCAGGCCTCGATCCGCATGATCGGCGCCACGGTGCTGCTGTGGCTGTGGTGTGTATCGCGAGGCGTGCCACTGTTCGAGCGCGACGGCACGCTGTGGCCCGGCTTGCTGGCCGGCCTGCTGTTCTCTGGCGAGTTCGCCGGCATCTACCTGGGGCTGCAGCACACCAGCGCCTCGCGGCTCACGGTGTTTCTCTACACCGCGCCTTTCTGGGTGTCGCTGCTGCTGCCGCGCTGGGTGCCGGCCGAGCGGCTGCGGGGCTTCCAGTGGCTGGGGCTGTTCATTGCGTTCTCGGGCGTGGTGCTGGCCTTCAGCGAGGGCTTCGGCCACATGAGTTCGTCGCAGCTCATCGGCGACGGCATGGCGCTGGCGGCCGGCATGCTCTGGGGCCTGACCACGCTCACCCTGCGCACCACGCGCCTGGCCACGGCCAGTGCGGAGAAGACGCTGTTCTATCAAGTGGCGGTAACGGCGGCGGTGTGCCCGGTGCTGTCGCTGGCGCTCGGCGAGCACTGGGGCTTTTCGTATTCCGCGTGGGCCTGGACTTCCATCGGCCTGCAGACGGTGGTCGGCGCCTTCGCCAGCTACCTCGCGTGGATGTGGCTGCTGCGGCACTACCCGGCCACGCAGATGTCGTCCTTCACCTTTCTCACGCCGCTGTTCGCGCTGGTGTTCGGCGTGGTGCTGCTGAAGGAGCCGCTCACGGCGCAGCTGATCGTGGCACTGGCCGGCGTGGCGCTGGGCATCGTGCTGGTGAACCGGCGGCCTGCGGTACAACGCTCGGCATGAGCAAGACCACAACGAACTTCCAGCCCGTTCTCGACGAGATCGTCGCCACGCTGCGTCCGCAGCTCGGCCAGGGCGGCACCGTCGCGAGCTACATCCCGGCGCTCGCCCGCGTGGACGCGCGGCAGTTCGGCATCGCGCTGCGTACCTGCCAGGGCGAAGAAGCCGGCGCGGGCGACTTCGAGACGCCCTTCTCCATCCAGAGCGTGTCGAAACTCTTCACGCTCACGCTCGCCATGCAGCGCATGGGCGACGCGCTGTGGGAGCGCATCGGGCGCGAGCCCTCGGGCAATCCGTTCAACTCGCTGGTGCAGCTCGAAAACGAACAGGGCAAGCCCCGCAACCCGTTCATCAATGCCGGCGCCATAGCAGTGGCCGACCGGCTGGTGAGCCAGGCGAAGGCCACCGGCGGCAGCGCGAAGGCCGACATCCTCGCGCTCATGGGCAGCCTGTGCGGCGAGTCCATCGGCTTCGACGACGAAGTGGCGCAGTCGGAGGCCGACACGGGTTTTCGCAACGTCGCGCTGGCCAACTTCATGAAGAGCTTCGGCAAGATCGACAACGACGTCGCGACCGTGCTCGACACCTACTTCCACCAGTGCTCGCTGCGCATGAGCTGCCGGCAACTGGCGCGCGCCGCCGCCTTCCTTTGCCGCGACGGGGCGCACCCGATCGACGGCGAGCCCGAGATCACGGGCGAGCGGCAGACGCGCCGCATCAACGCGCTGATGCTCACCTGCGGCACCTACGACGCGGCGGGCGACGTGGCCTTTTCCATCGGCCTGCCCTGCAAGAGCGGCGTGGGCGGCGGCATCGTGGCGGTGGTGCCCGACAAGCTCACGCTGTGCGTGTGGTCGCCCGCGCTCGATGCCACCGGCAATTCGCTGCTGGGCATGAAGGCACTGGAGCTCTTCGTCGCGCACACGGGGCTGTCGGTCTTCTGATCGATCAGGCCGCCATGGCCACCGGCGCCGTGGCCAGGCTGCCCATGCCTTCCAGCGCGGCCTCCACTGCCTCGTCGAGCGGCGTGTGCGGCTCACGACCCAGGAAGGCAACCAGCTTCGCGTTGTCCATGCCCACGGGCGTTTGCCACAGGTAGCGCATCTCGCGCATTTCGCGGAAGGTGGTGACGAAGGGCGAGGCCAGCGCCAGCAGCCACCACGGAAAGGCCGACACACTCACCTTGGCACCTGTGCGGCGAGCAACTACCTTGCGGATGGCATCGCTCATGCGCGTGCCGTCGGCGTCCCAATGGCCGGCCATGTGGAAGCGGGCGAAGGCTTCGAGCCGGTCACGCCGCGCCAGCAGCTCGACCATGGTGCGGGCCACGTCCGGCAGGTACGACCACTGGTGGCCAATGCCGGCGCGGCCGGGATAGCTCACGCCCTTGACGGGCTGGCCCGCCTTCACCAGCCCCTGCGAGAACCAGTTGTTGCCGGCCTTCGGTCCGAAGAAATCGCCAGCGCGCACGATCAGCACGCGGGCACCCTGGCGGCTGGCGTCTTCGAGGCGCCGTTCCATCTCGACGCGGATCGCGCCCTTGCGCGTGGCCGGATGCTGCGGCGAGTCTTCGGCCAGCAGCGGGAAGGCATCGGGGCCGAAGTTGTAGACCGTGCCGGGCAGCACGATCGTCGCGCCTTCGGCCTTCGCGGCGGCGATGGTGTTGTCGAGCATCGGCAGCACCAGCTCCGACCAGCGGCGGTAGCCCGGCGGGTTGACCGCATGCACGATGACCGAGCAGCCCTTCGCGGCCTGGCGCACAGCCTGCGCGTCCATTGCGTCGCCAGCCAGCCAGGTGATGCCGTCCCTGCGTCCTTCGGTCGCGCCGCGCTTGAGCGCGCGCACCTCCCAGCCCGCATCGCGCAGCTGGTGGGCTACCTCACCGCCGATGCCGCCCGTTGCGCCAAGAACCAGAACCGTGTCGTTGCGTGCCATGAAATGCTCCAGAACAGTTGTCGATGGAGAAATTCTGGGTTCGGCAGGGTTCAATTGGAATTGCCGAACATAAGCCATCGGCCATACATTTATGTATGACTTCGAACATCGGCTGGGAGCTGTACCGCTCCTTCCTCGGCGTGCTGCGCGAGGGCTCTCTCTCGGGCGCGGCGCGCGCGCTCGGCATCACGCAGCCCACGGCCGGGCGCCACGTGGCAGCGCTCGAAGAGGCGCTGGGCGTGGTGCTCTTCACACGCTCGCAGACAGGGCTGCTTCCCACCGAGGTGGCGCTGTCGTTGCGCGCGCATGCCGAGGCCATGGAAAGCACCGCCGCCTCGCTGGAGCGGGCCGCCAGCAGCCAGGGCGAAGGCGTGCGCGGCGTGGTGCGGGTGTCGGCCAGCGAGGTGGTCAGCGTCGAAGTGCTGCCGCCCATCGTGGCGCGGCTGCGCGAGGCGCACCCGGCGCTGAAGGTCGAGCTGGTGTCGACCAACCGCGTGCAGGACCTGCTTCAGCGCGAGGCCGACATCGCCGTGCGCATGGTGCGGCCCAGGCAAGAGCAGCTGCTGGCGCGCCGCATAGGCAACATCGAGTTGGGCTTCCATGCGCACCGCGACTACCTCGCCCGCCACGGCACGCCGCGCAAGCTCGAGGAGCTGGCCGCGCATTCGGTGATTGGCTACGACCAGCCCTCGGCCTTCGTGCGCAACGCGGGCAAGTCGCTCAAGGTCTTTTCGCGCGATGGCTTTTCGCTGCGCACCGACAGCGACCTCGCGCAGCTGGCGCTGATCCGCGCGGGCGCGGGCGTCGGCATCTGCCAGGTGGCGCTGGCCAGGCGCAACGACGCGCTGGTGCGGCTGATGCCGCGCACCTTCTCGCTGAAGCTCGACACCTGGGTCACGATGCACGAAGACCTGCGCAACAGCCCGCGCTGCCGCGCCGCCTTCGACGCACTGGTCGAAGGCCTCTCGCTCTACATCGGTGGCCCTGCGGCAGAGGCGAAAATACTCCGCGCCAGACCAACGACACCCGAATGACCGACCCGACAGACTCCGACACCCTCCCCCTGCAGGAAGACCGCCTCTGGCGCGACGACCGCTGGACCGCCCGCATCATCAAGAACGAGGAAGACGACGGCTGGGCCGTCGAGATGACCCGCCACGGCGACCCCGAGCCGGCACTGGTCGGCCCCTGGACCATGGGCCGCGACAAGAAGAATCCGAAGCCGCTCGACGGCCCCGCCTTTTCCACGCTCGTGAAGACCGCCGCCGAAGTCATCCGCCGCCACGAGCAGCAGCTGCACGCCACGCTCAACAAGAGCGTGACCGTCACCGCGCGCAACGACCAGCGCATTCGCGTGGCCCTGGGCATCGTGCCCGACGAGGACAACCCCTCGGCCACGCTCACCGCCTATGACGACGCCGACGACTCCGAGCTCGCCAGCGTCAACGTGTCACCCGCCTTCAGGCTCACCGCCTCCAGCGCCACCGCCTGGATCGAATCCGGCTACGCGCGCCCCCGCTGAACACAGCACCCACCGCAATCAGCGAAATGACGTATGTGCAGCCCGCGCTGAGTTGAGAACAATCGGCTTCGACGACACGAACCCGTTGCACCGCAGACAGACAGGCCCGAACCGGTTGAACCCCGGTTCGGGCCCTTTTTGTTTGTTTTCTTTCTCAACCATCCTTCAGGAGCAGCGTCATGAGACATGGTGATATTTCGAGCAGCAACGATTGCGTGGGCGTCGCGGTCGTCAACTACAAGATGCCCCGCCTGCACACCAAGGCAGAGGTGCTGGACAACGCCCGCAAGATCGGCGAAATGCTGGTCGGCATGAAGAAGGGCCTGCCGGGCATGGACCTGGTGATCTTCCCGGAGTATTCGACGCACGGGATCATGTACGACGCCAAGGAGATGTACGACACCGCGGCCACCGTGCCGGGCGAGGAGACCGCGATCTTTGCCGACGCCTGCCGCCGCGCCAACGTGTGGGGCGTGTTCTCGCTGACCGGCGAGCGCCATGAGGAGCACCCGAACAAGGCGCCCTACAACACGCTGATCCTGATGAACAACCAGGGCGAGATCGTCCAGAAGTACCGCAAGATCATGCCGTGGGTGCCCATCGAGGGCTGGTATCCGGGCGACTGCACCTACGTGAGCGATGGCCCCAAGGGCATGAAGATCAGCCTGATCATCTGCGACGACGGCAACTACCCCGAGATCTGGCGCGACTGCGCGATGCGCGGCGCCGAGCTCATCGTGCGCTGCCAGGGCTACATGTACCCGGCCAAGGAGCAGCAGATCATGGTATCGAAGGCCATGGCCTTCATGAACAACACCTACGTGGCGGTGGCCAACGCGGCGGGCTTCGACGGCGTGTACTCGTACTTCGGCCACTCGGCGCTGATCGGCTTCGACGGCCGCACGCTGGGCGAATGCGGCGAGGAAGAGATGGGCATCAACTACGCCGAGCTTTCGATGGGCCTCATCCGCGATGCGCGCAAGAACGGCCAGTCGCAGAACCACCTGTTCAAGCTCGTGCACCGCGGCTACACCGGCACCATCAACTCCGGCGACGGCGACAAGGGCGTGGCAGCCTGCCCGTACAACTTCTACACGAAGTGGATCAACGACCCAGAGGGCACGCGCGAAATGGTGGAGTCGTTCACGCGCAGCACGGTGGGCACGCCGGAGTGCCCTATAGAGGGCATTCCGAACGAGCCGGCCCAGCACCGATGAACGCGGCGGTTCCCGATCCGCTGGCTGCCTACCGCATCGAGACCGAGCCCTTCTACCGGCCCGCGGGCAACGAGGTGGCGCTGTACCGGCAGGCGTACCGCCACCGCATGCCGCTGATCCTGAAAGGCCCGACCGGCTGCGGCAAGACCCGCTTCGTGGAGCACATGGCGTGGTCGCTGGGCCGGCCGCTGGTCACGCTGGCCTGCAACGAGGACATGACGGCCTCCGACCTCGTCGGGCGCTACCTGCTCGACGCCAACGGCACGGCCTGGCACGACGGGCCGCTGACACTCGCCGTGCGGCACGGCGGCATCTGCTATCTCGACGAGGTAGTGGAAGCGCGGCAGGACACCACCGTGGTGATCCACCCGCTGACGGACGCGCGGCGCATCCTGCCGCTCGACAAGAAGGGCGAGCTGGTGCGCGCGCATCCCGACTTTCAACTCGTGGTGTCATACAACCCCGGCTACCAGAGCAGCGCGAAGGACATGAAGCCTTCGACGCGCCAGCGCTTTGCGGCGCTGGAATTCGACTACCCCGGCAGCACGCTCGAAGCGGAGATCGTGTCGCACGAAGCCGCCATCGGACTCGACCTCGCGGCGAAGCTGGTGGCCATCGCGCGCTGCTCGCGCGAGCTGAAGCACCGGGGGCTCGACGAAGGCGTGTCGACGCGCATGCTGATCTATGCGGGCGTGCTGATCCGCGACGGCGTGACGCCGCGCGAGAGTTGCGAGATGACGATGACGCGCGCGCTGACCGACGACCCCGACATGGCGAGCGCGCTACAGGGCTTTGTCGAAGCGCAGTTCGGATGAACGCTGCGTTGTCGCTGCTGGCCCGTGGCCTTGCCGGCATCGATGTCGAAGTTCAGGCGCTGGCCGGACCACGCGCCGTGCTCGTCGGCAAGCGCCTGTTGCTGCCTGAAGGCACTGGCGAAGAACGCTTGCGCCGCGCCATGGTCGCGCATGCGGTCGCGCACCTGCGCCACTCCACGCCTGCCCGTCCAGCGCGTGCGCTCAAGCCCATGGGCATCGCGGTGATCTCGGCAATCGAGGACGCGCGCGTCGAACGCCTGCTGTGCCGCGACTTCCCCGGCCTGCACGGTTGGTTCGCTGAATCGCTGGCGCCCGTGCCCGACCCGCTGGACCTGGGCTTCGCGGCGCTCGTCGCGCGCATGGACCGCATGCTGATGCTGCCCGCATGGCAGGACGACAACCACTGGGTCAACAAGGCTCGCCGCCTTTTCGACGAAACCGTCGCACGCACTGGCCTTGAAGACTGCGACGCCTTCCGCGCCATCGCCTCCATCCTCGCCAACGACCTCGGCCAGATGCGCGTTCGCTTCGAGCCCCGGGACTACGCGGTGCCCGCACCCTACCGCGACGACAACAGCTACCTCTGGGATTTCGGTGACGCCGATACGCCGCCGGACGAGGCCATCGCGCTCCAGCAATCGGGGGCGCTTGGCGAAGGCAGCGGCCACCCGTCAGCCGGCGGCATGGATGAGATGGAACTGGGCCGCTACACCTACCCCGAATGGGACCGCAAGCTGGAGCGCCTGCGCCCCGACTGGTGCACGGTGATCGAGAAGCTGCCCGCATGGCAAGGCCTCAGCGCACCGCGCGAGCAAGCCACGGCCGACAGCAAACGCATCCCTCCGCTCGCCCTGCCCCGCTCCCGCCATCTCGACCGCACGCACCGGCTGCGCCGCCAATGGGAAGGCGATGAAATCGACCTGAACGCCGCCATTGAAGTACTGATCGACCGCCGCCTGCGCCTGCAGCCCGACCCCCGCCTGTTCATGCGCCCCGGCAAGGGCCCGCGCCCTTCGAGCCTGCTCGTGCTGCTCGACCTGTCGGCATCGGCGAACGATGCGGGCCCGCACACCGTCTCGCTGCTCGACATCGAAAAGCGGGCCGCGCTGCTGCTTGCCACATCGAACACGCAAGGCATCGACCGCCTCGCGATCCACGGCTTTTCGTCGAACACGCGCGCCGAGGTCTATTACTACCGCCTGCTCGACTTCGGCCAGCCGCTCGATGCCGCGTCGCGCGCCACCATCGGCGCGGTGCAGGGGCGCTACTCCACGCGCATGGGCGCCGCGCTTCGCCATGCGACCTCGCACCTGCACGGCGAGCCCGCGGGCCAGCGCGCGATCCTGCTCGTGACCGACGGCGCGCCTTCCGACATCGACGTGCACGACCCCGGGTACCTGGTCGAAGACGCCCGCCAGGCCGTGGCCGAGGCGCGCGAAGCCGGCGTGCACACCGCCTGCATTGCGGTGGACGGCGCAGCCGATGCCTATGTTCGCCGCATCTTCGGCTGGCGCAATCACGGCATTGCCGACGATGTACGCACGCTCCCCCAGCGCCTGGCGCGCATGAGCGCCCGGCTCGGGATGCTCAGGCCTGGCTGAACGCCGTCAGCACCTTCAGCACGCTCAGCGTCGCGCCGTCGAGCATCGCGTGCTGGCGATGCGCAATGCCCACGCGGCGCGTGAGCTTCGGGCTCACCGGCAGGATCTGCATGCGGTCGTTGCGCACCGTGTCGGTGGACTGCTGCAGCGGCAGCAGCGCGGCGCCATAGCCGGCCGCCACCAGGCTGCGCATGGCCGCGTCGTAGTTGAGCTCGATGCGTGCGCGCGGCGCGAAGCCGGCATCTGCGAACCACTCCATCGTGAGCCGGTACATGTGCGTGGTCGCCTCGTTGAAGATCAGCGGCTGCGTCGCCAGCCAGGCCGGCGTGACGCGCCTGGGCGCCTTCCAGCGCTGCGGCACGAAAGCCATCATGGGCTGCTCGCACCACGGCGTGACGACGATGCCGCGCAGCGGCGGCTGCGGAATGGCGACCAGGCCAATGTCGAGCGTGCCCGCCGCCAGCCGTTCCATGGCCTCGTAGGAGCCGCGGATGCTCACTTCGACGTCGATGCCCGAATGCTCCTCCCCCAGCGCTTCGAGCACCTGCGGCAGCAGGTCGACCAGCACGCCGGTCGAAGTGCCCAGCCGCACGCGGCCCACGCGTCCTTCGGCCTGGCGCTTGACTGCTTCGACGGCGTCGTCGGTGTCGCGCAGCAGCTTGCGTCCGCGCTCGACCAGCGCCGCTCCGGCGGCCGTGGGCGTGATGCGCCGGTTGCCGCGCACCACCAGCGGCGCGTCGAGGCGCGATTCGAGTTCGCTGATGTGCAGGCTCACCGTGGGCTGCGCCAGGTGCAGCGCCCTGGCCGCCGCCGAGAAGGTGCCGAGATCGACGATGGCGATGAGGGTGCGCAGTTGATCGAGGTTGAGCTGTCGCATCGGGTCGCCTCAGTATCAGTAAAGGTGATGGGAAGTGTCAGGAATCTCAACTTCCACAATAGCATGCACCGCCGGAAGATGAGCGCTCCCAACCAAGGAGCCCATCGTGACCGCGCCCAAGCCATCGTCTTTTCATCAACGCCTGATCCATGCCCTGCGCGGCTGGCGCCGCCGGGTGGTGAACAGCCGCCGCGCGCACGCCGACTCGCGGCAACTGGCCGGCATGAGCGACCACGATCTGCGCGACCTGGGTATCGGGCGCAGCGAAGTGCCCGAGCTGCTGGACCGCCATCGGCACTGATCAGGTTCTGCGCCCGTTTTGAGGTTCAATTCGGGCGTGCCCAAGCCTGCTCTCCTTTCCATCGAACTCACCTCGCCGCAGTCGGTCAACGGCCGGCGCGCGGCCTTTCAATCGCTCTGGCTGCTGGTGCGCATGCAGCATGCGCACGATGCCGGCGCCGGTGTCGTGCGGCTGGCCGACCTGCGCGGCGAAGTGTCCGATGCCAGCACCTTGCGCATGGTCGTGAGCCGCGCGTTCCGCGACTTCAAGGCCTGGAACATCGAGGTCGGCTGGGGCGAAGACACGCAGCGCGAGCCCCGCTTCCTGAATGCCGAGCGGCGCAGCCAGGGCCCGTTCTGGCTGCCCGCCGCCGAGGCGAAGCGCGTGCGCGTGCTGGTGCAAGGCCGCGCGGCCACGGCCGCCGAAGTGGCGTCGTTCCTCGGCCTGCGTTCGCGCAAAGCCCAAGCCGCCGGCTCGCCGCCGCCCGACGCGGTGCATCTGCAGGACGCAGCCTTCTGGAAGCAGCTTGTCGCCTCGCAGCAGGCGGCGCGGCAGGGCCGGCTGATGGCGCCGGTGGCGGGCGGGAACGGCAGTGGCGACGGGAGCGCGCTCGAATCGATCCGCCTCGCCGGCACGCTGGCAGCCACCGACTTCCAGCGCGCGCTGGTCACGCTCAACGAGGCCATGCTGTGGCGCCGGCTCGGCGACAACGAGCAGGCGCGTCGGCGGCTGCAGGCGTTGAAGAAGCAGCGGCTCGCGCACCACGTGGCGGGCAACGACTACCTCGGCGCGATGGAATGCATCGTCTCCGCATGGTGTGCCTACACCGCGCGCGACCTGCCGCTGGCGCAGTCGCTGTTGAGCGGCATGGCCGAAGATGCGGCGCGCGGGCTGGTGCTGCGGCACCACCCCGACGTGCGCTTCGAGTGGTGCAACCTGTGGGCGCTGGTATGCCGCTCGCGCGCGCTGGCGCTGTCGGCCGAAGACAAGCCTGCCTCGGCCGCGCTGGCCGAAGAATCGCTGCGCCGCTTCGGCGAGGCGCTGGCAGCCGCCTTCGAATCGCACTCCTTCGACGCGGCGCAGCACGTGGCCGCCAACATGGGCATGGCCGCATGGCTGTTCGATCGCGTAGGGTTGTCCGACCTGCCCGCGCTTGCACACGACGGCAAGGCCGACACCACGCGGCGCGCGGTGCAATGGATTGCCTTCAGCGAATGGCTCTGCGGCCACACCGACGGCCAGGGCCGCTCGGCGTGGAATGCGATCTACCTGATGCGCATCGCGCGCGGGCACTGCCGGCCAGAGAAGCAGCCCACGCTCGCGCAGTTCCGTGCGCAGAAGCCACTGGACCCGGCCGCCATCTCGAAGCTGGCCGGTCCGCTCGCCGATGCCTTCGATGCGACGAACTGGCCCGCGCGCTGGGTCGACGTGGCGCAGGCGCGGCTTGCCGACCACCAGGCGGGGCGCCGCCGCTACCCGGGGCTGCAGCATTGCAGCCTGCTGTTCGAGCACGCCTGGTATGCGGCGCACGCGGGCGACCTGAAGGCGGCGGAACAGTCGCTGAGCCTGCTGCGCGAAGCGCTGCCCCAGCTGGTGCCGAGCGACCGCGCGTACTTCACCGAATCATGGAACGACGCGCTGCCGGCCGAGCTGGTGCTGGAGGCAAAGCCGCCGCGCCGGCCTGCGGCGCGGCGCGCGAAGTCAACGCCCTAGTTGCAGGCGGCGATGGCGTGGGCGAAAACAGCGCTTCCCGCACCCGCTCGCGCAGCACCGGCAGCACATCGCTCTCGAACCACGGGTGGTGCTTGAACCAGCCCGTGTTGCGCGGCGAAGGATGCGGCAGCGGAACAAAGCGCGGCGCATAGTCGGCGAAGGCCTCCACGGTTTCGGTGACGCTGCCGCGCGCCGTCTTGCCGAGGAAGTGGCGCTGCGCGTACTGCCCGATGAGCAGCGTCAGTTCGATGCGCGACATCTGCGCGAGCAGCCGTTCGTGCCACAGCTCGGCGCACTCCTTGCGCGGCGGCAGGTCGCCGCTGGCACCACGCCCCGGGTAGCAATAGCCCATCGGCATGATCGCAATGCGCGTCGCGTCGTAGAACACGTCGCGGTCGATGCCGAGCCATCGGCGCAGCTGCTCGCCACTCTTGTCGTCCCACGGCACGCCCGTGCGGTGCACGGTCATGCTGGGCGCCTGGCCGACGATCAGCAGCCGGGCGCTCGCGCTGGCCTGCACCACTGGCCGCGGGCCCAGCGGCAGATGCGCCTCGCACACGCGGCAGGCACGGATCTCGGCGAGCAGTGCATCCACGGTGCCTCAGCCGGCGAACGGGCGGAAGAAGGCGTTGAGCTCGGCGCCCGGTGCGGCATCTGCAAAGCCGTCGAAGCGCCCCTGGTCGGCCAGCGTGCGCGCAGCGCGGATGAAGCCGCCCCAGGCCGCGCGCGCCATGCCGCCGCCCACGCTCACGCGGCGCACGCCAAGCCCGGCGATGTCCTGCATCGTGAACTCGCTGGCCGCACCCACCAGCAGGTTGACCGGCTTGCCTCCTGCGGCAGCAACCACGGCGGCGATCTGCTCGCGGGTCTTGATGCCGGGCGCGTAGAGACAATCGGCACCCGCGTTCGAATAGGCCTTGAGCCGCGCGATGGCGTCGGCCAGGTCGGGTCGCCCGGCGAAGAAGTTCTCGGCGCGGCCGACCAGCAGCACGTCGGCGCCCGATGCATCGATGGCCTTGCGCGCGGCGCGCATGCGCTCGACCGCCACGTCGATGGAAAAGAGCGGGTCGGCGGCGTTGCCCGTCGAGTCTTCGATGGACAGGCCCGCCACACCGGTCTCGATCGCGAGGCGCACGCTCTCGGCCACGCCCTGTGCATCGGCGGCAAAGCCGTTCTCGAAGTCGGCATTTACGGGCAGGTCGGTGGCTTCCACCAGCTCACGCAAGTGCGCCAGGATGAGTTCGCGCGACATCGCCCCATCGGCCTGACCCTGCGACCACGCAAAGCCCGAGCTGGTGGTGGCCAGCGCCTTGAAGCCCAGGCCTTCGAGGAAGCGCGCGCTGCCCGTGTCCCAGGGGTTCGGAATGACGAAGCAGCCTTGTTCGTGAAGGGCGCGGAAGTCGGCGCGTTTCTCGGCGACGGTACGGGTCATTGGAGTGCCTCGGTTTGCTTTGCGGGAGTTGGAACGAAAGAAGGGCCGGTCAGGATAAGCCTGTCCGCGCGACAGCCTCGCCCGGCGGGTTTTGCAGCAGGTAGTCGATGAAGGCGCGCACCGCCGGCAGCATGCCGCGCCGGGAAGCGAACGCGGCCTGGATCTCGCTGGTCGCACAGGCCCATTCGCCGCACACGCGCACCAGGCGGCCTTCGGCGAGCGCATCGCGGCACATGATCTCGGGCAGCAGCGCCAGGCCCATGCCCTGCTCGGCGAGGTGCCTGAGCGCGAACATGTCGTCGGTGACGAAGTGCGGCGTGAAGCCGAATTCCTGCACCTGCGCGCCGCGCTCCAGCGCCCAGCGGTAGCGGTCGTTCTCGGCGGGCAGCGACAGCACGGGCCATGCGGCCAGGTCGGCGAGCCCCAGCGGCGCGCCAAGCTGCGCCAGCAGCGCGGGGCTGGCCAGCAGCACGTCGACGGTGGAGCCCAGCGGCCGGGCGATGAGGCTGGAGTCCTCGAAAGGCGGGCGCCGCACGCGCAGCACCACGTCGATGTTCTCCTGCATCGGATCGACGCGCCGGTTGCTCACTTCCAGCTGCAGCCGCACGCCGGGGCAGGCACGCATGAAGGCCGGAATCAGCGGCGTGAGCCAGAACTGCGCGAGGGTGAACGGGCAGCTCACGCGCAGCAGGCCCTGCGGCTGCGAGGTGGCCTGGCGCAGCACGTCGAAGGCTTCGTCGCCCGCCGCCACCGTGGCCTGGCAGCGCTCGTAGAACTCCCGGCCCACGCCGGTGAGCAGCAGGCGGCGCGAACTGCGCTGCAGCAGTCGCACGCCCAGGCGCTCCTCGAGCTGCGAGATGCGGCGGCTCAGGCGCGACTTGGGAATGCCCAGGTGCCGGCTCGCTGCGCTGAAGCCCTGCTGCGTCACCACGTGGGCGAAGAGCGCCAGGTCGTTGAGGTCTTCCATGTCTCTCGTTCTGTTTTTCGTTCCACCGGCAGAACGATCCGTTCATGCCGGGCGAATTGTTCTGCGTTCGTTCCACCAGCATCATCGATCGCTCCCTCTCGGTCAACCACCCGTTCCAGCACACGCCATGAAACTCGCCAGCTTCCACCACCGCGACGCCCTTCGCTTCGGCGTGGTCCGAAATGAGGAAATCGCCGACCTGACGGACCAGCCCGGCGCGCCGCCCGGGCTGCGCGAACTCCTTGCGTGCGGCGACGAAGGCATGGCGTGGCTGCACGCCGTGCTGGCGGAAGCACCCCGCGTGGCACTGGCCGGCGTGCGGCTGGCGGCGCCCATTCCCGCGCCGCAGAAGTTCCTGGGGCTCGGCGGCAACTACGCCTCGCACCTGGAGGAGGCCGCGAAGCTGGGGCTCGTTCGGCCACCGGGCCAGGTGTGGTTCAACAAGCAGGTGTCGTGCGTGGCCGGCCCCTTCGATGCAGTGCACAAGCCCCGCGTGTCCGACCAGTTCGACTACGAGGGCGAACTCGGCGTGGTCATCGGCAGGCGCTGCCGCCACGTGCGCGCGGAAGACGCGATGGCCATGGTCGCGGGCTACGTGGTGGTCAACGACATGAGCGTGCGCGACTGGCAGATGCGCGCGCCCACGCACACGCTGGGCAAGTCCTTCGACACGCACGGCCCCTTCGGGCCCTGGCTGGTGACGCGCGACGAGATTGCCGACCCGCACGCGCTGCGGCTGCGCACCTGGGTCAACGGCGAGCTGCGGCAGGACGGCAACACCGCGCAGATGATCCACCGCATCGAGGCCATGCTGGTCGAACTGAGCACCGCCTTCACGCTGGAGCCGGGCGACGTGCTGAGCACCGGCAGCCCCGCTGGAGTCGGCGGGCTGATGGACCCGCCGCGCTACCTGGTGCCGGGCGACGTGGTGCGCGTGGAGATCGAAGGCATCGGCCACATCGAGAACCGCGTGATTGCCGAACCCGCCGGCTGAGCGTTGCGCCCCAAAGAAAGAAGGAGACACCCATGAACGACATTGCGACCCCGGTACGCCCGCTACCCGACTTCACGCGCACCGCGCTCAGCCCCGTCAAGCTGGCGCACGTAGTGCTGCGCGTGAGCGACCTGGCGCGTTCGCGTGCTTGGTACCTCGACGTGCTGCAGGCCCATGCCGCGTTCGAGAACGAGATGCTGTGCTTCCTGACCTACGACGACGAGCACCACCGCATCGGCCTGATCGCAGGACCGGAGCTGAAACACGAAGCCGACGCGAGCAAGGGCCTGGAGCACATCGCCTTCACCTACGGCTCTCTCGGCGAATTGCTGGCCAACCATCGCCGACTGGCCGCGCGCGGCATCCGGCCCTACTGGTGCATCAACCACGGGCCGACCATCTCGATGTACTACCGCGACCCCGACGGCCACCGGCTCGAGTTGCAGCACGACGTGTTCGAAACAGCCGAGGAAGTCAGCGCCTTCTTCGCCAGTGGCGCTTATGCCGAGAACTTCATGGGCGTGGTGTTCGACCCCGAAGCGCTGGCTGCGCGCTTCGAGGCCGGCGAGCCACTGGCTTCGCTCACCGAACGGCCCCGGCTGCCGGAAGGCAAGGCGCCGTGGGACATGTTCGTGCCCTGAGCTTCGGCGCGGTCAGCACTCCACCACGTTCACCGCGAGGCCTCCGAGCGAGGTTTCCTTGTACGTCGACTTCATGTCCTCGCCGGTCTGCTTCATGGTGCGGATCACCGCGTCGAGCGACACGTAGTGGCTGCCGTTGCCGCGCAGTGCCATGCGCGCCGCATTGATCGCCTTCACCGCGCCCATTGCGTTGCGCTCGACGCAGGGGATCTGCACCATGCCGCCGACCGGGTCGCAGGTGAGGCCGAGGTTGTGCTCCATGCCGATCTCGGCCGCGTTCTCGACCTGCGCCGGCGTGGCGCCGAGCACCGCGGCCAGCGCGCCGGCCGCCATCGAGCAGGCCACGCCCACCTCGCCCTGGCAACCGACCTCCGCACCCGAAATGGAAGCGTTGGTCTTGTAGAGCATGCCGATGGCCGCCGCAGTGAGCAGGAAGTCGACGATACCCTCGTCGCTCGCCTGCGGCACGAAGCGCTGGTAGTAGTGCATCACGGCGGGCACCACGCCCGCAGCGCCGTTGGTGGGCGCGGTGACCACGCGGCCGCCGGCTGCATTCTCCTCGTTCACCGCCATCGCGAAGGCATTGACCCAGTCCATCACCGCGAGCGGGTCGGCCGCGCCGGCTTGCGCCAGCAGCTCGCGGTTCAGCTCGGGGGCACGGCGGCGCATGCGCAGCGGGCCGGGCAGCGCATGCGCGGCCAGCGGGTTGTCGATGCCGAAGCCGCGTTGCACGCACTGCTGCATCACGCCCCAGATGCGCAGCAGGCCGCTGCGCACTTCAGCCTCGGGCCGCCACACGCATTCGTTGCGCATGACCAGCGCGGCCACCGACAGGCCGTTGTCATGGCATTGCGCCATGAGTTCGTCGCCGGTGGTGAAGGGATGCGGCACGGCGGAAGCAGCCGCCACCGTTGCGGCCACGGCCTGCCCGCCTTCGACGACGAAGCCGCCGCCGACCGAGAAGTACGTGGCCTCGGCCAGCGTGCCGCCATCGGCCGCGAAGGCCGTGAAGCGCATGGCGTTGGGGTGTTCGGGCAGCGACTCTTCGCCGCGAAAGGCGATGTCGCGCACGCGCTCGAAGGCAATGGGCGTGGTGCCCAGCAGGCTCAGCTGGCCGGTGCGGCGAAGCGCTTCCAGCCGCGGCTGCACGGTCTCGGGCCGCACCGTGTCAGGCGCATCGCCGAAGAGCCCGAGGATCACGCCCTGGTCGGTCGCGTGGCCGTGGCCGGTGGCGCCGAGCGAGCCGAACAGGTCAACGTGCAGACGCGCCACCTGCGCGAGCACGCCGCGCCGTTCGAGCGACTGCGCGAACAGCAGCGCCGCGCGCATCGGCCCGACGGTGTGCGAACTGGACGGGCCGATGCCGATCTTGAAGATGTCGAAGGCGGAGAGCATCAGCGCATCATGCTCTCGTCCGTTGATGCCGGCAGCTGCTGTTTGACCAGCGCCACCCAGTAGGCGGCGCCCAGCGGCAGGATGGCGTCGTTGAAGTCGTAGTACGGGTTGTGCACGTTCGGATCGTTCGGGCCCTCGCCCGCGCCAATGCCGATGTAAGCACCCGGGCGCTTCTGCAGCATGAAGGCGAAGTCTTCCGAGCCCATGGCCGGCGGGATGTCGGTGTGCACCTGCTCGCGCTCGACCAGGCTGGCGGCGGCGGCGATGGCGGCGTCGGTCTCGGCGGGCGTGTTGACCACGCCGGGGTAGCCGCGGCGGTAGTCGAGCGCCACCCGGGCGCCGTGCGTGACTGCAACGCCGTCGCAGATCTGCTGCATCGCGGCCTGGGTCTGGTCTTGAATGACGGGGTCGAGCGTGCGCACGGTGCCGCGCAGCACCACGGTCTCGGGGATCACGTTCCAGGTGTCGCCGCCGTGGATCTGCGTGACGCTCACCACGGCCGAATCGGTCGCGCCGGTGCGGCGGCTCACGATGGTCTGCAGTGCGTTCACCAGCTGGGCCGAGACAACCACCGAATCGATGCCGGTCTCGGGCATGGCGCCGTGGCTGCCCTTGCCGGTGATGACGATCTCGAAGGTGTCGAGAAAGGCCGTCATCGTGCCCTTGCGGATCGCGAACTGGCCGCGCGGCAGGGCCGGGAAGTTGTGCATGCCGTAGACGGCGTCGGCCGGGAACTGCTCGAACAGGCCCTCTTCCACCATCACGCGGCCACCGCCCTCGTTCTCTTCGGCGGGCTGGAACACGAAGTGCACCGTGCCCTTGAATGGCTTGTGGCGCGACAGGTGCTCGGCCGCGCCGAGCAGCATGGCGGTGTGGCCGTCATGGCCGCAGGCGTGCATCTTGCCGGCGCACTTGGAGGCATGCGCCTGCGTGCCCAGCTCTTGCATGTTGAGCGCATCGAGGTCGGCGCGCAGCGCGATGCCCGGGCCCTCGCCATTCTTCAGCGTACCGACCACGCCAGTGCCGGCCAGGCCGCGATGCACCGTCAGGCCCATCAGCATCAGCGCGTTGGCGACGACGTTGGCGGTGCGGTGTTCCTCGAAGGCGGTCTCGGGGTTGGCGTGGATGTCGCGGCGCCAGCTCAGCATGCGGGCGCGGGTGTCTTCGTCGATGTCGGGGTCGCGGTACATGGCAGTTCTCTCGTGGGTTGTCAGTGGAAGAATTCGGCGATCAGCGTGGCGCCGAGAAAGGTACCGGCCGTGGCGGTGAGCGACACCACCACGATGCGCCAGCCCAGCTGGCGGAACACGGGCAGATCTTTCGCGACGGAGAAGCCGGCCAGCGCGAGCACCGGCGTCGTGAAGGCAAGGAAGTTGAGCTTGGCGGTGAGCGCGATCAGCGCGTCGGAGAACGGGAACAGGCCCGGAATGCCGACCACGGTAGCCACCACCGACAGCACCAGCACCATCGGCAGGCGCGGCATGAGGCGCTTGATGCCCTCGACCACCAGCGCGATCGCCACCACCACAGCCATGCCTTCGAGCGAGACCAGCATCGGCACCTTGTAGGTCAGCGAATTGCCGATGAGCACGCCGCCACCCACCACCGCCCAGGCGATGAGCGTGTCGCGCAGTGGCAAGGCACCGCCATGCGCCACGCTGACCTGCGACACGGCGCCCGTGCCTGCCGAGTCCTGCGCGCCGCGCTTCGAGAAGCGGCCCAGCACCGGCTCCAGCTTGCCGTAGAGCCACGAGCACAGCGGCAGCGACAGGAACAGCGTGAAGTAGAAGCCGGCCACCGTAGTCAGCAGGTTCGATGCGGCGGCAATCGCTGTGAGCTGCGGCAGCATCTCGGCCGGCTGCTGCGCGGCGATGGCGCCCAGCGCCGCGGCCATCAGGCTGCCCGAGCCCACGCCGGCGCCCATGGCCAGCGAGCGCGGATCGAAGATGTGCAGGCTGGCGATGAAGCCCGCCAGCACCGCGATGAAGAGCGCGCCCAGCACCGTGCCGGTGATGTACTCGGCCAGCACGCCGCGGCCCTCGGGCGAGGCCATGCCGTACTTCTCTCCGATGATCACGAGGTTGCCCTCGCGGCCCACCGAAAAGGTGGCGCCCACGGCTTCGCGCTTGATGCCCAGCAGCAGCGCCAGCGGCAGGCCCAGCGCCAGAGTACCCAGCGCATGGCCGAACTCCTGGAACAGCAGCGCCCAGCCGGCCTGCTTGACCTGCGGCAGCGCGGCACCGACCGTGAGGCCCAGCTTCACCACGAACAGCAGCAGGCCCGCATTCAGCAAGCCGCCGGCAAACGACTGCTCGGCAGTCGCCACGCGCGCCACGCCCGGCACACGGCTGTGCGCGATGCCCCAAGCGGCTGCGATCAGCAGCGCCCACAGCATCGGCAGCAGCGCCACCTTGCCCGGGCCGACGCTGAACTGCACCGGGCCGATGAGCTCGGCCACAGCCACGATGGCGAGGGTGACGAGCGCGAGCTTGAGTTTTCCGGAGGCGCTGGAGGGCGCGGCAGCGGCAAGGACGGAGGCGGCAGAGGTCATGGGTGGGGCGTCTTTTCGTGGCGCAGTACCTGCGGGGTGCCGGCGAGTTTCGGCTTGCAGGTCTATTGCATCAATGACCGTAAATCGGGATATTCGATGCATTGAATGCAACACTCGCCACGAACTTCAGGAGACCGGGCCATGGACGACAAGCTCGACACGCGCCGCGTGCGCTACTTCATGCAGGTGCTCGACAGCGGCTCGGTGCGCGGCGCCGCCGACGTGCTCGACATGGACCCTTCGGCCGTGAGCCGCGCCATCGGCATCCTCGAACAGGAGTGCGGCGTGCCGCTGCTGGAGCGCCACGGCCGCGGCGTGGTGCCCACCGACGCGGGCGAGATGCTGGCTGGCTACGTGCGGCGCCAGAACAGCCAGAAGCAGCACCTGATGGCGCAGATGGACAGCATCCGCAAGATCGAGCGCGGCCACATCGACGTCGTGGCCGGCGAGGGGTACGTCGACTGGCTCATGCGCCACAGCCTGCGAGACTTCATGACCACGCACCCGAAGATCACCATCGACCTCGACGTGGCGAGCACCGACGAGATCGTGCAGCGCGTGGTCGAGGAACGCGCCCACATCGGCATGCTGTTCCAGCCGCCGAAGGACGACAGGCTCACCTCCCACCAGTCTCACTCGCAGCCGATCCAGGCGCTGGTGCTGGCCACGCACCCGCTCGCGCAGCTGGGCCGTCCGCTGAAGCTGGCCGACCTGCTGCCCTACCCGGGCGCCACGCTGCATCGCAACTTCGGCGTGCGCCAGCACATCGAGGCGGCCGAGGTCAGCGAAGGCGTGCGACTGCCATCGCTGCTGACCACCACCTCGTTCAGCGCGCTCGGCCACTTCGTGTCGGCCGGGCTGGGCTATGCGCTGGGCACGCGCATCTCGCTCACGCCGAACGCCACCAACCCCGAACTGGTCGAGCTGCCGATGAAGAACCCGCTGCTGTCGCAGGGCCGCTCGCACATCGTGTCGCGGCACGGGCGCATGCTGTCGCCGGCCGCTGCCGAATTGCTGCGGTGCGTGGTGGCGGACATGCGGCGTTATGCCGATCTGGCTGCCGGCAAGGAGAAGCCGGAGAAAGCGGAGAAGCGCGCCGCCTCGCGCGCACGAAGCACCGCGGCATGAGGCACGACATTGCGCGCCTCGCCCTTTCGGTGTTCTGATCGGGCCCCATGTCGTACGCCATTCCGCTTTTCATCCACCTGCTCTGCGCCGCCTTCTGGGTCGGCGGCATGGCGACCATGCACTTCGCGGTGCGCCCTTCCGCCGTCGCCACGCTGGAGCCGCCGCTGCGCCTGCGCATGATGGCCGCGACGCTGCGGCGCTTCTTCGTGGGGGTGGACGCGTCGGTCACGCTGCTGTTCGTGACCGGCGTGGCGATGATCCTCTCGACGGGCGGCTTCCGCGGCCTGCACTGGCGCATCGAGGCGATGATGAGCATCGCGATCGTGATGGCCGCCATCTACGTCTACATCCGCGCCTCGGTGTTCAAGGCAATGCGGCGCGCGGTGGAAGAAAGCGCCTGGCCGGTGGCGGCCGCGCGGCTCAACACCGTGCGCAAGCTGGTGATGGTGAACCTGGTGTTGGGCGTGATCGTGTTCGGCGTGGCGACCATCGGGCGGGCTGGCTGAGGCTGCGGCGCTCAGACCAGGTTGAGCTCGACGTCGATGTTGCCGCGCGTGAGCTTGGAGTACGGGCAGGTCTGGTGCGCGGCGTCGACCACAGCGCGGGCGGTTTCGCGCTCGAGGCCCGGCAGGCTCACGTTCAGGCGCGCGCGCAGGAAGTACTGGCCGTCTTCGTTGGCCAGGTCGACCTCGGCATCGACGGCCAGGTCGGCGGGCAGCTTGATCTTCATCGCGCCGGCCGCCTTGCCCATCGCGCCGATGAAGCAGGCCGACCAGCCCGCGGCGAACAGCTGCTCGGGGTTGGTGCCCGCGCCAGAGGTGCCGGGCGACGAAAGCCGGATATCGAGGCGCCCGTCGTCGCTGCGCGATGCGCCGTCGCGCCCGCCGGTGGTGTGGGTCTTGCCGGTGTAGAGGATCTTTGCGGTGGTGGAGCTCATGGGAATTCCTTTCAGGCTCGCCGGAATGGCGATGCATGGATTGAATCGGCGGGCTGTATCCGCGATGTGTCGAGCGGGGCGCACTTTTGCATGCCCGTGTGTGCGGCGGGCGGCCAGACACACTGGCGTACAAAGCGGCCGCTCCGTCGAGCCGCAGGTCAGCGAGGAGCGCCCTTGAGCTCGACGGTGTTGCCGTCGGGGTCGGCGATGTAGATCGAGGGGCCATTGCCCTCGGCGCCGAAGTTGTTCTGCACCTCGCCGTTCACCGCTACGCCGTGGGCAGCCATCAGCGCGCGAATGGCGGCTTCGTCGAAAGGCTCGATGCGCAGGCAGATGTGATCGACGTTGCGGCCTTCCACGCCGGCAAGCGCCCCGCCCTGCCTGCCCAGTGGGCCATCGGGCGTGACCAGATCGATCAGGCTCGCGCCGGCGCGCAGGTGCACGAGCCCCAGGTCGTCGCGGCGCTTCTCGATGGCGCAGCCCAACACGTCGCGGTAGAACGTGATGGCGCGTTCGATGTCCTTCACGCGCAGCACGATGTGGTCGATGCGCAGCACCGAGAACGGTGGCGTGCGCATCGGGCTCGTCATGGCTGCCTGGTGGTCAAACCACGCCGGCCGATCGCAGGGCGTCGAAGCGGGCGGAGTCGATGCCCATTTCCGCCAGCACTTCCTGCGTGTGCTGACCCAGCGCCGGTGGTGCGTGGCGCAGCACGGGCGGCGTGGCCGTCAGCCGCAGCGGGCTCGCCACGCCCGTGATGCTGGCGATGCCGTCGCCCGCATCGCGCGGCAGCGTGACCGCAAGGCCGCGCGCCTTGACTTGCGCGTCATCGAAGGCCTGGGCAATGTCGTTGATCGGGCCGCAGGGCACGGCCTTGTCTTCGAGCAGCGTGACCCACGCGGCCGTGGTGCGGGTGCGCGTGAGTTCTTCCATCATCGGGATCAGCACCAGACGGTGCTTCACGCGCAGTGTGTTGGTGGCAAAGCGCGCGTCGGTCGCCCATTCCGGATGGCCCGCTGCTTCGCAGAAGCGCGCGAACTGCCCGTTGTTGCCGATGGCCAGCAGCATCGAGCCGTCTTGCGTCGGAAAGTCCTGATACGGCGCGAGGCTCGGGTGCGTGTTGCCCTGGCGTTCGGGCGCCTTGCCGGTGTTGAGGAACGCGCTCGCCTGGTTGGCGAGGATGGCCATGCCCACGTCGAGCAGCGCCATGTCGATGTGCTGGCCTTCGCCGGTGCGGTCGCGCACCTGCAGCGCCGCGAGGATGGCGGTGCTGGCGTAGACGCCGGTGAACAGGTCCGTGAGCGCCACGCCCACGCGCAACGGGCCACCACCGGGTACGTCATCAGGACGACCGGTGATGCTCATCATGCCGGTCATGGCCTGGATCATCAGGTCGTAGCCCGCGCGCTCGGCATAAGGGCCGTCGTGGCCGAAGCCGGTCACGCTGCAGTAGATGAGGCGCGGGTTGGCCGCGCGCAGGCTCTCGTGGTCGAGGCCGTATTGCTTGAGGCCACCGGTCTTGAAGTTCTCCACCACGATGTCGGCCTGCGCCGCCATTTGCCTGAGCAGCGCCTGCCCGTCGGGCGTGGCCATGTCGACCGTGACCGAACGCTTGTTGCGGTTGCAGGACGTGAAGTAGCTGGCCTGGTCGGTGTCGTTGCCGTTCGCGTCCTTGATGAAGGGCGGACCCCAGGTGCGCGTGTCGTCGCCGACGCCGGGGCGCTCGATCTTGACGACGTCGGCGCCCAGGTCCGCCAGGATCTGCGTGCACCACGGGCCCGCGAGCACGCGGGACAGATCGAGGACCCTGATGCCGTCGAGTGCTGCGGGCTTGGTCATGCGGCTCAGTTGGCGAAAGCTGCAATGCCGGTGATGGCGCGGCCCAGGATGAGCGCGTGGATGTCGTGCGTGCCTTCGTAGGTGTTGACCACTTCCAGGTTCACCAGGTGGCGGGCCACGCCGAATTCGTCGCTGATGCCGTTGCCGCCCATCATGTCGCGCGCCATGCGGGCGATGTCGAGCGACTTGCCGCAGTTGTTGCGCTTCATGATCGAGGTGATTTCCACCGCGGCGATGCCTTCGTCCTTCATGCGGCCCAGGCGCAGGCTGCCTTGCAGGCCCAGCGTGATCTCGGTCTGCATGTCGGCCAGCTTCTTCTGGATGAGCTGGTTGGCGGCGAGCGGGCGACCGAACTGCTTGCGGTCCAGCGTGTACTGGCGGGCGCGATGCCAGCAGTCTTCGGCGGCGCCGATCGCGCCCCACGAGATGCCGTAGCGGGCGCTGTTCAGGCAGGTGAACGGGCCTTTGAGGCCCTGCACTTCGGGGAAGGCGTTTTCTTCGGGGCAGAACACGCCGTCCATCACGATCTCGCCGGTGATGCTGGCGCGCAGGCCGACCTTGCCGTGGATCGCCGGAGCCGACAGGCCCTTCATGCCCTTCTCGAGCACGAAACCGCGGATGGGGCCGACCGTGCCGCTTTCGCTGACTTCCTTGGCCCACACCACGAACACGTCGGCGATGGGCGAGTTGCTGATCCACATCTTCGAGCCGCTGAGCGAGTAGCCGCCCGGCACCTTCTTGGCACGCGTGGCCATGCTGCCGGGGTCGGAGCCATGGTCGGGCTCGGTCAGGCCGAAGCAGCCGATCCATTCGCCGGTGGCGAGCTTGGGCAGGAACTTCTGCTTTTGCGCTTCGGTGCCGAATTCGAAGATCGGCACCATTACCAGCGAACTCTGCACGCTGGCCATCGAGCGGTAGCCCGAGTCGACGCGCTCGACTTCACGGGCGATCAGGCCGTAAGCCACGTAGTTGAGGCCGGGGCCACCGTACTGCTCGGGGATCGTCGGGCCCAGCAGGCCGAGCGCGCCCATTTCGCGAAAGATGGCGGGGTCGGTTTCGCCGGTGCGGAAGCCTTCGATGACGCGGGGCGCAAGGCGCTCCTGGCAGTAGGCATTGGCCGCGTCGCGGATCATGCGTTCTTCGTCGGTCAGTTGCTGGTCGAGAAGAAGGGGGTCGTCCCAGTGGAATTGCGCTTTGGCGGCCATGTGGCTGTCTCCGGAAATTAGGGGAAAGGTGAAAAGAGGGGGAATGGGGCCGATGCTAGCCATGCGGGGGGCATGACGCAAACGATGATTCCGCACCCAGATATGCGTTCGTAGAATGTCTTGCAAGATGTTCGATCGGCCTCTTCATTGGTGAGGCCAGGGTTTCATACATACACCCGAGGCATACATGCGCCGCAAGATCCCACCCCTGCAAACCCTCGTGTGCTTCGACGCCGCCGCGCGCCACGAGAGCTACACCCGCGCTGCGCAGGAACTGGCGCTCACCCAAAGCGCCGTGTCGCGCCGGATCGGCACGCTCGAAGCCTTCCTCGGCGTGGCGCTGTTCCGCCGCACGCGGCACGGGGTAGCGCTCACGGCCAGCGGCGCGGCCTACGCGCGGCAGATCACCAAGCGGCTGGAAGCGATGGAGCGCGACACGCTCGACGCAATGGCCCACCAGGGCGAAGGCGGCTCGCTCTCGCTGGCGGCCGTGCCCACCTTCGCCACCCGCTGGCTGATGCCGCGCCTGAAGGGCTTCGCGGCGCTGCAGCCCGACGTGGTTGTGCACATCGAGACGCGCACCCGTCCCTTTCTGTTTGCCGACGCCGAGTTCGACGCCGCGCTGTACGCCGGCACGCCCGCGCAGGTAGAGAACTGGGCCGGTACGCGCGCGCTGCTGCTGATGCACGAAGACGTGGTGCCGGTGTGCAGCCCGTCGCTGCTCCCACGCGGCAAGGCCGTGACGCCGGCCGCCATCGCGAAGATGCCGCTGCTGCAGCAAAGCACGCGGCCCGACGGCTGGCGCCAGTGGTTCGACGCGCAGCAGATCGACGCGCCCAACGCGCGCGGTGGTCCGCGCTACGAGCTGTTCTCGATACTGGCCGCGGCCGCGTCGCACGGGCTCGGCGTGGCGCTGATGCCGACGATGCTGGTGGCTGACGAACTGGCACGCGGCGAGCTGGTGGTGGCGTGCGCTCGGCCCCTTTCGGGCGAGCGCAATTACTACCTCGTGACGCCGGAGCGGGCCGATCAGCGGCCGCTGCTGAAGTTCTTCAGCGACTGGCTGCTGGAGCAGGCCCGGCAGGGTTGACGCGCCGCTAGCGCAGCGTGATGCCGAGCGAATCGAAACCCGCGTCCGGAAACGGCGAGCCTCGATGGTTCGCAGGCGGGACACTGGGCGCATGACAAGAAAGCCTTCCCGCATCGATTCGCTCGACTGGCCCCGCATCGAAGCGGACCTCGCCGCCCGCGGCTGCGCCGTCATCGGCCAGCTGTTCACTCCCGAGGAATGCGCCGCGCTCACCGCCATGTACGACGAAGGCCACCGCTTTCGCAGCCGCGTGGTGATGCAGCGCCACGGCTTCGGACGAGGCGAGTACCAATACTTTGCAAACCCGCTGCCGCCCAGGCTCGCGGCATACCGCAGCGCGCTGTACGAACGCCTCGCGCCGCTGGCCAATGCGTGGGCCGCGGCGATGGGCCAGCCGGCCGACTATCCGCCGGACCACACCGCGTATCTCGCGCGCTGCCACGCGGCGGGCCAGTTGCGCCCCACCCCGCTGCTGCTGCGCTACGACGAGGGCGACTACAACTGCCTGCACCAGGATCTGTACGGCGACCTGCAGTTTCCGCTGCAGCTCACGGTGCTGCTGAGCAAGCCGGGCGAAGACTTCACCGGCGGCGAGTTCGTGCTGACCGAGCAGCGCCCGCGCATGCAGTCGCGCGCCGAGGTGGTATCGCTCGCGCAGGGCGAGGCGGTGATCTTCGCGGTCAACCAGCGGCCGGTGGCCGGCACGCGCGGCAGCTACCGCGTGACGATGCGCCACGGCGTGAGCCGCGTGCGTTCGGGGCGGCGGCATACGCTGGGCATCATCTTTCACGACGCGCGCTGAAGGGCCGCTCCCACGCGCTTCCACGACTCCGGTCTAGACAGGCCTGAGCCACCGCGGCGCTGTTCAGTACCGCACGGACAGCCGAAGTCGAGCGAAAATCGCGCCCGCCTCCGGCGCCACCAGGATCCCCGACACCAACGATCGAGGCCGTGGATCACCGAAGGTCGGCCCGCGGCTTCGCTGCAGCGGGTGCATTCGAGTGGTCGTCAGGGAGCTGTATGAACAACAAGAACTCTTCCGGGAATCCGGAAGTGGCTGGAAAGCCGTCGGTCGAAAAATCTGTCACACAACCGGCACCGGCCGGGCGCTCGCGCCGCTTCCGGGTGGACGTGGGCACCATCGTCAGCGTGGTGGCGCTGGCCCAGTCGCTGCTGCTGGTGTCGCTCGGCTACTGGGGCTCGCAGCGGCTGGTGTCGCGCATCGGCGTGTCCGCGCACAAGGCCAACCATGACCGCACCGAAGACAAGGTGCTGGCCTTTCTGCAGAAAGCCGAGTCGGTCATCAACGCGGTGGGCACCGCCCCCAGCCTGCAGCCCGCGGGCGAGCACTCCGAAAGAACGGCGGAGCTGCTCTGGACGCTGCTGCAGCAGTCGCCCGAGCTCGACAGCATCTACGTCAGCAACGAGAAGGGCCAGATGCTGATGGCGCTGCGCTACCCGGTGCCGGCCACGCGCTACATCGAGCGCGGCGCAGACTCCACCACCGAGACCTGGCAGTACAAGCTGCCGCTGGATGCCGAGGCCGACGTGCAGCAGCGCTATGCCACGCAGCGCCTCGAGTCGTTCCGCAGCAACTACAACCCGACGCAGCGCAGCTGGTACGTGCAGGCATGCAAGGCACAGGGGCCCATCTGGACGCAGCCGTACGTGTTCGCAGCCGCGCAGGAGCTTGGCGTGACCTACGCACTGCCCAGCAAGCGCCGCTACGCCGACAGCAGCGCGCAGGCGCTGGTGGTGGCGGGCGACGTGTCGCTCGGGCGGCTGTCGGAATTCGTGCGCCAGTTCAGCAGCGACGGCTACGGCGACAGCGCGCTGCTGAGCGCCGACTTCCGCGTGCTCGCGCGCAGCGACATGCCGGGCGTGCTGCACGAGCTGCAGCCGCCCAGCGGCGTGCTCGGTGCATTGCATGCGCACATGGTGGCCGACGGCACGGCGGGCGGCGGCACCGACACCGAGTTTTCCTTCACCCACGAAGGCCGCCGCTATCTGGTGCAGGCCTCGCGCATTCCCAGCACCGGCTGGCAACTGGTGAGCTGGGTGCCCGAAGACATGCTGCTGGGCGACCTGCACCGCGCGGTGCTGTGGGGCCTGGCGCTGGCACTGGTCTTCCTGGCGATGGCGTTGTTCATGTCGCTGAAGCTGTCGAAGCTGGTGACTGCGCCGGTGGAGAACCTCTCGCACATCGCGCGCCGCATCGGCCTGCTGGAGCTGGACAACCTGCCGCGCGAACCGAGCCGGGTGCTCGAGATCCAGCACCTCGACCAGGCCCTGGACGACTCGGCGCGCAGCCTGAAGGCCTTCAGCAAGTTCGTGCCGGTGGACGTGATCAACCAGCTGATCGACGCGGGCCACACGCTCGCACCCAGCGGCTCACCGCGGCGCGTGACGGTGATGTTCACCGACGTGGAGGGCTTCACCTCGATCTCGGAGTCGCTCGACACCGACGTGCTGGTGGTCATGCTGACCGAGTACTTCAACCTGGCGACGGGCGTGTTCGCGCGGCACGGCGGCGTGGTCGACAAGTTCATCGGCGACGGCATCATGGTGCTGTGGGGCGCGCCCTCCGACCTGAAGGACGCGGAATACAAGGCCTGCCTGGCCGCGCTGGAGCTGCACGTGGAGATGGACGATCTCAACCGCAAGTGGGCGGCACAGGGCCTGCCCGAGTTCCGCACGCGCGTGGGCATCCACACAGGCACGGTGATCGCGGGGGTGCTGGGCTCGAACGACCGGCTGTCGTACACGGCGTTCGGCGACGTGATCAACGTGGCGAGCCGCATCGAGGGCTTCAACAAGCAGCTCGGCACGCAGACGCTGATGTCGGAAACCACCTTCGCCGGGCTCGGCGGCCGGCTTCACACGCGGCGCATCGAGGAACAGGCGGAACTGCGCGGCCGGCAGACGCGCATGGTGCTCTACGAGCTGATGACTTCCTAGCGCGGAGCCTGGGCGACGCGCACCAGCACCAGGTCGGCGCTGGTGGCGCCGCCTTGCGTGAGCACGGAATACTGCGTGTCGTTGATGAACAGCAGCTGCTCGCCGCGCGAGATGCGCGCCGACACGGCGTAGCGCATGCGCGGGTCGATGCGCGCGGCATCCACCTTCAGCTCGTAGGCAAAGGGCACCTGCTTGCCGTTGGCCTTGATGCGCTGCTCGGCAAGCACGGTCGAGGGCGCGTCCATGCGCGACACGTCGAGCAACTGCACCACGACTTCGGCCGCGGGGTCGAGCGCGATGCGTTCGCGGTAGGTGACGGTGCCGCTCACGCGAAGCTGCGCGGCACCGCCTGCAGCTGGCGAAGAAGGCACTGCGCAAGCGCTCAGCAACGAGGCGCCCGCGATGACGGAGAACATGAGGAGGCTGGTGCGTCTTTTCATGCGGCCATTATGCGGAGGCACTTGCGGAGGCACGCTGTGCGGCAAAGGCCACGTACCAGTCCAGGCTGCCGGGGTTTGCCATCGCCTCGCGGTTGACCACCTTCTCGATAGGCTGGCCCAGCAGCAGCTTCTTGATCGGCAGCTCCTGCTTCTTGCCCGAGAGCGTGCGCGGAATCTCGGCCACCTGGAAGATGTCGTTGGGCACGAAGCGCGGCGACAGCGAAGTCTTGATGGCGTTGTTGAGCCGCGTGCGCATGGCGTCGTCGAGCGACACGCCGGGGCGCAGCACCACGAACAGCGGCATGTAGCTGTCGCGGCCCAGGTATTCGAGGTCGACCACCATCGAGTCGAGTACCTCGGGCAGGCCCTCGACGGCGCTGTAGATCTCGCTGGTGCCCATGCGCAGGCCCTGGCGGTTGATGGTGGCGTCGCTGCGGCCGTAGATGATGCAGCCACCGTCCTCGCCGATCCTGATCCAGTCGCCGTGGCGCCACACGCCGGGGTAGGTGTCGAAGTAGCTCGACACGTAGCGCGCATTGCCTTCGTCGCCCCAGAAGTAGAGCGGCATCGACGGAATGGCCTTGGTGCACACCAGCTCGCCGACTTCGCCGATGACCGGCTGGCCCTGCTCGTTCCACGCCTCGACCGCATGGCCGAGTTCGCGGCACTGCATCTGGCCCGGCACTTCGGGCAGGTCGCGGTTGCCGCCGACGAAGGCGCCGCAGAAATCGGTGCCGCCGGAAATGTTGCACCACCACACCTCTTTCGAACCCGCCTCGAGAATCTGCCTGGAGCCCCAGCGCTGCACCTCTTCGGGCAGCGGCGAGCCGGTGCTGCCGAGTGCCCGCACGCGCGACAGGTCACCGCATTCCTTCGCGACAAGGCCGGCCTTCATGCAGTTGGTGAAGTAGGCCGCGCCCGCGCCGAAGAACGTGACCTTGTGCCGCGCCACGAAGCGCCACAGCACGCTCCAGTCGGGCTTCTCCTTGCTGCCCGCCGGGTTGCCGTCGTAGATGCAGATGGTGGCGCCGAAGGCCATGCCCGAGAGCTGCGAGTTCCACATGACCCAGCCGGTGGAGCTGTACCAGTGGTAGCGCTCGCCGAAGTTGTTGGCGCCATAGCTCGCGCCCACGTCGTTGTGCAGGCCGCAGGCATGCATGGTGAGGATGATGCCGCCCTGCCCGTGCACGATGGGCTTGGGCAGGCCGGTGGTGCCGCTCGAATATACGATCCAGATCGGGTGGTCGAAGGGCAGCCATTCGGGCTCGAAGGCTGCGACCTCGGCACCGTTGCGGTCGATGGCCTGCGCCCAGTCGACGTCATGCGGCACTGCGCTGGCGGCGTACGGCGACTTCACCAGCAGCAGCTTCTGCACGCTCGGCAGCTGGCCCCGCAGCTCCTGCAGCACGGCGCTGCGGTCGAGCGGCTTGCCGCCGTAATGAACACCGTCGACGGCGATCAGCACCTTGGGCTCGATCTGGCGGAAGCGGTCGGCCACTGCGGCCGTGCCCATGTCGGGCGCGCACACGCTCCAGATCCCGCCGATGCTGGAGCACGCGAGAAAGGCCACCATGGTCTCGGGCACGTTGGGCATGTAGGCCGCAACGCGATCGCCGCGCTGCACGCCGAGCGACTTGAGCGTGAGCGCTACTGACGCAACCTGGCGGCGCATTTCGGGCCACGACATCTCGCGCACTTCGCCGCGTTCGTTGTCGCTCACGATGGCGGGCATGCCGGCCGCGTGTGCCGCATCGGCATGGCGCAGCACCTCGCGTGCGTAGTTGACCTGGGCGCCCGGGAACCAGCGCGCGCCGGGCATGCGCGATTCGGCAAGCACGGCTGTGTGCGGCGTGGGCGACTCGATGCGGGCGTAGTCCCAGATGCTCTGCCAGAAGGCATCGAGCTCGGTGACGGACCAGCGCCACAGGGCGTCGTAGCTGTCGAACACGAGGCCGCGCGTCTCGCGCAGCCAGTCTTGATAGAGGCGGATCTGGGGGATGTTGGGAGCGGACATGGCACGAGCGTAGCGCTGCGAACGACCGTGCTCAATCGGGGTTGACCTCAGGGTTTGTACGCGTGTTCAATGTTTTTGTACAAGCGTTCAATACGCCCTCATGAGCACCCGCACACCTGCCGCAAGGCGCATTACCTCGCGCGCCGCGACGCCGCCCCCCGCCGCAGTCGCCATCGCGACTGCGCGGCCCGATCGCAAGCAGGCGATCCTGCTGGCGGCCGAGAAGCTTTTTGCGCAGCACGGCTACCACGTGGTGACGATCCGCCAGATCGCCGAGGAGGCCGGCGTGCCGCTGGCGCTGGTGGGCTACTACTACGGCCAGAAGCACGAGCTGTTTCACGCGATCTTCGAGCACTGGGGCCACTCCATCGAGGCGCGGCTCGCGGGGCTGGCCGCTGTGAACATCGACCCCGACGACGCGCGCACGCTGCCGCGCATCATCGAAGCCTTCACCGCGCCCGTGCTGGCGCTGCGCGCAAGTTCAGAGGGCGAGTACTACGCGCTGCTGGTCGCGCGCGAGCTGTACCACGCCACCGAGGAAGCCGACCGCGTGCTGCGCGCCTACTTCGACCCGCTGGCCGAGGCGTACATCGATGCGCTGCACGTCGCGCTGCCGCATGCCACGCGCAGCCAGGCGGCCTGGGGCTATCAGTTCGCGCTGGGCTCGCTGCTGCACCACCTGAACGACAGCCGCATCGAACGGCTCTCGCGCGGCGAGAACACGCGCGCCGACCCGGCCGTGGCGCCGATGCTGGTGAGCTTCATCGTCGGCGGCCTGCGCGCCGCGCTGCCGCGGCCCAAGACCCCACGCACGAACAAGACCATCTCCAGGAGACAAAAGCCATGATGAAACGACGCACCCTGCTGTCGGCGCTTGCCGCAGCATCGGTCACCGCCGCGCTGCCTTCGCGCGCCCAGTCCAACCCGAAGATCGTGTTCGGCTACACGGCCGTGACCGACTTCGCCTCGGTCTTCGTGGCGGCCGAAGAGGGCTACTTCAAGAAGCGCAATCTCGAGGTCGAGCTCAAGTTCATCCCGCTGAACTCGACGATCCCGGCGGCGCTGCAGTCCGACTCGCTGCAGATCGGCGGGCCCACGCCCTCGGTGTTCCTGCAGGCGGTGGATGGCGGGCTCGACCTGGTGCTGGTGGCCGGCGGCGGCCTCACCTCGAAGACCATCACCGGCTTCGGCCTGGTGGCGCGCGCGGGCTCGGGCATCAAGGGTCCGCAAGACTGCATTGGCAAGAAGATCGGTGTGCCGGGCCTCGGCGCCTTCCTGCACGTGACCTTCCGCGCATGGCTGAAAGACAGCGGCGTGGACTACCGCAAGGTCAACTTCGTCGAGGCCGCATTCCCGCAGCATGCCGACCTGCTGCGCGGCGGCTCGGTCGACGCAGTGGTGTCGGCCGACCCGTTCATGAGCCGCATCACCGAGAGCGGCGCGGGCTACGTGGCTTCGTACTACTCGACCTTCCTGCCCGAGAACAACCAGACCATCGTGCATGCGGCCAAGCGCGAGTGGGTGGCGAAGAATCCGGCGGCGGCACGCGCCTTTCGCGAAGCACTGGTCGAGTCTGGCGCGTTCATGCAGCAGCCGAAGAACGACGCCAAGGTGCGCGCTGCCATCGGCAAATACATCAAGCTGCCGCCCGAAGTGCTGGCCAAGGTGCAGATCTCGCCGCCCGGCCCCGTGGTGACGGAAAAGCAGCTCGCCTACTGGACCGGGCTGATGAAAGAGCAAGACATGCTCAAGACGAGCATCGACGTTGCGAAGCTGGTGGCGAAGTGATCTCAGCGCCTGCCCCCATCACCGCACGCGCCGCGCTGTCGGCGAGCGCCTTTCATTCGCCGGCCAGCCCCACGATGCAAGCCACTCCCTTCCTGCGCTTCGACGGCGTGACCATCCGCCTCGGCGGGCGCGAGATTCTGTCGCCCACCTCGTTCGACTTGGCGCGCGGCGAGTTCGTCTGCATCGTCGGCCCCAGCGGCTGCGGCAAGACCACGCTGCTGCGCGCGGCCAGCGGGCTCGTCACTGCGAGCGCGGGCGAGGTGCGGCGCAACGGCGTGAAGATGACCGAGCCTTCGCGCGAAGTCGCTTTCGTGTTCCAGGACTACGGCCGCGCGCTGCTGCCCTGGCGCACGGTGGAAGGCAATGTGAGCCTCGCGTTGGAAGCGGCCGGCGTGCCCGCCGCCGAGCGCGCGCCGCGCATCGCCGACGTGCTCGGCAAGGTCGGCCTCGCGAAGCATGCGCAGAAGTTTCCGGTGCAGCTGTCGGGCGGCATGCAGCAGCGCGCGCAGATTGCACGCTGCCTCGCGCAGAAGCCCGAGCTGATGATGATGGACGAGCCTTTCGGCGCGCTCGACGCGCTCACGCGGCAGAGCCTGCAGGACGAGCTCGCGCGACTGGTGCGCGATGACGGGCTCACGGTGCTGTTCGTCACGCACGACCTGGAAGAGGCCATCTACCTCGGTGACCGCGTGATCGCGTTGCAGGCCAACCCGGGGCCGGGGCGGCCGAGTCTCGCGCGGATGATCGACGTGAAGATCCCCCGGCCGCGCGACCAGCTTACGACGAAGGAGCATCCTGAGTACCTGCAGTTGCGGCGTGAACTGTTCGCCTTCATCGAGCAGGGCCATGACTGAGAACCGCCTCTTCCGCTGGCTGCGGCCGTGGGTGTTTCCGGTGGTGCTCGTCGGAGCCTTCGAGTGGTACGCGCGACGTGCAGCCGCGCTGGGCAGCGATGCGCTCGCGCCACCGAGTGCTGCGGCCAAGGCATTCGTCGGCGCGGCCATGGACGGCTCGCTCTGGCAGGCCACCGGCTTCACGCTCGGCACCGCGGCACTTGGTTTGCTGCTGGGCGCTGTGCTCGGCATCGCATTGGGCCTGGTGCTCGGACTCTCGCGCCGCGCGGCGCAGCTCGGCTCCGTCTCCATCGAGGTGCTGCGCCCGGTGCCTTCGGTCGCGCTGATTCCGCTCGCGATGCTGACCTTCGGCTTCGGCGTGCGCATGGAACTGGCCATCGTCGCCTTCGCCACCTTCTGGCCGCTGCTGGTGCTGGTGCAGTCGGCGGTGCAGCAGATCGAGCCACGGCTGCTCGAAGTCAGCCGCGTGCTGGGCCTGTCGGCGCGTGAGCGGGCCTTCAAGATCGTGCTGCCGGCCATCGTGCCGCGCCTGTTCGTCGCGCTGCGGCTGGGCGTGGCGGTGGCGCTGGTGGTGGCCGTGACGGTGGAGATCGCCGCCAACCCGAATGGCATGGGCTACGCGATGATGATCGCGCAGCAGAGCTTCGACCCCGCGCTGATGCTCGCCTGGCTGGGCTGGATCGGGGTGGTGGGCTTTGCGGTCAACGCGGGCATGCTGCTGTTGCAGCGCGTGGTGTCGCGGCGCATGGGGGTGCCGTCATGAGCGGCAACAACAACAATCGCACCGGCCTGAACTGGCTCGGCTCGCTGGGCGTGTTGCTCGCGCTGCTCGCGCTGTGGTGGGTCGCGAGCAACGCGGGCTGGGTCAGCCGCGTGTTCCTGCCGACGCCGCAGGCTACCTTCTCCAGCCTGCTCGAAGGACTCAACCTCTCCGGCGAAGGCGGCAACGGCGAACTGCTCGGCTTCACGCAGGCTACTGTGGGCCGGATGATCGAGGGCTGGCTGCTCGCTTCGCTCTTCGGCGTGCTGCTGGGCGCGGCCATCGGCGTGTCGCCCTCGGTGCGTGCGTGGGTGCAGCCGACGCTGGAGTTCATTCGCCCCCTGCCCGCCTCGGCGCTTCTGCCGCTGGCGATTTCGATCTTCGGGCTGAACCCCGGCATGGTGCTCTTCGTGGTCGCCTTCGGCGCGATGTGGCCGGTGCTGCTGGCAACGGTGCACGGCTTCGCGGCGGTGGAGCCGCGCCTGTCGGAAGTGGCGCGCTGCCTGCAGATGTCGCGCGCGGCGTACATCTGGAAGATGGGCCTGCCCAATGCGATGCCCGACATCCTGGCCGGCATGCGGCTCGCGCTGACCATTGCGCTGATCGTCGCGGTGGTGGGCGAAATGATCGCCTCGCAAAGCGGCCTGGGCCAGGCCATTCTGCTGGCCGCGCGCGCCTTTCGCGCGAGCGACCTGTTCGCCGGCATCGTGCTGCTTGGGCTCATCGGCTTCGTGAGCAACGCGCTGCTGGCCTTTGCCGAGAAACGCCTGCTGCGCTGGCAGCAGCCCTGATTCCTTCCTCTTCTCTTTCCCTCTCTTCCTTTTCTTCCAACACGAACACCCCACAAGGAGCCCCGCCATGCCACGCAAATTCGTCGACCTCTCGATCTTTCTCGAAAACGACGTGCTCTCCGACCCGCCGGCCTTCGCACCGAAGATCCAGTACTTCACGCACGAGCAGACCTACGAGCAGATCGAGCCCTTCTTTCCCGGCCTTCAGCGCGAAGACCTGCCCGACGGCGAAGGCTGGGCGGTGGAGCTGGTGCAGCTGTCGACGCACAACGGCACGCACCTCGATGCGCCCTATCACTTCCACTCGACCATGGACAAGGCGCTGGGCGAGAAGAAGCCCGCCATCGCGATCCATGACGTGCCGCTCGAATGGTGCTTCCAGCCGGGCGTGAAGCTCGACTTTCGCCACTTCGCCGACGGCTATGTGGTGACGGCCGACGACGTCGAGGCCGAGTTGAAGCGCATCGGCCACACGCTGAGTCCGCTGGAGATCGTGGTGGTCAACACGCGCGCCGGCTCGCGCTACGGCAACCCCGACTACGTGTCGGCCGGCGCGGGCATGGGCTACGAGGCGACGATGTACCTGCTTGAGCGCGGCGTGCGCCTCACCGGCACCGACGCATGGAGCTGGGACGCGCCCTTCGTGCACACCGCGAAGAAGTACGGCGAGACGCATGACGCCTCGCTGATCTGGGAAGGCCACAAGGCCGGCCGCGACATCGGCTACTGCCACATCGAGAAGCTGCACAACCTCGAAGTGCTGCCGCCCACGGGCTTCTTCATCAGCTGCTTTCCGCACAAGATCCGCGGCGCGTCGGCGGGGTGGACGCGCGCGGTCGCGATCTTCGACGACGCGCTGATGGCTTCGGTGTGAGGGCCTCTTCACCATGAGTGCACTCAACCACACGCACGACGCCAACGCGCGCAGCTGGGTCGAATCGGCCAATGCAGCGAACAGCGACTTTCCGATCCAGAATCTGCCGCATGCGGTGTTTCGCCGCGCGGGCAGCAGCGAGGCGTTTCGCGGCGGCGTCGCCATCGGCGACCAGGTGCTGGACCTTGCGGCGCTGGCCGCCCAGCAACAGCTCGACGGTCTTGCACTCGATGCGGCGCGAGCGGCCGCGCTGCCCGCGCTGAACGACTTCTTCGCGCTCGGCGGCGCCGCGTGGAAGGCGCTGCGGCACGCGCTCTTCGACCTGCTGAAGAACGACGCACCCGTCGCCACGGTACAGGCCGTGCGCGAATGCCTGGTGCCGCAGGCCGAAGTCGAATACACGGTGCCTGCACGCATCGGCGACTACACCGACTTCTACACCTCGATCGACCATGCGCTGAACATCACACGCCTGTTCAACCCCGAAGGCGACGTGACGCCCAACTTCCGCTGGATTCCGACCGCGTACCACGGGCGCGTGTCGACCATCGGCGTGAGCGGCCAGCGCTTTCACCGGCCGATGGGGCAGGCGATGGCGCCGGGCGCGAAGGCGCCGACGTATCAGGCCTGCGCGCGGCTCGACTACGAGCTGGAGCTAGGCGTGTGGATCGGCACGGGCAATGCGCAGGGCGAGCCCATTGCGCTCGAACATGCGGAAGAACACATCTTCGGCATCTGCCTGCTGAACGACTGGTCTGCGCGCGACATCCAGTTCTGGGAGATGGCGCCACTCGGTCCCTTCCTCGCGAAGAACTTCGCAACCACGATCTCGCCATGGATCGTGACGATGGAAGCGCTCGTGCCCTACCGGCAGGCGTGGACGCGGCCAGCGAGCGAGCCCCAACCGCTCGCGTACCTGGAGAACGCGAAGAATCGCGAGAGCGGTGCGCTCGACATCCGCCTGGAGGTCTGGCTCGAAAGCGAGAAGGCGCGCAAGGAGAAGACCGGACCGTCGCGCCTGTCGTCCACGAGCTTCAGGCACCAGTACTGGAGCGTCGCGCAGATGGTGACGCACCACACGATGGGCGGTTGCAGCCTGAACCCGGGCGACCTGTTCGGCAGCGGCACGATCTCCGGGCCCGGTGCAGGTGAAGCCGGCGCAATCATCGAACTGACGCGCGCCGCGCAAAGCCCGGTGACGCTGACCAATGGCGAGCAACGCGGTTTTCTGGAAGACGGCGATGCGGTGCTGCTGCGCGGCTGGTGCGAGAAGCCGGGGCATGCGCGCATCGGGTTTGGGGAGAGCCGGGGGACGGTGTTGGCGGCCAGGGGTTGACCTGAGGCACCAATGAAAAAGGCCACCCGATGAGGTGGCCTTTTTCTGCAATGTGGAGCGGGAAAAGAGTCTCGAACTCTCGACCTCAACCTTGGCAAGGTTGCGCTCTACCAACTGAGCTATTCCCGCGTGAAGCCTCAGATTATAGGGTGATCTTGAGCCACTTTTCCCGGATCCGGGAAAAAAGTTCGCTCATGCGTCGAACACCAGCGACCGATGCAGCGACACGCCGGCCATCAGGCCGTCCGCCGAGGCCAGCGTGGCATTGGTGAATTTCATAGAGAGGTCGCCCGCCGCGTAGACGTCGGGCACCGTCGTCATCTTCATGCCGTCGACGCGCAGCACCGGGCCGAAGGGGCCGTCGTCGAAGGCGCAGCCGAGCTGTTCGGCCAGCGGGCTGGACGGACGCGTGTGCGGCACCACGTACAGCGCCTCGATCGGCACGAGCCTGCCATCGTCGATGCGCACGCCGGCAAGCTGAGGCGCCGCGCCTTCCAGGCCCACGATGCGCCCCGGTTCGATCACCACGCCGCGCGACTGCAGCCTCGCGCGCGTCTCGGCATCAGGTCCGTCGCCGCCATTCAGGAAGACCGTGGTCGGGCCCCACTCGTTGATCAGCAGCGAATGGTCCGGCGGATGCCCGCTGTGGAACAGCACGCCCAGTGGACGCCCGCTGAACTCGTAGCCGTGGCAATAGGGGCAGTGCAACACGCTCTTGCCCCAGCGCTCGCTGATGCCGGCGATGCCGGGCAGGCCGTCCTGAATGCCGTACGCCAGGAGCAGCTTGCGGGTCGAGACCTGCTCGCCGTTGTCCAGTGACAGCGTGAATCCCTCGACACCATCGGCGCTCGCGGCCACCGCACTGCCGCTGACGAACTTGACGGACGGATACGCAAGCAGCTTGTCGCGCGCGTCGGCAATCATCTTCAAGGGCGGCACGCCGTCCTGCCCGAAGAAACCGTGCGACGCCGCGGCAAAGCGGTTGCGCGGCGCGCCCGCATCGACGACGCACACGTTCCTTCGTGCGCGAGCCAGCTGCATGGCAGCGGAAAGGCCGGCAAAGCTGCCGCCCACGACAAGAGCGTCATAGCGCATGTTCAATGTCCTTCGATGTAAAGCCGCCGCCCGTCATGCGGCGGTGGAAGTCCCTGGAAAGATCGGCCAGCGTGATGCTGTTGAAACGCCTGAGCAGCAGCGCCTCGGCCTCGTCGCACGCTCCGTCGAGCGCCGCGTTCACGGCCTGCTCGACGATGCAGCCCGGGCTCTCGGTGCGATTGCCCATTGCCAGCAGCGCGGGCGCGCCGACGGCGTTGTGGATGTCGCCCAGCGTCACCGCCGCCAGCGAGCACGACAGCACCCAGCCGCCGCCATGGCCCTTGGCCGAGCTGACGAACCCCGCCTGCCGCAGGCCGGCCATGAGGCGGCGCACGACGACCGGGTTGGTGTGCATCGCGGCCGCGAGCGACTCGGACGTGACGGGGTCGTTCATCTCGGCCATGTGCAGGAGCACGTGGAGAACGGCTGAAAGCTTGCTGTCTCGTTTCATGCAACATTATGAGTTGCATATGTTTGTCATGGCGTGCCGAAGGGTCTTGCGGGGCCGGAACGCCCGTCGGTTGTCACGACACTGAGGTGAGAATCGGGCCGCACCATGACGCCCGCCCCGACAACCCTGCTCGACGCCGCCCTGCGCGGCGTGCTGCTGGCCTTGCTGCTCGTGCTCGCGCTGGTCCTCGGCCGCGACCGCCCTCGCCTGCCGGTCGCGCACGCCGGCGTGCTGCTGACGCTGGGCCTGTGCATCCAGGTCATCGGCTCCGCGCCGGCCTTCGAATCGCTCGTGCCGCGCGTGTGGCAGTCGCCGTTCGTCGCCGTGGCGGTCGGCAATGCAGTGCTGTTCTGGGTGTTCGTGCAGGCACTGTTCAACGATGACTTCAGGCCGCGGCCCGTGCACGTTGCCGCTTGGCTCGTGGTGGCCGCGGTGGCCGCGCTCAACTGCGCGGTGGTGGCGGGCAGCGCCTCGGTGCTCGCACCGGTGACGATGGGCGTTCAGCGCGCCGTGCCACTGGTGTTCGCGGTGCTGGCCGCGATGGCGGCAGCCTCGCAATGGCGGGCGGATCTGGTGGAGGGGCGGCGCCGGCTGCGCGTGTTCATCGTGGTGACGGGCGTCGGCTACAGCGTCGGGATGCTGGTCGTCCGGCTGGCCTCGCCGCGCGGGCAGCTGTCCAGCCTGTCGGCGACGGCTGATGTGGCGATGCTGCTGCTGATCGTGGCGGTGGTGGCCTGGCGGATGGTGCGGCTGGCGGGGTCGGAGCTGTTTCCGGCCGCGGTGGTTCCGGATGCGCCTATCCCAACGGTCGAACCGCCCCCCGTCGACCCCCCGGCCCCCGACCCCGCCGAAGACCGCCTCGCCGAATCCCTGCAACACGCCATGGCGGTCGATCACGCCTATCGCAGCGAAGACCTGAGCATCGCGGCCCTCGCCGCGCGGCTCTCAGTGCCCGAATACCGCCTGCGCCGCCTCATCAACCAGCGGCTGGGCCATCGCAATTTCAACGCCTTCGTCAACGGCTTCCGGCTGGCCGAGGCCACGGCGGCGCTGGCCGACTCCTCGAAGCGCGAGCTGCCGGTGCTGACCATCGCCTTGACCGCGGGCTTCCAGTCCATCGGCCCGTTCAACCGCGCGTTCAAGGCCGCCACCGGCCTCACGCCCACCGAATTCCGCAAGCAGAAGCTGGCCGAATCCTGAAATCTCTTGCCGAAAACCGCGTTTGCGGCTTTCGGCAAGACGCGGCCGGCGCGCCGCTGCATCGTCCGGGTCGCCGGGGGCATGGGCCTCCGATGACAAGGAGTTCGATGCGACGACGTTTCCATTTCATCTTCCTGCTGGCCTTGTGGTCCGGATGGGCCCAAGCCTCGATGGGCATGGCGGAGCTTGCCGCCACGGCCGATGACGGCCCGGTGACCGTGTTCTATCCATCCGCAGATGCGGCCCAGCCGACCCGGCGCGCCCGCTTCACGCTCGACATGGCGGCGCAGGGCGCACCGGTGCGCGGCAATGGCCGGCTGGTCGTCGTCTCGCACGGCTCCGGCGGCGCGCCGTGGGTGCACGTGGACCTGGCGCGCAGCCTGGTAGACGCCGGCTTCATCGTCGCCATGCCCGAACACAAGGCCGACAACTACAAGGACGACAGCAACCCCGGTCCCGACAGCTGGTCGATGCGCCCGGCCGAGGTGTCGCGCGCCATCGACGCAGTGGCTCGCGACCCGCGCTTCGCGCCGCTGCTGCAACTCGACAAGGTCGGCATGTACGGCATGTCGGCCGGCGGGCATACGGCGCTGAGCCTCGCGGGCGGGCGCTGGTCGCCGGCCGGGTTCAAACAGCATTGCGAGGCGAACCTGGCGGACGACTTCCAGTCCTGTGTCGGCCTGATCATGCGGCTGACGGGCGGGCCTTTCGATAGCCTGAAGAAATGGGCCGCGCTGTGGGTCATCCGCCATCGCTTCGACGACGCCACCCCGCGCGAGCACACCGACCCGCGCATCGCCGCCATCGCGGCGGCCGTGCCTTCGTCGGCCGATTTCGACATGGCCTCGCTGGCCAACCCGCGCGTGCCGCTGGGGCTCATCACCGCCCGGCAAGACCGCTGGCTGATCCCGCGCTTTCACAGCGACCGGGTGCTGGCGGCCTGCCTGCCGCGCTGCGAACTGATTGCCGACATGCCCACCGCCGGGCACGGTTCGCTGCTGTCGCCGCTGCCGCCGGGACTCACCGGGCTGATCGGCGACATGCTCAACGACCCGTCTGGCTTCGACCGCGCCGGCGTGTTACCGGACGTGAACCGCAAGACAACAGCATTCTTCAGCACGCATCTGCTGCCTTGATGCGGGCCGGGGCCTAACGTACGAGCCTCTGATTTCGCCGACAGCCGATTCCCACACGCGTGGGCGACTGTCGCGCACATGGCGACAGATGGCGGCCCGGCCATGGTTGCACCCGAATCGATCGAACCTCGGTCGGTTCTTGAAATCGTGACCATGCTACGAAAGGAACAGTCACCCATGAAGCAACAGCAACACAACCGCATCTTCCTCGGCGCCCTGCTCGCAGGCCTCCTGGCCGTCGGCGGCGCAGCCCAGGCGCAAGGCGTCGGGGTCGGCGTGGGAGTCAATGCAGACGTGAACACTTCGGGCGCCGCCGGCACCGGCTCCCCACAGGGCGGAGCCGCAGCAGGCGCCGGTGCACGCACCGGTGCGGCCGCAGGCGCCCGCACGAATGCCGGCACTACCGCCACCGACGCGGCCGGCAACTCGACAGGCGGCGTTGGCAATGCCGTCGGTGGCGTACTGGGTGGTGCCACCGGCGCTGTCGGCGGCGCCACGAATGCAGTGGGCGGCGTGGCGAACACCGCTGGCAGCACGCTGAATGGCGCAACCGGCGCCGTGGGCTCGACCGCCGGTACCGTGAAGCCGGCAAACGCCGGCGCAAAGGCTCGCGCCAAGGCCCAAGGCTCGGGCGCTGTCGACATCAAGCAGCAGTAACCCCGGCGGCCAAGCCGAAGAAAGCCCGCAGCGCCCGCGTTGCGGGCTTTTTAATTGATGAAGCCTCAGTCGGCCAGCTTGAGCTTGAACAGGCTGGTGACTTCCGCGTCGAGCACCACCAGCTCGCGCTGGTTGAAGAGCCGCCAGCGCCAGCGCAGGATGCCGAGCGTGGGGCGCTTCTCGGAGCGGCGCACCTCGATCACGTCTGCCACCAGTCGCAGCGCGTCGCCGGGCCGCACGGGGTTGGGCCAGCGCACATGCTCGAGCCCCGGCGACGCAAAAGACTCAGAGCCGGCGAGCGCCGCGCCGACCACCAGCCGCATCGCGATGGAGCACGTGTGCCAGCCGCTGGCGATCAGCCCGCCGAAGGGGCTGTCGGCAGCCGCATCGGCATCGGTGTGAAACCACTGCGGGTCGTAGGCCCGCGCGAACTGCAGGAGCTCGGCTTCAGTAAGCACGTAAGGGCCGGCCTCGATGACCTGGCCCGCATGGAAGTCGGCGAACTTCATCCGCCGCAGCTTAGTACGTTTCGAGGTGCAGGCGGCCTTCGCGCTTCAGGGCAGCGCCGACGGAGTCCCAGTCGAGCCCCGCTTCCTTCGCCACGTCGCGCAGTGCGAGCACCACGCCCTCTTCCATGCTCTTGAGGCCACACACGTAGAAGTGGCTGCTGCCGTCTTTCAGCAGTGCGGCCAAGTCGGCGGCGCGTTCGCGCATCAGGTCCTGCACGTAGCGCTTGGGTTGCCCCGGCGTGCGCGAGAACGCGAGGTTGATGTCGATGAAGTCCTTGGGCAGCGACTGCAGCGGGCCGAAATACGGCAGCTCCTGCTGCGTGCGGGCGCCGAAGAACAGCATCAGCTTGCCGCCTTCGAACTTGCCGCTCTTGCGCAGCCGGCGGCGCCATTCGGTCATGGCGCGCATCGGCGCGCTGCCGGTGCCGGTGCAGATCATCACGATGTGCGACCTGGGGTGGTTCGGCATCAGGAACGACGCGCCGAAGGGCCCCACCACCTGCACCGTGTCGCCCACCTTCAGGTCGCACACGTAGTTGGAGCACACGCCGCGCACCGGCTCGCCTTCATGGTCTTCGGTCACGCGCTTCACGGTGAGCGAGACGTTGTTGTAGCCGGGCCGCTCGCCGTTGCGCGGGCTGGCCACCGAGTACTGGCGCGCATGGTGACGCTTGCCGATGGCGTCAACGCCAGGCGGCACGATGCCGATCGACTGGCCTTCGAGCACCGGGAATGGCAACACGCCGAAGTCGAGCACGATGTGATGCGTCTCGCTGTCGAAGCCCGCCTCGGTGCAGTTGAAGTTGCCCACCACGGTGGCGGTGGTCGGCGTCTTCGGCGGAAAGAGATTGGTGTAGGCGTGCGCAGCCGACCAGGGCGGCACGGTGGCGCCGTACTGCGCGGAGTTGAAGGCCGGCTCGACGGATTCGACTGCAGCCTGGGCTTGCGCCTGGGTTTGCTCAGGCGCGGCGGCATCGCCAGCGGCTTCGGCAGACACGCCGGCCGCTTCCAGTTCTTCGGGCGAGAGCTCGGCGGGCAGCGATTCCCAGGTGAGCTGTTCCTCGATCGTGTACGCGCGCACCAGCGGCATCGTGCGCCAGTTGTCGATCGAGCCCGTCGGGCACGGCGAGATGCAGGCCATGCAGCCGTTGCAGACGTCGGCTCGCACGACGTAGTTGTTGTCGTCGTGCGTGATCGCGTTGACGGGGCAGGTGGCCTCGCAAGTGTTGCAGCGGATGCAGATCTCGGGGTCGATCAGGTGCTGCTTGATGACCCCGGCTTCAACGGCCATGTCCATGTTGTTCTCCATCCCCTCGCCGTGGGGACGAGGGATTCATATCCAGGCGCTCAGCCGAAACGCACGTATTCGAAGTCCACGGGCTGGCGATTGATGCCCATCACCGGCGGCGAGATCCAGCCTGCGAACTTGCCCGGCTCCACCACGCGGCCCATCAACGATGCCACGAAAGCGAAGTCTTCGGCGCTCGGCAGCCATTCGTCGCGCTTGGCGGCCCATTCCACGTCGTTCACCACGCGGCCTTCCGGCGACATCTTGATGCCGGCGAGCGCGCCGATCTGGCGGTTGAAGGCCTTGTGCGGCACCACCAGGCGGGTCGGGATGCCGGCCTTTTCCAGCACCTTGTTCCAGCGGCCGACGCCGGCCACCGAGTCCTTGATGAAGTCGTCGCGCAGCACTTCGTTCAGTGCATTGAGCATCGGCACGTCTTTCTCGACGAGCTGGCCTTCCTTCACTTCGAGCACCTTGTAGGTCTGGCCCTTGAGGATGTGATCGTCCGTGCGCTTGCCTTCTTCGTAGCGGCCCTTCAGGCCCGAGCTGTAGAAGATGGCGGCGTTGCTCGACTGGTCGGCGCCGAACAGGTCGATGGTCACGCTGTAGTGGAAGTTCAGGTAGCGCTGGATGGTGCCCAGGTCGATGCAGCCCGCGGCGCGCACCTTCTGCGCGTCATCGGTCTTCAGCTCGTTCATCACCTGAGCGGTGCGCGCGATGACGCGCGACACGCCGCTTTCGCCCACGAACATGTGGTGCGCTTCCTCGGTCAGCATGAACTTCGTGGTGCGCGCCAGCGGATCGAACGCGCTTTCGGCCAGCGCCGAAAGCTGGAACTTGCCGTCTCGGTCGGTGAAGTACGTGAACATGAAGAACGCGAGCCAGTCGGGCGTGCGCTCGTTGAACGCACCCAGGATGCGCGGGTTGTTCTCGTCGCCCGAGGTGCGCTGCAAGAGCGCCTCGGCTTCCTCGCGCCCGTCGCGGCCGAAGTGCTTGTGCAGCAGATAGACCATCGCCCACAGGTGGCGGCCTTCTTCCACATTGATCTGGAACAGGTTGCGCAGGTCGTACATGCTTGGCGCCGTGAGGCCCAGATGGCGCTGCTGCTCGACCGATGCGGGCTCGGTGTCGCCCTGCGTCACGATGATGCGGCGCAGGTTGGCGCGGTGTTCGCCGGGCACGTCCTGCCAGGCCTTCTCGCCCTTGTGGTCGCCGAAGTGAACTTCGCGGTTGGCGTCGCCCGGGTTCAGGAAGATGCCCCAGCGGTAGTCGCGCATCTTCACGTGGCCGAACTGGGCCCAGCCCTGCGGATCGACGCTCACGGCCGTGCGCAGGTACACCTCGTGGTTGGTGGAGCCTTCGGGGCCCACGTCGTCCCACCAGTTGATGAAGTTGGGCTGCCAGCCTTCGAGCGCGCGCTGCAGCGTGCGGTCTTCGCCGAGGTTGACGTTGTTGGGGATCTTCTCGCTGTAGTTGATCGTGCTCATCGTTGTTCCTTGGGTTGTGCGGACTGTCAGCTCAAACGCGGTTCATGTCGAAGCCGGCCTTTTCGCCGGTGCCGTAGACCTTGAGCGCACCCTTTTCGCCGACGGCGTTGGGGCGGTTGAAGATCCAGTTCTGCCAGGCGGTGAGCCGGCCGAAGATGCGGGTGGCCATGTTCTCCTTGCTCGCGAAGCGCAGGTTGGCTTCGAGGCCGGTGAGCGCGTCGGGCGACATGGCGGCGCGCTCCTCGATGACGATGCGGATCTCGTCGTCCCAGTCGATGTCGTCGGGTGCGGCGGTGACCAGGCCGAGCTTCAGCGCTTCGTCGGCGTCGAGCGCCTTGCCTGCGGCGGCGCGCGCGGCTTCGAGCGGCGCGGCCTCTTCATAGAAGCGGCGCTGCAGGCGGCTCTGGTCGTTCACCATCGGGAAGAAGCCGAAGTTGAACTCGTCGAGCGTGAGCTTGGGTGCGCGGTCGGCATCGTCGGGCAGCGCAAGCATGTACGTGCGGTCGGCGGCGAAGGCCAGCTCGGCCAGCGTGCCGGCAAAGCACGAACCTGCCTCGACCAGCGCGAACAGGCTGCGCGAAGAAACATCGAGGCGTGCCAGCGTGCGACGCAGCGCACCGATGGTTTCGCGCACCAGCCAGTGGTCCTTGTTGGCAAGCATCACGGCGTCCGACGCGAGCACGGCGGCGGCATCGCCTTCGGTCTTGAGCAGCCAGGTGCCGGTGTCGAGTTCGTTGGTGCGCAGGTTGAGGATGGCGTCGTCGAGTTCGCGGCACATCGCGAGCGGCCACCAGGCGGCGCCTGCGGCTTCGATGGCGGCGATGTCGGCCGGCTGCGCGCCGGTGGGCGCCTTGACGGTGATCGTGGCGGTGCGCTTGCTGCGGTCGATCTGCACGTTGACGTGCGAATAGGCGATGCCGTCGGCGCTGTCGGTGCGCTCGAGGCGGGTCAGGGCCACGCCCTTGCCGCCGGCGGGGCGGTCGCTGCCTGCGGCGAGCTGCGAAGCACGGTCTTGCACCGCAGCGGCGAACTGCGCGGGCTTGGCCACGGCGTCGACCAGGCGCCAGTCGACCGCGCGCTGGCCGCGCACGCCTTCGACGCTGGTGCAGAAGATGTCAGCGAGGTCATGGCGCACGTGGCGCTTGTCGGTCACGCGGGTCAGGCCGCCGGTGCCGGGCAGCACGCCGAGCAGCGGCACTTCGGGCAGCGACACGGCGGAGGAGCGGTCGTCCACCAGCAAAATCTCGTCGCAGGCCAGTGCCAGTTCGTAGCCGCCGCCCGCGCAGGCACCATTCACGGCCGCGAGGAACTTCAGGCCCGAATGCTTCGAGGAGTCTTCGATGCCGTTGCGCGTCTCGTTGGTGAACTTGCAGAAGTTGACCTTCCACGCATGGCCCGAGACGCCGAGCATGAAGATGTTGGCGCCCGAGCAGAAGATGCGGTCCTTGCCGCTGGTGACGATCACGCTGCGCACTTCGGGGTGCTCGAAGCGCACGCGGTTGAGCGCGTCGTTCAGCTCGATGTCCACGCCCAGGTCGTAGCTGTTGAGCTTCAACTTGTAGCCGGGGCGGATGCCGCCGTCTTCCGCAATGTCGAGCACGAGGCGCGCGATGGCACCGTCGAAGCTCAGGGACCAGTGGCGGTATTGGCCGGGCTCGGTGCGGTAGTCGACGCGCGGGGGCGCCTGGAGCGTGGTGGTGTCGGTCATGCGGAAGTCTCCTGTGGGGCAGTGTTCGGAAACCGTGAACAGGAAAGATAGTGCACTTTCTTGCTCCGATGACATGCATCATGCTGCATGCAAATAGGCAAGTCAATGCCTAGTGCACTTTTTTTCAGATTTCAGGCGCCTAGACCAGTCCCATGGACTGCCGGGCGACGGAGCGCAAGGCCTGGAAGCTCTGCGACAAAGTCCTGCCGCTGGTGTCCACCGACAGATCGGCCTTCGAATAAAAGGCGGCCCGGCCGTTCAGGATGCGGCGCAGGTCTTCCATCGCTTCCTTGCTGGCGGCCATCGGGCGGGTGTCGCCCTGCGCGGCCACGCGACCCATGTGCTCCTCGGGCGCGGCCTGCAGCCACACGGTGGTGCAGTGCGCGAGCAGTTCGTTGAAGGTGGCCGGGTCTGACACGATGCCGCCGGGCGTGGCGATGACCACCTCGCTGTAGATCTGCACAGCCTCCTCGAGCGCGCGGCGCTCGTAGCGACGGTAGGCGTTGGTGCCGTACAGGTCGTGGATCTCGCGCACGCTGCAGCCGGCGAGCTTCTCGATCTCGCGGCTCAGCTCGATGAAGGGCAGCTCCAGGTCTTCGGCCAGCATCTGCCCCAGCGTCGACTTGCCCGCGCCGCGCAGCCCCACGAGGGCGATGCGCCGGTGCCGCGCCGGGTCGACCGAGGCGGTGCCCAACAGCTCGCCGAGCGCCACGCGCACGCGGCGCAGGTCGGCTTCGCTGCGGTGCTCGAGCAGTTCGCGGATCAGCAGCCACTCGGGCGAGCTGGTCGTGACGTCACCCACCAGTTCGGCCAGCGAGCAGTGCAGCGCACCGGCCACCTGCTGCAGCACCAGGATCGACGCGTTGCCGATGCCGTATTCAAGATTGGCCAGGTGGCGCTCCGACACGTCGGCCGAAATAGCCACCGCCTTGCGCGTGAGGCCGCGCTGCGCGCGCAGGTTGCGCACGCGGTCACCCAGCGCCACCAGCAGCGGATTCTTCGCCTCCCCTGCGACGGCGTGGCCCTGGGCACCGTTGCTGCCGTTGCCGCTTTCCAGCGCGGCGGCCAGCCCCGCGTCTACATGCTCATTCATGCAATTCCTCGTTCTTCGCCGGGATTGTGCGCGCTCAGGGTAAACACCATAGATGCACTATATTGCTTGACACTCATTGTCTCGATGCTTATTGTTCGGCCACACGCAAGATACTGCACGCGCAGTGATCCTGCAAGGTAGTTCCAAAGTTCGAGGCCCCACGATGTCCGACAGCAGCACTCCCGCCACCGGCAAGGAAGCATTTCACCAGCTGATCGCCGGCCTGACCGCCGAGATTGCCAGCAGGCCGCTCGACGGCACGCTCGACCAGTGGCTCAACGCCACCCACGGCGCGGGCAGCGCCAGCTTCGAACAACTGCGCCAGGCCTGCATCGGCGGCGTCGCCGAAGGCTGGCTCTGCGAACGCGAAGGCGGCGGCATCAGGTACGGCCGCGTCTTCAAGGCCGAAGACGCGCTGCATCGCTTCTCGGTCGACGTGGTCGACATGAAGGACATCGCCGGCCCGCACCACACGCATCCGAACGGCGAGATCGACCTGATCATGCCGCTCGACGACAGCGCCGCCACCTTCGACGGACGGCCCGCGGGCTGGTGCGTCTACGGGCCCGGCACCGCGCACCGCCCGACCGTGGCCAGTGGCCGCGCGCTCGTCCTGTATCTGCTGCCCGAAGGGCAGATCAAGTTCACCGTATGAAGCACTCCCCCAGGCTTGCCCACTTCGTGTGGCCGCCAACCCCCTCGCCGGGGGCAACACCAGCGGCCCGGCAAAGCCGGTTCCGCGGTGTTCCCCGAACCTGCCCACGTTGAGACCCATCGAATGACCGAGCTCCTTTCCAACTACGTCGCCGGCCGCTGGCAAAGCGGATCGGGCGCCGGCACGCCCCTGTTCGACCCGGTGCTGGGCACCGAACTCGCGCGCGTCGATGCCACCGGCATCGACCTGCCCGCGGCCTTTGCCTTTGCACGCGAACAGGGTGGCGAGGCGCTGCGCGCCCTCACCTACCGCCAGCGCGCCGCCTTGCTCGCAGCCGTCGTGAAGGTGCTGCAAGCCAACCGCGACGCGTACTACGAGATCGCCGCCGCCAATTGCGGCACGGTGAAGAACGACTCGGCCGTCGACATCGACGGCGCGATCTTCACGATCGGCCAATACGCGAAATGGGGCGACGCACTGGGCGACGTTCGCGCGCTGCGCGACGGCGAAGCCGTGAAGCTCGGCAAGGAACCGGTGTTCCAGTCGCAGCACCTGCAGGTGCCAACACACGGCGTGGCGCTGTTCATCAACGCCTTCAACTTCCCCTCTTGGGGCTTGTGGGAAAAGGCTGCGCCCGCGCTGCTGTCGGGCGTGCCCGTGATCGTGAAGCCCGCCACGGCCACCGCCTGGCTCACGCAGCGCATGGTGAAGGACGTGGTCGATGCAGGCGTGCTGCCCACTGGCGCGCTCTCCATCGTCTGCGGAAGCTCGGCCGGCTTGATGGACGCGCTGCAGCCCTTCGACGTGGCCTCGTTCACCGGTTCGGCCGAGACGGCCGCAGTGATCCGCTCGCACCCCGCCGTGGCCGAGCGCTCTGTGCGCGTGAACATCGAGGCCGACAGCCTTAACAGCGCCCTGCTGCTGCCCGGCGCCGCACCCGGTAGCGAGGCCTTCAACCTGCTCGTGCGTGAAGTGGTGCGCGAGATGACGGTGAAGTCAGGCCAGAAATGCACGGCCATCCGCCGCATCCTGGTGCCAGCCGAGGTGTACGACGCGGCGGCCGAAGCCATCGGCGCCAAGCTCGCGGGCATCACGGTCGGCAATCCGCGCAACGAGAGCGTGCGCATGGGTTCACTCGTGAGCCGCGCGCAGTTGAACGCAGTGCGTGAAGGCCTCGACGCACTGGCCGCGCAAACAACTGTGCTGCACGATGGCCGCAACAAGCCGCTGATCGACGCCGACCCGAACATCGCCGCCTGCATCGGCCCCGTGCTGCTTGGCGCGCGCGATGCAGATGCAGCGCAGCGCGTGCACGACGTGGAAGTGTTCGGCCCCGTGGCCACGCTGCTGCCCTACCGCGACCTCGCGCACGGCATTGCGCTGGCGCATCGCGGCCAGGGCTCGCTCGTCACCTCTCTATATGGCAGCGACGACGCAGCTCTGGCGCAAGTCGCGCTGTCGGTCGCGTCGAGCCATGGCCGCGTGCACGTCATCACCCCCGAAGTGGCACAGGCCCATACCGGCCACGGCAACGTGATGCCGATGTCGCTGCATGGCGGCCCCGGCCGCGCGGGCGGCGGTGCAGAGCTCGGCGGGCTGCGAGCGCTCGATTTCTATCACCGCCGCAGCGCGGTGCAGGCGAGCCCCGGCGTCATCGCCGCGCTCGGCCTCTAGAACAAGAACACGGCCGAAGGAGACAAGACCATGACCCTGCCCACACGATTCAACTTCGCCGAGCATCTGTTCGCCCTCAACCGCGGCCGCGCCGAACGCACCGCCTACATCGACGACCGCGGCACGCTGAGCTACGGCCAGCTCGAAGACCGCGCGCGCCGCCTGGCCGCCGCGCTGAAGGCAGCCGGCATCCGCCGCGAAGAGCGCGTGCTGCTGCTGATGCTCGATGGCAACGACTGGCCTGTGAGCTTTCTCGGCAGCCTCTATGCCGGCGTCGTGCCGGTCGCTGTCAACACGCTGCTCACGCCCGACGACTACGCCTACATGCTCGACCACAGCCGCGCGCAGGCGGTGCTGGTGTCGGGCGCGCTGCTGCCCACGCTGCAGGAGGCGATGGCGCGCGGCGGCCATGAAGTGCACACGCTGATCGTGTCGCAGCCCACGGGCGCCCTGCCTGACGGTGCGAAGGAATTCAATGCCGCGCTCGCCGCCGTCGAGCCCCTGGCGTCGCCCGTGACAACCGCTTCCGATGACCCGGGTTTCTGGCTGTACTCCTCCGGCTCCACCGGCAAACCCAAGGGCACGGTGCACACGCACGCCAACCTGTGGTGGACGGCCGAGCTCTACGGCAAGCCCGTGCTCGACCTCACCGAGAACGACGTGTGCTTCTCGGCCGCCAAGATGTACTTCGCGTACGGCCTCGGCAATGCGCTGACCTTCCCGCTGTCGGTCGGCGCTACCGTGGTGCTGATGGCCGAGCGACCCACGCCCGACGCCACCTTCCGCCGCTGGGTGGAGCACAAGCCCACAGTGTTCTTCGGCGCGCCCACGGGCTTCGCGGGCATGCTCGCATCGCCCAAGCTGCCTGCGCGCGAAGCGGTGGCGCTGCGCATGTGCTCATCGGCCGGTGAAGCCTTGCCGGGCGAGATCGCTCAGCGCTTCAAGGCGCACTTCGGCTGCGAAATCATCGACGGCATCGGCTCGACCGAGATGCTGCACATCTTCATCTCCAACCGCCCCGGCGACATCCGCTACGGCACCACCGGCAAGCCGGTGGACGGCTACGAGGTCGAGTTGCGCGGCGAAGACGGCCGCCCGGTGTCCGACGGCGAAGTGGGCGACCTCTACATCCGCGGCCCCAGCTCGGCCCTGATGTACTGGGCCAACCGCGAGAAGTCGCGCGAGACCTTCCAGGGCGGCTGGACCAAGAGCGGCGACAAGTACACACGCGACGCGGATGGCTACTTCACCTACGCCGGCCGCAGCGACGACATGCTCAAGGTCAGCGGCATCTACGTGTCGCCCTTCGAGGTCGAGGCCACGCTGATGCAGCACCCGGCCGTGCTCGAAGCGGCAGTCATCGGCAAGGAAGACGCCGAAGGGCTGACCAAGACCAAGGCTTTCGTGGTGCTGAAAGACGGCAGCGCGGCAACCGAGGAAGAGCTGAAGGCCTTCGTCAAGGAACGCCTCGCGCCATATAAATACCCGCGCTTCCTGGAGTTCGTGAGCGAGCTGCCGAAGACGGCGACCGGCAAGATCCAGCGCTTCAGGCTGCGCGAGCGCGAGAAGCAGGCATGAGCACGCCCGAGTTCGCCGCCATCGACTGGCGCGGTCGCACTGTGCGCATCGAGTGCCAGTGGATTGCCCCTGAGCGCACCGACGCTCCGCTCATCGTGTTCCTGCACGAAGGCCTCGGCTCCGTCGCCATGTGGAAGGATTTCCCCGCGCGAGTCTGCGAAGCCGCCAGCGCGCGAGGCCTGGTCTTCTCGCGCCCCGGCTACGGCCGCTCCACCCCGCGCGCCGACGACGAGATCTGGGACGTCGACTTCATGCACCGCCAGGCGCACGAAGTGCTGCCCGCCCTCTTCACCGCGCTGGGGCTCGGCGATGAAAAGCTCTGGCTCTTCGGCCACAGCGACGGCGGCTCGATCGCGCTGCTGTACGCCTCGCGCTTTCCCGAAAAAGTCGAAGGCCTGATCGTGCTCGCTCCGCATATCTTCGTGGAAGACAAGACCGTCGCGAACATCGAGATCGCCCGCACCGCGTACCTGGGCACCGATCTGCCGAAGAAGCTCGGCCGCTACCACGACAGCGCCGACTCCGCCTTCTGGGGCTGGAACCGCATCTGGCTGCACCCGCCCTTTCGCGACTGGAACATCGAGGCGGAGCTCGACACCATCCGCTGCCCCGTGCTTGCCGTGCAAGGCATCGACGACGAGTACGGCACGCTTGCGCAGATCCGCGGCATCGCCGCGCGCGTCAGTGGTTGCGAGCTGCTCGAAATCCCTGAATGCGGGCATTCCCCGCATCGCGATCAGCCGGATCGTGTCATCGTCGCGGCCACTTCTTTCATCACCAAAAACAGGAGACAGACACCATGACCATTCCCACCTCCGTGCGTACAGCCCGACTGGCCCTCACGGCCATCGCTTTCGCCGCGCTGGCCTCGGCCGCCGGCGCCCAGGGCACCGGCAAGCTCAAGGTCGGCCTGATGCTGCCCTACAGCGGCACCTACACCGCCCTGGGCGTGGCCATCGAGAACGGCTTCAAGCTCTACGTCGACGAGCAAGGCGGCAAGCTCGCCGGCCGCGAGATCGAATACTTCAAGGTCGACGATGAGTCCGACCCCGCCAAGGCCACCGACAACGTCAACAAGCTCATCAAGCGCGACAACGTCGACGTGATCGTCGGCACCGTGCACTCGGGCGTCGCGATGGCCATGGCCAAGGCCGCCAAGGAAAGCGGCACCGTGCTGATCGTGCCGAATGCCGGCGCCGACGCCGTGACCGGGCCGATGTGCGCGCCCAACATCTTCCGCAGCTCGTTCAGCAACTGGCAGCCGGCCTTCGCCATGGGCGAAGTGGCGGCCAAGCAGCAGGGCAAGAAGAAAGCGATGACCATCACCTGGAAATACGCTGCCGGCGACGAGTCGGTCAACGGCTTCAAGGAAGGCTTCGAGAAGAACGGCGGCAAGGTCGACAAGCAGCTCACGCTGCCCTTCCCCAACGTGGAGTTCCAGGCGCTGCTGACCGAGATCGCGGCGGCCAAGCCCGATGCGGTGTACGCCTTCTTCGCGGGCGGCGGCGCGGTGAAGTTCGTGAAGGACTACCAGGCCGCAGGCCTGAACAAGACCATTCCTCTGTACGGCCCCGGCTTCCTGACCGACGGCACGCTCGATGCGCAGGGCGAATCGGCACAAGGCATGCTGACCACGCTGCACTACGCCGACGGCTTGAACACCGCGCGCGACAACGCCTTCCGCGTCGGCTATGCCAAGGCCTTCAAGCTGCAGCCCGACGTGTACGCCGTGCAGGGCTACGACGCGGCGCAGATGCTGGGCGTGGGCCTTGCCGCCACCAAGGGCGACATCGGCAAGAAGGCCGAGTTCACGGCCGCCATCGAGAAGGCCAGGATCGACAGCCCGCGCGGCACGTTCACGATGAGCAAGTCGCACAACCCGGTGCAGGACATCTACCTGCGCAAGGTCGAGGGCAAGGAAAACAAGCTGGTGAGCACGGCCATCAAGGGACTGGCCGACCCAGCCCGCGGCTGCAGGATGTAAATAGGCTCACCCCCAGGCTTCGCTCACTTCGTGTGCTGCGCCAACCCCCTTGCAGGGGGCGACACCTGCGGCCCGGCAAAGCCGGTTCCGCGGTGTCCCGCGCAGTGCATTCCCATTGAACAACGATCCCGCCCAGAGAGAACCTCCTCGTGGATTTCGGCACCTTCCTGGTCCAGTGTCTGAACTCGGTTCAGTACGGACTCCTCCTCTTCCTGGTGGCCTCGGGGCTGACGCTGATCTTCGGGATCATGGGCGTCATCAACCTCGCCCACGGCAGCTTCTACATGATCGGCGCGTACATGGCGTTCGCGCTCGCGCCGCTCTTCGGCGACCAGTTCCTGCTGATGCTGGTGGCCGGCGTGGTGCTGGCCGCCGTGTTCGGCTACCTGCTCGAATGGGCCTTCTTCAGCTACCTCTACCAGCGCGACCACCTGCAGCAGGTGCTGATGACCTACGGCTTGATCCTGGTGTTCGAGGAACTGCGCTCCATCCTGGTGGGCAACGACGTGCACGGCGTGAAGGTGCCCGCATGGCTCGACGGAAGCTTCGCGCTGGGCAACGTCATGAGCTACCCGTGGTATCGCCTCTTCGCCTCGGCCGCCTGCATCGTGCTGGCCGTGGGGCTGTACTGGGTGGTCAACCGCACGCGGCTGGGCATGATGATCCGCGCCGGCGCGAGCAACCGCGACATGGTGCGTGGCCTGGGCATCGACGTGAAGCGGCTCTACCGCATCGTGTTCGCGGCCGGCGTGGCGCTGGCGGCGCTGGCCGGCATGATCGCCGCGCCGATGTCCTCGGTGTACCCGAACATGGGTGCGAGCGTGCTCATCATCTGCTTCGTGCTGGTGGTGATCGGCGGCATCGGCTCGATCACGGGCGCGCTGGTGGCCTCGCTGCTGGTGGGCTTCGTCGACACCTTCGGCAAGGTGTTCTTCGCGGACCTCAGCGGCATCGGCATCTATCTTCTGATGGCCATCGTGCTCATATGGAAGCCCGAGGGGCTGATGGGGAGGCGGCCATGACAGCCATGAAAAAAAACGCCTTTCTCCTGCCCGTAGCCTGCGCGGTGGCCATCGGCATCGCCGGTCCGTTGCTGGGCAACTATGCGTCGGACTTCATCGTGAAGGTGATGATCCTGTCGATCTTCGCGCTGAGCCTGGAGCTGCTGGTGGGCATGACGGGTCTCGTGAGCCTGGGCCACGCGGCGTTCTACGGCATCGGTGCGTACATGACCGTGCTCGCCTCGGGCAGCGAGGGCGGCAACTTCGCGCTGCTGCTGCCGCTGGCCATGGGCGCGGCGGCGCTCTATGCGCTGTTCGTCGGCGCCCTGAGCCTGCGCACGCGCGGCGTGTACTTCATCATGGTGACGCTGGCCTTCGCGCAGATGGCCTTCTTCGTGTTCCACGACACCAAGGTCGGCGGCGGCAGCGACGGCATCTACATGTATGTACGCCCTGCCATCGGCGCGCTCGACATGGAGAACCGCACGGTGCTGTTCTACGTGGTGCTGGCGTCGCTGGTGTTCACCTACGGGCTGCTGGCACTCATTCGCCGCTCGCGCTTCGGCGCAGCGCTGGCCGGCATCCGCGTGAACGAGCAGCGCATGCGCGCGGCAGGGTTCGCGGTGTATGGCTACAAGCTCGCGGCCTTCGTGCTGGCCGGTGCGCTGGCCGGGCTCGCGGGTTTCCTGCTGGCCTCGCGCGACGGCGTGGTCAACCCGGAGCTGATGGCATGGCACAACTCGGGCGAAGTGCTGCTGATGGTGATCCTCGGCGGCCTCGGCCATCTGCGCGGCGCGGTGATCGGCGCCATCGCGTTCACGCTGCTGAAGGAAATCTTCTCGACGCATGCGGTGATGGGCCCGCTGGCGGACCACTGGCAGCTGACGCTGGGGCTGACGATCATCGTGTTCGTGGCGCTGCTGCCCAAGGGGCTGATCGGCCTGGTCCAACGCCTGTCGCCGAAGGGGGCCGCATGACGACCGCACTGCTTTCCGTCGAGGGCCTCACGCGCCGCTTCGGCGGCCTCACGGCCGTCAATGCCGTCACGCTCGACCTGCACGTTGGCGAAGTCCATGCGGTGATCGGCACCAACGGCGCGGGCAAGTCGACGCTGATCAACATGCTCTCCGGCGAGATCGAAGCCTCCGAAGGCCGCATCGCGCTCGACGGCGTGGACATCACCGGCCGCGCCCAGTCGAAGCGTGCGCGCGACGGCGTGGGCCGCAGCTACCAGCGCACGACCATCTTCCCGGAGTTCAGCGTGCACGAGAACTGCCGGCTCGCCGCGCAGGCGGCCACGCCCAAGCCCTGGGCGTTCTGGCAATCGTCGAAAGATTGCGCCACCAGCAACGCATCGGCCGACGCGGCGCTCGAAGCTGCCGGCCTCGCCCATGAAGCGGGCCGCATCGCCGGCACCATGAGCCACGGCGCGCAACGCCAGCTCGAAGTGGCGATGTGCCTGGCGACCAACCCGCGCGTGCTGCTGCTCGACGAGCCGCTCGCCGGCATGGGCGCGGAGGAAACCGACCGCATGCTCACGCTGCTCGCGCGGCTGAAGGCCACGCATGCCATCCTGCTGGTGGAGCACGACATGGACGCGGTCTTCCGCATTGCCGACCGCATCACGGTGATGGTGAACGGCACCGTCATCGCCACAGGCAACCCCAAAGAGATTCGCGAGAACCCCGAAGTGCGCACCGCCTACCTCGGAGAAGACCACTGATGCTCATCGTCCGCGACCTCAACACCTACTACGGCAACAGCCACATCCTGCGCGGCGTGCACGCCGGCATTCCGGCGGCCACATCGGTCGGCCTGCTCGGGCGCAACGGCATGGGCAAGACCACGCTGATCCGCACGATGATGGGCTACGTGCGCCCCGCCTCGGGCGAAGTGCAGGTCGACGGCCGCACCGTCACCGGCCTGCCGCCCGAGAAGATGGCGCGGCTGGGCATCGGCTACGTGCCCGAGGGCCGCGGCATCTTCCCGAACCTGTCGGTGCGCGAGAACCTCGTGATGAGCGAACGCGCCGGCATCGACGGCCGGCGCGAGTGGACCTTCGACCGCGTGATGGCCACCTTTCCGCGACTTGCCGAGCGGCTGTCGCACGGCGGCCAGCAGCTGTCGGGCGGCGAGCAGCAGATGCTGTCCATCGGCCGCGCACTCATGACCAACCCGCGCCTCCTGATACTCGACGAGGCCACCGAAGGCCTGGCGCCGCTGATCGTGGCCGAGATCTGGCGCGTGATCGGCGAGATCCGCGCGACCGGCATCGCGACGCTGATCGTGGACCGCGACTACCGCAAGGTGTTGGCGCACACCGATCTTGCGGTGGTGATGGAGAAGGGACAGATCGTGCGGCACGGAGCCTCGGCCGATCTGCTGGCCGAGCCGCAGGCGCTGGAAGAACTGCTGGGCGTGTAGAAGGGGTGCGCCCGCATGCGGTTGCGGCTGACGCAGTGAGCAATCAGGCCACGCGCTGCTTGAGAACTGCCGGTTCGATGGCCGGCGCTGGCCAGAGCTGCAGGTGGTAGCGATCGCCGCCTTCCAGTCCGTCTTCGGAAAGCGTGTCCAAGCCCGCATAGCAGGCACGCAGCCTGTAGGTTCCGGGCGCAACGGGGATGCGCGCTGCATCGGGAAAGTAGTCGGTACAACCGGCAATGACCAGGTTGGCGCTCTGCGTCACCAGCGTGCATTCGACGACATGCTCCCACTGATCGAGATCGAGCGGGCTTTCCGTATCGAGGATCTCGACGGTGACGGGCACGTCCATGTTGCGAACGGTGCCGATGCCGACGACGCCGGCTTCGGTCGCAAGCATGCGTTCCACGGCTTCGTCTGTCCACGCATCGGAGAGGTCGCCATCCGCGGCCTCGTCCTGGATGTAGAACTGGAAGTAGTCGGCAAAGATGCTGAATTCATGCATGGGGCGTACTCCGATTCCCTTTTGCTATTCGATGAAGCGCCGCAGCCCTTCAAGATCGATCACGGTGATGCCACCGTACTCGATCCGCAGGAAGCCCGCTTCCTTCAGCCGGTTCAGCGCCGCATTGCACCGCTGACGCGACACGCCCGAGAGATTCGCAATCTCCTCCTGCGAGGTCTGCAGGTGCGGCTCGCTGCCCGGATGCAGCCACGGGTGGAACAGCCCCGCCAGCGCGCGCGCCACCTGGCTGTCGGCATCGAGCAGCCGGTGCGCCGCGTAGTTGCCCATGAACCAGTGCAGCCGCTCGTTGATCTGCTGCAGCAGGAAGTGGTCGAAGCCGCGCTGCGTGCGGTGCAGCCACTCGAAGGTTTCGAGCGGCAGCTGCGCCACGCGGCTCGGGCGCAGCGCGATGATGTCGGCCGAGCGCGGCAGCGCCCGCAGCAGCGTGCCTTCGCCGAACCAGCTGCCGACCGAGAGCCCGCCGAAGGTCACGGAGCGTCCGTCGCTCGAGGTGATCGACCACTTGAGCAGCCCTTCGAGCGTGCCGTACCAGTGCAGCGGCGTGTCGCCGCGCCGGCACAGCGCGGCACCCGCGGCCACGTCGACCTCGCGTATCTCGTCGAGCACGCGCTCGCCCGCCGCCACGTCGAGCAGCGGGAACCAGGCCGAGCCCTGGAGCAACTGGGGAATCGTGAGCGATGCCGCCTGGATGGCGGGCCTGGTCGTGGGCATCTTCTTTTTACTGCGCGCCCTTGAGCTGTTGCAGCTCGGCCTGCGCTTCACGCAATTTTTCTTCGCGGTCTGCGATCTTGTCGGCACGGCCCTTGTGCTGGGCCTCGCGCAGGTCACTCTCGCGTTCTGCCACCTTGCGTTCCTGGCTGCGAATGCGCCGCTGATGCTCTGCCGCCAGCTTCGCGTCGCTGCAGGTGCGGCGCACTTCGCCCAGCGCCTTTTCGAGCCCGCGCACGCGCTGCTTCTGGCCCTTGGCCTTGGCCGCCTCGATGTCGCGGCCAATGGCCTCGCGCTTGGCTTCGCAAGTGGTGGGGTCTGCCGGTTGCGCGAGCGTCCAGGTCGAGGTCAGCGCGGCCGCGGCGGCCAGGAGGATGGGCAGTAGTCTCATTGGTTCTCCTTGATGCGCGCAATGGCGCTGGGGCGACTTTAGCGTTTGGCGCAGCGTAAACCCTGCCCCCAAATGTCGTCGCGATGACTGAGTGCAAATGCGCTCCAAAAAATAATGACGCGCCCCCATGAAAGACACCAGGAGTCCCCGAGCATGTCGAAGCGCAAAGTGATCGTGACCATCGCCCCCACCGGCGGCATGGCGCACAAGTCGCAGAACCCCCACCTCCCCACGCAGCCCGCCGAAATCGCTGCCGACGTGCTGCGCTGCTGGAACGCCGGCGCCAGCGTGGTGGCCATCCACGCGCGCCGCCCGGACGACGGCGCCACCTGCAATGCCGACGTGTACCGCGACATCAACAGCCGCATCCGCGCGGGCGGCAGCGACATCGTCATCAACAACTCCACTGGTGGCGGCGTGCACGGCGACATGGTCAAGCCGCTGGCCGGCGAGCGCTGGGAGATCGCGTGGGAAGAGCGCATCAAGGGCATGGACGCCGGCGCCGAGATGTGCACGCTCGACGCGACCACGCTCAACCTGAGCTTCGAAGGCAAGCAGATCCTGATGGACACGCCCATCACCCGCGGCCGCGAACTGGCCGCCGGCATGAAGGCGCGCGGCATCAAGCCCGAGTGGGAGGTGTTCAGCCCCACGCACATCCTGCAGGACACGACCACGCTGATCCAAGAGGGTCATGACGACGAGCCCTACTTCATCAACCTGGTGATGAACGTGCACCGCAACTTCCAGAACGCGATGCCCTACTCGCCGCGCTTCCTGCAGATGATGGTCGACATCCTGCCCAAGGGCAGCATCTTCTGCGTGAGCGGAATCGGCCCCTCGCAGCTTGAAGCCAACGTGGCGGCGCTGCTGCTGGGCGGCCATGCGCGCGTGGGCCTGGAAGACAACCTCTACTTCCGCCAGGGCGAGCTGGCCACCAACGTGCAGCTCACCGAGCGCATCGTGCGGGTGATACGCGAGCTCGACATGGAGGTGGCCACGCCAGCCGAGGCGCGGCAGATGATGGGCCTGCCGCGCGTGGGCACGCCACGGCCCGAGTTCGCGCTGGGCTGACGACGAAGAAGAACCAGAACAACGAACGAACGGAGACAAGCACATGAACATTTCCCGCACCGCCCTGGCCCTCGCCCTGGGCACGGCTTTCGCAGCAAGCGCCTCTGCCCAGGTGTCCGACGACACGATACGCATCGGCTTCATCAGCGACATGTCGGGCATCTACCGCGACTACGACGGCCCGGCCGGCGCAGAGGCCATCCGCATGGCCATTGCCGACATGGGCGGCGCCATCGGCGGCAAGAAGATCGAGCTGGTCACGGCCGACCACCAGAACAAGCCCGACATCGCCGCCGCGAAAGCACGCGAGTGGTTCGACGTGCAGAAGGTCGACATGCTGATCGCCGGCGTCAACTCGGGCGCGGCCATTGCGATGGCTGGCGTGGCAGCCGACAAGAAGAAGCCGTACTTCGTGGTGGGCTCGGGCGCGTCGAGCCTCACCAACGAGTACTGCTCGCCTTACACGGTGCACTACGCCTACGACACGGTGGCCATGGCACGCGGCACTGCGAGCGCGGTGGTCAAGGCTGGCGGCAAGAGCTGGTACTTCGTGACGGCCGACTACGCCTTCGGCGCGGCGCTGCAAAACGACGCGGCCAAGATCGTGCAGGCCAGTGGCGGCACGGTGGCGGGCTCGGTGAAGCATCCGCTGGGCGCGAGCGATTTCTCGTCGTTCATGCTGCAGGCGCAGGGTTCGAAAGCGCAGGTGCTGGCGCTGGCCAATGCGGGCGGCGACACGGTCAACGCCATCAAGTCGGCGGCGGAGTTCGGCATCAGCAAGAACATGAAGCTGGCCGGCATGATCATCACCATCAACGACGTTCATGCGCTGGGCCTGAAGAGCTCGCAGGGCATGTACCTCACCGACAGCTGGTACTGGAACCAGAGCCCCGAGGCGCGCGAATGGGCGCGCCGCTTCTTCGACAAGCACAAGCGCATGCCCTCCTCCTTCCATGCCGGCGACTACTCGGCCGCGCTGCAGTACCTGCAGGCCGTGAAGGCCGCGGGCAGCGACGATGCCGACAAGGTGATGGCGCAGTTGCGCAAAACGAAGTTCAATGACATGTTCGTCAAGGGCGGCTGGCTGCGCGACGACGGGCTGATGGTGCACGACATGCACCTGATGCAGGTGAAGACTCCGGCCGAGTCGAAAGAACCATGGGACTACTACAAGGTGGTCGAGCCGATCCGCGGCGAGGCCGCATGGACCACGAAGACAGAAAGCCGCTGCGCGCGGTGGAAAGCAGCATGAGCACATCTTCTGTTTCGAGCGTGAAGCGCGTGGCGGTGGTCGGCACCGGGGTGATCGGTGCGAGCTGGGTCGCGTACTTTCTCGCGCACGGGCTCGACGTGAACGCGACCGATCCGTCACCCGGCGCCGAAGACCGGCTGCGCGCTGCGGTGGCGCAGCACTGGCCCACGCTGGAGCGCTTCGGCCTGGTGCCGGGTGCATCGGTAGACCGGCTGCGCTTTCACGACAGCCTGGAAGACGCCGTTTCGGTGGCCGACTTCGTGCAGGAGAACGGCCCCGAGCGCATGGATTTCAAGATCGACCTGTTCCGCCGCATGGATGCGGCGGCGGCGCCGGAAACGACTCTTGCGTCGAGCTCGTCGGGCCTGGCGATCAGCGGCGTGCAGTCGGGGTGCGTGCATCCACAGCGCGTGGTGCTGGGCCATCCGTTCAATCCGCCGCACCTGATTCCGCTGGTGGAGGTGATCGGTGGCGAGCAGACCTCGGCCGAAGCCATCGAGCGCACGATGGCGTTCTACGCCGCCATCGGCAAGCGGCCGATCCACGTGAAGCGCGAGGTGAAAGGCCACATCGCGAACCGGCTGCAGGCGGCGCTGTGGCGCGAAGCCTTCCACCTCGTCAACGAAGGCGTGGCGAGCGTGGCCGACATCGACACGGCCATCGCGCACGGACCCGGCCTGCGCTGGGCGGTGATGGGGCCGTTCATGAACCTGCATCTCTCGGGCGGTGCGGGCGGTATCGAGCACGTGCTCGCGCACCTGGGTGGGCCGATCGAGGACTGGTGGAAGGACCTGGGCGCGCCGTCGATGACGGCAGATCTCAAGCAGAAAGTGACGCAAGGCGTGGCCGACGAACTGGGCTCACGCCGCACCAGCGACCTTGAAGCTGCGCGCGACACCCTGCTGTTAAACCTGATTCGCGCGAAGGCAGAGACCGGCAAGCTCGACTAGATGAAAGCTTGCTTTTCGATTTTTCGCGTTGTTCGTTCGGGGTGCGATCACGCCGACGGGGGACATTCGCGGAGGGGAGTACCCGGTGTCATTCGCACTAGCCCTGAACAAACCCCGGAACACTGAAATGACCGACTTCCTCAATGACGAGAGCCTGATCGCCCCACCCCGCACGGTGCGCATCGACTTCGACGACGGTTCGTTCGCATTGCGCTCGCCGATGGCGCTGAAGCCTTACGCACGCTGCATCGGCGAATGGCTGGAACGCTGGGCCGCGGAAACGCCCGACGCACTGGCCTTCGCCGAGCGCGACGAAACAGGCGAAGGCTGGCGCAAGCTCGACTACCGTGCGCTGCGCCAAACAGTCGGCTCCGTGGCGCAAGGCCTGCTCGACCTGAACCTGCCGGCAGACCAGCCGGTCGTGATCCTCTCGGACAACGCCATAGACCACGCCGTGCTGATGCTCGCGACCATGCACATCGGCCGCACCGCGTGTTCGCTCTCAAGCGCCTATTCGCGCATGGCCAAGGACCCTTCGCGGCTGCACGGCATGCTGCAGGCGCTGAAGCCCGCGTTGATCTATGCATCCGACGCCAAGATATACGGCGCATCGCTCGCGGGCTGTGGCGTGGAAGCGGTCACGGTGTTCAGCCGCAACGCCGATGCGCATCCCGGTGCGATCGGGTTTGAACGATTGCTCGCAGCGAAGGAAACACCCGCCGTCATGCAGGCCTTCGCCGACGTGCTGCCCGATACGCACGCCAAGTACCTGCTGACCTCCGGCTCCACCGGCAAGCCCAAGGTGGTCATCAACACGCACCGCATGCTTTGCGCCAACCAGCAGATGATGGCGCAGACCTGGCGCTTCCTCGCGCAGGAAAAGCCGGTGCTGGTCGACTGGCTGCCCTGGAGCCACACCTTCGGTGCGAACCACAATCTGCACATGGTGCTGTGCCACGGCGGCGCGCTCTACATCGACGAGGGCCGGCCCGCGCCGGGGCTGATCGAGAAGACGGTGCGCAACCTGCGCGAGGTGAAGCCCACGCTGCTGTTCAACGTGCCGCGCGGCTTCGACATGCTGCTGCCCTTTCTCGAAGCCGACGACGCGCTGGCCGCCGAAGTGTTCTCGCGGCTAAGGCTTGCCTTCTATGCGGCGGCGGCGCTGGCGCCCTCCACCTGGCAGCGGCTCGAAGCGGTGGCAAAGCGCGTGCGGCCCACGCGGCCGCTGTGGCTCACCACCTCGTGGGGCGCGACAGAGACCTCGCCCGCCATCACCTCCGCGCACTGGAAGCTCGACGGTGCCGGCTGCATCGGCGCGCCGCTGCCGGGGCTGGAGCTGAAGTTCGTGCCCAACGGCGAGAAGCTGGAGATGCGCGTCAAGGGCGTCTCGGTGTTCCCCGGCTACCGCGATGCGCCGCGCGAAACGGCGCAGGCTTTCGACGAAGAGGGCTACTACCGCATCGGCGACGCCGGCTTTCTCGCGAACCCGGCGCAGCCCGCGCATGGCGTGATCTTCAACGGCCGCGTGGCGGAAGACTTCAAGCTCTCGACCGGCACCTGGGTGTCGGTGGGCACGCTGCGCGTGAAACTGGTGTCGATGCTCGCGCCGCATGCGCAGGACGTGGTGCTCACCGGCCACGACCGCGACGAGATCGGCATGCTGGTGTTTGCGAGCCCGCAAGGCGCGGTGCTGCCGCCGGAGGCCATGGGTGAGCGCATCGCCGGCGTGCTGCGTTCGCTGCGCGACGAAGGCGCGGGTTCCTCGCAATGCCCGGCCTGTGCACTGGTGCTGGCCGAGCCGCCGAGCCTCGATGCGGGCGAGATCACCGACAAGGGCTACATCAACCAGCGCGCGGTGCTCACGCGACGCGCGGCGGACGTGGCACGCCTGCACGCCCTTGCCGATGACGACCCGCAGGTGGTGCGGCTGCGCGTCTGATCAAGAAGATCACGAAGGCTGCTCGAACAGCGCCAGCAGTGTGTTCTTCAGCCACTGGTGCAGCGCGGAGGTCTCGTGCCGCTGGTGCCAGAACAGTTCGATGACGCGTGCCGGCGCCTCCAGCGGTACGGGCATGCGGCGCAGGCCGGCCAGGCGCGCAGGCTCGAACTTCTCGGACCACGGCAGCACCGCGATCAGGTCGGAGCGGCGCACCACTTCGTACGCAGCTCCGTAGTGGTTCACCGTCGCGACCAGGTTGCGCTGCAGCCCTCGACTGTGCAGGAACAGGTCGTAGGTCGGCGTAGTCTTGCCGACAAGGCTCACGTCCACATGGCGCGCCGCGAGGAATTTCTTCAGCGGAATCCTGTCGGCGCGCGCCAGCGGATGCCCGGTGCGCATGACGCAGACGAAATCGGGTGACCACAGCGCCCTCGACTTGAGAAACGCCGGCCGCTGCACTTCCTCGTTGTAGACGCTGATCGCGAAGTCCGCCTTGTTGTCGGCCAGCACCTTGTCGAAATCCACCAGTGTGTTGGGAATCGCGTGAATCAACATCGACGGCGCCGCCTTGCTGAGCTTGCTGGCGAGCCGCGGCACCACGATGCCCGAGACGTAATCAGACATCGCGATGCTGAGGCTGGCGGTGCTGCGCAGCGCATCGAAGCGCTCCAGGTCGAGCGTGCCGCGAATCGCATGCAGCGATTGCGACAGCGGCTCCCACAGGTCGATGGCCCGCCGCGTCGGGTTGACGCCAGCCCCGCTGCGCACGAACAGCGCGTCGTCGAAGGTCTCGCGCAGCCGGCGCAGCGCATTGCTGACCGCGGGCTGCGTCAGCGACAGCTTGCTGGCGGCACGCGTGACGTTGCCCTCGGTCATGAGGGCCTCGAACACCTTCAGGAGGTTGAGATCGGCGGAGCGGTAGTTCATCGTGCGGCCTGACCATTCACTGAATCAATAAACACAATCACACGTATAAATTTGTCGTGATATCCCCGCGATCCTACGATCTGCCGCTTCTCTGCACCACCGAAGTCGAGGGATTCACATGACCATGCTGTCGGCCCGCATCGAGCGCCTGCCGTTCTCCGGTTTCCATCGGCGCCTGCTCCTCATGGGAGGACTGGGCTACACCTTCGACGCGATGGACGCCGCGGTGATCGCCTTCGTGCTGCCGGTGCTGCGCACCGAATGGGGGCTCAGCAGCGTGCAGATCGGTGTGCTGGCCAGCGCGAACTTCATCGGCTTTTTCTTCGGCGCCCTCGCGTCCGGCACCTGCGGCGACCTGTTCGGGCGGCGCGTGGTGATGATGTCGGCACTGGCGATCTACTGCGTGGCGTCGCTCTTCAGCGGCATGGTCGACAGCTGGACGGTGTTTCTCGGGCTGCGCATCGTGGCCGGCTTCGGCGCCGGCGCCGAGAGCGCGATCATCGCGCCCTACCTGTCGGAGTTCGTGGCGCGCCGCTACCGGGGCACCTTCACCGGCGCGCTGGCGGGCTTCTTCTCGTTCGGCTTCGTGGCGGCGGCGCTGCTGGGCTACTTCATCGTGCCGGCGCATCCGCAGGGCTGGCGCATCGTCATCTTCATCACCGCGATGCCGGTGGTGCTGCTGCTGTGGTGGCGGCGCGCGCTGCCCGAATCGCCGCGCTGGCTGGAAAGCCAGGGGCGGCAGGCCGAGGCCGGGACCATCGTGGACGCGATGGAGTCCGAGACCGTGCAGCGCGGCCTTGCGCTGCCGGCGCTCAACGCAGAGGACGTGGCCGCGCCGCCGCCCAGCAACAGCCGCGGCAGCCTGCTGAAGAACTACGCCACGCTGGTCTCCAGCAAGCTCATCCGCATCAGCACCATGACCTGGCTGATGTGGCTGGCGATCACCTTCAGCTACTACTCGTTCTTCACCTGGATTCCGAGCCTGCTGATCCAGAACGGCATGACGATCACCAAGAGCTTCGGCTACTCGCTGGTGATCTACCTCGCGCAGATTCCGGGCTACTTCTCAGCCGCGTGGCTCAACGAGAAGATCGGCCGGCAGGCCACCATCGTGAGCTACATGCTGCTGGGCGGGCTCTCGGCGCTGGGGCTGGCCTTCACGCACAGCGACGGGCAGATCATGGCGGCGGGCGTGCTGCTGTCCTTCTTCATGAACGGCACCTATGCGGGCGTCTATGCCTACACGCCGGAGGTTTTTCCGACACAGGTACGTGCGACGGGCTCCGGCCTGGCGTCGGCCATCGGGCGCATCGGCGGCATCACGGCGCCGATCCTGGTGGGCTTCATCTATCCGGCGCTGGGCTTCGCGGGGGTGTTCGGCATGACGACGGCAGTGCTGCTGCTGGGCGCGGCGGCCGTCACCTTCATGGGCATCCCGACGCGCGGCCGTTCGCTGGAAGACATTGCGGCCGCCGAACTTTCCTGACTCAGGGCATCCATGCAACCCAAGCTTCTCGATGAATCGCTGTCGGCCGTCGCGCGCGCGCATGCCGACACGCAACAACCCCAGGCCACCTTCGACGCGCTCGAGAAGGCGGTGGCCGCGACCATCGGCCACCGGCTCTTCACCATCCTGGTGCACCACCGCGAGGCGCGCGAGTCGGAACGCATCTACACCAACATGCGCGAGGCCTACCCGGTGGGCGGGCGCAAGCCGATCACCGATTCCCCGTGGATGCAGCAGGTGATGCAGCGCGGCCTGCCCTACATCGGCCGCAACGCCGACGACCTGCGCGACGTGTTCTACGACCACGAACTCATCGTGTCGCTGGGTTGCCACAGCGTGCTGAACATTCCGCTGCGCTGGCGCGGCGAGACACTGGGCACGCTCAACATGCTGCACGAGGAAAACTGGTACGACACCGGGCACGTCGAGCCCGCGCGCGTGTTCGCGCAGCTGGCGCTGCCCGCCGTGATGGCACAACAGACCAAGGAGTCCATGGCATGACGAACACCGTGCTTTTCAAGAACGCCAACCTGCTCGACCCGCAGCGCCCCGAGCTGCTGGAAAACCACCACATCCTGGTCGAAGGCGGCGTGGTCCGCGAGGTTTCCGACAAGCCTATTCACAGCCCCTCGGCCCGCACGATCGACGTGAAGGGCAAGACCGTGATGCCCGGCCTCATCGACCTGCACGTGCACGTGATCGCGGTGGAGCTCAATCTCTCGCGGCAGGTGCACATGCCCAACGTGCTCATCACGCTGCGCAGCGTGCCCATGCTGCGCGGCATGCTGCGCCGTGGCTTCACCACGGTGCGCGACGCGGGCGGTGCGGGCTTCGCGTTCAAGCAGGCGGTGGAATCGGGGCTGGCGCAGGGTCCTCGCCTGTTCGTCTCCGGCCGCGCACTGAGCCAGACCGGCGGGCACGGCGACATGCGCGCGCGCTCCGACTACCTGATAAGCAACGACGGGGCGTGCGCCACCTGCGTGCGCGTCGGTGCGCTGGCGCGCGTGGTCGACGGCGTGGACGCGGTGCGCCGTGCCGTCCGCGAGGAGCTGCAGATGGGCGCGGACCAGATCAAGATCATGGCCTCCGGCGGCGTGGCCTCCCCGACCGACCCGGTGGGCGCCTTCGGCTACAGCGAGGACGAGATCCGCGCCATCGTCGAAGAGGCCCGCGGGCGCGGCACCTATGTGATGGCACACGCCTACACCGCCGAGGCCATCGCGCGGGCCGTGCGCTGCGGCGTGCGCACCATCGAGCACGGCAACCTTGTCGATGCGCCCACGGCCGAACTCATGGCGCAGCTCGGCGCGTATGTGGTGCCAACGCTGGTCACCTACGACGCATTGGCCAACGAGGGCGAGAGCTTCGGGCTGCCGAAGGAAAGCGTGGCCAAGGTGGCCAGCGTGCGCGAGGCCGGCCTGCGCTCGCTGGAGATCTACAAGGCAGCGGGCGTGAAGATGGGCTACGGCTCCGACCTGCTGGGCGAATCGCAGCGCCTGCAGAGCGACGAGTTCCGCCTGCGCGCTGAAGTGCTGTCACCCGCCGAGGCCATTGCCAGCGCAACGACGGTCGCGGCCGAGGTGCTGGGCATGAGCGACCGCCTGGGCCGGCTGGTGCCCGGCGCGCTGGCCGACCTGCTGGTGGTGGACGGCAATCCGCTGCGCGACGTCGGCTGCCTGCTGGGCCAGGGCGAGCGCATCCCACTGGTCATGAAGGAAGGCGTGGTGCAGTTCGACGAGCTGGGCACCGTCCACTGAAGGGCTACGGCAGCGCCAGCCACTTGCGCCAGAGGACCAGCGCCTTGTCCTGGTAGCGACGGGTGGCGGCGAGCAGCGCGGCGCGCGGTTCGGGCGACATGAGTTCGGCCGGCAGCAGCGGATCGCGGATGAGGTGCGCGATCACGGCACGCCCCAGCAGCAGCGACTCGCGCGTGGCCACTTCGAGCCGCTGGGTGCGCAGCCGCCTCTCGCTGCGTTCCAGGCCCGCCTGCAGGCGGCTGCAATCGGCCGTCAGCGCGCGCACATTCCAAAGCTTGCGTGCGGCGGCCTGCGCGGCATCGTCCAGATCGGCCAGCCGGAACACCAGGGCGGTACGCGACAGGCCCAGGGCCGCCAGCTGCACGCGCTCGCCTTCCAACCCACCCGCGAGATTGTCGGGCCGGATGTTCAGCCCCGGCCGGAGCGCCGCAAAGCCGCGCAGCGACAGCGCAAGAGCGTGATGGCGCCACGCTGTCTTGTCGGCGCGCGGCACGCCGGCGTCGTGCACGGCGAGCCAGTCGCCGTGCCATGCGACGGCCTGCGCCTGCTTGTGCCGCCAGTCGTCGACCGCGCGCGACAGTGCCGGGCCCTTGCGGTTGAGTGCGTAGCTGCCTCGCTCGCCGCGCGCGATCTTGCCCTCGGCCGCGAGCCGCGTCAGGCCCACGCGCAGCGTCGATTCACCGATGCCCATGAGCTCGCCCGCGCGGCACAGCGCCTGCGAACTCAGCGTGCCGCCGTCAGCCACCAGCAGGTCGAGAATCAGCTCCGGCGCGCTGGGGATGGCGACCGGCACATTACATACTTTGTCCATAATTGCGAAACAGAGAAATATTTCCTACGATGCAACCGAGCGACCGCTAATGTAATTTAGCCCGAAAGGATGCACGCATGGCCATGCAGTACGTGGCGTACGACGTGGACCGCACGGTCTGCACCATCACGCTGAACCGCCCGGAAAAGCGCAATGCGGTCGATGGCGTGGTGGCCGCCGAACTGCGCGAGGCTTTCGAGCGCTTCGAGGCCGACGACGCGCTGCGCGTCGCGGTGCTGGCCGGCGCGGGCGGCAACTTCTGCGCGGGCGCCGACCTCTCGGCCGTAGGTGACCCGGCCCGACGCAACGAGCTCGATACCGAAGGCGGTGGCAGCGGCCCGATGGGGCCGACGCGCATGGCGCTGTCGAAGCCGTTGATCGCGGCGGTGAACGGCTATGCGGTGGCGGGTGGCCTCGAGCTCGCGCTGCTGGCCGACCTGCGCGTGGCCGACGACGACGCGGTGTTCGGCGTGTTCTGCCGCCGCTGGGGCGTGCCGCTGATCGACGGCGGCACGGTGCGGCTGCCGCGCATCGTGGGCATGGGGCGCGCGCTCGACATGATTCTTTCGGGCCGTCCGGTGGGCGCGCCCGAGGCGCTGGCGATGGGTTTGATCAACCGCGTGACGCCGCCCGGCGGTGCGCTGGCCGCCGCGCAGGAGCTGGCTCACCAGCTCTCTGCATTCCCGCAGCAATGCATGCTGGCCGACCGCCGCTCCGCCTACGCGCAGTGGGACATGCCGCTGGCCGAGGCGCTGCGCCGCGAGGGTGCGCAGGGCGTGCCGATGGTTTTCGCCGAAGGCGAAGCCGGCGCGGCGCGCTTCGCCGGTGGCGCCGGTCGCCACGGGGAGTTCAAGCGCTGAAGAAGCGCAGCGTGCTACGCAGCGCCTTGGCGAAGCGCGGGTCGGCCATGGCGCCCACGTTGAAGCGCGACCAGCGCGACACCTGCGTCGAATCGACGCTGAAGATGCGCCCCGGCGCCATCACGATCTTGCGTGGCAGCAGCTCCTTCGCAAAGGCCAGTGAGTCGGCCACGCCGGGCAGCGCGGCCCACACGTAGAGCGACTGCGGGGTTCGCGCGAACACCTCTGCGTCGACCGAGTCGAACAGCTTGATCGCGTTGCGCGTGGCTTCGCCGAGCCGCGCCTGCAGGCGATTGAGGTGCCGCTGGTAGTGGCCCTCGCTCAGGATGACGTCGACCGTGCGCTCGCAATACTCCGAACTGCTCACGTGGATCAGTGCCTTCAGGTCCGCGAGGTCGCTCGCCAGGTCGGCGCCGCAGGCGATGAAGCCCACGCGCAGCGCTGCGGAGAACGACTTGGAGAAGCTGCCGATGTAGATCGTGCGTTCCAGCTGGTCGAGCGCGGCCAGGCGCGGCAGCGAGGTGGGCTTGAAGTCGGCCAGCGGATCGTTCTCGACGATCAGCAGGTCGTGCTTCTGCGCGAGCTGCAGCACGCGGAAGGCCTTGGCGGGCGAGATGTCGGAGCCCGTGGGGTTGTGCGCGATCGACTGCGTGAAGAACAGGCGCGGGCGCTCGGCAACGAGCAGGCGCTCCAGCGCCTCGAGGTCGGGCCCGTCGGCCAGACGCGGCACGCCCAGCACCTGCGCGCCCGCGAGCTTGAGCTTGCCGAAGAGGGGGTAGTAGCCAGGGTCGTCCACCAGCACCTTGCCGCCGGGAGGCACGAAGTAGCGGATGACGATGTCCATCGCCTCGTTGGCGCCGTGCGTCAGCACGATCTGCCGCGGCTCGGCGCCGATGCCGAAGTCGGCCAGCTTGCGCACGAGATGGTCGCGCAGCGGCGCATAGCCGAAGCGGCTGCCGTAGCGGAACAGCGCGCCGAGCCCCGTGCGGACCACCTTCGGGTGGTACTTGTCGAGCCGAACGTCGGCCAGCCATTCGACCGGTGGAAAGCCATCGCCCACCGCAATGGCGTCGGGCTGGGTCTTGAGCTGCTCGCGCATGAGCCACACGATGTCCATGGCGCGACCGAGACTGCCGGCGTCTTCTTCCACCGGCTTGACCACCTGCTGCGGCAGCACGAAGTAGCCCGAACCGCGGCGCGGCTCGACCAACCCGCGCGACACCAGGAGCTCGAAGGCGGCCACGACGGTGTTCTTGGCGTAGCGATGAAGCTGCGCAAGCTCGCGCAGAGAAGGAAGCTTGTCGCCGGCCTTGTAGGCGCCGCTGGCGATCTGGCGCGCAAGAGTCTCTGCGAGCGAATCGGCAATCGTGGTCATGGGCGCCGACTGTGACACAGCGGCCCGCTTTCGCGCACCACTGTCCGCACTGTCCCGCCAAACTGTGCCTTCCACCGGCGGTACAGCCGACCTAAATTGCCTGCTCCCAAATTCATCTTCCGAAGAGACAAGCAACGATGGTCGCCGATTCCCGCATTCCCAACTTCCGCGCACTCACGCCCGCGCAGCGCCTGGCCCACATCGCGCAGGCCGCATCGCTCTCCGGGGATGAAGTGGCACTGCTTTCCCAGCCCGGCGCCCTCCGCGTAGACCGCGCCAACGGCATGGTCGAGAACGTGATCGGCACCTTCGAGCTGCCGCTGGGCGTGGCCGGCAACTTCACCGTCAACGGGCGCGACTACCTCGTGCCCATGGCGGTGGAGGAGCCCTCGGTGGTGGCCGCCGCCTCCTTCATGGCCAAGCTGGCGCGCGAGGGCGGCGGTTTCGAGGCTTCGAGCACCGGCCCGCTGATGCGCGCACAGGTGCAGGTGATCGGCATCACTGACCCGTACGGCGCGCGACTGGCGCTGCTGCGCGCGCGCGACGAAATCCTTGCCGTGGCGAACAGCCGCGACAAGGTGCTGATCGGCCTGGGCGGCGGCTGCCGCGACATCGAGGTGCATGTGTTCGGCGACACGCCGCGCGGCGCGATGGTGGTGATGCACCTGATCGTCGACGTGCGCGACGCGATGGGCGCGAACACGGTCAACACCATGGCTGAGGCGGTTTCGCCGCTGGTCGAGAAGCTCACGGGCGGCACGGTGCGGCTGCGCATCCTGTCGAACCTGGCCGACCTGCGGCTGGCGCGCGCACGCGTGCGGCTGGCACCCTCGGTGCTGGCCACGCGCGAGCGCAGCGGCGAAGAGGTGGTCGAGGGCGTGATCGACGCATACACCTTCGCGGCCATCGACCCCTACCGCGCGGCGACGCACAACAAGGGAATCATGAACGGCGTCGATCCCGTGATCGTCGCGACCGGCAACGACTGGCGCGCAGTGGAAGCCGGCGCGCATGCCTATGCCTGCCGCAGCGGGCGCTACACCTCGCTGACCACCTGGGAGAAGGACACCGCGGGAGCGCTGGTCGGCACCATCGAGATGCCGATGCCGGTGGGCCTGGTCGGCGGTGCAACCAAGACACACCCGCTCGCACGGCTCGCGCTGAAGATTCTCGACGTGAAGTCGGCACAGGAGCTGGGCGAAGTCGCGGTGGCCGTGGGCCTCGCGCAGAACCTCGGCGCGCTGCGCGCGCTCGCCACCGAAGGCATCCAGCGCGGCCACATGGCGCTGCATGCCCGCAACATCGCGCTGGTCGCGGGCGCCACCGGAGACGAGGTCGACAGCATCGCGAAGCAGATGGCGGCCGAGCACGACGTGCGCACCGACCGCGCGGTCGCACTGCTCGAAGCGCTGCGCAAGAAGTAAGCAGACGAGCACCGCGGCGGCCACGCAAGACGGCCGTCAGATAACCACAGACGGAGACATCGAAAAATGAGTGCAGACAGTACAACGCCCGCCCGCTGGCGGCTGGTGGAGATATGGGGCGACACGGCCGACCTGGGCCACCTCGCGTGGTCGATCGTCATCGGCATCGCGGTGAGCCTCACGGGCTACCTCGTGGCCAGCCGCGTGCTCATGAGCACTGTCGGCACGCCCGAGCTGGCACGGGCCTACGCCATGCTCGCCGGCCTGGGCGGCTGCGTGGTGTCGGGCCTGATCTGCGCAAAGCTCTTCACGCCGAAGCGCGAAGTCGTCGAAGGAGCAGCGGCCGATCCGCGCTGGCGCGAAGAGGTGCTGGCCGAACTGGCCGGCGAGCAAGGCGACCTCGGCTCGGTGGACGAACTGCCGCCTGCCGTGGTGCGCGAGATGAAGGAACTCGAAATCCACGACCTGTTCGCGTCGTACAAGCCCCGCGCTCGCCGTACCGAAGGAGCCGCGCCATGATCGATGCCGCACTCCTGAACCAGATCCTCGTGGCCACCGGCATGGGCCTGGTCGGCGCCGTCGTGTTCGCGGCCATCGGCCTGGTCTCGGGTACCGACGAGACCACCACGCTCGCGCCGCTCACCCAGCTGGTGGTGCTGCTCGGCGTGCCGCCCGAAGGCGTGTTCACCTTCTTCCTGGCGGCGGCCGTGGCCAAGCACATGACGCATGCGGTGCCCACCGCGCTGCTGGGCATTCCGGGCGACACCATGGCCACGCCGCTGCTGCAGGATGCGAACGTGCTGCGCAACCTCGGCGTGCCGCACATCGCGCTGCGCAAGATGGTGTCGGGCGCGATCATCGCGGCCTTCATCGCGGTGCCGCTGGCCGTGCTGTTCGCGGTGCTGCTGGCGCCCTACGGCGCGGCCATCACCAAGGCGGCCCCGTGGATCTTCGTGGTGGCGGCCGTGGCCATCGCGTACTTCTCCAGCGGGCGCTGGGCCTCGGTGGCCACGCTGGTGCCGTTCGTGATGGTGATCGTGGCGCTGCAGGCGCTCACCGGCAAGTACGGCGTGAAGCTCGGCATCAGCTACTTCCTGGGCATCGCCATCGGGCCGCTGGTGGCCGACCTGTTCTCGGTGATCTCGCCGGCGGCGCGCGCACGCATGAAGCGCGACAAGGTCCGCACCTTCTCGCTCGCGCCCGACGTGAAGGGCTGGTCGGGCTACTTCCCGAATCCGTTCAAGGTGCTGGACCGCACGCAGGTGAAGTGGACCTTCGCGACGGCCGCGATCTCCAGCGCCACCTTCGTGTTCAGCCCGGTCGCGATGACCGTGGTGCTGGGCGAACTGGTGGGCTCGCGCATCAAGCATGCGTACCACCGGCTCACCACCACTCTGGCCGCGCGCAACGGCGTGACCGAGGCCACCTACATCGCCGAGGCGCTGATCCCGCTGATCGCCATCGGCCTGCCGCTGAGCCCTGTGGCGGCCGGCCCGGCCGCGCCGCTGTTCAACGCGCCGCCGGTGTTCACCATCGATGCGGCCACCGGCCAGACGCACAACCTGCACAACCTGCTGAACCACTGGGAGTTCCTGGGCTACGGCATGCTGGCGGTGGTGCTCGCTGCCCTGGTGGCCTATCCGTTCACGATGAACTTCGCGCGCCGCGCGGCGCTGTTCGTGTCGCGCAAGGTGAGCCACGAGGCGATCATCGCGACCTTCGTCGGGCTGATCGTGGTCATCAGCGTATGGGAAGGCCAGCTGCTCGGGCTGCTGGTGATCCTGACGATGGGGCTGCTGGGCGGGCTGCTGTCGCGCGCGATCGGGTTCAACACCGGCGTGCAGTTCATGGGGTACTACACGGCGGTGCTGACGGTGCCGGCGGCGATCAAGGCGTTTGCCTAGGGCCGGTGCGCGGCCTGGGCGCCGGCTTGGGCTTGGGCTTCGGCTTGCTCCCGCCGAACATCTTCTCCACCTGCTGCCCCACGCGCGCCCCGATGGCCGTGCCCACGCCCGGCAGCACCGCGCTGCCGATGGCCGCGCCGGTGAGCGCGGCGCCGGTCAGCGAGAGCTCGGGGTCGCTCGCGGTGCCGCCGATCTTCAGCGGCACGCCGATCACGCCGTCGACAAGGTCCACCGCGATCTCGCCGTCGAGCTTGCGGTTGAAGAGCTTCAGGTTGCCGCTTGCCGTGAGCACGCCCGAGCGGGCCTTGAGGTTGGTGTACTGGATCACCACGCCGTCTTCCGTGCCCTGGGTGTCGACTGTGCCGGTGAGCTCGTCCAGCTGCGTCGTGCCCCCGCGGCTGACGCCTGCAGTGGCGACGGCCTTGGCCACGTCCAGCTTGGTGAGCGTGGCGGGCTGCACCGAGAAGGTGGTGCGGGTGTGCAGGCTGCGGATCAGCGCGCCCAGTTCCTCGGAGCTCCCGGCCTCGGCCACGAGCGTGGTGTTGCCCGAGAACTTGCCAGCCACCGAGGTGCGGCGGTCGAAGGCCTGCACCAGGCTCTCGATGTCGATCTGGCGCGGCTCCAGTTCGGCGGAAAACTGCAGCTTGCCGTCGGGCAGTGTCTCCAAGCGGGAGACGCCGTTCCAGGTGCCTCCGCCCGCGTCGATGCGGGTGCGCCAGCGGTCCTGTCCGGCCTGGCGGTCCAGGCGCAGGCGCACGGGTGGCGTGACACTGGCGCGCTCGAGCCGGGCCTGGCGCGGGCGCCAGCCGGGGTCGAAGCGGACGTCGCCGTCGTAGGCCAGCGAGATGTCGCGCCGGTCGATCCAGACCACGTCGCGCCAGCGCAGCAGTTCCACGGGCACGGGTGCGAGCGTCCATGGCGCGGGCAGCGCGACGACGTTGCCGCTGCCCTCCTGCGGCTTGGGCCCCTTGCCGCGGAACGCCCGCACCGAGGCGCGCGGCAGCACCAGGCTTTCGATTTCGATCTCGTCCACGGCAATGACGCGCTGCAGCAGCGGCGCAAGCTGCAGCCGCAGGGTGGCTCGGCGCAGGGTGATGGGGCGCGGCTGGTCGGTGGCGATGTCGGACAGCACCAGCACGGGCACCGGCAGCAGCGACCAGTGGGCGCCGCCCACCTTCAGGGCAACGCCGAAGCGCTTCTCGAAGCCCTCGGCGATCTTCGCGGCCACCTCGTCGTCGGTGGGCAGGCGCGCGCTCACCACCCACACCAGCGCGCCCGCGCCCAGCAGCAGTGCGACGGCAATGCCAATGAGCCAGCGGCGGACGGGGTGCTTCATCGATTCAAGGTAACACGCAAAGGCGACTCGGTTTGTCAGTCGCCATCGCTATAGTTTTGGCCACTGTTACAGGCACAAAGAAAGAAGCACGCCATGCGTATCTGGAAAAAAGAAATCTCCGTCGAGGCGCTGACACGCAACCACGTGGGCACCGTCGTATCGGCACTGGGCATGGAATTCCTGGAGGTGGGCGACGACTTCATCCGCGCCCGCTGTCCGGTGGACGAACGCACCCGCCAGCCCTACGGCATCCTGCACGGCGGCGTGTCGGTGGTGCTGGCCGAGACGCTGGGCTCCTGCGGCGCCCACTACTCGGCCCCCGAAGGCGACCGCGCCGTGGGCCTGGACATCAACGCCAACCACATCCGCTCCGTCACCAGCGGCTGGGTGATCGGCACGGCGCGGCCGGTGCACCGCGGACGCACCACGCAGGTCTGGCAGATCGACCTGACGAACGAGGCGGGCGAGCTGACCTGCGTGTCGCGCATCACGATGGCGGTGCTGCAGCCGCGCTGACCGGCGGGAGCGCCTGCCGCTCCTTCCTTCTTCTCCTGCGGGTGTGGTGTTCAGCGCGGGGTTCATCGACCACAATCACGCCCCACCAACAACCAACAAGAGGAGACAAGAAATGTTCAACTGGACTGAACGGCCCGCGTCCTCGCTGGCCAACGGCGCGGTCATCGCGCCTGACGAGCGGCTGCCCTGGCTGCAGACCGGCGCCATGGGCGTGCAGCACGTGATCGCGATGTTCGGCGCCACGGTGCTGGCGCCGATCCTGATGGGGTTCAGCCCCAACATCGCGATCCTGATGAGCGGCATCGGCACGCTGATCTTCTATTTCGTCACCGGCGGCAAGGTGCCCAGCTACCTGGGCTCGAGCTTCGCCTTCATCGGCGTGGTGATCGCGGCCAGCGGCTATGCGGGCAAGGGGCCAAACGCCAACATCGCGGTGGCTCTGGGGGGCATCGTGGCCTGCGGGGTGGTGTACATCCTGATCGGGGCCATCGTGCAGGCCGTCGGCACGGGGTGGATCGAGCGCTTCATGCCGCCGGTGGTCACGGGCGCGGTGGTGGCGGTGATCGGCCTCAACCTGGCGAGCGTACCGATCAAGAACATGGCGGCCAGCAACTTCGACTCGTGGATGCAGGCCGTGACCTTCCTCTGCGTGGGCCTGGTGGCGGTGTTCGCGCGCGGCATGCTGCAGCGCCTGCTGATCCTGGTGGGGCTGATCCTGGCCACCGTGGTCTATGCGGTGCTGACCAACGTCATGGGCATGGGCAAGCCGGTCGATCTGAGCGGCATTGCCAACGCGGCGTGGTTCGGCCTGCCGACCTTCACGACGCCGGTGTTCACGGCCAACGCGATGCTGCTGATCGCGCCCGTGGCGATCATCCTTGTGGCGGAAAACCTCGGCCACCTGAAGGCGGTGACGGCCATGACGGGCCGCAACCTCGACCCGTACATGGGCCGCGCCTTCATCGGCGACGGCATTGCCACGGTGGTGAGCGGCGCCGCAGGCGGCACGGGCGTGACCACTTACGCCGAGAACATCGGCGTGATGGCGGCCACGCGCATCTACTCGACGGCGGTGTTCGTGGTGGCGGCCGTCATCGCGCTGGTGCTGGGCTTCAGCCCCAAGTTCGGCGCGCTGATCCAGGCGATTCCGCTGCCGGTGATGGGCGGGGTGAGCATCGTGGTGTTCGGCCTGATCGCCATTGCCGGTGCCAAGATCTGGGTCGACAACAAGGTCGACTTCTCGCAGAACAAGAACCTGATCGTGGCGGCCATCACGCTGATCATCGGCACGGGCGACTTCACGCTGAAGTTCGGCGACTTCGCTCTCGGCGGCATCGGTACCGCGACCTTCGGCGCGATCATTCTTTACGCCCTGCTGGGCCGTTCGAAGAACTGAAGCGAAGCCCCCGGAAAAGTGCAACCTCATGAAAGAAGTGTTCTCCGAGGGGCCTGTTGCGGGGGCAGGTCACCGGGGTTTGGCCCGCGCCCGTTAGACTCCAACGCTTTTCGCACCGACGTTTTCCAATGGCCGATGTCTCCGCCGCGCGCACCAAGGCGGTTTTCGAATTCAAGAGCGCCACGCTGCCGCTGATCGCAGTGATCCTCAAGACGTCCGACCTGGACGTGCTGGCCGAGGCACTCGACGCCCAGCTGGCGGATTCGCCCGACTTCTTCGAGCAGGAGCCGGTGGTGATCGACCTCTCGCTGCTGCAGGAAGCACAGGGCGAGGGTGGCGAAACCGTCGGCGACATCGACTTTGCCGCCCTGCGCAGCCTGCTGGCGCGCCACCAGACCCAACCCATCGCGGTGCGCGGCGGCAATGCCGGGCAGAACGCCGCGGCCCGGGCTGCCGGCCTTTCGGTGGCGGCCATGCCTGCAGCCCCCGCACCCCGCGCCCCGGCGCCACCGGCCGAGGCCCCCACCTCGGAGGCCCCGCAGATCGTGCGCGAGGTGCCGGTGCCGGCCAACGGCACGCTCTTGATCGACAAGCCGCTGCGCTCGGGCCAGCAGGTGTACGCCCGGGGCGGCGACGTGGTGGTGACGGCGGTGGTGAGCTTCGGCGCCGAGGTCATCGCAGACGGCAACGTGCATGTGTACGCACCGCTGCGCGGCAAGGCCATTGCCGGCGCACGGGGCAACACCGAGGCGCGGATCTTCTCGACCTGCATGGAAGCGCAGCTGGTGGCCATTGCGGGCATCTACCGGACCAACGAGGTGCCGCTGCCCGACACGGTGCTGGGCAAGTCGGCCCAGGTGCGGCTGGACGGCAAGAAAATTGCGATCGACGCTATTCCATGACCCGGATCACCGGCTCACGGAACGCGGCGACCCTGACAAGCAACAACTGAATCGAAACAAGAAGGAATGGCCATGGCCAAAATTGTGGTGGTGACTTCGGGCAAGGGCGGCGTCGGCAAGACGACGACGAGCGCCAGCTTCGCGTCGGGCCTCGCGCTCGCGGGCAAGAAGACGGCGGTGATCGACTTCGACGTGGGCCTGCGCAACCTCGACCTGATCATGGGCTGCGAACGCCGCGTGGTGTACGACCTGATCAACGTCATCCAGGGCGAAGCCAACCTGAGCCAGGCACTCATCAAGGACAAGCAGTGCGACAACCTGTTCGTGCTGGCCGCATCGCAGACGCGCGACAAGGAAGCGCTCACGCAGGAAGGCGTGGAGAAGGTGCTGACCGACCTCGCCGCGATGGACTTCGAATACATCGTCTGCGACTCGCCCGCGGGTATCGAGACCGGCGCCATGATGGCCATGCACTTCGCCGACGAGGCGCTGGTGGTGACCAACCCCGAGGTTTCTTCGGTGCGCGACTCGGACCGCATCCTGGGCATGCTCAGCAGCAAGACCAAGCGCGCCAAGGACGGCAGCGAGCCCATCAAGGAGCACCTGCTCATCACCCGCTACAACCCGAACCGGGTGGCGGGCGGGCAGATGCTGTCGCTCGAAGACATCCAGGACATCCTGCGCATCAAGCTGATCGGCGTGATCCCCGAGTCGGAAAGCGTGCTGCACGCTTCCAACCAGGGCGTGCCCGCGATCCACGACAAGGAAACCGACGTGGCGCAGGCCTACAGCGACGTGGTGGCGCGCTTTCTCGGCGAAGACAAGCCGATGCGCTTCGTCGACGCCGAGAAGCCGGGCTTCTTCAAGCGGATTTTCGGAGGCAAGTAGTCCATGTCCTTTCTCTCGTTCCTGCTGGGCGAAAAGAAGAAGACTGCCAGCGTCGCGAAGGAGCGGCTGCAGATCATCCTCGCGCACGAGCGGTCCAGCCTCAGCGGCAAGAAGCGGCCCGACTATCTGCCCGAACTCCAGCGCGAGCTGGTGGCGGTGATTTCCAAGTACGTGTCCATCAACGCGGAAGACATCAAGGTGCACCTGGAGACCCAGGACAACCTCGAAGTGCTCGACATCAAGATCGAGCTGCCCGACCCGACTCCTGCGCCGGCGCGCTGAGCGGAAAGAAGCGAAAGCGCACGGACGGGTCCTGCAGGACCCGTTCTGCCAATGCGCGTTCCCACGCGAGGTAGTCGGCCCAGGCCGCATCGCGGCGCGGACCGAACACGCGCATCACCGAGCCCCAGTCGTCGTCGAAGGGGGTCAGCAGCTGGGCCGCCACGAAAGCGGTCGCGAGCGGCCTGCCGGAAGCCTTCCAGCCCTGTGTTCCGCCCTGGAGCCAGGTGAACACCGCCCCCGAACCTGGCCAGCGCTGGTGCGCATCGCGCGCCACGCGGGCGGCGGCCGTGCCGTCGGGCGAAGTGAAGACCAGCGTGCGACCAGCCACGGCGTGCGAAGCCAGTGGCGCCAGCGAGGCCGGCAGCATGTAGAGCGCGCCCGGCAGGTGGCCGCGCTCGTAGCCGAGGCTGGGGCCGACGTCGATCACCGTGACGGCGCCGTTCCTGCGCAGCTGGGCCAGCGCGTCGGGGGCGAGAGGCGAAGGGGCATCGTTCACTGTCGCTGCGGTGGCAGGCGGTGCCTGGTCCGGCGCCAGCTCGCCTTCGTAGACGTAGATCTCGGCCTGGTTGAGCTGCGTGAGCCAGAAGCTGGTGATGGCGGCGCGCAGCCGATGCGCCGGATCGTCGAGCAGCACGATGCGCGCGCCACGCGTGCCGACGAGGTTCTCGAAATGCATCAGCAGCTGGCCACCCGGTACCTGCTGCACGCCTGTGCCCACGAAGGCCGGGTCGGCGGTAGGCCGCACGTCAAAGACGTAGAGGGTGCGGTCGTTGTCGTCGCGCCAGCGGGCGAGCTGTGCGGCGTCGGCCACGGGCAAGGCGAAGCGTTCGAGCAGGTCGTCGGCGATGCGGCGCAGCACTTCGGGGGATTCGGGCGGCAGTTCGTCGCTGGGGGCTGCGTTCTGCACGGTCGGTGCGCCCTGCAGGCCCCAGGCCATGACGCCGTCCTCGACGAACACTGCATCGGGCGCGCGGCCCAGCAGCCGCAGCGTGGTCGCGCCGACGATGCCGCGTGTGCGGCTGAAGCAGTTGATGGCCCAGAGATGGTCGTCGGCCCCGTGCGGCTCGAAGCGGCGCAGCGCCAGCTCGGTGCCTGCGTGATTGCGCGCGCCGGGCAGCGAGAGAAATTCGAACTCGGCGCGCGGCCGCGCATCGACCAGCGTGGTCGGCCGGCCTTCGCGCTGGCGTGCGCGCAGCGCCTCGATGGGCAGTGCCGGCGTGCCGTAGTGCAGCCGTGCGCGGTCGCCGAAGGCCTTGACCAGCGTGCCGTAGCCGTCGATGGCGGGCAGGCCTTCGGTCACCCAGCGCTGCAGGCCGCCGTCGAGCGTGCGCACGTCGGTGTAGCCCAGGCGCGCGAGCACGGCTGTGGCCGCCTGTGCAACGCCGTCGGGCGCGTTGTAGTCGTCGTAGAGCACGACGGGCGTGGAGCGGCGCGGCACCAGCGTGCCGACCTGCAGCTCGAGCCCGCTGAAGGGTGCGTTGCGCGCGAGGTTGGGGTGGCGCTGGACGAACCACCGGGTTTCGCGCACGTCGAGCAGCGCCAGCTCGGCTGCGGGCTCTTGCAGCAGCAGAGCCTGCAGGTCTGCGGGGGTGACGGTTTTTGCCCTGGTCGGATTCATGTGTACTTGCTTTCGGGGCGCGTGCGCATGACACCGGGTACTCCCCTCCGCGAATGTCCCCCGCCGTCGGCGTGATCGCACCCTGAACAACGGCAAAGACAGCAAGCGTAGACCGCATCACGCCAATGCGGGAAGGAAGTTTCACGCCGATGCATATGCGAAATGCGCGCATGCAGACAGGTTCTTCATGCCTAGCATCGCAGTCCTTCGCACCATGACAACGACTGCCGATCCGTCCATCGCCCTGGCACGCACACGCCGGCACTGGTGGTGGCACTACGAAGTGCCCACGCTGCTGCTGGCCACCGTGCTCTATGCCGCATGGGCCGCGTTGCTGTGGTGGCATGCAGCGCTGCCGGGCTGGGCGCTGTTCCTTGCCGGCGGCTTTCTCGCGCAACTTCACTTCTCTTTGCAGCACGAGAGCATCCATGCGATGCGCCACCTGCCGAAGTGGCTGCGCCACGCGGTGGTGTGGCCGCCGCTGAACCTGTGGCTGCCGTATCCGTTCTACAACCGCGGCCACAGCTCGCACCACGTCAACTTCCACCTCACGCACCCGGAGCGCGACAACGAAAGTGCCTACCACTCCGCGCCTGCGTGGGCGGGCTACGGCCTGGTGTGGCGATGGATCTACATGGCCAACCAGACGATCGCGTTCCGCGTGGTGCTGGGGCCGTTCCTGCGGCTGTGGAAGCTGGTGCGCTTCGAAACCGCCCAGGTGCTGTCGGGCAATTTCTCGCGCCTGCCGACGTGGCTCTGGCATGCGCTGAGCGTGGCGCCGGTGCTGTATTACGTGACCGCCGTCTGCGGCATGGGCTTCGGCGAGTACCTGCTGTATTTCGTGTACCCGGGGATGATGCTGGGGTCGCTGCGCACCTTCACCGAGCATCGCTGGGCCGATACGCCGCACGAGCGCGTGGCCATCGTCGAATCGAATCTCGTGTTCGGGCTGCTGTACCTCTTCAACAACCTGCACCACGTGCACCACCGCGCGCCCACCATGCCCTGGTACGAGATACCGGTGTACTTCCGCAGGCATCGCGCGGCGGTGCTCGCGGCGAACGGCAACTTCTACTACCGGGGGTATGGGGAGATCGTGCGGCGGCACCTGTTCAGGCCGGTGTTCACCCCTGTCCACCCCACCTGGTAGCGCGGGTTCAGTCCGCCGCCGCGAAGCGCGTGACCTGCGCCAGTACCTCGGCCTCCTTGAGGATGCGGCGATGCCCCCAGCCCTGCGTAGCCACGAGCCGGGCGCCCGCTATCGCGTCGCGATACGCCTCGGCGTCGGCAAAGCGGTTCACGCGATCATCGCGGTCATGGACGATCAACGTGGGCTGCGCGATGCGCGGGCCCACCGCCGCTGGCTCCAGTTGCGGCATCAGCACGCCTTCGCGCGATTCGAACAGCCGCTGCATCGACAGGCGCGTGGCTTCGTTGAGACCGAAGGTGTGCGCGAAGTAGCGCGTGTATTCGCGCGGCGAAGCGGGCGGCGCGAGCAGCACGAGGCGCTCTGCCGGCAGGCCGCGCGCCGCAGCGAGCGCAAGCCCGTTGGCGCCAAGCGAGTGCGCGACTGCGGCACGCAACGCGTGGCCATCTGCCACGAGCCGGGCCGTGACGTAGGCAATGGCGCGCGCGAACTGCGGCGAGTTGCTCATCGTGCCCGCGCTGCGGCCATGCGCCGGCAGCTCGAGCAGCACGGGCCGCAGGCCCTCAGCCGCCACGGCCTGCGCGAGCGGCAGCATCTGCCCCGCGTGCCCGCCCCAGCCATGCACCAGCAGCACCACCGGCGCCGACTCGGCACCCGAGTCCTGCGCAGCCAGGTGGTAGATGCCGACGCTCGCGTCTTCGAAGGCCCAGCCCTCGCGCCGCCATTCCGCGCCGGGGCCCTGGCCGCGGTAGAGCCACTTGGGCGGCAGCGGCGTGCCGAACAGGCGGTAGGCGGCGCGCACGCCCAGCGCGGGCCAGAGCCGCTGCGACGTGGTCAGGCCGAAGCGCAGCGCGCGCATCGTGCGGCTGGGCTTGTAGTAGTTCGACTGCGCGGCATGGCCGGCGGCCGGGGTGGAAGTGCTCGTCATGGCGTAGCGTTCTTTCAGGGCGTTCAGTACCAGACCCAGTCCTGGTTGCTTCGGGGCAGGCTGCGCAAGGTGTCGCGAAGGCCCTTGGCACCAACGACGAGCGCGTAGGCGGCAAGAAAGAGGGCAATGATCAGCATGGTGCTTCTCCTGTTTATCGCACGACTGTGCGAAATTCTGGCAAATGGAAACGTGAGAGATCCGCCTGCTTCGTGAACAGGTCAGGCGAGGTAGCTGGAAAGAAGCCGCTGCCAGGTCTGCATGGCGCGGTCGGCCGCCTGCGGATCGCGCAGGAAGCGCGCGTCGTGCAGCTGGGTCATGGTCAGGCCGTTGATTTCGCTCACGAGCTGTGCGGGGTCGGTGTCGGCCTTGAGCTCGCCGGTCTCGATGGCTTGCAGCACGGTGCGGCGCAGCGCAGCGCGCCAGCGGGTGATCTCGCCCAGCAGCATGTCGCGCAGCTCGCCTTCGCGGTCGTCGAACTCGAAGGCGCCGGCTGTGTAGAGGCAACCGGTGTGCATTTCGACGTCGCGCGTGCGGGCGATCCAGCGCGCGACGATCTCGTTGAGCCGGGGCAGGCCCTTGGGCTTTTGCATGGCGGGCACGAACACCTCGGCCAGGAAGCCGCGGCCGTACTCTTCGATGACGGCCTTCTGCAGCGCCTCGCGCGAACCCACGCGCGAGAACACGCCGCTCTTGGACAGGCCCAGCCGGCTGGCCACGGCCTGCAGCGTGATCGCTTCCAGGCCTTCGGCCAGCGCAAGGTTCATCGCCGCGCCGACGATGGCGGCGCGGGTGAGTTCGCTTTTCTGGGTCTTGGCGTCCATGCGGCGAACTTTAGCACAGTCGTGCGAAATTTCAAACAGCCACTCCGGGAGCGCCTTAAAGATGTTTTACTCATGTGAAACCAACAAACGCATCGTTCCCCGAATAAGCACTTCTGCCGAGAATCGCCGGTCGGCCCCAACCGGGGCCCTGATGACTCCTCCGCGCCAGATGAACTTCCAACAACTGCGCTCGGTACGCGAGGCCGTTCGTTGCGGCTTCAACCTGACCGAAGTCGCCCACACCCTTCACACCTCCCAGCCCGGCGTGAGCCGGCAGATCCGCGAGCTCGAGGAGGAACTCGGCATCGAGCTCTTCGTGCGCGCCGGCAAGCGGCTCACGGGGCTCACCGAGCCCGGCGGGCACGTGCTGCCGATCATCGAGCGCATGCTGATGGAGAGCAGCAACCTGCGCCACGCAGGCCAGGAGTTCGTCGCGCAGCAGAGCGGCCTGCTCTCGGTGGCCGCCACGCACTCGCAGGCGCGCTATGCAATGCCGGTGGCGGTGCAGGAATTCCGCGCGCAGTTTCCGAACGTGAAGCTGCACCTGCACCAGGGCTCTCCCAAGCAGATCGCGCAGATGCTGCTCGACGGCGAAGCCGACGTGGGCATCGCCACAGAGGCTCTGGGCGACTATCCGCAGCTGGTTGCCCTGCCCTGCTATCGCTGGACGCATTCGGTGATCGTGCCGCCGGAGCATCCGTTGCTCGACGCCCCGCTGACGCTCGAAGCGCTCACGCGCTATCCGCTGATCACCTACGACACGGGCTTCACGGGCCGTTCGCGCATCGACGAAGCCTTCGAGCAGCGCGGGCTGCAACCCAACATCGTGCTGGCCGCGATGGACGCCGACGTGATCAAGACCTACGTGCAGTTGGGCCTGGGCATTGGCATCGTCGCCGGCGTGGCCTACGAAGCCGAGCGCGACACGCAGCTGCGCGCGCTCGATGCGGGTCGGCTGTTCGGCATCAACCTCACCAAGCTCGCGGTGCGGCGTGGCACTTACCTGCGCAAGTACGTCTATGCCTTCATCGAGTCGTTCGCGCCGACGCTGACGCGCGCGGTCGTCGAGAAGGCTCTGGGCGACGAGGCCAGGGCCTCTCACTACGAAATCTAGAGCCTGTCCAGAGGCTGCGGCGTGGTGTGTACTGCGGACGACAGAATGGTTAAAAAAGAAGAATGCAGCTTCACACAAGGGGCGTACATTCGGGTTAATTCCCTGGCTTCCTGGAAACGGATCAGCAATGGCATCGACCCCGCAGCAGCAGCAACAGCAAACAAGGGCCGCCCTCAAGGCGGCCAATGCAGCCGAGCGGCGTGAGAGATTGAGACGAGCCTTGCCCGCAACGGTAGAGCTGCTGCAAAGCCGCCAGGCAGACCGCATCGACGATGCCGACATCGACGCGTATGTGAGCCTCAACTGGCTCGAGTGGCATGGTGGCGGCCTGCGGTTGACCATCACCGGGCGCAATGTGTGCGCCCAATCGGCGCCCACCGCGCTGGTCTGAAGACCGGCTCCGGCGTTCCATCAAAAGAAAAACCGCCACAGTTGCCTGTGGCGGTTTTTGTGCTGTCTGCCCGACTGGCCGTCTGTTTACTGGCCAGCGATGATGTTTGCGATCACACCGGTGGCGATTGCCGCGAGCACGAAGTCTCCGCCCACGCCAACCCATTGATAGCCACGGGGCGGCTGCTGCAGGCGGTAGGCACGCCAGTCTTGCACCACGTAGTTGCGGCCACGGTACTCGGGCGGCACGCGGCCACCACGGCGCCATTCGGCATGCGGCTGCGGGAAGCCACGGCGATCGAACTGGCGGCCGTCGCGGAAGTCCTGGTTGCCGCGGTAGTAACCGCCTTGCGGACCACCCCGGCGGTCGAAATTGCGGTCGCGCTGTTCATAGCGTCCGTCGCCTGGACGGCCATCGCCCGGACGACCATCGCCATGACGGTCTTGCGCAAAGGCGCTCCCTGCGGCCATGCACATCGCGAGCGCTGCTGCGGCGACTGCCATGCTCTTTGAATTGCTGATCATCTGGAACTCCTTCATGCGTTGATGACGAGTCCATTGTGGGCCGCACTTGTGTCCGCTTCGGGCACTTCAGGTCGCGGTCAGGTGAAATCAGGTAAGCGCTGGTATCCGCGCGGCGCCTTGTCCTTCAAGCCGCTCAACCCGGCGTGTAGCAGTTGACCACCATGCCGCATTCGTACGCCGTCGAACGCAGCAGCCGCAGCTTGTGGCCCTTGCGCTGGTCGTGGAACACCGAACGCCCCGCGCCCACCGCCATGGGGTTCACGAAGAACTGGAACTCGTCGACCAGCCCCGCTGCAACCAGCGCGGATGCGAAGCCGACACCGCCGATGGTGATGATGTCCTTGCCCGGTTCACGCTTCAGCGCATTAACCTCCTCGGCCATGCCGCCGCGCGCGATGACGGTGCGCTCCCAGCGCGAGGCCGCGAGCTTGTCGGTGAGCACCACCTTGCGTGCATCGACGATCTTCTGCGCAAAGGCGTAGTGCGGGTTCGCGGGAAAATTCTTCGCCGCGCGACCCCAGTGATCAAGGTAGCCCTCTTCCGCGATCAGCCGGCTCAGCAGGATGGTGTCTATATCTTCGAAGACGGCGTTGAAGTCTTGCTTCAGTCTGTCGTCCCAGGCCCAGCGCTCGCCCCAACCCCACAGTTGCCAGTCGAGGTTGCCATTGGCCGGTGAGACATAGCCGTCGACCGACATCTGCATCTGGAGGATGAGCTTTCTCATACCGGTTCTCCTTCGTGAGGACTGAAACAACCGCTTGTTGAATGCAAGCAGTGCCAGTATGCAGAAGAAGATGCAGGCCGAGCTGCGCAAGGCACATCTCGGCGGGCACTAACGTCGATACAAGATGCTCAAGGGTGCGGCAACGGCCAGCTCATCCGCCGACCAGGCTGTTGACCTGGTCGCTGCGCGAGCTGCTGCCGTGCTTCACGTGACGGTCCAGCGGTGGCAGGTCGAGTTCGATCAGTGCGCCATGCGCACGTGCAAGGTCGAAGGTGCCGGTAGATTGCGGCCTGTCGGTATGCAGCACCAGCGCATACGGGCCCTCACCGCGCGCCGCAATGCGTTGCGCGAGGATGCCGCTGCCCTCCTCCGCATCCGGCACATTGTTGTTCTCGCGCGGCGATGAAAGCACGAGCACGCTGCTTCCCAACGCGATGATCGCCACCCGCACGTTGCTGCCGGGCACCGCCACGGGCTCGCCGATGTGCGTGTCGGCATCGTCAGGCACGGTGCCGAGCAAGGCGCGGTAGCGCGCCAGCGTGGCGTCGAGATCGCGCACCGCAATGGCCAGGCTCGCCACACCGAGCGCGCCGTTGGCATGCACGCGCACATCGCCTTCGGGCACGCGCAATGCGCGCGGCGTGAGGTCGCCGCACAGGAAGGGCAAGTCGGCAGACGGGGCGCGCGCCGTCTGCCAGCGCAGGCGCTCGCCATCGGGGCGCACGCGGCCGCCGTCGAGCGGGCCATCGAGTGCGAGCCCCCGCGCCTTCGCGTCGGCCACGGTGGCGGCGGTATCGCGCGGCAGCAGCGCGAAGTCGACAATGCCTTCGCCGTGGCGTTGCAGCAGCTGCCACCAGCGTTCGGTGGGCGACGGTTCTCGCCATGCGATCAGCTCGAAGTAGCTGCCGTCGCCGAACACCACCAGCGCGTTGTGCGTGGCACGGCCCGGATGGTCGCCGCCGCGCAGCACATGGAAGCCCAGCGCGCCGTAGTCGGCGATGGTGCGTTCGAGGTCGTGCACCGCGATGACGATGTGGTCGAGTTTCAATGACATGTGTTTTCTCCCGTGGATGGCCGGATCAGGAAGCAGTGCGCGCCGCGCCATCACCGCCAAGGTAGGCATCGCGGATGCGCGCATCGGCCAGCAGCTCGCGCGCCGGGCCCGAGAGCACGATGCGCCCCGTCTGCAGCACATAGCCGTGATGCGCAATCTGCAGCGCGAGGCTCGCGTTCTGCTCGACCATGAACACCGACACGCCCTGGCTGTTGATGCGCGCGATGAGTTCCAGCACCTTGTCGACGTACAGCGGCGACAGGCCCATGGTCGGCTCGTCCATGCAGATGAGCTGCGGGCGGCCCATGAGCGCGCGCGCCATCGCCACCATCTGCTGCTCGCCACCCGAGAGCGTGCCGGCCTGGAACTCGATGCGCTCGGCCACGCGCGGAAACAGCTCCAGCATGCGTTCGAGGTCTTCGGCCACGGCCTTGCGGTCGCTGCGCGCATAGGCGCCCATCAGCAGGTTCTCGCGCACGGTCATTGCGGGAAACAGGCGGCGCGCTTCGGGCACCGAGCCTATGCCGCGGCGGATGATCTGCGGCGTGCTCAGCCCGAGCATCGATTCGCCGTTGAAATTGACTTCGCCCGAGCGCGGCTTGAGCAGGCCGAGCACGATCTTCATTGTTGTCGACTTGCCGCTGGCGTTGCCGCCGAGCAGGCTGACGATCTGGCCCTTGCGCACTTCGATGTCGAGGTCGAAGTGGGCCTGGACGGGGCCGTAGAAGCTGTTGATCTTCCTGAGCTGGAGCAGGGGCTGCAGCGACCCGCTGGAAGCAGGTGCAGCGGCGCGTTCGGGCAGCCCCTCGTCCCTGCCCTCTCCCCAGAGGGGCGAAGGAGAAAGACCGGTGCGCGCGACGGTGGCGATCATGCGGGCACCGCCTCTCCGACATGGCGATGGCCCAGGTACGCCTCGATCACCGCCGGGTCGTTGCGCACTTCGTCGGGCAGGCCTTCGGCGATCTTGCGGCCGTCGTCGAGCACGGCCACGCGGTCGGACAGCTGCATCACCAGGTCGAGCTTGTGCTCGATCAGCAGGATGGTCTGGCCGCGCGCCTTCAGGCCGCGGATGATCTCCAGCATCTCCGCCGTCTCGCTCTCGTTCATGCCAGCAGTGGGCTCGTCGAGCAGCAGCAGGCGCGGCTTGAGCGCCAGCGCCCGTGCGATCTCCACGCGGCGGCGGTTGGCGTACGAGAGGCTGTACGCGGGATGGTCGATGCGCGGTGCGAGGCGTTCGCCGAAGAGCGCGATGATTTCTCGTGCCTCCTCACGCAGCGCCTGTTCTTCGCGACGCACGGCACCGGGCTGCACCAGCGCGAGCGCGAGTTCGGCCAACGCACCCAACCCTGGCACACCACCGATGCGAGGTTTCACGGCGCGCAGCCGCGTGTGTGCGCCGACCAGCACGTTGTCGAGCACCGAGAGGTTCGCGAACACACGCCCATGCTGGAAGGTGCGCGCCAGCCCGCGCTGCGCGAGCTGCTCTGCCGGCAGTCCGGTGATGTCCTGTCCGTCGAACAGCACCTGCCCCGCGTCGGGCTTGTCGAGGCCGGTGACAAGGTTGAACAGCGTAGTCTTGCCCGCGCCGTTCGGCCCGATCACGCTCAGCAGTTCGCCCTCGCCCACGTGCAGGTCGACGGCATCGACGGCCGTGAGCCCGCCGAAGCGGCGTGTGAGGCCGCGTATCTCAAGCAGCGATGGCATCGGCTTCCTTCTTCGCCGCTTGCGCCTTCGAGTTGACCAGCTTCACCTCGGCGCGAATGGTCTGCGGATTGCGCAGCAGGTTGAGGATCGGGCAGTTGCGCTCCACCGCCTCGAACAGCGCGTCGATATCTTCGCGGCTCGCGGACGAATCGATGTGCACCGTGTAGCCGATCTCGTGCGGCCAGATCGGCGTCTTCTCATGGCCCGGCTTGCCGCCGCGCGGATCGATGATGCCGGTCACTTCCACTTCGAGGCTTTCGAGCGGCACCTGCCGTTCGGCCGCCTGGATCAGGAAGATGTGCGTGACGCAGGTGCCGAGCACGCCCAGCTGCAGCTCGGGCGAGCTGGGGCCGAGGTTGTAGCCCGCGAAGTCCGGCGGGCTGTCGCTGATGATCTGGTGCTCGCGGATGCGCAGGCGGCGCACGCCGCTGCGGCCTTCTGCCTTCACGCTGGCCTTCAGTTGCACAGGCTGCGCGGTGCCCGCTTCGACGGCGGCATTGCGTGCCAGCACGGCGGCACGTTTCTCGGCGAGGTAGTCGTTGAGGTTGCTCATGGTGATGTGTTCTTTCAGACGGTGCCCAGCAGGCCTTGCGGGCGGAAGCGGATCAAGAGAAGCAGCGCGACGCCGTAGATCAGCATGCGGTACTCGGCCGTCACGCGGAACAGCTCTGGCAGGCTCACGAGCGCGACCGCGCCGAGCAGAGCGCCGCTGATGTTCCCGAGCCCGCCGAGAATCACCATCGTCAGCGCGAGGATCGAGATCTGCGAGCCGAAGGTCTCGTGGTTGATGTACGAGTACATGTGCGCAGTGAAGGCACCGCTCACGCCGGCCGCGAAACCGCCGAAGCCGAAGGCCAGCGCCTTGTAGCGATCGGGGCTCACACCGTAGGCGCGCGCGGCCACTTCGTCTTCGCGCACCGCGCGGAAGGTGCGGCCCAGGTGCGAACGCAGCAGACGCCATTGCAGCAACGCCAGCAGCACCATCGCGCCGAACGATGCCCAGTAGACGGCCTCGTTCGACGATGCATCGCGCCCGAACAGCGAGAGCGGCGGAATGCCCGAGACGCCGATGGGCCCGTGCGTGAGGCTTTCCCAGTTGAGGATGGTGAGCGCCACGATCTCGCCGATGCCGAGCGTGGCAATCGATACATAGTGGCCACGCAGCCTGAAGGCAGGGAAGATCAGCGCAGTACCGATCAGCGAGGTGAGGATGCCCGCGAGCACGATGCCCGTGCCGACCGGCAGGTGCAGGTCGAGCACCAGCAGCGACGATGCATACGCGCCGATGGCCAGCAGCCCCGCATGGCCCAGCGAGATCTGCCCGATGGTGCCGGCAACGAGCGTGAGGCTCAACGCGAGCGCACCGTAGAGCCACGCATTGGTGAGCGTCTGCAGCAGGTACGGCGATGGATCGAAGAGCGGCAACGCCACCGCTGCTACAAACAACGCAAGGAGCAGACGCCGCGGCACATGCCACGGCTTGCTCGGTGCGATGAAGGTGCCCGTCAGCGGCTCCGGCGGCAACGCGCGCTTGCGTCCGAACAACCCGTTGGGCTTCCACACCAGGATGACCAGCAGCAGCGCGAAGGCAAAGAGATTTCGATACGGCGTGCCGAGGATCGCCACGCCATAGCTTTCGATCAGCCCCAACAGCAGGCTGCCGACGATGGCGCCCGGCACGTTGCCCACGCCGCCGACCACGGTGGCCACCACGCCCTTGAGCGTGGCCTGGAAGCTCATCGCCGGGCTGATGTTGTTGTAGTACATGCCCACCAGCAGGCCCGAGAGACCGCCAAGCGCGGCGGCGATGGCGAACACGGTCTGGTTCACGCGGTCGACGTCCACGCCCATCTGCTGGGCCGCGTCGCGGTCTTGCGCGGTGGCGCGCACGGCCCAGCCGAGCTTCGTGAAACGCAGGAAGACGAACAGCACGGCCGCGCTCGCGATGCCGATGCCCGCGATCAGGATGTCGAGCGCGCCGATGGTGCCGGTGCCGATCTGCAGGCGCCAGTCGGGCAGCTGCGTGGGCAGCGAGCGCGGGTCGGGGCTGAACACCAGCTGCACGACGATGTCGAGCACGAAACTGATGCCGATGGTCGCCAGCAGCGGCGCGATGCGTGCCGCGCCCTGCAGCGGGCGCAGGCCCACGCGTTCGATCAGCATGCCGAGCGCGCCCGAGCCGAGCACCACCAGCAGGATGGTCACCGGCAGCGGCGTGTGCAGGAAGGTGATCGACGCCCAGCCGATGTACGCGCCCACCGTGTACACCGAGCCGTGCGCGAAGTTGATGAGGTGCGAGACGCCGAAGATCAATGCGAGGCCGACCGCCAGCAACGCATAGATGTTGCCGATGATCAGGCCGTTGACGGTGTAGTCGAAGAAGGAGGTGAAGCTCATCGACTACCTGGCCACTGCCACGGCTGCCTTCTCGTCGACCTGCGCCCACTTGCCTTCTTTCACGACGAGGTTGACGCTCTTCACGCCGATCACGCGGCGCGTCTGCGGGTCGAAGCTCGCCTTGCCGAAGATCACGCTGGGCACGTCCTTGATCTTGTAGAACGCGTCGCGCACGGCCTTGCGGTCGGCCCTGGGGCCCGCCTGGCGCAGCGCTGCGGCGGCGTACACGACTGCGTCATAGGCATAGGCGTTGAAGGCGTCTGGCTCCTTGCCGTACTTCGCGCGGAAGCTCTTCACGAAGTCCTGCACCTCGGCGCGAGGCTCCTCTGGATAGAAGGCGGTGTTGGTGTAGATGCCGTTCACCGCCGCGCCACCGAGCTCGATGAACTTCGGCGAATACACCGAGCCCACCGCCGCGATGGGCTGCTTGAGACCCACGCTGCGCACCTGGCCCGCGATGAGCGCGCCGTCGGGATAGTAGGAGATGAGCACCAGCCCGTCGGGGTTGGCGTCGCGCACGCGCACCAGCGTCGAGCGGAAGTCTTTCTCATCCGCCTGGTAGCCCTCGGCAATCGCGAGCTGCGCGCCGCGTTCCTGCGCGGCCTTCACCAGCACGTCCTTGCTGGTGCGGCCCCAGTCGGTGTTGAGGTACAGCACGGCGATGCGCTTGAAGCCCAGCGTCTTCACCGCGAGTTCGGCGAGCAGCGGCTGCGCGTCGGCCTGGCTGATCGAGGGACTCCAGATGTAGTCGCCGCCCTTGGTGAAGTCGGGATGCGAGTTGGTGAAGCCCAGCTGCACCAGGCCCGCGCGCTGATAGATGGGCGAGGCCGCCATCGAGGCCGGGCTGGAGAAGTCGCCGAGCTCGATGAGCACGCGCTTGTCGTTCACCAGCTTCTGCGCAATGGCCACCGACTGGCGCGGATCGCTCTGGCTGTCCTCGAAGTTGTAGGCCAGCGGCCGGCCGTGGATGCCGCCCTGCGCGTTGATGTGTTCGAGGGCAAGGTCGAAGCCCGCCTTCCACTGCGCACCGTACTGCGCGTTCTGCCCGGTGAGCGGACCGCTCACGCCGAACCACACGGGCTCGCCGGTGGCGGGCGCGGCCCAGGCGACGACGGGCGCGGCCAGCAAGGCCATGGAGAGAGCGGCCACATGACGCAGGAAGCGGTGGCGAGTGAGCAGCGGCATGGTGTCGAACCCCGGAGATGAATGAAGGTGCAGGGCAACGATTCTTCGCCTGCGCCCACCGGCCGGGAACGAACAAAAACGGGGAGGCTTATGCGCTTTCCGAGCAAAGGGACAAGCGCCCGTGCGCCCTCAGGCTGCGTTTAAGCTGCGCGCCACATGAAGCGACGACACCTCCTCCACCTGCTGGCCGGCGTGCCTGCCATCACCCTTCTGTCGGCCTGCGGCAAGCGCAAGGCGTCGGCCACCGCGCTGAAATCCGATGCCCACGTGCTGGCCCTGGGCGACAGCCTGACCCATGGCTATGGCGCACCGCCCGACGCAGCCTGGCCCGTGAAACTGGGCGCGCTCACGGGCTGGCAGGTCGAGAACGCGGGCGTCAACGGCGACACCTCTGAAGGCGCGCTGCAGCGCTTGCCGGGCCTGCTGAGTGCCCAGAGCTACGACGCGATCCTGATCGGCATCGGCGGCAACGACATGCTGCGCGGCGTGTCGGCCTCGGCAACGCGCGACAACCTCGTCGAGCTGATCACCCAGGCGCGTGCGCACACGCCCTACGTCGCCGTGCTGGCCACGCCGGCGCCCGACGCCATGCGCGCGGCCGTCGGCTCGCTCAGCGATGCGCCGTTCTACGAAGAGGTGGCGAAGTCGCAGCAGGCGCTGCTGGTCGCCAATGTGTATTCGAGCGTCCTGTCGGATTCGTCGCTGCGCTCCGACCGCATCCATGCCAATGCACGGGGCTATGAAAAGGTCGCGCAGCTTCTGGCGGATCAGCTCAAGGCTGCCGGCTGGCGCTGATCAACCGTTGATCAGGTCGACGTAGGCGCCCTGCACCAGCTGGTCGATGCTGATGCCGAGCTGCGACATGAGTGCGTGTGCTTCGGCTGTGCCGGCTTCGGCGGACTCGCCCTCTTCCAGCACCACTTCGAGTTCGAGGAATTCTCCGAGGCCTTCGACACGGTCGAGATGCACACGCGTGCGGCCCACGATGAATAACCGGCGCTGCTTGCGAACCCGGCCGGCCTGTCCCCATGCGAGCGTGAGCGATTCGCGCAGCACGTCGGGCGTGCTGCAGGGCGTGATCAGGTAGAACGACTCCTTCGGTCCGGTGCTGTTCGCGCGGCGGTAGAAGATCAGCTCGGCACGGTCGGGCGCGAAGGTGCGCAGCTTGAGGCGGTCGGCGCTGTCGTTGCAGCGGAAGAAGGTGTCGTCCTGCGCGATCTCGATGGGGCCCTGGTCGGCCAGCGTTAGGGCGATGCTTGCGACGCGGTCTACGCTGTCGATGCGGGCCTTGATCTCGATGTTTCTTGCCATTTGTGCCTTGGAGGTTTTGTTCGGGGTGCGTGCGAATGACACCGGGTACTCCCCTCCGCGAATGTCCCCCGTCGGCGTGATCGCGCCCCGAACTGACCCGCGAGGATCAAGGCGCGTTGCCTTGCGGACCGACAGGCGGCGGCGCAGCGCGACCGCTGGAACCGGGTGACAACTTGCGGCCAAAGGCCTCGCCCACGTTGCGCACCGGTCGGCTGGCCTTCTCCGACACGTTGTTCACGCCACGTCGCGTGGCAGCGTCTGCGCGGTTGACTCCGCGGCCCGCGGCGTTGGTGCCGCGCTGCACGCTGCCCACGACCTTGCCGCTGCGGGAGGGCGACTTGATGGTGTGGGCGCGTTGCGCCTGGGGCGGGTTGTCCGCGCTCTGGGCCTGTGCACCGGCTGGCAACCACAGCGCGGCAGCCATCGTCACGGCGAGCGAGGTGCGAAGGGTGTTGATCGGGAATTTCATGGGGCCTCCTTGGTGTCGGTGTCGTCTGCTTCGGCTTCTGCAGCGGCTGCGCGTGCCATGCGCTCGCTCTTCCAGTAGACGTCGTCGCCGCCGTTCATTCGGTTGAGCACGCGTGCAAGCACGAAGAGCAGGTCGCTGAGCCGGTTGAGGTACTGGCGCAAGGCGTCGTTGAGTTCGGCCGTCGCGCCGAGTGCGACCACGGCACGTTCCGCGCGCCGCGCCACCGTGCGGCACACATGCGCGAGCGATGCCGCGCGCGTGCCGGCGGGCAAGATGAATTCGGCCAGGCGCGGCAACGCGGCGTTGTGCTCGGCCAGTGCGTTGTCGAGCTGCAGCAGCGCATCGGCCTTCAGCAACGTGAAACCCGGCATCGACAGCTCACCGCCGAGGTTGAAGAGCTGGTGCTGCACATCGACCAGCAGCTCGCGCACGGGCTCTGGCATGGGCTCGCACAGCAGCACGCCGATGTGCGAGTTGAGTTCGTCCACGTCGCCCATCGCGTGCACGCGCAAGTGGTCTTTCGGCACGCGCGTGTTGTCGCCGAGGCCGGTGGTGCCGTCGTCGCCGGTGCGGGTGGCGATCTGGGAAAGTCGGTTGCCCATGGAGGCTCCTGTTCTTACTGATCGACGGTCGATGCGTCGATCTTGCCCGCCAGCCATTGCAGGCCCGCAAGATGCTGCTGGTCGTGGCTGCAGAGGTAGTGGATGAGGCTGCGCATCGTGAGCGGGCCGTAGCCTTCGAACACCGCGGTGCGCGCGAGCTGCGCGTCGCTCAGGCTGGAGATGATTTCCATCGTCTGCACGCGTGCCAGGCGGAATTCGGCCAGCACCTTCGCCGCATCGGCGGTGCCGTAGTTGCGCTCGATGGCCAGCGGTTCGCTGTCGATGGAGGCGAGCGTCGGGTGCGCCTCCTGCAGCGTGCGGCGAAAGCGCACGTGGTAGCCCTCGATCTCGATGTCGCGCACATGGCAAAGCTGCTCGATGGCGGTGAAGGCCTCGCTGGGCACGCCCTCCCACGAGGGCGGCGCCCAATGCCTGTAGGCGGTGGGAATGGCCGCGTAGTGGGCCTCCAGTTGCGACGGGAAGGCCGCGAGAGCGCAGAGGGTCGTGGGGTTCATGTTTTTTCCGAAGCGCATTATGGTGCTCGCTCCGTAAAATGGCCGATCACCCTCACCCGCCAGGAGACTCCCGATGAACGCCCCGACCCAAACCTCGCACCTGATGCCGGAGCTTCATCTGCGCGACGTCCCGGCCAGCCTGATCGACGGGCTGAAGGCCCGCTTCGGCGCCAACTGCTCCACGGCCATGGCAGTGCGCACGCAGCACGGGCGCGACGAGTCTTCCTTCGACGCACCACCCCCCTCCGCCGTGGTGTTCGCAGAGAGCACGCAGGACGTGGCCGACGCGGTGAAGCTCGCGAGCGAGCACAGCGTGCCCGTCATTCCCTTCGGTGTGGGCTCCTCGCTCGAAGGCCACCTGCTGGCGGTGCAGGGCGGCATCAGCATCGACGTGTCGCGCATGAGCAAGGTGCTGTCGATCAATGCCGACGACCTCACGGTAACGGTGCAGCCCGGCGTCACGCGCAAGCAGCTCAACGAAGAGATCAAGAGCACAGGCCTGTTCTTCCCCATCGACCCGGGCGCCGACGCTTCCATCGGCGGCATGACGGCCACGCGCGCCAGCGGCACGAACGCGGTGCGCTACGGCACGATGCGCGAGAACGTACTGGCGCTCGAAGTGGTCACTGCTGCCGGCGAGGTCATCCGCACCGGTACCCGCGCGAAGAAATCTTCGGCCGGCTATGACCTCACGCGCCTCATGGTGGGCAGCGAAGGCACGCTGGGCGTGGTCACCGAGATCACGCTGCGCATCTACCCGCTGCCCGAGGCGGTGTCGGCGGCGATCTGCTCGTTCCCGAGCATCGAGGCCGCGGTGCGCACGACCATCGAGACCATCCAGCTGGGCGTGCCGATCGCGCGCGTGGAACTGATCGACGTGAACACGGTGCGCATGGTGAACGCATACGCCAAGCTGAACCTGCGCGAAGAGCCGATGCTGCTGATGGAATTCCACGGCTCGCCTGCCGGCGTGAAGGAACAGGCCGAGACGGTTCAGGAGCTCGCGAGCGGCCATGGCGGCAACGCATTCGAATGGGCCAGCACACCCGAAGAACGCACGCGCCTGTGGACCGCGCGGCACAACAGCTACTTTGCCGCGGTGCAGTCGCGCCCCGGCTGCCGCGTGATCTCGACCGACACCTGCGTGCCGATCTCGCGCCTGGCCGATTGCCTGCTCGACTCGGTGGCCGAGGCCGATGCGAGCGGCATTCCGTACTTCCTCGTCGGCCATGTGGGCGACGGCAATTTCCACTTCGGCTATCTGCTCGACCCGAACATTCCCGAAGAGCGCGTGAAGGCCGAAGAGCTGAACCACGCGCTGGTGAGCCGCGCGCTGGCGCTCGAAGGCACCTGCACCGGCGAGCATGGCGTGGGGCTGCACAAGATGGACTTCCTGGTCACCGAAGCGGGCGTGGGTGCGATCGACATGATGCGCACGATCAAGCGCGCGCTCGACCCGAAGAACATCATGAACCCGGGCAAGATCTTCAGCCTCTGACCCGTTCGCTCAGGCGTTCAATGAAAAAGCCCGGCGGCTCGCAAGAGCGCCGGGCTTCTTTGATTTGCTTGCGGCAGCTGCCGCGCTATCAGTTGGTGCTGTTGCTGCGGCGGCGTGCCGGTGCCTTCTCCGCAGGCACATAGGTCTGCGACGGCGCAGCGCCGCCATCCACGCCCAGACGCCCACCACCACCAAGGCCCTGGCCACGCACCGTCTGCGCCTTGTAGTTGCGCAGCGAACGAACCATCTGGTTGAAGGCGTCCATGAAGGCTGCGGCAATCACCTTGCCCTGCGCCGTATTGGTGTAGCCACCCACGCCGCCGCCGCCGCTGCGACCGGCCAGCGCACCGAAAGCGCCGAAGTCGGTCTTGGAGGCGCTGCCTTCTGCGGCCGCAACCTGCACGCCCGAACGGTTGTCGATGAGGGTCAGCAGCGCGCTGGCTTCCTTGGTCTGCATGCTGCCGCCGAGGGCCGCGAGGGCTCGGCCACGGCCGCCACCCACCAGGCCGCCGAGCGCGCCGCCGACGCCGCCGGCATCGCTGTTGCTGAAGACGATTTCGGGCGACAGGCCGTAGTCGGACGCCACCATCTGGCCGCGACCGAAGTTGCTGCCGCCGCGCATTTCACCCGACTGCTGCAGCGCGCGTTCGCGCGTCATGGCGTTCATGCCGGCCGCGCCACGTTCGACCACGATGAAGCAGTTCGATTGCTGCACCAGCAGGCGCAGCAGGTTGGCCGTGGGCGGCAGCTTGTATTCGCCGGTGAGGATGGTGTACCAGCCAGCGCTCTGGTTCTCGATCAGAGAGACCGTGCCGAGCGGCGATTCGCAGCGCTCGAGCTGGCTGCTCGCGTTGTCGGTGGCGCCGCCTGCTGCGCTGCCGGTGGCCATGGTCTTGGCCGACTGGCTGCCCATTTGCATATCGGTCGTGGCGCAACCGGTGAGGAGAACTGCGCCGACGGCAATGGCCGCGAGCGGGAACTTGGTGAGCTGCATGGTGGACTCCCTCTGTTTGTTCAGAGATCTGGGATTGAAAAAACCAGCGGTCGAGGATACGCGCAAAGGATTGCAGGAATCAATCAAACGAACGCCAGTCCCCGAGTTCACAACACTAGGCCGTTCGGCGGATGCGCTCGATCAATCCGTTGAGTGCTTCGATGGAGCCGAAGTGGATGGCGAGCTCGCCGCTTTCCTCGATGCGGCCGCCGCGCTTGCTGCGCTTCTTGATGCGCACCTCGACCTCGGCGGTGAGCAGGTCGGCCAGTTCTTCTTCCACGCGCTGCAGGTCGCGCGACTTTTCGCCGTCGTTGCCGCGGCGCGAGGGCGTGAGCGTGAACTCGGCCGCGAGCTTCTTTACCAGCGCCTCGGCTTCGCGCACCGACATCTTCTTGGCCGCAATCTGGTTGGCCGCCGTGATCTGCGTGCCACGGTCCAGCGACAGCAGCGCGCGGGCATGGCCCATGTCGATGTCGCCGGCCATCAGCATCTGCTGTGCGGGCTCGGCCAGGTTCAACAGGCGCAGCAGGTTGCTCGCCGCGCTGCGGGAACGGCCCACGGCCTGTGCGGCCTGCTCGTGAGTGAGCCCAAACTCGTTCACCAGGCGTTGCAGGCCTTGGGCCTCTTCCAGCGGGTTGAGGTCTTCACGCTGGATGTTCTCGATGAGCGACATCGCCGCGGCGGCTTCGTTGGGCACGTCGCGCACCAGCACCGGCACGCTGTCGAGGCCAGCGAGCCTAGCGGCGCGAAAGCGGCGTTCGCCCGCGATGATTTCGTACTCGGCGTTCTTGGCGGCTGCCGATTCGGCGTCGAGCCGGCGCACCAGGATCGGCTGCATGATGCCCTGCGCCTTGATGCTCTCGGCCAGCTCGTAGAGCGCGCCTTCGTCCATGCGTGTGCGCGGCTGGTAGACGCCGGCCACCATCTGGTCGAGCATCAGCGTCGTCGGATTCCTCTGTGCGCCGCCCTCTTCCGAGCCCGAATTGCCGCCATTGCCGTTGTCGGCGGAAGGCGCGGCCGTCGGGCCGAGCAGCGCTTCGAGGCCGCGGCCCAGGCCCTTGGGTTTCTTGGTCGCCATCAGTTCTTTTCTTTCGAGATTTCGTTCAGGAGTTTCCGACCCTCGGGCCAGTCGCCCAGGCCGGATTCGGCATTCAGGTGGCCGCCTGGACCGGCATCGATGAAGCGTGCGCTCCAGTCTTTGGCAAGCTGCTGCGAGCGCGAGGCTTCGCAGTACGGGTCGTCGTTGGCAGCGATCAGCACCGCCGGGAACGGCAGCGGCTTGCGCAAGATCGGCGCCCAGCCAGGAATCAGCTGGCGCAGGTTGTCGCTCTCGACGTCGCCGGGCGCGACCAGCAGCGCGCCGCGCACTTTGTGTGTGTTGCGCGAGTGCGCGGCCCACGCGGCAACGAGGATGCAGCCGAGACTGTGCGCCGCAAAAGCCACCGGGCCGGGCGAGGCCAGCACTTCTTCTTCGAGCCGGGCGGACCAGTCGCCGCGCAGCGGGCGCATCCACTCGTGCTGATCGACGCGGTGATCGCCGTACACCGACTCCCAGCGGGTTTGCCAATGGCCGGGGCCGCTGTTCTGCCAACCGGGCAGCAGCAGGATGCGCGGAGTTGTCATTTGCTACGAACTTGATAGCACCTTGCCGAGCAGCGGCAAGCGTCAGGCATTGTTTTCACTGGTGGAGTCGGATGCGGGCGCGGGTGCCATCACGTCATCGGGAATGGGCAGATCCGGTGCGATGCGCGTGACCGGCGCAATCGGCGGCGCCACCGCACCCGAAGCAAAGGCGCTCGCGGGCGGCATCTTGTCGACCAGCTCCTGAGCGAAGGCGATGAAAGCCTGGCTACCGCGGGCGGCCGGGTCGAACACCACGCCCGGCAGTCCGTAGCTGGGCGCCTCGGCCAGCCGCACATTGCGCGGGATCACCGTGTCGAACACCTTGTCGCCGAAGTGGGACTTGAGCTGCTCGCTCACCTGCTGCTGCAGCGTGATGCGCGGATCGAACATCACGCGCAGCAGGCCGATGATCTGCAGGTTCTTGTTGAGGTTGGCGTGCACCTGCTTGATGGTGTTGACCAGGTCGGTCAGGCCTTCGAGCGCGAAGTACTCGCACTGCATCGGCACGATCACGCCGTGGGCGGCGCACAGGCCGTTGAGGGTCAACAGGCTCAGGCTCGGTGGGCAGTCGATCAGCACGAAGTCGTACTCGGCGCCGACCGCGGCCAGCGCGGTGCGCAGGCGCTTTTCGCGACGGTCGAGCGCAACCATTTCGACTTCGGCACCCGCCAGTTCGCGGTTGGCGCCCAGCACGTCGTAGCCGCAACCGCCCTCCACCAGCTTGTCGGCCTTGACCCGGGCTTCGGCCACCGAGGCCGATTCGAGCAGCACGTCGTACACCGTCAGCTCCAGCTGCCGCTTGTCGATGCCCGAGCCCATGGTGGCATTGCCCTGCGGGTCGAGGTCGATCATCAGCACGCGCTGGCCGACCTTGGCCAGGCCGGCCGCGAGGTTGACGGTGGTGGTGGTCTTGCCGACGCCGCCCTTTTGGTTGGCAATGCAGAAAATCTTGGCCATGTCAGTACCGGAGGATCGATCAGCGCGAGATTGCGAGCTTGACGCCAAAGGCGATCAAAAAGGTGCCGGCAAGCTTCTCGAGCGTGGCGGAAATGCGGGGATTCGCACGGATGCGCTCGGCCAGGAAGTGCGTGAGCAGCGTCGAGGTCAGGCCGTACAGGAAGGTCAGCGCAGCAATCGTCACCGCCATCGCGCCGAAAGTGACCAGGCCCTGGTGGCGGGCCGGGTCGACGAACAGCGGGAAGAAGGCCATGTAGAACACGATCGCCTTGGGATTCAGCAGGGTGATGGTGAAGGCTTGGCGCAGGAAATGGCTGGGCTTGATGTCGAGGATGGGCGCCGAGCCGGGCTTGGCCAGCAACATCTTGAGGCCCAGCCACGCCAGGTAGGCGGCGCCCAGCCACTGCACTGCCTTGAAAGCGGTCGGGTAAGCGGCCAGCACGGCCGACACACCAGCCACTGCGGCCCACATCAGGCACTGGTCACCAATGATCAGGCCAGCTGTTGCGGCCAGCCCTCCACGGATGCCGCCTTTGCTCGTCGAGGTAATCAGCGCCAGATTGCCCGGGCCGGGAATCAGAAGGAACAGGACGATGGCGGCGACGAATGCGCCGTAGTCAGCGATGCCGAACATGGGATTTGCCTCGAAAAAGCGAGTCGGAAAAGGGACCGGAGGGAGGCATCGAGTCTAAGCGAGCACACCACCGCGAGGATCGTTCGGACACCGGCTTTTACCGGTGTCGCCGCTTCTTTTGCGGATTCAGGCGCCGATTTCAGCTGCTTCTTTGCGCGCCCAGACGATGCAACGCTCGGCATCCAGGCCGGGAACCGTCAGTTGTTCCACGTGAAACACTGCCACGCCTTTTGGCAAAGCGGCGAGTTCGTCGGTCGGCACTTTGCCCTTCATGGCGAGCCAGACACCACCGGGTGCGAGCAGATTCATCGAGCCGTTGAAGAAATCCGACAGTGATGCGAAGGCGCGCGAGCTGATGACTTCGTAGCTGCCGACCAGCGATTCGACCCGGGCGTGCAGCCCCCGAAGGTTCGGGAGCTCCAGTTCGGCTGCCACTTGCTGGACGAAAGCCGCCTTCTTGGCGACCGCATCGAGGCAGCTCACCTCAAGATCAGGCCGCATGATGGCGATCACCACACCCGGCAAGCCACCGCCGGAACCCACGTCCAGCAGCTTGCCCTTCCCTGCCCACTCGCGCTGCAGCGGTGCGACTGCCGCCAGGCTGTCGAGCAGGTGGTGCGTCAGCACACTCGCCGGATCGCGCAGCGCCGTCAGGTTGTAGACCTTGTTCCACTTGAGCATCAGCGTGCCGTAGGCCAGCAGCTGTTCACCTTGAAGATCGGACAGCGCCACGCCCATGGCGGCTGCGCCCGCGCGCAGCGTATCGATCGGCGCCGTCATTCCGCGGACTGCGGCTCGGTGGCTGCTTCCGTGGTGGCGGTATCGCGGGCGAAGGCCTTGTGGCCGCCCTTGCGCAGATGAATCATCAGCAGGGAGATGGCGGCAGGCGTCACACCGGAGATGCGCGAGGCCAGGCCCAGTGTTTCCGGCCGGTGCTTGTCCAGCTTTTGCCGCACCTCGAAGCTTAGCGCCTTGACCTGGCCGTAGTCAAAATCAGCCGGCAGCTTCAGGTTCTCGAAGTGCGCGGCCCGCTCCACTTCGTCGTGCTGACGCTCGATGTAGCCAGAGTACTTGGCCGAGATCTCGATCTGCTCGATCTCGGTTTCGCTCAGCGCCGTCTGGGCACCATACTTGCCGCCGTCCAGCGACATCAGCGTTTCGTAGTTCACGTCGGGCCGACGCAGCAGGTCGGCCAGGTTGTATTCGTGGTCGATGGCCTTGCCCAGCACCCGCTCCGACTCGGCGGCTGGCAGGTTGCGCGGGTTCACCCAGATCGACTTGAGCCGCTCTGTTTCACGTGAAACAGCGTCGCGCTTGCGGCTGAAAGCGTCCCAGCGCGCGTCGTCTACCAGGCCAAGCTTCCGCCCTGCTTCCGTCAGGCGCATGTCGGCGTTGTCCTCGCGCAGCTGCAGGCGGAATTCCGCGCGGCTCGTGAACATGCGGTACGGTTCGGTCACGCCCTTTGTAATCAGGTCGTCGACCAGCACGCCCAAGTAAGCTTCGTCGCGGCGCGGCAGCCAGGCATCTTCGCCACGGCATTGCAGCGCAGCATTGATGCCGGCGAACAAACCTTGGGCCGCGGCTTCTTCATAGCCGGTCGTGCCGTTGATCTGTCCGGCAAAGAACAAGCCCTTGACCGAGTGGGTCTCGAAGCTGCTCTTGAGTTCGCGCGGATCGAAGTAGTCGTACTCGATGGCGTAGCCCGGCCGCAGGATGTGCGCGTTCTCCAGCCCGGGCATCGAGCGCACCAGCTGGTACTGGATGTCGAACGGCAGGCTGGTAGAGATCCCGTTCGGGTAGTACTCGTTGGTCGTCAAGCCTTCAGGCTCGAGAAAGATCTGATGGCTTTCCTTGTCGGCAAAGCGATTGATCTTGTCCTCCACGCTCGGGCAGTAGCGCGGACCCACGCCGTCGATCTTGCCGGTGAACATCGGGCTGCGGTCGAAGCCCGAGCGGATGATCTCGTGCGTGCGCGCGTTGGTGTGGGTAATCCAGCAGGGCATTTGCTGCGGATGCATGTCCGCGCGGCCCATGAAGCTGAACACCGGCATCGGCCCTGCCCCACCGGGCATGCCGTCGCCGGGTTGCTCGGTGCACTTCGAAAAATCGATGCTGCGGCCGTCGAGCCGTGGCGGCGTCCCGGTCTTGAGCCGGCCTTGCGGCAGCTTCAGTTCCTTGAGCCGCGCCGACAGGCTGATGGCTGGCGGATCACCCGCGCGTCCAGCCTGGTAGTTGTCGAGGCCGACATGGATGCGGCCATCGAGAAAAGTACCCGCCGTCAGCACCACGGTACGGGCACGGAATGCGATGCCCACCTGCGTGACGGCACCGACCACGCGATCGCCCTCCACCATCAGGTCGTCGACGGCTTGCTGGAACAGGCTCAGGTTCGGCTGGTTCTCCAGCCGATGGCGAATGGCGGCCTTGTACAGAACCCGATCCGCCTGCGCGCGGGTGGCGCGCACCGCCGGGCCCTTGCTCGAATTGAGAATCCGGAACTGGATGCCGGCCTCGTCGGTGGCAATCGCCATCGCACCGCCGAGCGCATCGACCTCCTTCACCAGATGGCCCTTGCCGATACCGCCGATCGACGGGTTGCAGCTCATCTGCCCCAGCGTCTCGATGTTGTGGGAGAGCAGCAGCGTCTTGGCGCCCATGCGCGCAGCGGCGAGCGCGGCTTCGGTGCCGGCATGGCCACCGCCGACGACGATCACGTCGAATTCTTCGGGGTACAGCATTTGAAATGGGGAGCGCACAACTGACGCGTGCGCGGCGCAAAAGGGGCACTGATTTTAATCGTCCAGGCCGATCTGCGCCCTTTGTGTGGACAAGCTAGAGGGCCATGCCAAATTACCCGCCAATGCCCACGGAATCTCGATAGTTTGCTATATATTTCATAGCAAACTATCCGCGTCAGCCCGTCGCTTCGGCCACCTGCACCACCGGCACAGGCTTCTCGATGCCGACCAGCGCGCCAGTCGGCGGCGGCGCCTTCGACGGTTCAAGGCTTTCATCCTGCAGCTCGCGAACGACGAGCTTCTTGTCCGTCATGCGCACGTTGCCGAAGATCGTGCAGAAGGCCACGTCCTTCGCGTCGCGCCCCGTGCCCACGCGCACCACCCGGTCGACTGGCGCCATGCGCGTCGGATCGAACAGCACCCACTGACCGCCGAGCCAGGCTTCGAACACGGCGTGGAAATCCTGCGGCGGCTCGTCGAACCACACATAGCCCACCACCAGCCGCGCCGGAATGTTGAGCGCGCGGCAGAAGGTGATGCCCAGGTGCGCGAAGTCGCGGCACACGCCCGCGCGTTCCACGAACACCTCGCGCGCCGTCGTTGTCGAGTCGCTGCTGCCCGGCTCGTAGGCGATGCTCTCGTGGATCCAGTCGACGATGGCCTGCACACGGCCGATGCCCGGCGGCAGGTCGCCGAAGAGCTGCTGCGCGCAGCGCGACATCAGGTCCGACTCGCAGTAGCGCGTCGGCATCATGTAGTGCAGCACCTCGTCGGGCACTTCGCTGACCGGCACCTCTCGCAGGTCGGTCGGCACCACCACATGCGCGCGCTGCACGCTGGCCTTGTAGCGAATCTTCAGCGGCCCGGGCTTCGCGTCGAAACGGATGAAGCGGTTGCCGCTGCCCTCGTCGCAGAACACCTGCATCTCCGTCGGCGGCTCGATCGTCAGCTCCTCGCTGACGACGGCCTGCGCACCCGAGCGCGCCGCTTCGATGTTGAGCAGCATGTGGGCCGGCGCGACGACCTCGTAGTCGAGCTGCGCATCGACGTGGGAGATGTGCATCAGTCGAGCGCCTTCTTCACCGCACCCACGCCAAGCGCGGCCAGCACGACGAACAGCACGGCCAGCACCAGGAACAGGCCGAACAGCAGCTTGGCAATACCGGCAGCCCCGGCCGCCACGCCACCGAAGCCGAGCAGGCCGGCCACGAGGGAGATGACGGCAAAAATGATCGCGTACTTCAACATCGGGTACTCCTTGCAGCAGGCCCTGCCCACCGTGCGACGCAGCTTAGGAAGCGGCCTGCTCGAGCCCGATAGTCGCCTCGCGCGTGCGGCCGTAGGACAAAAACGCGAGGCAGCCAAACCCGCTAGCATCCGCTGCGGTCTCCCACAACAATCAATCAACCTCGTCATCCATTGGAGTTTTTCGAATGAAGCTGTATTACTCGCCCGGTGCCTGTTCGCTCTCGCCCCACATCGCGCTGCACGAAGCAGGCATCGCCGTCGAACCCGTGCTGGCCAGCACCAAGAGCCACAAGCTGCAGGACGGCACCGACTACTACGGCATCAACCCGCTGGGCTACGTGCCGATGCTCGAGCTCGACGACGGCACCCGCCTGCGCGAAGGCCCGGCCATCCTGCAGTACATCGCCGACCTCGCACCCATCAAGAACCTCGCGCCCGCAGCCGGCACCCTGCAGCGCTACCGCCTGCAGGAGTGGCTGACCTTCATCGGCACCGAAGTGCACAAGGGCTTCAGCCCGCTGTTCAACCCGAACATGCCCGAAGAAGCCAAGACCATCTTCAAGGACAAGCTCAAGTCGCGCTTCCAATGGCTCGACGGCGAACTGGCCAACAAGCAATACCTGATGGGCGACCACTTCAGCGTGGCCGACGGCTACCTGTTCACCGTCACCAACTGGACCAAGCCCACGGGCGTGGACATTTCCGGCTTTCCCAACGTCCAGGCCTGGCACGCACGCGTTGGCGCCCGCCCCGCGGTGCAGGATGCAATGAAGGCCGAAGGCCTGCTGAAGTAAGCCGAAGCACGCGAAAGCGTGCAGAAGCATTGAAGCGGCCGGATGCCCTCTAGGGGAAAACCCGGACTGCTTCAGCCACAAGCCGCACGATGCGGCTTTTTTTTCGGGTCACGCTACGGGCAGAACTTCAGACGACCGAAGAAGGAACCCGCGCCATGCCTGAAACCCCGCCCCCCGTCGAACTGCGCGAAGAGATGCGCGGGCCCGTCATGTGGCTCACCATCGACCGCGAAGAGCGCCGCAACGCCATCAACGGCGCAGTGCTCGCCGGCCTGAGCGACGCACTGGCCCGCGCCAACAACGACGCCGCCGTGCGCGCCGTGGTCATCACCGGTGCCGGCACGCGCGCCTTCTGCGCCGGCGCCGACCTGCAGAGCGGCACCTCCTTCAAGTTCGACTACGCCGCGCCCTACCAGGGCTTTGCCAACCTGTTCCGCCAGGCCCGGCAATCGACTGTGCCGCTGATCGCGCGCGTCAACGGCGCATGCATGGCCGGCGGCATGGGGATCATGGCGATGTGCGACATGGCCGTGGCCAGCAGCCAGGCCGTGTTCGGCCTGCCCGAGGTGAAGGTCGGCCTCTTTCCCGCACAGGTGCTCAGCGTGCTCGGCGGCCTGCTGCCGCGCCGCGTGCTGGCCGAGATGTGCATCACCGGTGAGCCCATCACCGCCGCGCAGGCGCTCGAACTGCGGCTCGTCAACCGCGTGAGCGATGACGTCGACGAAAGCGTCGACTGGCTGCTCGGCCGCATGCTCGACAAGTCGCCCGCCGCCATCCGCCGCGGCCTCTACACAATGAAGAAGATCGAGGCGATGGCCTTCGAGGAATCGATGGCCTTCACCGAAAGCCAGATCGGCCTGTTCGCACTCACCGAAGACGCCGCCGAAGGACAACTCGCCTTCCGCGAGAAGCGCAAGCCGCAATGGAGTGGCCGATGAACAGCAGCAACAACAACGAACGCGTCGTCCGCATCGGCGGCGCATCGGGCTTCTGGGGCGACAGCAGCGTGGGCGCGCCGCAACTCGTGGGCAGCAGGCAGATCGACTACCTCGTGTTCGACTACCTCGCCGAACTCACCATGTCGATCCTCGCGGGTGCCCGGCTCAAGAAGCCCGAGCTGGGCTACGCAACCGACTTCGTCTCCGTCGCGATGAAGGCAGTGCTGAAGGACGTCGTGAAACAAGGCATCCGCGTGGTGAGCAACGCAGGCGGCGTCAACCCGCAAGGCTGTGCCGATGCACTCGCGGCCCTGGCCGCCGAGCAGGGCGTTGCATTGAAGATCGCCGTGGTGAGCGGCGACGACGTGTCCCCGCTGCTGCCGCAACTGCGCCAGGCACAACCACCCGTGCGCGAACTGCAGAGCGGCGCCGCGCTGCCCGAACGCGTGCTCACCGCCAACGCGTATCTCGGCGCACGGCCGATACAGGCTGCGCTCGATGCGGGTGCGCAGGTCGTCATCACCGGCCGCTGTGTCGACTCCGCCGTCACGCTCGGCGTGCTCATGCACGAGTTCAAGTGGCAGCCGGACGACTTCGATCTGCTCGCGGCCGGCAGCCTCGCGGGCCACATCATCGAATGCGGCTGCCAGGCCACCGGCGGCCTGCACACCGACTGGGACACCGTGCCCGACTGGCCGAACATCGGCTATCCCATCGTCGAATGCAGCGCCGACGGCAGCTTCGTCGTCACCAAGCCGGAGGGTACCGGCGGCAAGCTCACGCCCGCGGTGGTGGGCGAGCAGATGCTCTACGAGATCGGAGACCCCGCGGCGTACCTGCTGCCCGACGTGGTGGCCGACTTCACGCAGGTGCGCATCGAGCAGGCCGGCGAGCACCACGTGCGTGTGCACGGCGCGCGCGGCCATGCGCCGACCGCGAGCTACAAGGTCAGCGCCACGTATGTCGACGGCTTCAAGACGGCGGCGCAGCTCACCATCGTGGGCTTCGATGCGGTGGCCAAGGCGAAGCGCACGGGCGAAGCCATCCTCGCGCGCACGGGCACGCTGTTCTCGCAATACGGCTTCGGGCCGTACAGCGGCACGCAGCTCGAAGTGCTGGGCGCGGAGTCTTGCTACGGCCCGCATGCGCAGGCATTGCAGACGCGCGAAGCGGTGCTGCGGCTCGCGGTGACGCATCCGCGCAAGGAAGCGCTGGAGCTGTTCGCACGCGAGATCGCACCGGCGGGCACATCGTGGGCGCCAGGCACCACGGGTGCGGGCGGTGGACGCGCCTCGGTGTCGCCTTCGATCCGGCAATACGCGTTCCTGCTCGACAAGTCGCGGGTGGAAGCCACGGTGACCATCGATGGGAAACGCGTCGATGTTCCGCGCAGCGAGGTTTCCGCGTCAGCCCCCATCCCATCGCCTGTCAGAGCACCAGAAACGCATGAAGCACCCCCGGCCCCTGACGCCATCGAGGTACCTCTCATACGCCTCGCCTGGGCTCGCAGCGGCGACAAGGGCGACACATCGAACATCGGCGTCATCGCGCGCCACCCTGCCCTGCTGCCGCTGCTGCGCGAACAGCTCACCGAAGCGCGCGTGGCCGAATGGCTCGCGCACCTCGTCAAAGGCCGCGTCACGCGCTACGAGGTGCCGGGCATCGACGCCTTCAACTTCGTCTGCGAGCAGGCGCTTGGCGGCGGCGGCATGGCCTCGCTGCGCAACGACCCGCTCGGCAAGGGCATGGGCCAGATCCTGCTGGCCGTGCCCCTGCGCGCAAGCCCCGCGCTGCTGGCGTTGCTTGCCTAGCACCAATCGGGACAACCGTGCGACAGCAGGGTTGAGGCCGGGGGCTTAGCCTTGCGCCTCTTTCAACTTTGCTTTCGATCGCACGATGTCCACCCTTTTCGACCCCGTCCAGGCCGGCGACCTGAAGCTCGCCAACCGCATCGTGATGGCGCCGCTCACGCGCAACCGCTCGCCGAACGCGATCCCACCCGACATCGCCGCCACCTACTACGCCCAGCGCGCCAGTGCCGGCCTGCTCATCACCGAGGCCACCGCCATCAGCCACCAGGGCCAGGGCTATGCCGACGTGCCCGGCCTCTACGGCACCGAGCAGCTCGACGCCTGGAAGCGCGTGACCGACGCCGTGCACGCCAAGGGCGGCAAGATCGTCGTGCAGCTGTGGCACGTGGGCCGCGTCTCGCACACCGAACTGCAACCCGGTGGCGGCAAGCCCGTCGCCCCCTCGGCCATCACCGCCAAGACCAAGACCGTGCTCATCAAGGAAGGCGTGCCCACCTTCGTCGAGACCTCCGAGCCGCGCGCGCTCGACGCCGGCGAATTGCCCGGCATCGTGCACGCCTACGCGGTGGCCGCGCGCAGCGCGGTCGAGACCGCCGGCTTCGACGGCGTGGAACTGCACGGCGCCAACGGCTACCTGCTCGACCAGTTCCTGAAAGACGGCAGCAACAAGCGCACCGACGACTACGGCGGCAGCATCGAGAACCGCGCCCGCCTGCTGCTCGAATCCGCGCGTGCCGTGGTCGACGCCGTCGGCGGCGGCAAGACCGGCATCCGCCTGTCGCCCGTGACGCCGGCCAACGACGTGCACGACAGCAACCCGCAGCCGCTGTTCACCTACGTGGTGAAGCAACTCGCCACGCTCAACCTCGCCTACATCCATATCATCGAAGGCGCCACCGGTGGCCCGCGCGAAATCGAAGACCGGCCCTTCGACTACGAAGCGCTTAAGGCCGCTTACCGCGAAGCCGGCGGCAAGGGTGCATGGATGGTCAACAACGGCTACGACCGCCCGCTGGCCGAAGAAGCGCTGAAGGAAGGCGACGACCTCGTGGCCTTCGGCAAGCCCTTCATCTCGAACCCCGACCTCGTGCGCCGCCTGCGCGAGAACGCACCGCTCAACGAGCTCGACAAGGCCACCATGTACGGTGGCGGTGCGAAGGGCTACACGGACTACCCCGCACTGGCGTAATCCGGAAAAGGCCATGGCAAGATGCGGCGGACGCTTTGTGTCCGCCCCAGGAGAGAAATGCCATGGCCCGCATCGAGCAACGACTGGCCGCGCTCGGCCTCGTTCTTCCACCGACAGTGACGCCGCCACCCGGCGTCGTGCTGCCCTTTCAATTCATCCGCATCGTCGGCCGCCGCGCATTGATCTCGGGTCACGGCCCGCTCAATGCCGATGGCACCATCGCCGCGCCGCTTGGCAAGTTGGGCCGCGAACTGAGCGTCGAGCAGGGCTACACCGCCGCACGTCTCACGGGGCTCGCGATGCTCGGCAGCCTGCAGCGCGCGCTCGGCGATCTCGACCGCATCACGGCCTGGACACGCGTGTTCGGCATGGTCGCTTCGGCGCCCGGCTTCGACAAACAGCCAGCAGTGATCAACGGCTTCTCGGACCTCATCCTCGAGCTCTTCGGACCCGACATCGGCGCGCATTCGCGCAGTGCGGTGGGCATGGCCGAGCTGCCGTTCAACATACCGGTCGAGATCGAAGGCGAAGTGGAATTCGACGCATGACGACGTGGACCATCAGGCGCGCCACCGAGAGCGATGCAACATCCGTCGCCGACTGCGCCGTCGAAGCCTTCCGCCACTACATTCCGCGCCTGGGCCTCACGCCGATTCCGATGACCAGGGACTACGGCGCGGCCATCGCCAATGTCCAGGTCTGGATCGCCACGCAGCGTGGCGAGACCATCGCTGCGCTGGTGCTCGACACTACCGACGAAGGCTTCCTGATCGACGTGATCGCGGTGCTGCCGCAACACCAGGGCACCGGCGTGGGCCGCGCCCTGCTTGAGCTCGCCGAACAGGAAGCACTGCGGCAAGGCCACGACTCGATCTACCTCTTCACCAACGAGAAGATGACCGAGAACCGAGCGCTCTACGAACGCATCGGCTACGTCGAATACAAGCGCCTCGCCTTCGCGGAGCGCACTCGTGTCTTCCTGCGCAAGCCATTGAAGTGACCGCCATGCAGCTGGCCCGCATCCATCACGTCGCGATCATCTGCGCCGACTACGCAGTGTCGAAGCGCTTCTACACCGAAGTGCTCGGCCTGCGCGTGATCGCCGAAAACTACCGCGCCGCGCGCGACTCGTACAAGCTCGACCTGGCACTGCCTGACGGCTCGCAGATCGAACTCTTCTCCTTTCCCGACGCACCCCCGCGCCTCACGCGGCCCGAGGCCCAAGGACTGCGGCACCTGTCTTTCGAGGTGCCCGACGTGCAGGCCGCGGCCGACGAACTCGCAGCACAGGGCATTGCGGTCGAGCCACTGCGCACCGATGAATTCACGGGCCGGCGCTTCACCTTCTTCGCCGATCCCGACGGCCTTCCGCTCGAACTCTACGAGGCCGCACCGACCGCCGATCTCGACGCGCTGCTGCTCAAGCTCGAAGGCGCATTGCATCTTCGCGAGGTGCGCACAAACGCCGCACGACTCGAAGAACTGCTCGACGACGACTTCCATGAACTGGGCGTCTCGGGCACGGTGTGGACGCGGGCTGCCATCATCGAAGCGCTGCGCGACGAGGCGTTTTCGCAGCGGACGATGTCGGACTTTCGCGTGCTGCGCATGGCACCCGATGTGGCGCTGGTCACCTATCGCGCGCACCGCGAAGCCATTGCGCAGCGCCCCGCCGCGAACTCGCTGCGCAGCTCGCTGTGGCAACGCCGCGCCGGCCGCTGGCGCATGGCGTTCCACCAGGGCACACCGCTCCAAACGCTCTAGATTGCCTCGCCGAACGCCACGCTCACGCGCAGGCCGGTGGGCTCGGCCGCTTCAAGCCGCAGCTCAGCCCCCAGCAACTCCGCATAGCGCGACACGATCGACAACCCCAGCCCCGAGCCCTGCCCGAGCTTCTCGCCCGCGGGCCCTTGCGCCCAGCGCTGCATCAGGGCACGTTGGGCTTCGAGCGGAATGCCGGGCCCGTCGTCGATCACGCTCAACGTGCGGCCCGCGAGCTCGACGGTGATGGTGCGCCCGCCATAGCGCAGCGCGTTGTCGATCAGGTTGTCGAGGATGCCCTCCACCAGCGCCTCGTTGGCATGCACGACCACGCCGTCGTCGAGGCCGCGCGCGCCGAGGTCGACGCCGCGTGCATCGGCACGCGCGAGGTGCCGCAGTACCGTCTGCTCGGCCAGCACGTCGAGCCGCACCGGCACGCGCTTGAGCTCGGTACGCGCTTCCTCGGCCAATGCCAGCGCCAGCAGTTGGTCGATCAGGTGGCTGGCGCGCGCCTGCCGTTCCGACACGCGCTCGAGCTGCTCGCGCCACACGTTGGTGTCCTGCTGCGCGAGCCCGTACTCGGCCAGCGCGCGGATGCCGGCCAATGGCGTGCGCAGTTCGTGCGCCACGTTGCCCACGAACTCGCGTTGTGCCTGCACGCTGTTGCCGAGACGCTCGAACAGCGAGTTGACCGCATTGCCCAGGCGCTGGAGCTCTCGCGAAGTCTGTGCCACCGCCACCGGCGACAGGTCGCGCACGTCGCGCCGGTCGAGCGCGCGCTGCAGGTCGGCGAGCGGGCGCAGGTCGCTGCGAATGCCGTACCAGAGCCAGACTGCAAGCAGGATCAGCAGCACGATCTGCGGCGCCAGCGCATAGCCCAGCAGCTGCCGCACCAGTGCGGTCCGGCTCAGCGTGGTCTGCGCAATGATCACGCGGTAGGGCATGCTGATGTCGGGCTCGGCGTCATGCTCGAGCACCACCGCGCGCAGCGTGCCGCCTTCGTAGCGGATGTCGGAAAAGCGGTAGCGCGAGCCGTCCACCGGCAGCGGCGCCTGCAGGCCCGATTGCCCCGAGATCAGCGAGCCGTCGAGCCTCTGCACCGCGAAGTACACCTTGTCGACCTGGTCGAAGAGCACGGTGGCCACTTCGCGCGGCGTCAGCAGCAGTTCGATGCCGCGCTCACCCGCCTGCACGTTGGCCGACAGCGCATAGGCATCGTCGAGCATGCCGCGGTCGAAGGCCTGCTCGGAAAAGTAGTTGGCGATGACCAGCGCGATGACAGCACCGACCATCCACGTGAGCGCCAGCGGCACCAGCACGTTGCGCAGCACGCGCCGCGTGAGCGACGGCGCACGCACGATGGCCGCGGGTTGCGTTTCAGTCGGCTGTTGCTGCGGCTCGGTCACGCGCGGATCACACCTCGGCTTCGAGCAGGTAGCCGATGCCGCGCAGCGTGCGGATGCTCGCGCCCGTGCCCTGCAGCTTCTTGCGCAGGCGGGAGATGAAGGCCTCGAGCGCGTTGTCGCCGAGCGATTCGTCGAAGCTCGACAGCTTGTCGGACAGCGCACGCTTGCTCACGGTGCGGCCCGGCGGACTCATGAGTTCCCACAGCACCTCGAACTCGCGCGCCGGCAGGTCGAGCGGACCGCTCGCGGTCGAGAAGCGGCGTGCCTTGCGGTCAAGCTTCAGCTGGCCCAGCAGCACGATGTCTTCGGTGCCCTTGGCGCGGCGCACCAGCGCACGCAGGCGGGCTTCGACCTCGGCCAGGTCGAAGGGCTTGCCGAGGTAGTCGTCGGCGCCCGCATCGAGGCCGGCAATGCGCTCTTCGGTGCGACCGCGCGCGGTGAGCACCAGCACAGGAGTGCGGTCGCCGCGCGCACGTGCCTGCCGCAGCGCGGTGAGGCCGCTTGCGAGGCCGCTGGTCGGGCTCGCGGTGGCCGGCAGGTTGAGGTCGAGCAGCACGGCATCGAAGGGCTGCACGCGCCACAGGTGATCGGCATCTTCGACGTTGGTCGACACGTCGACGCGATGGCCGGCATCCGCGAGGCTGCGCACCATCACATCGCGCAGAACGGCGTCATCTTCGACAAGCAGAATTCGCATGGTTATTGAGTGGTTGGGGGTGATCTGCCTTGCGAACGACGGGTCAGCGGCCGGTCAGTCGCTCCAAGCGATAAACGCAACATGAGCATACGACAGCAAGATGAAATACGGGCCATTTTCATGGCCGACGCCACACGATGAGCGCGCGTGAACCCTCCGATCTTTTGAGCCTGGTGCCTCCGGAGGTGCAACGCACCGCCGTGGTCCTGCTGCATGGTTTATGCAGCACGCCTGACGAGTTGCTGACCGTGCAGTCCGCCCTGCGCAGCCGCGGCTACTCGGTGCACCCGCTGTCGATCGAGGGTTACTCGTTCGACGCCAATGCGCCGCTGCAGCGCGCGGCGCCGTACGAACGCTGGCTCGACGCGATCCAGGCGCAGGTGAAGGCACTGCGCGCGCAGCACGACCGTGTGATGCTGGTCGGCATTTCCGCCGGCTCCTCGCTCGCGCTTGGCGCAGCCATCCGCTGCGGCAGCGAAGTCGATGCGCTGGTGCTCATGTCGACCACGCTGCGCTTCGACGGCTGGGCCATTCCACGCACGCAGTTCCTGCTGCCGCTGGCCTTCTACACGCCGCTCGGGCGGCTCTGGCAATACCGCGAACGCCCGCCCTACGGCGTGAAGAACGAACGCGTGCGCGCCTGGATCGAGCGCGAGCTGCGCCACCGCAAAGTCTCGCGCGCCGGCAGCTCCGTCATCGGCGTGGGCCACCTGCGCGAGCACGACCGGCTCATCCGCCACGTGCGCCGCAACCTCAACAGCGTGCGATGCGATAACGTGCTCGCGCTGCACGCCCAGCAGGACGAAGTGGCCAGCGTGGCCAACCTCGACATCCTCGCGCGCGGCCTGCGCTGCCGCGCCTTCCGCACCGTGGTGGTCGCCAACAGCTACCACATGATCACAATCGACAACGATCGTCAACAGGTTGTGCGCGAAACAGTGTCGTTCGTCGATGCAGTGGCGCATGGCACGATGCCCGAGCATCCGCTGTACGCCTGACACCTTCGACAACGTTCGATCACGCCCGAAAGGAAAGCATTTCCATGTCTTCTTCCAACGCTTCTTCGCCCACCTTCAACAGCATCGCCGCGATCCTGGAAACCGACTTCCGCGTCGAGCGCTCGGCCATCTCGCCGGACACCGCGCTGTCCGACCTGGGCCTCGACTCGCTCGCGCTGATGGAGTTCGTCTTCGCCGTCGAAGACGCCTTCCACCTGCGCATTCCCGAAGACCGCCTCGACCCGCGCGAAGCCGGCATCACGCTGCAGCGCCTGTGCGAAGTGATCGACACGGAAAGTGCCGGCAGCGCAGCCGCTGCCCAGCCCGCCGAAGCCACCGCATGAGCAGCGGTGCAGCCCACGCCGCGCTCGCCGCTTCGGCCGCACGCGCCGCCTCCGCGCCGGTGCGCGTGAGCGGCATCGGTTTCGTCACGCCCATCGGCCGCACCGTCGAGGCCTTCGACGAGGCGCTGTTCGCGGGTCGCTCGGCCGTGCGCGCGCAGACGCTGGAGATCAAGGGCATGGACCCGATGCTGCTCGCCGTTGCCGCCTGCGACTTCGATTCGAACGGCGTGCGCAGCACCTCGCGCCTGCCGCTGGACCGCGGCACCGCCATGGCGCTGGCTGCCGCGCAGGACGCGGCTGGCGAAGCGAAGCTCGACCTCGACACCATCGACCGCGACCGCCTCGGCATCTTCTGGGGCAGTGGCCTCGCGGGTGCCGGCACCTTCGACAACACCACCAGCGCGCTCTACGGCGAACAGCGCCGCATGCGCCCGACGACAGTGCTCACCGTGATGCCCAACGCCGCCGTGGCCGAGCTCGCGCTGCATTTCGGCGCGCGCGGTTCGGCCATTGCCTACGCCTGTGCCTGCGCCTCCTCGGCCGTGGCCATCGGCGAGGCGATGCGCGCCATTCGCGGTGGCTGGATCGACGTTGCCATCGTCGGCGGCCACGACGCCATGCTCACCCCAGGCGTGATGGCCAGCTGGCACGCGATGCGCGTGATGGCGCCACCGCCGGCCGATGCGCCCTCTTCGGCCTGCCGCCCGTTCTCGGGTGACCGCGCGGGCTTTGCCATTGGCGAAGGCGCGGCCGCGCTGGTGCTCGAATCCGAAGCGCATGCAGCCGCACGCGGCGTCGAAGCCGCGCCCTTCGTGCTCGCGGGCTACGCCACCAACTGCGATGGCACGCACATCACCAACCCCGACGCCCCGGGCCAGGTGCGCGCGATGCGCGCCGCACTGCGCGACGCGGGCATCGAAGCCTCTGACGTCGGCCATATCAACGCGCACGGCACGGCCACTTCCGCCGGCGATGCAGCCGAGGCCACATCTATCCGCGAGGTGTTCGGCAACCACACACCGGTCAGCGCGACCAAGGCCATCCACGGCCACGTGCTCGGCGGCGGTGGCGCGATCGAGCTCATTGCGGCGCTGCGCGCACTGGCGCGCGAGACGCTGCCGCCCATCGCCAACCTGCAGACGCCTGATGCCGCATTCGATCTCGACTTCGTGCAAGGCGAGGCGCGCGAGGCCAAGGGTATCCGCTATGTGCTGTCCAATTCCTTCGCCTTTGGCGGCACCAACGCGGTCATCGTGGCCGGCCGCGCGTCCTGACGCTGAAGATTCGCTGAACCCTTCCTGAAAAACGAACGCGGTGCACCGGCTGGTTGTTTTCGTCGTGCCCGTGTTCGCGCTGCTCATGGCGTGCGAGTTCGCATGGGGTTGGCTCAAGCGGCGCAACACCTACCGCTTCAGCGACACGCTCGGCAGCCTGAGCCAGGGGCTGCTGAGCCAGGCACTGTCGGTGTGCACGCAGCTGTTCCAGATCGGTCTCTACGCGATGGTCTATCCGCTGGTCGCGATCTGGACGCGGCCGAGCTTCTGGGACAGCGTCATTGGCTGGATCGTCGCCGTGCTGCTGTTCGACTTCTTCGACTACTGGCTGCATCGCGCAGGCCATGAATCGGCCGTGTTCTGGGCCGCGCACTCGGTGCACCACCAGAGCCAGCACTTCAATTTTTCCACCGCGCTGCGGCAAGAAAGCACCGTGGCCTTTCTGGGCTGGGCCTTCTACCTGCCGATGGCGGTGGTGGGGGTGCCGCCCGAGCAGTTCGGCCTTGCGGGGCTGATCGTGCTGGTCTACCAGTTCTGGATCCACACCGAGCACATCGGCAAGCTCGGCTGGTTCGACCGCGTGTTCTCGTCACCGTCGAACCATCGCGTGCATCACGCGGTGAACGACGGCTACGTGGACCGCAACTACGGCGGCATGCTCGTGGTGTGGGACCGCATGTTCGGCACCTTCGCCGAAGAGAAAGAGCGCTGTGTCTACGGCACGCGCAAGACGCTTGCGAGCTTCGACCCGATGCGTGCGATCCTCGGCCCGTATGCGCCGCTGCTGCGAGACGCCTGGTACACGCGGCGCTGGCAGGACAAGATTGCCGTGTGGTTCAAGCCGCCGGGCTGGCGGCCGGCCGACGTGGCACAACGGTTTCCCGATGCACCCTTTTCGCTGGAAGAAGCGATGCACATTCACGATCCGGTGCTGACGCGCCCGCAGGTGGCTTCGGCCTCGATTCACTTCGCGTGCTGGGTCGGCGTGACGCTGGCCTTTCTGTGGCGCGCCGACGACCTCGCGTTCCAGACGGGACTGGGACTGCTTGCGCTGGCCGTTGGTGGCTTCTGGTCCATTGGCGCCGTGCTCGACTCGCAACTGCGGCTGCGATGGGCCTGGTGCGCACAGCTGGCCTTGCTGGGAATTTCGGCGGTACTGCTCGCCTGACGGCCTCGCTATGTATGCTCGGCGCTCTCATCGCACCGGGAGCATTCCATCATCATGCGCAGGCTGGCCACACCCGAAGACATCGACGCCGTTTTTGCCCTCTACATGCACGAGAGGGTCGTGCGTTTCCTCGGCTACGACCCGATGCCGATCGAAGACTTTCGCGCCATCTACCAGGCACTGCTCGACACCCGGTGCTTCTACGTCTACGAACGCGAAGGACGCATCGCGGGCTTCTACCGCGCCACGCGCCATCCGGGTCGCATTCAGCATGTAGCAGGCCTCGGTACGCTCGCTGTCGATCCCGCATTCCATGGTCAGGGCGTTGCGCTCGCCATGGTTGGCGAGGCCATCGGTGCACTGAAGACTGCCGGCGTCAAGCGCATCGAACTCTTCGCCGAAAGCGACAACGCGCCCGCGCTGCGCTTCTACGAGAAGCTGGGCTTCGAGCGCGAAGGTACGCTGCGCAAGTACTACAAGCGGGCCGGCGAAGAGAACTACGTCGACGAATACGTGATGGCGCTGCTGTTCGACTGAAAAGGCATCGTCAGGGCTTCCAGCGCCGCAGCAGCAGCGCGTTGGCCATCACGCTCACGCTCGACAGCGCCATGGCTGCGCCGGCCACCACCGGGCTCAGCAAGCCGAAAGCCGCGAGCGGAATGCCGGCCACGTTGTAGGCAAAGGCCCAGAACAGGTTCTGCCGGATCTTCGCGACCGTGCGTGCAGAGAGCTCGAAGGCCTGTGCCACCAGCGCGAGATCGCCACGCATCAGTGTGATGCCGGCCGCTTCCATCGCCACGTCGGTGCCGCCACCCGAAGGCGCCATCGCGATGCCCACGTCGGCTGCGGCCAGCGCGGGCGCATCGTTCGCGCCGTCGCCGACCATCGCCACGACGTGCCCGTTCTTCCTCAATGCTGAAACCTGCGCCGCCTTGTCGGCCGGCAGCACATCGGCGCGTACGTCTTCGGCCGCGATGCCCAGCCGCGCCGCCATGGCTTGAGCCGCACGCAGGTTGTCGCCCGAAATCATCACCACGCGCAGGCCGCGTGCACGCAGCGTGCGGATGGCTTCTGCAGCTTGCGGCTTGGGCTCGTCGGCGAAGGCAAACAATGCATGCACGTGCGCGGCACCGGCTTCGTCGAAGCGCAACAGCGCGGACACCGTGGCACCTTGAGACTGCAGACGATCGACTTCCGCAGCGTCGGGCATCGCGTCGAGTTCACGGCACCAACGCAGGCTGGCGATGGCCCAGTGCACGCCGTCGACTTCACCACGCACACCGCGACCCGGCCACGCCTGCATCACACCCAGCGCAGGCACCTGCACGTTGCGCTGCGCCGCAGCGGCCAGCACCGCCTTGGCCAGCGGATGCTCGCTGCCGCTCTGCAGGCTGGCGGCCGTCGCCAGCAATTGGTCTTCACTGGCATCGGTGCCTGCCACGGGTACCAGCGCAGTGAGCACCGGCCGGCCGATCGTCAGCGTGCCGGTCTTGTCGAATGCAACGGTGTCGACGCGGTGCGCGACTTCCAGCGCACGCGCATCCTTGATCAGGATGCCGTGACGCGCCGCCACGCCCGTACCCGCCATCACCGCGACAGGCGTTGCGAGGCCCAACGCACACGGGCAGGCAATGACGAGCACTGCCACGGCATGGATCAACGCAGTCTCGATGCCCGCGCCCGCAATCAGCCAACTGGCCAGCGTGACAAGCGCGATCACCAGCACCACCGGCACGAACACGGCCGCAACCTTGTCCACCAGCCGCTGGATGGGCGCCTTCGCCGCCTGCGCGTCTTCGACCAGCCGGATGATCCGCGCGAGCACGCTCTCGGCGCCGATCGCGCTCACTTCGATGACCATGCGGCCATCGCCGTTCACCGCGCCGCCGGTCAATGCATCGCCCGGTCCCTTGGCCACCGGTAGCGGCTCGCCGGTGAGCATCGATTCATCGACTTCGGATTGCCCTTCGATCACGCGTGCGTCGGCCGGCACGCGTTCGCCGGGCCGCACCGCGAGGCGGTCGCCCACCATCACTTCGGCCAGCGGCACATCGCTTTCCTTGCCGCGCGCGCCGACCAGGTGAGCCACTTCGGGCCGCAACTGCTGCAACGCACGGATCGCCGACGTGGCCTGGCGCTTGGCACGCGCCTCCAGCCACTTGCCGAGCAGCACCAGCGTGATCACCACCGCCGAAGCCTCGAAGTACAGGTGCGGCATCGCACCGTGGTCCGCATGCTCGCCGGTGGCCGCGCGCCACCAGAGCCAGAGCGACAAGCCAAAGGCCGCGCTGGTGCCGAGCGCCACCAGCAGGTCCATGTTTCCGGTGCGCGCTTTTGCCGCATGCCAGCCCGCGCGATAGAAACGCGCACCCAGCCAGAACTGCACCGGCGTTGCGAGCAGCAGTTGCAACCATGGCGGCAGCATCCAGTCTTGCCCGAAAGGATCGCCGAGCATCGGTGCCAGCAAGGGAATCGACAGCGCCAGGCCGACGGCGACCGGGCCGAAGCCGTGCCATGGCGACAGCGCGGCTTCTTCGGCCGCTGTGCTCGCCGCGCGCGGCTCGTAGCCTGCGGCCCGTACGGCTCGGCGCAGCAGGACGTCCATGTCCTCGTTGCCGCCTGTCACCACGCGGGCCGATTCGGTCGCGAGATTCACGCTCACGTCTTGCACGCCCGGCACGTTTTTCAGAGCACGCTCGACACGCATCACGCATGAGGCGCAAGTCATGCCGCCGACCGAGAGGTCGAGCGTGGTGGTGCCGGGGATTTGCTGCTGCAGAACTTTTTCCATGCGCCAAGGCTAAAGCCTCACACCATGGCAAGGTCAAGCGAAAAAATTCGGTACCCCTGCGCTGGACATTGACATCGTGAGAGGGTTCAAACTTGCGTCCTCAATCAATCACTTCCAAGGAGCTACCACGATGAGCCAGAAATTCCAGGTCACGGGCATGAGTTGCGGCCACTGCGTGAGCGCAGTGCAGAACGCGGTGCAAACGGTGGATCCCGAAGCGCAGGTCACGGTCGATCTGGAAACGGGCCATGTCGACGTATTGAGCGAACAGCCGCGCAAGGACATCGTGGCCGCGATCGAGAACGCGGGCTACGCGGTTCAATGACGACGGGCCACGTCGCCATCGGCGAAGCGGCGCAGCGCTCCGGCGTGTCGGCCCGCATGGTCCGCCACTACGAAGGGCTAGGCCTGCTTCCGGCGGTGGCGCGCACCGAAAGCGGCTACCGCCAATATGGGGAGGCCGACATCCACACGCTGCGCTTCATCAAGCGCTCGCGCGACCTGGGTTTCTCGATGGAAGAAATCGCGGAGCTGGTCGGGCTGTGGAACAACCGTCGGCGCGCAAGCTCGAGCGTGAAGCGCATCGCCGAAAAGCATCTTGGTGAACTGGAGCAGCGCATTGCTGACATGCAATCCATGCGCAACACGCTGGCCCACCTGGTTCATTGCTGCCACGGCGACGCAAGGCCGGACTGCCCCATCCTCGACGACCTGAGCAAGGTCTAGATCAGGCGCCCCGCACCAGCGACAGCACCTTGCCTGCATCCAGCGTACGGGCCTTTTCCTGGATGGCCGGCAGGTACTGCGTCTGCAGGCTCTGCCCTTCCTTCACCACGCCCGAGAACGCGTCCTTCAGCATCTGCGTAGAGAGCGTGCGGCCGCCGGCGTAGTAGCGCTTGGCCACATGGCCCAGTGCGTAGGTCGAAGCAAAGCTCATCCCCGAGCTCACGGCCTGGTTGCCCAGCCCGCGAAGCAATCCACCGCCAACCTTGCCAAGGAGGCCGCCGAGCAGCTTGCGCCCGGCCTGCTCCAGGTACTGCGAGGTCAGGCCCACGCCGACCGTGGCCAGGAAATCCTTGATGTGGCCGCTGTCGAGCTGATAGCCGTACGACTGGCCGATGCGGTAGACCAGCTTCATCTGCAGCGGAATGATCGCCATGGTCGAGAGCGTCTCGGGCAGCAGCTCCAGCGCGCCGTTGAGGATGGCGGCGTTGAGGATCGACTTGTCGAGCTCGGCGGTGTCGGGCGTATTCGGCGTCGATGGCGCCGCGACCGCGATGCCGGCAGCAGCAGCAACAGGCACCGCCGCAATGTCTTCGGCCTGCTGCGAAAACGCGGCCGCCGAAGCATCCAGCCCCAGCGACGTGCGCACATCGGCCAGGAACATGCGCTCCGCCTCCGACTGCGTGCCGTCCGCGTCGCACACGCACACCGCCATCTCGTAGGCGAGCTGCCTGGCTTCGCTGCTTTTCAGCTCTCCGGCCACCGAGGCCAGCGACACGCGCTTCATCAGCACGTCCTGGTACAGCGTCGGCAGGTTCAGGCCGTCGGCCTGCGACAGGCCCTCGGCAATCCGCTTGATCTCGGCCCGTTCACGCTCGTGCTTCTCACCATCGACAAAGGCAGCCAGCAGGCTCAGGGTAACTATCGACTTTGTTTCTGAAGGTGTCATGTTCAACATTTCGCAATATGAAGGATCAGGTTCGGTCGTCGAAGGGGCCGGAAGGTTCCGGCGAGCTTCTCCCCACAAACCTTGAGTAACTCTGTGGATAACGTTGGTACTTCTGTGTAGCGGAGTTGCAAGTCTTTGATTTAAAAGGGAAATCTACAGATCGCCCAAATTTTCAGCAATGAATTTCTCCGGGGAAAAACCGCCTTTCGCAGATTTTCCGGAAGGAGTCAAAGCACAACTCTGGGGACAGTTTTTGAACAAGCCATGGCTTATCCACAGGCCGGATCGGTTACCCAATGTTGTTCATGCAGCGGGTACAAACCGGAAGCGCAGCTGCGCACAGTGACAGAGCCATGACAAGTGCTTGTCACATAACGAAAAAAGCGGCATGTCCACAGAAGAGGGCAACCCTTATCTACTACTACTAATTTGAATAAGAAGAATAAGAAGACAGGGAAAGGGAAAGCTGCGCGCGAAAAAAAAGCCGCGAACGGCCGCGCCGGTCGACTGCGCCTTTGAACAAAACCAGTCCTTCCGGTCCACTCCCCTCGGTAACATTCGTGGATGAGCTTCAAACCCCGGATCCTGATTGCCGAAGACGAATCAGGCATCGCCGACACGCTGCAGTACGTCCTCAAGAGCGACGGGTTCATTCCGGTCTGGTGCGCCACGGCAGAAGAAGCCATCGCCCAGTTCGTGCAGGAACCCCCGGCGCTGGCCATCCTGGACATCGGATTGCCCGATCTCAATGGTTTCGAGCTCTTCAAGCGCCTCCAGGCGCTGAACCAGTCCATGGGCGGCCCGGAGGTGCCCATGGTGTTCCTGACGGCCCGCAGCGACGAAATAGACCGCGTGGTGGGCCTCGAACTGGGCGCGGACGACTACATCGCCAAGCCGTTTTCGCCGCGCGAACTCGTCGCCCGCGTGCGGACCATCCTGCGGCGCAGCGCCAGAAACGGCGCAGGAGCCTCCACAGGGGGCGCGGCTCCAAACCATGGGATACCCCATCAAATCCAGGCCCAGACGCCTCCAGCGAGCTCACAGGCACCCGCACTGCCCTTTTCGCTCGACAACGAGCGCATGCAGATTCGTTATTACGGACGCCTGCTGGAACTCTCCCGTTACGAATACGGGTTGCTCAGACTGCTGGTGCAACGGCCCGGCCGCGTCTTCACGCGCGACGAACTGCTCGAACTTGTCTGGGACGATTCCAGCGACAGCTTCGACCGGACGGTAGACGCGCACATCAAGACCCTGCGCGCCAAGCTCAAGGCAATCGCGCCGGAGGTGGAGCCGATCCGCACGCTGCGCGGCACCGGCTACGCACTGAACGAAGAACTGCCCGCCAAGGCGTCGTGACCCGGCGCACGCGGATCTTCATCGGCATCCTGCTGATCTACACGGCGGGCATCGCCTTCCTGCTGTATCGCGTCGTTTCCGACATCGACCCGCGCTACCGCGAGTCGGCCGAGGAATCGCTGGTCGAAACCTCGCAGCTCGTGGCCAGCCTGGTCGAGCAGGACGTGATCGCCGGTGCCATCAACACGGCGCGGCTCGAGCCTCTGTTCCGAACGGTCTACGCGCGCGAGTTCTCCGCCCAGATCTACAACCTGCACAAAAGCCGTGTCGAACTGCGCGTGTACGTCACCGACCGCAACGGCCGTGTGATGTTCGATTCGCTCGGCAGGCATCTGGGCGCCGACTATTCGCAGTGGGCCGACGTGAGCCGCACGCTCGCCGGCCTGTACGGCGCGCGCACCTCGCGCGATGTCGACGGCGACCCGCGCACTTCGGTCATGTACGTGGGCGCACCGATCCGCTGGAACAACGAGATCGTCGGCATGGTTAGCGTGGGCAAGCCGGTGCAGAGCTTCGGCCAGTTCGTGGAAGACGCCCGCGTGCGCACCATCTGGGTAGGCGTCGGCTCGGCACTCGCGTTGCTGCTGCTCACGCTCATCGTCTCGATCTGGCTGGTGCGGCCCTTCGGCCTGATCCGCGACTACTGGGCCTGGGTGCGCGCGCAGCGCAGCCTGAGCCTCGTGCGCATGGCGCGGCGCGCAGTCGACGGCGTACGCACCGGTTTCAGCGAAATGCGCGATGCCCTCACCGGCCGCAACTACGTGGCCGACTACGTGCAGACCTTCACGCACGAAGTGAAAAGCCCGCTCTCGGCCATCCGCGGCGCGGCCGAGCTGCTGCAGGAGCCGTCGATGCCGCATGCCGAGCGAGAACGTTTCCTGAAGAACATCGAACGCGAGACGCAGCGCATCCAGGAAATCGTCGACCGCATGATGGAGCTCACCGCGCTCGAGACGAGGCGCACGCTGGACCGCACAGAACCGGTGGCGCTGGCTTCGCTGATCGAGGACATCGCCGCCAGCGCACAACCCGCGGCAGCCAAGCGCAACATCAAACTGCTCGTGAACATCCGCGACGATGCCCGCACCGAAGGCGACCCGTTCCTGCTGCGCCGCGCCATCAGCAACCTGCTCGACAACGCCATCGATTTTTCACCGCGCGACAGCGAAGTGCTGCTCACGCTGGAAACGACCTCGAAGCTGGCCCGCGTGAGCGTGCGCGACCACGGCCCGGGCATTCCGGAATACGCGCAGGAAAAAGTCTTCGAGAAGTTCTATTCGCTCGCCAGGCCGCACAGCCAGAAGAAGAGCACGGGGCTGGGGCTGGCGTTCGTGAAGGAGATCGCGGCATTGCACCGCGGCCGGATCGATCTGGGCAACGCGTCGCGCGGTGGCGCCGTGGCGACGCTCACGCTGCCGTTGTTGTCACATCACTGAGGGCGGCCGATCAGCGCGCAATAGGCGCTGCGAGTTTCCGGACTCACAGCCCCGAGCGCCTGCAGGTACTGCGTCTGGTGCTGCCCGATCATGCGAGCCGACGCCACCGTCTTCGAGCGGCAATACCAGTGGCAGGTGTGCTGCATCAGGAACAGCTCGGCCGACATGGTGAAGGCTTTCGATTTAGGCGTGCGCCCGGCTTCGTTGCGCATCACGCCGGCAACGCCGCGCGCGTGGATGAGCAAGGCCTGGCGCACATCGAAGGTCGAGCCCGGAAAGAACTGCGTGAACAGCGGAATGGCCACCGGCAGCTTGCTCACGCGCGTGGCGGGTTCGGGCATGCGCGAGAACTCGGCGGCGAAGCTGTCGAACTGGGCGGAGAGCTTTTCCTCGGTGGCGTCGAGCAGGTGCCAGATCTGCTGGCGGCGCTCGGCGTCGTCTTCGCCGAGGCAGCGCATGTAGCCGGAGGTGAGGCTCTCCATGAGCCTTTCAATCTGGTAGCGGCCGAGGTGGCTGGCCAGCAGCGCGATGCGCATGCGCTGTTCCCTGGACTTGAGGATGTAGAAGCCGGCGGCAAAGAGTGCCACCAGAGTAAGAATTTCCATGGATGCGTGGAGAAGAAAAAGAGAAGGCGGGGAGCAGCACCGAGTGTAGGCACCGCGACCCGCCTTCTCTTTTCAGCTTTGCGACTTACCGGAAGAAATCGAGGATCCTGTTGCGTTCTTCCGGTACTGGTGGCGCTCCGATGGGCGCACCCGTGAGTTCTTCGGCCGGCGGTGGCGGCGCTTCGCTCTCCAGGCCCAGGCTCGCCACGTTGTGGCCCGGCGTGAAGTCGTCGAAGTACCACTCACCGTCGACGTTCACCACGCCAGGCGGTTCCGCGGGCTGCGTCACCGGCACGCCCTGCAGCGCGGTCTGCATGTAGCCGATCCAGATAGGCAGGCTCAGGCTGCCGCCGGTTTCACCGCGCACGCCGAGCTGGCGCGGCGTGTCGTAGCCGATCCACGCGATGCCGACCATGGTCGGCTGGAAGCCCGCGAACCAGGTGTCGAATGAGTCGTTGGTGGTGCCGGTCTTGCCGTAGAGGTCGTCGCGCTTCAGGGCCTGGTGCGCCTTGAAGCCGGTGCCGTTCTTCACCACGCTCTGCAGCAGCGAATCCATGATGAAGGCGTTGCGCTGCGGAATCGCGCGGCGCGCTTCGTCGAGCACAGGCGGCTCGGTTTCCATGATGACCTTGTCCCTCATGTCGGTGACACGCGTGACCAGGTACGGATTGACGCGGTAGCCGCCATTGGCGAACACCGAATAGCCCACCGCCATCTGCATCGGCGTGACCGAGCCAGCGCCCAGGCCCATCGGCAGGTTGGCGGGATGCTTGTCCTTGTCGAAGCCGAACTTGGTGATCCAGTCTTGCGCATAGGGCGCGCCGATCGATTCCAGCACGCGCAGCGTGACGAGGTTCTTCGACTTCATCAGCGCGGTGCGCAGCGGCATCGGGCCTTCGTAGGTGCCTTCGAAGTTCTTCGGCTCCCACGGCTGGCCGCCGTTGGCGCTGGCGTCGAAGTACAGCGGCGCGTCGTTCACCACGGTTGCGGGCGTGAAGCCTTTTTCAAGTGCGGCCGAGTAGATGAAGGGCTTGAAGCTCGAACCCGGCTGGCGCCAGGCCTGTGTCACGTGATTGAACTTGTTCTTGCCGAAATCGAAACCGCCGACCAGCGCCTTGATGGCACCGCTGCGCGGATCCATGCCGATGAAGGCGCCTTCGACCTCGGGCAGCTGCGTGATTTCCCAGGTGTTCTTCGGCGTCTTCGCCACGCGGATGACTGCGCCGCGGCGGATCTTGATATTTGGTGGTGCCTTCGCCGCGAGGCCCGACTGCGCGGGCTTCAGGCCATCGCCCGTGATCTGGATGGTTTCACCGTTCGCGCGCACGGCGCTGATTTCCTTCGCGTTCGCGTCGAGCACCACGGCCGCGACCACATCGCCGTTGTCGGGGTGTTCGGCCAGTGCATCGTCCACGGCTTCGTCGATTTCCTTCTGCTCGGTTGGCAGGTCGACGAACCTCTCGGGGCCGCGGTAGGGCTGGCGGCGCTCGTAGTCCATGATGCCCTTGCGCAGCGACCTGTAGGCAGCTGCCTGGTCGGCCGCCACGAGCGAGGTATAGACCTTCATGCCGCTGGTGTAGATGCTGTCGCCGTACTGCGCGTACATCATCTGGCGCACCGTCTCGGCCACGTACTCGGCATGGAGGCGGTTCGGATCGGCGGCGTCGCGCAGGTGCAGTTCTTCCTTCTTGGCTTCTGCAGCCTGGTCGGCGGTGATGAAGCCGGTTTCCTGCATCCGGTCGATCACGTAGAGCTGGCGCGCCCGCGCGCGGCGCGGGTTGGCCACGGGGTTGTTGGCACCGGGCGCCTTCGGCAGGCCGGCCAGCATTGCGGCTTCGGCGACGGTGACGTTCTGCAGCGGCTTGCCGAAATAGGTTTCGGCGGCGGCCGCAAAGCCGTAGGCGCGATTGCCCAGGTAGATCTGGTTCAGGTAGATCTCGAGGATCTGGTCCTTGGTGAGCTGCCGTTCGAGCCGCAGCGCCAGCAGGATCTCGTAGGTCTTGCGGCTCATCGTCCGCTCCGAGCTCAGGTACACGTTGCGCGCCACCTGCATCGTGATGGTCGACGCGCCCTGCTTGCGGCCGCCCTTCAGGCTGGCCACCGCTGCGCGCAGGAAGCCCTTGTAGTCCACACCGCCGTGGTCGTAGAAGCGCGCGTCTTCCACAGCCAGTACCGCGTCTTTCATGACCTTCGGAATGTTGGCGAAGGGCGTGAGGTTGCGGCGCTCTTCACCGAACTCGCCGATCAGCTGGCCTTCGGTCGAGTACACGCGCAGCGGCAGCTTGGGCCGGTAGTCGGAGAGCTCCGACACATCGGGCAGCTTCGGATAGATGGCGACCACAGCGACGATGGCGGCAACCAGCACCACGAGTGCGCCGGAGCCGACCGCGATGGCGCCCCAGCCGGCAATGCGCTTCCATGGCGCGCGGGGTTCATTAGACGCCGCGTTGCCGTCGTCGGAAGGTTTGGAGCTTGAGCGTTTGAACATAAGAGTTGGCTGCTTACTGGCTAGCGAAAGGATTGGAGCCGCCGCGCGCTGCTGCGTTCCTGCATCGGGAGGTCGAGCGTGCCTTGCCGCGCAGCCTGCAGCGCGCAATGCATGGCATCGAAATACTTGTCGTGGTCGAAGGCGATCAGCAACAGGTCCACGCCGGCGCCAAGGGCGCGAACGGTGGCATCGCAAAGACCGCGGTTGTAGGCTGCGCCCATCGTGAGATCGTCGGTGACGAGCAGGCCCTGGTAGCCCCATTCGCCTCGAATCACCCGCTGCACGATTTTGCGCGAGAAAGAGACCGGATATTCGGTGTCGAACTCTACAAGGATGACATGGCCGAGCATGATCGCGGCATCCGAATGTTTCGACACGTCTTGAAACGGCTTCCAGTCGTGCGCCGCGAGTTGGGCGACAGGCGTGCGCAGTTCGGCGGCGAAATGATGGGTGTCCTCGGCCACGCCGCCCAGGCCGGGAAAGTGCTTGAGCGTGCCGCGAACGCCTGCGGATTCAAGGCCCAGCTCGTAAGCGAGCGCCACCTGCGCAGTGATGGCGGGGTCGGCCGAGATCGCGCGTTCGTCGATGCGGGTGTGGAAGTCCCAGCGGCCCGGTGCGCGGCCGGGGCGCAGGTCGACCACCGGGCTGAAATTGAGCGTGATGCCAAGAGCCGCGAGCGCCTTGCCCTGTTGCGCACCGTAGGCACGGGCGCGTTGCGCGAGTTCGTTGTCGGGCACATCGGCGTCGAGCAGCGAGGCGAGCGCCGGCTGGCGTTCGACCAGTGGCGAGAGACGCGAAACCGAGCCGCCTTCCTGGTCGGTTGCGACGATCAGCGGTGGCAGGCCGGCTTCGCGGCGCAATGCCTGCAGGCCCTCGATTTCATCGCGCAGTTCAGCGGCCGTGCGGCCCTTTACATTGCGGCCGGTTACGAAGATTCCGCCGATCAGCCCCTTCCTGGTCAGCTCTCGCAGGTTTTTCGCATCGTCGTACCCGACGATGAAATGCGCGCCCAGCGCCTGTGCGAGCGGGCCCTCCGATGCATTCACCTCGGCCCGGTGCTGGTGCGAGGCCGCCTCGTTGCACAGGGCAGTCAGCAAGGCCGCGAATGCCAGGCCCAGAGCGACCGGGCGCAAGTTGCCCCGTACAAACCGCCAGGCGATTGCGATGCCGGCCACCAGCATCGCCAACAGCAGAGGCAGTTCCCACGCGCGCATGAAGCGCAGATGCGGGTCCTTCAGGTGCCAGGCCCAGAACCACAGTGTGGCCAGGGCCAGCCAGCCCGATGCACTCGCGATGACCCGCAGCAGTCTCATGCCGCCTGCGCTTCCGGTGCCGGTTCCACGCGCCGCGAGAGCGCATACCAGTCGACCTTGCGCGTGATGAGCATCAGCGTGGCCAGCATGCCGAAGATCAACAGCGCGCCGAGCAGCAGTGCGTTGCTTTCGGAAGCCAGCAGGCCGTAGAGCGCGCCATAGAGCAGCGCCACGAAGGCGCCGAAGGACAGGCCGCGCCGCCAGCCTCCCAGCACCGCGCTGAAGTACACGGCCAGCAGCGCGACGCTCGCCGTGGCGGCACCCGCATATGCCATCCAGAACGCGAACTTCTCCGACAGCGCGAGCAGCAGCAGGAAGAACAGCGCGATCGACAGGCCGACCAGGCCGTACTGGATCGGATGCAGGCGCAGCTTGCGGAACAGCTCGAACATGAAGGCGGCCATCAGCACGAGCCCGATGAACAGCGCACCGTACTTGCCGGCGCGCGTGCTCATCGAATACACGTTGATGGGCTGCGCGAGAGACACGTCGAAGGTCTGCAGCGGACCTATGTTCTGGCGTGCCTGGGTGGTGGCAGCTTCAGCGGCGTTGCCGCGACCCGAGAGACCCGCGCGTACCTGTTCGCGAGCCGAAGTCACGAGCGACGACACACGCCAGTGCGCGTCGAAGCCCTGCGGCGTCACGCTGCGCTCGGCCGCGAGAAAGCGGCCGCCGAAACTGGGGTGCGCCCAGGGCGAGGTCAGGTGCGCGGTCGTTTCCTCGGCGATGGGCGCGATGGAGAGCGTGTCCTGTCCGACCAGGCCGAGCTTCATTTCAAACGCGATCGGTGTGCTGGCCTGCCATGCACTGAGCGCTGCACCGGTGAGCGGCGCGTGGATGCCGTCTGCAAACCACGCACCGTCGGCCAGGCCCGGCACGCGCTGCTTGAAGCGCAGTGTCTCGCTGCCCACCGTCATCGCGGGCGAGCCGTCGAGGCCACGAAGGTCGCTCACGTTGAAGGCGATGAAGGGCACCTTGAACTCGATGCTCGAATCGGACTCGCTGTGCGGAACGGCCTTCGGGTCGAAGGCCGTGAAGCCGCCAGTGAGCGCGGCGTTGAGCGTGTAGAACGGAATCTTGAAGATGCCGCGATAGCGCTCCTGCGGCGCCATCGTGCCTTCGATGTGCAGCTTGTCAGGGAACACCACGTGGGCCATTTCCTTGCTGCGCGGCTCCTGGCCGATCACCTTGCCCTGTGCGTCGCGCAGCGGCTCCATCCAGCGCTCCACATACGGCACCAGCAGCAGCGGGCCGACCATCGTCTGGCGGCCCGCATAGGTGGCGGCGAGCTCGTCGGCTGCTTCGCGCTGGCTCTCGCCGCGGGCGCGGTTGATCGAGTCGATCTCCCCCAGCGGAATGCACAGGAGCAACAGCAGGAAGAACAGGCCGGCGACCTTGGCCAGCACCGAGCTCTGAAGGGCCTTCAACAACTGAAGCATTTTTTCTCTCCTCGTCTGTAGCGAAGCCGCGATGCTCGCCGCGCGATCCGAAGGCCGTGTGAAGCGTGCGCGCCGCTTCGCTTCACACGGACTTCACAGAGCCGGGCACGGGTGTTTTCGACTTCAAGAAGCCTTCCAACTGCCTTCTCGCGTGGTGCCGACAGTTGGGGCTGTGCAAGTTCGCACGGACAAGGACCCCCGCCATGGATGCCCACATCACCACCCCACGTCCCGGCCGCTGGCTCTGGCTCGCCACCGTGAGCCTGGCGACTGCGGGCTTCATTGCCATGGGCGTGCGCCCGGCGCATGCGCAGGAAGCGCCTGCCGGCCCGCGCCTGAAGACCGAAAGCCCCTATTTCTTCGTGAAGAGCGACGATCCCTCGGTCGACCGCCTGCCGTTGAAGGGCACCGAGGTCGCGGTGAAGATCTCGGGCGTGATCGCCGACGTGACGGTCACGCAGACCTACCGCAACGAAGGCCAGCGTGCCATCGAAGCGAAGTACGTTTTCCCCGGCTCGACCAAGGCTGCCGTGAGCGGCCTCAACGTGCGCCTGGCCGACCGGCTCATCACCGCGCAGATCCGCGAGAAGCAGCAGGCGCAGATCGAATACGACACCGCCAAGAAGGAAGGCAAGACCGCCGCGCTGCTCGAGCAGCACCTGCCCAATGTGTTCCAGATGAACGTCGCAAACATCCTGCCCGGCGACGACGTGAAGGTGGAGCTGCGCTACACCGAACTGCTGGTGCCGCAGTCGGGCAACTACCAGTTCGTGTTTCCGACCGTGGTTGGGCCGCGCTACAACTCGCCGCAGTCGGAGAACGCGCAGGCCAAGTGGGTCGCGCAGCCCACGCTGCCTGCTGGCGTGGCGCCGGCCACCAACTTCAAGCTCAAGGCCAGCATCGACACGCCGATGGGCATCAAGGAAATCCGCTCGGCCACGCACACCATCGACGTGAAGAAGAGCGACGAAGACCAGCACGCCGACATCGCGCTCAAGGCCGACGGCCGCCCCGCCGACAACCGCGACTTCGTACTCGACTACCGCCTGGCGGGCGAGAAGATCGAATCGGGCCTGATGCTCTACAAGGGCCAAGGCGAGAACGCGGAGAACTTCTTCCTCGCGATGGTCGAGCCGCCCAAGGCCGTGGCCGCCAGCGCCATCTCGCCGCGCGACTACATCTTCGTGGTGGACATCTCGGGCTCGATGCACGGCTTTCCGCTCGACACCGCGAAGACGGTGCTCGAACGCCTGATCGGTGGGCTGCGCCCCAGCGACACCTTCAACGTGCTGCTGTTCTCCGGCAGCAACAAGATGCTCTCGCCCAAGTCGGTGCCGGCCACGCGCGCCAACATCGAACAGGCGCTCGCCACCATCCAGAACTACAGCGGCAGCGGCAGCACCGAACTCATTCCTGCGCTCAAGCGCGCGTACGCCGAGCCCAAGGAAGAAAACGTATCGCGAAGCATCGTGGTGGTGACCGACGGCTACGTGACGGTCGAGCGCGAAGCCTTCGAGCTGGTGCGCAACAACCTCTCGAAGGCCAACGTGTTCGCTTTCGGGATCGGTTCGTCGGTCAACCGCAGCCTGATGGAAGGCATTGCACGCGCCGGCATGGGCGAGCCCTTCATCATCACCGACCCGGTGCAGGCGCCTGAGCAGGCCGCGCGGTTTCGCCGCATGGTCGAGTCGCCGGTGCTCACCAGCGTGAAGGCCACTTTCGGTGGACTCGATGTGTACGACGTGGAACCGCAGGCCCTGCCCGACGTGCTCGGCGAGCGCCCGGTGATCGTGTTCGGCAAATGGCGTGGCGAAGCCAAGGGCCGCGTGATCATCGAAGGCCAGGGCGCCAGCGGCCCGTACCGCCAGGAAGTTCGCATCGACGACCGCACCCGCCAGGACACCGCCGCGCTGCGCACGCTGTGGGCCCGCCACCGCATCCAGAGCCTGAGCGACCAGGAAACGCTGGAAGGCGGCACGGCCTTCAAGGAACGCATCACCGAGCTCGGCCTGAAGTACAGCCTGCTCACGCAGTACACGAGCTTCATCGCCGTCGACAAGGTGGTGCGCAACGTGGCGCCGCAAGACAGCGTGGGCGTGAACCAGCCGCTGCCGATGCCGCAGGGCGTGAGCAATCTCGCGCTGGGCGCCGAAGTGCCGAGCACGCCCGAACCCGAATCGCTGGGCGCCATCGCCGTCGTGCTGTCGATGCTCGCGATGCTGCGCCGCCGCGCGCGCCGCAATGACGCGCGTCGTTTCACTGCCTGAACAACAAAAGCAAAAGAGAGAGAAGAAAAATGTCTTTGGCAACGCTCGCCCACCGCCACCCGCGCATCGTGGACTGGGGCATCCACATCGACCGCACGCCGGCCGCCGGCTGGCTCGGGCTGCAGTTTCTCGCGCTGATGCCGACCTGGGTCTGGATGGTGCAGCGCATGCGCGACGGCTCCGACGATCCGATGGGCCTTCTGGCGCTGGTTGCCCTCGCGGCGCTGACCTGGAGCCGCCGGCATGAGCTGCGCGCCTCGCCGCGGCTGGGCTGGCTCGCGTTGGCAGGCGCCGGCACCGTGCTCGCGACGCTGCTGCGCACGGGGCTCGGCTTCATGCCCGCGCTGCCGCCGCTCGCGGCCGGGCTGGTGGCCGTGCTGGCGCTGGCTTGCGGGCTGCTGGCTTTTCTGCCGCGCCGCGTGGCGGCGTTTCCGGTAGCCGGCCTTGCGGTGCTCGCGCTGCCGCTGCTGTCGTCGCTGCAGTTCTACGCCGGCTATCCGCTGCGCGTGCTGACGGCCGAAGTCAGCCGCTGGCTGCTGACGCCGGGCTTCGACGTGGCGCGCGAGGGCACGAGCCTGATGATCGATGGCCGCCTTGTGATCGTCGATGCGCCCTGCTCGGGCGTGCAGATGGTGTGGCTCGGCTACTTCACGGCCTGCGCCGTCGCACTCTGGGCACGCCGCAGCGACCGCGCCTTCATGCGCCGCCTGCCGATGGTCGGCCTCTTCGTGCTGGCCGGGAACATCGTGCGCAACAGCGTGCTGATCGCCTTCGAAGGCGCCGGCCATCCGCTTGCGCCGTGGGCACATAACGCGCTGGGCCTGCTGGTGCTGGCCATGGTGTGCGGCGCCATCGCCCGCCTCATGGTGCCGGCGCAGTCCGAACCCCAAGCTGCCGAACATCCCATTCCAGGCCTGATCACCACCCAAGGAAGCCGCCATGTCGACACCGTTCTTTGAACGTTGGTTTGCAAACCATTTCATCAACCGCATCGGCCACAAGACAGCCTTTGCGCTGGCGATGGTGCTGTGCGTGCTGTGGTCGGCGACCGCGGCTGTACGTGCACCGGCCGAACCGGTCGCTGCAGTGATGTCGCACGAATGGCCTAGCGAGTGGGATGGCGTTCCGTTGCGCCCGCTGGCCCTGAGCGACGTGGAGCAGCGCTTTGCCGATCGTTTCCCCGGCGCCATCGGCCGCATGACCGATGGCACGCAGACCCTGGTGATGCGCGAGGTGGCGCAACCCACGCGCATGCTGCACCCGGCGACCGATTGCTATCGCGCGTTGGGCTACCGCATCGAACAGGCGCGCCTGGAACGCGACGCGCAGGAGCGCATGTGGCGCTGTTTTGTTGCGCAACGGCACGGCGCGCAAAAAATCCGCGTTTGCGAGCGCATCGTCGATGCCCGGGGCACTGCTTTCACAGACACTTCAAGCTGGTACTGGGCAGCGGCCAGCGGCCAGTCCCATGGGCCGTGGCAAGCTGTCACGGTGGCAAAACCGATCTGACGATCCGAGAACGTGCCTTGAAGAAGATCCTGCGATTCGTGCTCTATGGCCTGCTGGCCTTGGTCATTACAGCGTGTGTAGCTATCTTTTTGATAGTCAAGCTGGCGCTCGCGCCGGCTGCGGGTGAGTGGAGCACCACGGTGAAGACGGGCCCGCTGAATTTCGAGATCGGCATTCCGACCGCAGTGCGCGTGGCCACCTCGTCGTGGTTCGCGCCCTACCTCGACGGGCGCTCGCTCGACACCAGCTTCGGCACCGTGCGCTTCGCCTGGAAGCCGGCCGGCGAGCTGCTCGAGATGCAGTGCGCGCCTTGCAGTGCAGAGGTGCCGGCGCTCGGCACCCAGCCGATCCGGGTCGAGCGCCTGGTCGCCACCGTGAAGCGCGACGGTAACACGCTCAACGGCACCTTCGAGGCCACGCCCCAAGGCACAGACACCACCCGGCTGCAAGGCAACTGGGACGGCAGGCTCGCGCCGAAGAACATTCATCTGAACGCCAGCGTGCAGGACGCACCCATCGCGCGCTGGTACGCGGTGCTGGTGCCCACCCTGCCCGAACTGCAGCGCGCACGCATCGGCGGCACGCTGGCGCTGCGCGGCCAGCTCGTGCTGCCAGAGGCCACCTTTGCGGTGCAGCCCGTCATCAGCCAGTTCACCGTCGAGGGGCTGGGCACCGAGGCCATGCTCAACGCGCGCACCAGCTGCGGCCCCTCGGCCAAGCTCGCCAACGACAGCTGGCTGGCGCGCGCCGTCATCGCCGCAGAAGACCAGCGCTTCTTCACCCACAGCGGCTACGACCTGACCGAGATCCTCGCGTCGATCGACAACAACCAGAAGCCCGGCCAGATCCGGCGCGGCGGCAGCACGCTCACGCAGCAGCTGGCCAAGCTGCTGGTGACCGGCAGCGACCGCACGGCCGAGCGCAAGCTGCGCGAACTGCTCTACGCGGTCGAGATGGAGCAGACGCTGGGCAAGGCCCGCATCCTGCAGCTGTACCTGGACAACGCGCCCTGGGGCGGCAACATCTGCGGCGCCGAGGCCGCGGCGCGCCGCTACTTCAAGCGCAGCGCACGCACGCTCGAACCGGCGCAGGCCGTGTGGCTCGCCGCCATGCTGCACAAGCCGCAGGCCGTGCTCGAGCAATGGCGGCGCGACGGCCACATCGACGCCGACCGCATCAAGTGGGTTGCCGAGGGCATCCGCGGGATCAGCCGGAACCAGCGCGAAGCGCTGCTCAAGGGCGTGGCCGCGGCGAAGTTCACGGCGCCGGAGGCCACGCCATGAACACCATGACACTGAACGTCACCGACATCGAAGCCATCGAGCGCGCCACCATCGCGGCCGTGTCGCCCGACCTGACCGAGGAGCTCGACGGCTGGCTGCTGCCCTTTGCCGGCGGCACCGTGAAGCGCGCCAGATCGGCCGTGCCGCTGCACCGCAGCGCGGTCGATCACGCAACGCTCGACCGCATCGAAGACCGCTACGACAGCCGCCAGGTCGTGCCCGCGCTGCGGCTGGCCGACGCGCCCTGCTTCGACGGGCTGCGCGCCGAGCTGGAGCGGCGGCACTACATCGGCGACAGCCCGACCTGCGTGCAGATCGGGTCGGTGCAGCGCATGCGGCAGGTGGTCGCGCCGGGCGGCGCATTGGCCGATGTCGACCGCGCGCCCGACGACGCGTGGTCGGCGCTGTTCCTCGGCGAGGGCTTCGATCCGGTGGACGGCGCCCATCGCGTGCGGATGCTGTCGCGGGCCAAGGGCACGCTCTATGCCAGCGTGCGCGAAGGCGGCCGCACGCTGGCGGCCGGCGCAATGGCGTTCGGCCACGGCTGGGCCAGCGTGCACGGCATGCGCACCGACCAGGCGCAACGCGGGCGCGGCCTTGCGGGGCGCGTGCTCGCCGGGCTGGCGCAGGCCGCATCGGCGCGCGGCTTCGAGCGGGTCTTCCTGCAGGTCGATGCGCACAACCACCCGGCGCTGTCGCTCTACCGCCGGGCCGGCTTCGAGACGCATTGGAAGTACAGCTACTGGCAGCGCCAGCAGTGGCCTTGACGGGGCGGGTGGCGCGGCAGGCGCGTTAGTGCCACCATGGACGCATGATGAATGCCAACCACCACGCCAACCACCCCACCGATCCCGTCGCCACGCCGCGCGGCATCGACCACATCGTGGCCGGTGTTTCCACCAGCGACGGCGACGGCGTGAAACTCACCCGCGTGCTGCAGCAGCCCCTGCAGAAGCGGCTAGACCCGTACCTGATGCTCGATGCCTTCGGCAGCGACAACCCGGGCGACTACATCGGCGGCTTTCCCAACCATCCGCACCGCGGCTTCGAGACCGTCACGTACATGATCGCGGGCCGCATGCGCCACCGCGACAGCGAAGGCCACGAAGGGCTGCTCGAAAACGGCGGCGTGCAGTGGATGACCGCCGGCCGCGGCCTCGTGCACAGCGAGCTGCCCGAGCAGGAAGAAGGCCTGATGGAAGGCTTTCAGCTGTGGCTCAACCTGCCTGCCAAAGACAAGATGCGCGAGCCCTGGTATCGCGACGTCCAGAGCGAAGAGATTCCCGAGTTCACCACCACCGGCGGCGCCCACGTGCGCGTGATTGCTGGCGCAAGCCACGGCATCGAGGGTGCGGTGCGGCGCGAGCACACCGAGCCCCTGTACCTCGACATCACGCTGCCGCCGGGCGCCGAGTTCGCGCAGCCGCTGCCGGACGATCACAACGCGCTGGTCTACGTGTTCCGCGAATCGCTGTGGATCGCGGGCAGCGAAATTCCGACGCGGCGCATGGCGATCCTGGCCAACGACGCGGGCAGCGACGGCGTGGTGCTGCGCGCCGGCGCAACCAACCACAGCCCGGCGCGCGCGCTGCTCATCGCCGGCAAGCCGCTGCACGAACCCATCGTGCAATACGGGCCCTTCGTGATGAACACGCAGGAGCAGGTGAAGCAGGCGGTGCACGATTTCCAGAACGGCAAGCTGGGCTGAGCCTGTTCACCCCCGAAGCGACTGTGGCCGGCCAATCGAGGCAATAAGTCACGCCATGCGTTGTGCTCACGGTCGCGGTTCATCATTCTTTACGCAAGCTCACGCACGGCTAACTGGCGCGACACAGAGCTCTTCCACACTTCGTCTCACCTGCTGCCCATCGGTGGCGGGCTTCTTCGAAAGGAAGCAACTCTCATGATTTCTCTTCGCCAACGCATCGTCTGGGCCAGCCTGCTGGGTTCGGCCGCCCTCGCCTCTTCGGGCGCCTTTGCTCAAGCGCCGGCCGCTGCTCCCTCCGCACCCGCCGCCGCGGTGGCCCAGGCCGACAGCGCCGCCGCGCCCAAGGCGCAGCACAAGCGCATGGACCCCGCCAAGCGCATGGAGCGCATGCAGGAGCACCGCGCCAAGCGTCTTGCCGCCCTGAAGGAAAAGCTCAAGCTCACTTCGGCACAGGAAGGCGCGTGGAGCTCCTTCACCACCGCGACGCAGCCGCCCGCCGGTCCGCGCCCGCACATGGACCGCGCCGAGTTCGCCAAGCTGACCACGCCGGAGCGCCTGGAACGCATGCAGACCCGCCAGGCCGAGCGCAGCGCGATGTTTGCCAAGCGTGCCGACGCCACGAAGACCTTCTATGCCGCGCTGACGCCCGAGCAGCAGAAGACCTTCGACGCCGAGACCGCGCACTTCGGCGGCCCCCGTGGCCACGATGGCCATCGCGGTCATGACGGCCACCGCGGTGCGCCGGCACCCGCCAAGGGCTGACCCCGGCCCGCGACGCGCCGGTGACGGCGCTGTCGAAGAAAAAGCCCGCAACGCTTTCGCGCTGCGGGCTTTTTCATTGACGGGCGGCCTTGCCGACTAATCCGGCGTGCCGGTGCCGGCCTTGTCCGTCGGGTTGGTCACCACGTTCGGGCGCTCGCCCTTCTGGCCGAACTGCGGCTTGACCTTGCGCCCGGTCTGGCTGACTTCAGCGCGCGACATCTCGCCGGTCGGCTGCGGCATGGCGTTGGGCTGGTGGTTGATCATGGTCGTTGCCTCGCCCTTGGGCACCATCGTGGTGGCGTTGCTGCGGTTCTGCGCGCGGGCCTCGGCCTTCACCGCTTCGCGCGATGCGGGCATCGAGTTGTCGGGGCGCTGCGGCGGGTTGGCGACGCCGGCCGGCGTCATGGTGCTGGCTTCGCCGCCTGCCGAGGGATCGGGCTGGGCGGGAATGGACGTGGTCTGGGCCAGGGCGATGCCTGCCGTACCCAGCAGCGCGGCGAGAACCGTGGCGCGAAAAGTGACTTGCTTCATGGCTTGCTCCTTGTGGCTTGTATCGGTATCGGTGGATGAAAACGCGGGCAGCTTTTCTCGAGCCCTGAATTCACCGTAGGAGCGGTGAAATCCCCGTCGTGTGGGGGTGCGGCAGGCCTGCCTGTAGGAGCCGGCCGCCATGGGGAGCCCGCCGCCACGCAGCGAAAGGGGCGAATGGGTCCGAAGAAGGTGGCGCGTTCCTACAGTCAGCGCGCGCGAGGCCACGTACAACCCGCACAACGATGTCTTCTTCGCCCATTCCCGACGCCGCGGCGGCCACGCCGGTCTTGCCGACCTCGCTCAAGGTCATGACGGTGAATACCCACAAGGGCTTCACCGCGCTCAATCGCAAATTCATCCTGCCCGAGTTGCGCGATGCCGTGCGCACCGTGGGGGCCGACGTCGTGTTCCTGCAGGAAGTGCTGGGCACCCACTCGCGCCATTCGCGCAGGGTGAACAACTGGCCCGAGGCGCCGCACTACGAATTTCTGGCCGACACCATGTGGCCGCAGTTCGCCTACGGGCGCAACGCGGTGTACCCGAAAGGCCACCATGGCAATGCGGTGCTCTCGAAATTCCCGATCGTGCATTTCCGCAACCACGACGTTTCGGTGAGCGGCCCAGAGAAGCGCGGCCTGCTGCACTGCGTGCTGCGGCTGCCGGGCCGCGTCGTCGACGTGCACGTGATCTGCGCGCACCTCGGGCTGGCCGAGGCGCACCGGGAGCAGCAACTGGAGCTGCTGTGCCACATCGTGCGCGACGAGGTGCCGTCCGATGCGCCGCTGATCGTGGCGGGCGACTTCAACGACTGGCGCGGCCGCGCGCACGACATCCTGGAAAAAGGCGCCGCGTTGCGCGAGGTGTTCGTGCACGCCCACGGCCGCGCGGCCAGGACCTTTCCGGCGCGTTTCCCGGTGCTGCAGCTGGACCGCATCTACGTGCGCAATGCCGGCGTGCACGCGCCCGTGGTGCTGCCGCGCCGGCCGTGGTCGCACCTGTCGGACCACGCCCCGCTGGTGGCGGACATCGACCTGTGAGCGGGCAAGACATGAGCAACAACAACAACCGCTGGATCGGCGGCAACCGCATCGAGCTGCTGGAGAACGGCGAGGAGTTCTTCCCGCGCGTGTTCGACGCCATCAGGCAGGCGCAGCGCGAGGTGATCATCGAGACCTTCATCCTGTTCGAGGACAAGGTCGGCATGCAGCTTCATGCCGCCATGCGCGAAGCGGCGCAGCGCGGCGTGAAGATCGATGTGCTGATCGACGGCTTCGGCTCGCCCGATCTCTCGCGCGAGTTCATCGAGGGCCTGAGCTCGGCCGGCGTGAAGGTGCGGGTGTTCGACCCGGGGCAGCGCTTCATGGGCCAGCGGCTCAACGTGTTTCGCCGCATGCACCGCAAGATCGTGGTGATCGACGGCGAGCGCGCCTTCGTCGGTGGCATCAACTATTCGGCGGACCACCTGCTCGACTTCGGCCCCAAGGCCAAGCAGGACTATGCGGTGGAGCTCGCGGGGCCGATCGTGGCGGAGATCCATCAGTTCGTGCTGCGCGCCATCGCGCTCGGCGGCAAGGGCGCGGGCTGGTTCCGCCGCCGGCTGAAGCAGGCGCCGCGCGCCGGGCAAGTGCACGCCGGCGAGGCCGAAGCCATGTTCGTCACACGCGACAACCGGCGCCACACCAACGACATCGAGCGCCACTATCGCGCCGCGATCCGGACGGCGCGCGAGCGCATCGTGATCGCCAATGCGTATTTCTTTCCGGGCTACCGCTTCATCAAGGAGCTGCGGCGCGCGGCGCGGCGCGGCGTGGACGTGCGGCTCATCCTGCAGGGCGAGCCCGACATGCCGATCGTGAAGACCGCCGCGAGCATGCTGTACCACCACCTGCTGCACGCCGGCGTGCGCATCTACGAGTACTGCGACCGCCCGCTGCACGGCAAGGTCGCGCTGATGGACGACAAGTGGAGCACCGTGGGTTCGAGCAACCTCGACCCGCTGAGCCTGTCGCTCAACCTGGAAGCCAACGTGATCGTGCGCGACGAAGCCTTCAACAAGGTGCTGTGGGAGCGCATGGACCAGCTGATGCAGCACAGCTGCAGGCAGGTGGAGGCGGCCGACCTCACCAGCGAATGGAGCGGCTGGCGGCTGGTGCGCAGCTTCTTCGTCTTCCACATCCTGCGCTGGTATCCGGCCCTGCTGGGCCGCCTGCCGCGCCACGTGCCGCGCCTGACGCCGGCCGAGGCCACCGACCTTGCGAGCCGGCGCGACACCGGGCGCAGCAATCCGGCCGGCGGTGCTACGCAGACGGAAACCGCCTGAGCGGAAAGGCCGTATCGCAATGAGCACGATGGCACTCTCCCGCCACAGCTGGTGGCCCTGGGCCCGCCGCGCGGCGATGTGGGGCTTCTTCGCGCTGATCGCCTGGCTGCTCGTGCGGCAGGCGCGCACCATCGATTGGGAAGAGGTGCTCGACGCCATTCGCGCGCTGCCTCTCATCTTCCTGCTCGCAGCCGGTGCGCTGGCGGCCTGCAGCTTTGCGCTCTACAGCACGTACGACCTGCTGGGCCGGCACCTGACGCGGCACCGGCTCGGCACGGGCACGGTGATGGGCGTGACCTTCATCAGCTACGCCTTCAACCTCAACCTCGGTTCGCTGGTGGGCGGCGTGGCGTTCCGCTACCGGCTCTATTCGCGCCTGGGGCTTGCGAACGACACCATTACGCGTGTGCTCGGCTTCAGCATGCTGACCAACTGGCTCGGCTACCTCGTGGTGGCCGGCACGGCCTTCTGCTTCTGGCCGATGACGCTGCCGCCCAACTGGAAGATCGACGGCGAGGGCCTGCGCATCCTCGGCGCGGTGCTGCTGATGGCGGCACTGGCCTATCTGGTGCTGTGCGCCACGGCTCAGGGACGCACCTGGCGCGTGCGCGGCCATGCGTTCAAGGTGCCGGGGCTGCCGATGGCGCTGCTGCAGCTGGCCATGTCGTGCACCAACTGGTCGCTGATGGGCGGCGTGATCTGGTTCCTGCTGCAGGGGCAGGTCGGCTACGCGCAGGTGCTCGCGGTGCTGCTGGTGGCGGCGGTGGCAGGCGTCATCACGCATGTGCCGGCGGGGCTCGGCGTGCTCGAGGCGGTGTTCGTGGCGCTGCTCGCGCACGAGGTGCCACAAGCGAAGCTGCTCGGCGCGCTGCTGGCCTATCGCGGCCTGTATTACCTGCTGCCGCTGGTGGTGGCCACGCTGGGCTATCTGGTCACCGAAGCGAGGGCCAGGCGGCTGCGCGTGCCGGCGAGGCCAGGGCGCTAGAAGTGGTAGGTGTAGCGCAGCCGGTGCATCTCACGATGTGACTTCTGAATGCATGAAGTGGGAATAAGTCGGCATCATTGGTTTCCGCCGCGTTCGATATTCGATCAGCACGTAATTTCCACATCGGAAAGGGGGACTTGATCAACAAAAATGCGGAGTCAGGTTTGCTGCACTGCAACATCTGCAGCCTGCGAAGCCTATAGTGGTCCGACCTCCTCCAAGCGAAATCGCACTGCCCCACATGTCATCTCTTACATCCGCGGCCCGTCTGGCCAATCCGCTCATGCAGTGGCTCGACCTGGCGCTCAAGACCAACGAGATGCTGCTGTCCTCCGGCTCGGTGATCCGCATCCGGACCGAGCGCATCGCCAAGGCCGGGCTCGCGCCCAGTGCGGCCGACCTGGCGGAATTCCAGCTCATGGGCGACGAGAAGCTCGCGGCCGCGAGCGAATCGGGCATTGCGATGGTGAAGCAATGGCACCGCAGCCATTTCTCGCTCGCCAACCGCGTGCTGCAGCAATGGGTTCAGAGCACGACGGCTTTCTTCTCGCTGGCGGGCAGCGTCACGCCGGCCCAGGCGGCAGCGCATGGCGACGCATTCGTGCAGTCGGCAGCCGGCACGGTCAACGCAGCGAGCCAGTTCCCAGGCATTGCGGTACGCATAGCGCGCGAAGGCCTCAAGCCGATTCACGCAGCAGCCACCTCCAACGCCCGCCGGCTGGCCGAGCTGGAATCCTGATCGAGCAGGCCGCTCAGGCCTTTGCCGGCACCAGCGTCAGCAGCGTGATTTCAGAAGGCGCGCCAAAGCGCTTCGGCGGGCCCCAATAGCCGGTGCCCCGGCTCACGTACACCCACATGTCGTGCAGTCGGTGCAGGCCCGCCGTAAAGGGCTGCTGCATCGGCACGAACAGGTTCCACGGAAAGAACTGGCCGCCGTGCGTGTGGCCCGACAGCTGCAGCTGGTAGCCGGCAGCTGCAGCCAGCACCGCGCTGCGCGGCTGGTGCGCGAGCAGCACGCGCGTGTGCACCAGCGGCGGTGCGTCATGCAGCGCCAGGTGTGGATCGCTGGCATGCGCGGCGTCGAAATGCCCGGCGGTGAAGTCGGTCACGCCGGCCAGCACCAGCGCGCTTTCGAACAGTTCTTCGTCGGTCTGCGCGCCGCGCACGTTGCGCGTCTGCAGCACCACGTGTTCATTGAGCAGCACCTTCAGGCCCAGCCGGCGCAACTCGTCGATCCAGGCATGCGCGCCCGCGTAGTACTCGTGGTTGCCCGTGACCACGAAGGTGCCGTGGCGCGCGCGCAGCCCGGCCAGCGGCGCGATGTGCTCGCGCAGTTCCGGCACCGTGCCGTCGACCAGGTCGCCGGTGATCGCGATGGCGTCGGCGCCGAGGCGGTTCACCGCGTCGACGATGCGCTGGATGTAGGCGCTGCGGATCGTCGGCCCCACGTGGATGTCGCTGAGTTGCGCGATGGTGAAGCCCTCGAGCGCCTGCGGCAGCCCGCGGATGGGCACGTCCACCCGCTTCACGCTGGCCGTTCGGCGCGCATTGAGAAAACCGATTACCGACGTGGCCGTGGCCATCGCCAGCACCGCCAGCGCGCTCCATGGCCGCAGGGCGTTCCATTGCACCTGCACGCCGCCCAGCGCGCTCGCCAGCCAGGCCAGCAGCAGGCCCGCATCGCGCACCAGCGTCAGCACGAACATCGACGAGAACCAGCCCATGCTGATCAGGCCGACCCACTTGAGTACCTCGCCCGCCAATGCGTCGCGCCCGATGCGTCGCGATGCAAAAGGCAGGGGAATCGTCACCGCCGACACCACCAGCGCGAGCAGCGCCAGCGGCCATGCGGGCGTGAGCATGGCCAGCGCGGGCAGCAGGCGCAGCGCTATATAGACATGCAACAGCGCGGTCAGAGCGCTCAGGGGACGGATCGGCATCGGGGCAATGGGTTCGGGCACTGCCCGGGATACACCACCTGCAAGGCGCATGCCGCGCATTCAAGATACCGGGAGACGCCGCAATCGCTATTTTTTCTATAGCGCAAGGCGCCCGGATAGCAGGCGTTATGGCCTGGTGGAGTTAACAAAGCGGGTGCCGGCCGGATGCGGTGCCGGCGCCCACTTTCGCCGCGCTACTGCACCGTGCGCGTGCTGGCCGAAGCCATGTCGGTGCCCGCCGGCCAGACGAAGGTCGCCTTGGTCGGCGCGCCCTGCAGAACGTGCAGCGGCTGCTTCAGCACCTGGCTGCCGATCCGCGCCTCGACCTCGTAGTTGCCCGGGTCCAGCCGCGCCACCATGAACGGGCCGCCCGACACCACGTTGTCGAGCAATGCGACGCCGCTGCTGTCGCGCACCGTCACGTGCACATTGGCCGCGAAGTCGGCGCCCTTGCTGTCCTTGACAGCGAACTCGAAGGTGGCGGGCCAGCGCGGCGACACTGTCTCCATCAACTGGGCCTCGTCGCTGCCGATGCCGCCGCTCATGTACTCGACGCCGTGCGCCATGTAGATCGGCGGGTTCACCGCCGCCTGGGCCGACGAAAGCGCGCCGAGCAGAACGGCGCCGCAGAACACCGCGGCCGCCAGCGGCCGCATCGTGCGCGATGATGGAAAACGGGAGGTCATGGTCTGGATCCTTTCCTGGTCGTCGTGGCGAGAAGCCACGGTGCCACTGTGCGGCGCGTGGCTTAGGAAAGGCTGACCGGCCGACCGCTCAGCGGGCGGCGGAAGTTTGCGCGAGAGCCTGCGTCTGCGGCAGCGCCGGCGTCACCGAAGCCATGTCGAAATTCGACGGCCAGACGAACGAGGTGCGCGCCGGCATGCCGGCAATCACCACCAGCGACTGCGTCAGCGTGAGACCGCCGAGCGTCACGTTCACGTCATAGGCGCCCGGATTGAGGCGCGCCAGCATGTAGGGGCCTTGCGACTGCACGTCCATCACGACCTGGCCGGTGTATTTCTGGCGCACCTCGATCAGGGCCTTGGCCGGAAAGCCAGCCACCTGCGCGCCCTTGCCGTCACTCACGCCGAACTCGATGGTCGCGGCCCAGCGCGGCGACACCATTTCCATGAATGCGGCTTCATCCCTGGCGGCGCCACCGCACATGTATTCGATGCCCTGCGCCACCTGGATGGGCGGGTTCGAGAACGCATGGGCCGAAGTCACGGCCCCGAGGAATGCTGCTGTACCGCCCAATACCAGCGCGGCCAGGGGCCGGCGGAGACGCGTAGGGTTCATTGCTGTGTGGTCCTCGATCTTGCGTGACGTGAAATCCGTCGAGGATTTTGCTTAGCAAGAGTCGGGCTAGATATAGCGTTTACGAGGAACGATCTTCGGATTGGAACTGAATGCTATTGTTTTCATAGCTGATGACGGCCGTGTGACGCGCGTGTGGGCTACTTTTACTAACAGACCTCACGGAAACCCTGATCCGTGCTTTTTCGCCGCGTCATGCGGCGTTTTGGCGTCTGAATCCGCAAACGTGCAGGGGTGCGCGCCTACAGCGGTGCATCGCGGCGCGCGATATGAACTGCTGAACGGACACACGGAGCTTCAGCCATGACCCTCGAATCGACGATCGAAGAGTTCAAGAAAGTGGACGCCCGGCGGGCGGGGACGTTGCAGAGCGGGGGCCTGGCATGGCCGCGGCACTGAGCGGGCGGCCGGAAACCGGCCTCGGGTCGCAACGCTATTGGGCGCCGTGCCTGGCGTTGGCATTGCTGGCGGTGTTCCTCTTCTACGTGGCACTGACGGACTTGCTGAGGGAGCGCGCGGCGCGAGCGCCTGTCCAGGCGGCCATGGTCCCTGCGGTCGTTCGGCAGCCGCTGGCGACCGCTCGCTCCGGCGATGCACTACCGGCGAGTTCGGCTGCCCTGCCCGTTCGGGCATCCGCCTTGCCGGCCTCGCCATCCACCCCTTCCGATGTGTTGCCAGTAGCGGCAGCGCCTGCTCGCTCTACGGTGACCAAGTGCGTCACGCCTTCCGGCACGGCCGAATATTCAGACGGCCCCTGCACCGAAGGCTCGCAGGTCTCGACTCTGCACCTCCAATGACAAGCGCCCGGCAGGACGTGTCCGCGGCGCCCGAAGCTAAGGCGAAATCGCTTCGCAAAACTCCGCCGTAGTGGCCACGGTCGCCTGTCTTGGAAAGATCTCGCGCAACAGGAACTCGTTCACCTTGGCATCCGGATCGGCGCACGCGTCCGACAGGACGATGACCCGATAGTCGAGGTCGTGCGCCTCGCGAACCGTGGAAAGCACAACGCCACTGGTGTGTACGCCGGCGAGCACCAGGGTTTCGATGCCCGCGCGCTGCAGTTGGGCGTGAAGGTCGGTCGTCGAGAAGGCGCCCACCCGCGTCTTGCGAACAATGATGTCGCCCGGCGCGACGCCCAAATCCGGATGGACGGCGGTCGATGGGGAATCGAGATGCATATGGGCGCCCGCCGCCTTGACGCGCGCGCCCATGGCGCTGTGCCTGGGGAAGCGCTCGAGGTCGGCCGCATCGAAAGCCACGCGCACGAAGCCCACCTTCGCGCCTCGCGAGCGCATCAACTGCTGTACCGGCATGATCTTCGCGAACAGCGTTGCCGGATCGGGAAGGAAGCCGAGGATGCCGGGCTGGTAGTCCATGACCAGCAGCGCCGATCGCTGGATCTCTGCGGTTGAAAGCCTGTTCATGGCACTGCCTGGGCCTAGATGTAGAGACGCTCGAGCGCGTCCCATTGGGGTTTGCCGACGAGGCGCTGGCGCTCGGCGAAAGGGGCTACCAGCGCGGGATCTTCCTCCAGGCGCTTGTCGTCCCGCAGGGCGGTGAGCGCTTTCTGCATGCCGGCCACCGCGCCCTGCAAGGCGGCGTTGGCGTAGAGCACGAAGCCGTAGCCCAGCGCGCCCAATTCCTGCGCACCGAAGGTCGGCGTCTTGCCGCCGATCACCATGTTCATGAGCTGCGGCTTGTTCAAGCGTTGCGGCATCGCACGCACTTCGTCGGCCAGTGTCACGGCTTCGACGAACAGGATGTCGGCGCCGGCCTCGCTGAACTTCTGCGCGCGCTCGATGGCGGCCTCGAAGCCGTGCACGGCGGCCGCATCGGTGCGGGCCATGACGAGCAGGTCGCTGTCCTGCCGGGCGTCGACAGCCGCCTTGATCTTGCCGAGCATCTCGTCGGTGTCGATCACCGCCTTGCCCGAGAAGTGGCCGCAGCGCTTGGGGCTGACCTGGTCTTCGAGCTGGATGCAGTCTGCCCCTGCCCGCTCGAGCACGCGCACCGTGTGGCGCACGTTCAGCGCATTGCCGAAGCCGGTGTCGGCGTCGACCAGCAGCGGCAGGTTCACCGCGTCGCGGATGCGCGCCGTGTGCTCGGCGATCTCGTGCAGGCCCATGAAGGCCTGGTCGGGCAGGCCGAGGTACATGTTGGTGACGCCCGCGCCGGTGATGTAGATCGCCTCGAAGCCGAGGTCTTCGATCACGCGCGCCGACATCGCGTTGAACGCGCCCGGCACCAGCACGCTGCGGCGTGCCTCGGCCAGCCGGCGCAGGGTTTTCTTCGGAGATTCGTTGGTCGTGCTCATGGGGTTCTCAGTCTTCCTTCATGCCGGTGGCCTTCACGACGCCACCGAGCCTTGCGCGCTCTTCGTCGACGAACTTGGTGAAGCTCGCACGCGTGCCGCCGATGGGCTCGATGCCCATGTCCTTCAGGCGCTTGGCCGTCTCCGGCGACTTCATGGCTGCGTCGATCGCAGCGGCCATCTTGTCGAGGATGGCGTCAGGTGTGCCGCGCGGCGCATGCACGCCGGCCCAGTGCGCGATGCGGATCTCGGGAAAGCCCTCTTCAGCCGCCGTCGGCAGCTCGGGGTAGGCCGAGATGCGCTGCGTCCACGTGCCTGCCAGTGCCTTGAGCTTGCCGCTCTTGATGTACGGCAGCACCACGATGCTGGCCTCCGACGTCGCTTCGACCTGGTTGCCGAGCACCGCGGTGATCGATTCCGAGCCGCTCTTGTAGGGCACCACGTCGAGCTTGCTGCCGTATTTCGTCTCGAGAATGCCTTCGACGAAATGCGGCGTGCTGCCGGTGCCCGCCGTGGCCCAGTGGAAGCCGTTGCCAGCTTTCTTCGACGCGGCGACGAACTCCTTCAGATCCTTGTAGGGCGCATTGGCCGGCACCACCACCACCGAGGGCGCCAGCGCGATCATGGCCACCGGCACCAGTGCCTCGTCTTTGTAGGGCATGTTCTTCTTGATCATGCTGTTCGACACCACGCCGGCCGCGCTCACCAGGAAGGTGTAGCCGTCGGGCGCGCTCTTGGCGACCACGTCGGCGCCGAGGATGGCGCCCGCACCGGGCTTGTTGTCGATGATCACCGGCTGGCCGAGCTGCTTCGATGCTCCTTCGGCCGCGGCGCGCGCCATCAGGTCGTTGGCACCGCCCGCAGAGAACGGCACGACCAGCCGGATCGGCTTGGTAGGCCATGTCTGTGCCTGGACGCTCAGAGGTAGCGCGCAAGCCAGGGCGGCGGCAGTTGCGCATGTCACTGCAGAAAGGCGACGGAAGTTCACGGTTGGCTCCTGGTTATTTGGGAAAACAAGACCACGGGGGTCTTATCCGGGAGTGCGCAAGCGCTATGCCACAGACCGGATTCGCAAGTCGTTGGATATAAGTCATTGATTCAAAAGGAATTTGTGACTTTCTTCGGTGGTTTTTCAATGCGCGATGTTTCAGATTCATTTCACTTTTGAAACCATAGAATTCGCCGAATGAACGCACTCGTCCTGCCACCTGTCCATTCGTCCGCTGTGCCTCGCCGGCCTCGCATCGTGGCCGTGGCTCGCCACCGACTGGGCCGCGTGCTGGTGCGGCTGTTACCCGAGGTGGCGGCGCAGGCGCAAATCGAACTGGTAGGTCTTGCCTTCGACGAGGCCGTCGAAGCGGTGCGCGAACTGCATGCGCGCGCACCGGTCGATGCGGTGGTGGCGGCAGGTGCCAGCGGCGAATGGCTGCGCCAGCATCTGGACATCCCGGTGGCCATGGTGGAGGTACGCGGCTTCGACCTGATGCGTGCGCTGGCGGCCGCGCGCGCCCTCTCGCCCCGGGTGGGGCTCGTGTCGTTCGACGGTCCCTCGGAGCATCTGGCGCAGCTCGACGCGCTGTTCGGCATGGGCATCGCCCAATTCAGCTATCGGGGTGCCGACGACGCCCCCGCCTGCGTGGAGGCGCTGCGCGCGGCTGGCGTCCAGGCAGTGGTCGCGCCCGGCCTGGTCGCCGACCTGGCCGAGCAAGCCGGCATCGCCAGCGTGCTGATGTATTCGGACGATGCCGTGCGCCAGGCGCTTCAGGACGCCATCCATCTTGCGCGCCACAGCCTTGCCGAGCGGGCGCGCCACGAACGGCTGAACACTGTCCTCGGCCAGCTGCAGGACGGCGTGGTCGCGGTGGACTTGCAGCAGCGCATCGAGGCGCTGAACCCGGTCATGGCGGAACTGCTGGGAGCCTCCGTCCAGGAACTGGCGGGCCGCGTGCTGGGCGAAGTGGAGCCCGTGCTGGACCTCGGCGCCACGCTGCGCCTGCGCGAGGCCCCGGCCGAGGAGGTGCTGCAGATCGGCATGCGTACGCTGGTGGTCCGGCGCGCGCCGGTCATCGAAGGCGGCGAGGTCACCGGCGCGCTGCTCGTGTGCCGCGACCCGGCGGTGATCCAGCGCGCGGACCGCCACCTGCGCGCCAACCAGCGGCAGCGGGGCGCTCCCACGCGATACCGGCTTGACGCATTCACAGGCAACAGCGCCCTGGCGCAGCGCGTGCGCGAGCTTGCTGCGCAATGCGCCTCAAGCGAGGCCACGGTCCTCATCGTCGGTGAGAGCGGCACTGGCAAGGAGCTCGTGGCGCAGGGCATTCATACCGCCAGCCGGCGAGCGACGCAGCCGTTCCTGGCCGTGAACTGCGCCGCCCTGGGAGAGAGCCTGCTGGAGAGCGAGCTGTTCGGCTACGAGGAAGGCGCCTTCACTGGCGCGCGGCGCGGCGGTAAGACAGGCCTGGTCGAAGCCGCCCACACGGGCACTCTGTTTCTCGACGAGATCGGCGACATGCCGCTGGCGCTGCAGACCCGGCTGCTGCGCGTGCTGCAGGAGCGGGAGGTGCTTCGCCTCGGGGCGACCGCTGCCGTGCCGGTGGACCTGCGCGTGATCGCGGCCACACATGCCGACCTGGCGTCCCAGGTGGAGCGCGGCCTCTTCCGGCGCGACCTGTACTACCGGCTCGCGGTGCTGCGTATCGAGATGCCTCCCCTGCGCGATCGCGAAGCCGACATCGCACTCCTGGCGGCCGAACTAATGGCCCGCCGCGCCGGCAGGGCTGGCGTACCGGCAGCGCAGGCATCGGCCTGGCTCGCCGCTTTGCTGGAACTGGCCGCGGGCTACGGTTGGCCCGGCAACGTGCGCGAGCTGGAGAACCTGGTCGAGCGCCTGCTGGCTTGTCACAGCTACCTGGCGCCCGCCGGCAACCTGGACCGGGCCCGTCTGCTGGAGGTGTTTCCCGAATGCACCCAAGCTCGCCCGGCGCCCGTGCGCGAGCGCCTGCTGAAGGGTGCGCGCCGCGCCGCTGAACTACGTCGCGTGCGCGAGGTGCTTCAATCGGTGCAGGGCGACCAGGCCAAGGCCTGCGCCGTGCTCGGCATCAGCCGCGCCACGCTGTGGCGGCGGCTGCGCGATGAAGAGTCGGCGACGGACGCTGGTCCCACGCCAAAGAAAACGCGCGCCTAGCGGCTTTGTAGGTTCTCAAATTTGTTGAGGAATCGTGATTAGGGCCATCAACAGCGATGCGCAACAAGATGAAGCGCATCCTCAACCAGACTGCGGCGGGCGGAAACCGAGGCATCACCGGAAGCGTTTCGCCGAAGGATGCGATGAAGCTGGGCAAGGCCTTCGTCGGACCGGAGCATCGTCCGATGTCGAACGGCAAAGGCCTGGTGTCTGCCGATGGCAAGCGGACTTTCCGCTTCCCGGCAGAGAAAAGGGGTTTCGACAGGGTCAACGGTCGGCCGTGGTCAAGAACTGGAAAGCAAGTCAACGTCGAAACGAAAAACGCCGATGGCGATGTCGTCGGCAATGTCCACCTGGATGTGCACTGACAGAGAACAATCATGCGAAAAGCCAAGTACCAACTCGTCCTGCGGGAGATGTCATCGACAATGACCGATCCGCTCGAGCAATGGCGCCCCCGAACGCTCGAGGACACCTACACCACGCTCGACCTCGACGTCTCGATGAGCGACGGTGCACGAGGCAGCAATCTGTTCTGCGTGAAGGTTGCGACACCCGAGGCCCTGCGCCGCCGGGCCAAGGGCTTCTTGATCGCTGAGCACCGCGTGCTGGTGGTCGAGAAGTTCGACTACGAACTGCTCAGGCAGACGATCGAGGATATCCTCGAAAAATGCACGCGTGACACCTGGGAAGACTCGTGCGCTGCGCTACAGCGCTATTTCGCGTGGGAGTACGAGGATTTCGCGCACGAGGATTGACACGGCCCCGGCTGCCACGAGGACGAGCGTCTGCGCTTCAATCGCCTCCGTCCGAACCAAGAAACAAGACGCCCATCGAGACAGCCACTTCAAAGCAACATGGACCTATTCAGCGCGGTCAGGGTGAGTTCGAAGGCGCAGCAAAACAGCGCGATCAACGGCAAGTGCGGCGTCATTCTGGGTATTTCACCAACCGCCGAAGGCAACTGGTACGCTGTTTCCATAGACGATCAATCGTGGATGGTCTTCGAGAGTGAACTTCAAGATACTGGCTCGAAAGCCGCTCCCGACGACATCTACCCTCCGCCACGCGCAGGCTCCGAATTTGTCCCATGACCATCACTGAACTGTCTCTCGCCGCCTGACCGCTTTCTTATGGCAGCAGAGTTCTACGTTTCATTCCGGGACACTGGATGGCTCCCGAGGCATGCTGAAGGGCTGTCGGCGCAGATCAGAATGCTCCCGACTTTCTCGAAGACCGATGGCAGCGAGTATTGGTTGCAGGGGTTTGAAGACAGGGCTGCGAACGGTCGTTGGACCTATGACGTCCGGATCTTTCTGCAGGACTCCAATCAGAGATCCTGCTGGAACTTAGTAGCCGTCCTCCTAGTATCCAGGCGGACCTGCTCAGATTCCTCTCCTGGCTCAGAAGCCGGACGGAAGTTTCCGTCACCGACGAGGACGGAGAGCCCATCGGCTGGTAGCTGCGAAACATGAGACTGACCAATGCTATCGTGCCGGCCAAGTCACTCGGTGGCATTGCTCTTCGGACCTCCATCGACACGGTAATCGATGGCCTCCGGAACCACCATGTGCTGGAAGTCTTCGAGGGTGCCGTATCCATCGACGATGGATTGATCACCATCGGCCATGGCGAGAACCGACTGATCTACTCGGTGATGTGCAACTCCAGGTTCGAAGGCCGCTATGAGGGCAAGCTGTGGGCCGGAATGACGGTCAGTGAGGTCTTGAAGAACTCTACTACTCAAGTAGCGTGGGGAGGAGCAGTGGTGGTGGACGGGATCGAAGGCATTGGCTTGCCACTGCCTGATGGCTTCGATGACTTCGATCAACTCAGGGATCACCTGCCGCTGGACCATGTGTTCGAGTACCTGTCCGTCTTCTTGATCTGAAGGGTGATCTACTCTGAGAACCTACAAGATCAAACGTCGATATTCGCCGCCCGCAGCGCGTTCTGCTCGATGAACTCGCGACGCGGCTCCACTTCGTCGCCCATCAGCATCGTGAACACGCGGTCGGCTTCGATCGCGTCGTCGATCTGCACGCGTAGCAGGCGGCGCACGGTCGGGTCCATCGTGGTTTCCCACAGCTGCTCGGGGTTCATCTCGCCCAGGCCCTTGTAGCGCTGGCGCGAGGTGGCGCGCTCGGCTTCGCCGATGAGCCACTTCATGGCCTGGCGGAAGTCGTCGACCTTTTCTTCCTTGGCGCGTTCGCCTTCGCCGCGCTTGACCAGCGCGCCTTCGGGGCTCAGCAGGCCGCGGAAGGTGTTGGCTGCTTCGGCGAGCGCGGCGTAGTCGGCGCCGTGCACGAAGTCTTGCGTGAGCACGCTGCTCTTGATGTTGCCGTGGTGGCGGCGGCTGATGCGCAGCAGCGGCTTGTCGGTGCGCGCGTCGAACTCGCTGCTCACCTCGGCCGGAATGCCGGTGGTGTTGAGCTCACGCAGCTTGGCCTGCAGCGCCACGGCCGATGCCTCGGCGGCGGGCGTGGTGTCGAGGTCGAGCGCCACGCCGTCGGCGATGGCGCGCAGTGCTTCGGCGTCCATGAAGTTGCGCAGGCGCGCGATCACGGCCTCGGCCACCTGGTGCTTGCGCGCCAGCTCGCCCAGGGTATCGCCGCTCAGCGTGGTGGAGTTAGCGCCGCCGGTCTGCAGGCTCGCGTCTTTCAGCGCCACCTTGAGCAGGAAGGCGTCGAGCGCGGGGCCGTCCTTCAGGTACTGCTCTTCCTTGCCGACCTTCACCTTGTACAGCGGAGGCTGCGCGATGTAGATGTGGCCGCGCTCAACCAGCTCGGGCATCTGGCGATAGAAGAACGTCAGCAGCAGCGTGCGGATGTGGGCGCCGTCGACGTCGGCGTCGGTCATGATGATGATGCGGTGGTAGCGCAGCTTGGCGACGTTGAAGTCGTCCGCGCCGCCGCCCGCGGTGGTTGCGCCGGCACGGCCGATGCCGGTGCCCAGCGCGGTGATCATGGTGAGAATTTCGTTGCTGGTGAGCAGCTTCTCGTAGCGAGCCTTCTCGACGTTCAGGATCTTGCCGCGCAGCGGCAGGATGGCCTGGAACTTCCGGTCGCGGCCCTGCTTGGCGGAGCCGCCGGCGGAGTCACCCTCCACCAGGTAGACCTCGCACAGCGCCGGATCTTTCTCCTGGCAGTCGGCCAGCTTGCCGGGCAGGCCCATGCCGTCGAGCACGCCCTTGCGGCGCGTCATTTCGCGGGCCTTGCGGGCGGCTTCGCGGGCGCGGGCGGCCTCGACGATCTTGCCGCAGATGATCTTGGCGTCGTTCGGGCGTTCCTGCAGGTAGTCGGTGAGCAGCTTGCCGACGATGTCCTCCACCGGCGCGCGCACTTCGCTGGACACCAGCTTGTCCTTGGTCTGGCTCGAGAACTTGGGCTCGGGCACCTTCACGCTCAGCACGCAGCACAGGCCTTCGCGCATGTCGTCGCCGGTGACTTCGACCTTCGCCTTCTTCGCGAACTCGTTCTCTTCGATGTACTTGTTGATGACGCGGGTCATCGCGGCGCGCAGGCCGGTCAGGTGGGTGCCGCCGTCACGCTGCGGGATGTTGTTGGTGAAGCACAGCACCTGCTCGTTGTAGCCGCTGTTCCACTGCATCGCCACTTCGACGCCGATGTGCGTGCCGGGGATGCCGCCGTAGGTGTCGGCCGGGCGCTCGCCTTCGGCATAGAACGAGTTCGGATGCAGGACGGTCTTGCCCTTGTTGATGAACTCGACGAAGCCGCGCACGCCGCCGGCGCCGGAGAAGTCGTCTTCCTTGCCGGTGCGCTCGTCCTTCAGGCGGATGCGCACGCCGTTGTTCAGGAAGCTCAGTTCGCGCAGGCGCTTGCTGAGAATCTCGTAATGGAAGTCCGAGTTCTCCTTGAAGATCTGGGTGTCAGGAAGAAAGTGCACCTCGGTGCCGCGCTTGTCGGTGTCGCCGATGATCTTCATGGGCGAGACTTCGACGCCGTTCACCGTCTCGAGCAGGCGGTTCTGCACGAAGCCGCGGCTGAATTCGAGTTCGTGGATCTTGCCTTCGCGGCGCACCACCAAACGCAGCATCACGCTCAGCGCGTTCACGCAACTCACGCCCACGCCGTGCAGGCCGCCCGACACCTTGTAGCTGTTCTGGTTGAACTTGCCTCCGGCGTGCAGTTCGGTGAGCGCAATTTCCGCAGCCGAGCGCTTGGGCTCGTGCTTGTCGTCCATCTTCACGCCGGTCGGGATGCCGCGGCCGTTGTCGGTAACGGAGATCGAGTTGTCGCTGTGGATGGTCACGACGATGTCGTCGCAATGGCCAGCCAGGGCCTCGTCGATGGAGTTGTCGACGACTTCGAACACCAGGTGGTGCAGGCCGGTGCCGTCGGAGGTGTCGCCGATGTACATGCCGGGGCGCTTGCGCACGGCTTCAAGCCCTTCGAGGATCGTGATGGAGCCTTCGCCGTAGCTGGTGTCGGGGGCCACGGTGTCGATCTCGGGGATGTAGACGGGCTCGGTGTGGGGCACGTCGGGCTTGTTTTCTTCAGCACTCATTCGGATATTCCTCTAACTCTCACGGTATTCACGTGATATTTCGGGCTCTCAAAAGCTCAATTCGCAGCCTCTTGAAAGCGCAAACCCGCGGAGGGCCGCGGGCTGTATGCGCAAGGCGCTGCGTGGTGTGTCTGCTAGATACGCATCGGCATCACGACGTACTTGAAAGATGCGTTCTCGGGGATGGTTAACAAGGCCGAGCTGTTGGAGTCGGCAAGGTCCAGCTTGACCATGTCCTGATCCATGTTCGACAGCGCGTCGATCAGGTAGGTCACGTTGAAGCCGATTTCGATGGCGTCGCCGCCGTAGTCGATGTCGAGCTCGTCCTGGGCTTCTTCCTGCTCGGCGTTGTTCGACGCGATGCGCAGTGTGCCCGGCTCGATGTTCAGGCGCACGCCCTTGAACTTCTCGCTGGTCAGGATGGCGGTGCGCTGCAGGCTGGCCAGGAGCGGCGCGCGGCCCAGCGTGACGGTGTTCTTGTGGTTCTTCGGGATGACGCGGTTGTAGTCGGGGAACTTGCCCTCGACCAGCTTGGTGACGAACTCCATGCCGCCGAAGCTGAACTTGGCCTGGTTGTTCGCGAACTGCATCTCGATGGCGCCTTCGGCGTCGGACAGCAGGCGCTGCATTTCGAGCACGGTCTTTCGCGGCAGGATGACTTCCTGGCGCGGCACTTCGACGTCGAGCGTGGCCGACGAGAACGCCAGGCGGTGGCCGTCGGTGGCCACCAGGCTCAGCTGCTTGCCTTCGGCAACGAACAGGATGCCGTTCAGGTAGTAGCGGATGTCGTGCACGGCCATGGCGAACGACACCTGCGAGAGCAGGTCTTTCAGCGTCTTTTGCGGCACGCTGAACACGGGGCCGAAATTGGCTGCTTCCTGAACCAGCGGAAAGTCTTCGGCGGGCAGCGACTGCAGCGTGAAGCGGCTCTTGCCGCCCTTGAGCACCAGCTTGCTCGCGCTCGATTCGAGGCTCACGGTCTGGTCGGCCGGCATGGTGCGCAGGATGTCGATCAGCTTGCGCGCGCCGATGGTGGTGGTGAAGTTGCCTTCGTCGCCGCCGAGCTCGGCGGTGGTGCGGATCTGGATCTCGAGGTCGCTCGTGGTCAGCTGCAGCTGGCCGCCGGTCTTGCGGATCAGCACGTTCGCCAGGATCGGCAAGGTGTGACGCCGCTCGACGATGCCCGCCACCGACTGCAGCGCGGCGAGGACTTTGTCTTGGTTTGCCTTCAAAACGATCATGTCTTCTTCCTCTTCTCTATCTCTTTGAATCAGCCTGTAAGACGCCATTCTCCGCTGTCGCGAGGGGCACCCTTGATGACATTCGGCGGTCAGCCCTTGAGCGTCTGTTCGAGCACGTGGAGCTGCTGGTTGAGCTCGGTGAGCTGCTGGCGCTCGCCCGAGATCTTGCGCACCGCATGCAGCACCGTCGTGTGGTCGCGCCCACCGAACAGCTCGCCGATTTCCGGCAGGCTTTTCTGCGTGAGCTCCTTGGCCAGGTACATCGCGATCTGCCGCGGCCGCGCAATGCTGGCCGGGCGTTTCTTGCTGTACATGTCGGCGACCTTGATCTTGTAGTAGTCGGCCACCGTCTTCTGGATATTCTCGACGGAGATCTGCCGATTCTGGATCGACAGCAGGTCGCGCAGCGCCTCACGCGCCAGGGCGATCGAGATCTCCTTCTGGTTGAAGCGCGAATACGCCAGGATCTTGCGCAGCGCCCCTTCGAGCTCGCGCACGTTGGAGCGCACGTTCTTGGCGACGAAGAAGGCCACTTCTTCCGGCATTTCGGCCGATTCGGCGCGCGCCTTGTTGATCAGGATGGCCACGCGCATTTCAAGCTCGGGCGGCTCGATGGCCACCGTGAGGCCCGAATCGAAGCGCGAAACCAGGCGTTCGTGGATGTCCGCCAGCCCCTTCGGATAGGTGTCGCTGGTCATCACGATGTGCGACTTCTTGGCGAGCAGGGCCTCGAACGCGTTGAAGAATTCTTCCTGCGTCCGGTCCTTGTTGGCGAAGAACTGCACATCGTCGATCAGCAACAGATCGAGCGAGTGGTAGCGCTCCTTGAACTCATCGAAAGTCTTGCGCTGATAGGCTTTGACCACATCCGAGACGAATTGCTCGGCGTGGATGTAGAGAACTTTGGAATCCGGCTTGTCGGCCAGCAGCCGGTTACCCACAGCGTGCATCAGGTGGGTCTTGCCCAGGCCGACGCCGCCGTAGATGAAAAGCGGGTTGTAAAGATGGCCAGGCATGCCAGCCACGTGCATGGCCGCGGCGCGCGCCATGCGGTTGGCCGTGCCCTCGACCAGGGTGTCGAAAGTGAGGCCGGAATTCAGGCGGTTCTTGAAGCCGGCCGCGGCCGGCTCCTCGCCCGGTCCGGCCACGTCGCGCGGCACGTCCGTTTCGGTCATGACGGCCACGGGCGCAGAGCGCACGGGCACTTCGCGCGGAGCGAGCGCTAACTCGATGGCAACCGGCTGGCCGTACATCTTCTCGGCCATGGCGGCGATCTTGCCGGCGTACTGGGCCCGGATCCAGTCGAGCTTGAAGCGGTTGGCAACGAACACCGTCATGCGCGACAGGTCGTCGGCGACCTGCGCTGTCAGGGGCTTGATCCAGGTGTTGAACTGCTGCTCGGACAGCTCCTGCGCGAGCTGGTCGACGCAGGCCTGCCACAGGCTTTCGCCGATGCCGTCAGTCGACATGGGCGCTTGAAAAAGTGATGAGACCCTCGGGCATTTTTGGTATAGGTATTGTGGATATTCTCTGCTGGAAGGCGCTCGGCATTCTAACTTGTCAAAACCTTATCCACACGCTGGCCGGCATGTCGAAAGGCCCGCAAATCTGCTCGAAGATTGTTCCGGCGGCCAATGTTTGCGATAATTGCGGGTTTCCCTGAAAACCTCATTGCGTCTTTCGGGGGCCATCCGAAACACGCTCCCCAGCGCCCGCAGGTTTTTTCATGCGGAAATCAGGGAATCTGGAACCATCATGAAACGCACATACCAAGCATCCAAAGTCCGCCGCGCCCGTACCCACGGCTTCCTGGTCCGCATGAAGACCCGCGGCGGCCGTGCCGTCATCAACGCACGCCGCGCCAAGGGCCGCAAGCGCCTGGCCGTCTGACGGCAGACCACCTGCCGTTGCCAGCAGCCGACACGTCAGCGCAGGCTCCCGCAGCCAGCGCTTCCGGTCCAACCGGCAATGACGTGCACAGCCCGGCTTCCATGCAGCGGCTCAAGACCCGCGCGCAATTCCAGGCCGTCCTCGCAGGTGCCACCGTGGCGCGCACTGCTCATTTCGCATTGCATCGCTGTGCGCTCGATCTCGCATCGAGCGCACAGCCGTTGTTCGCGTCCGACGACGTCTGGCTGGGTGCCATGGTGCCCAAGCGCTGGGCGCGTCGTGCTGTCACGCGCAATGCCATCAAGCGTCAGATCTACGCCGTGAGTGCCGCTCCCGGCGTCGCCTTGCCGCGTGCTGCGCACGTGGTGCGCCTGCGCGCCGGTTTCGACCGCAAGGAATTCGTGAGCGCCACCTCGGACAAGCTCAAGGCCGCCGTGCGCGCCGAGCTCCAGCAACTGCTGGCGCGGGCTGCGCGCACTCCCGCGGCGCCTGCGGCTCCCTCCTCTTCGCCATGAAACGCCTGCTGATCGGCCTCGTGAAGGCCTACCGCCTGCTGCTGAGCCCCTGGCTCGGCCAGTCGTGCCGCTTCACGCCGACCTGCTCCGTGTATTCGATCGAGGCGCTCGAGGTGCACGGCGCGCTCAAGGGCAGCTACCTGACTCTGCACCGCATCGCGCGCTGCCAGCCCTGGTGCCAGGGCGGCCACGATCCGGTTCCACCGAAATCTCAGCGTCGCACTGACAAGTCAGGATCGCTGTTTTCGTCTCTTCTCTCCTCCGACAAGAAGTCTTCGTCATGAACGATATCCGCCGCACGATACTGTGGGTGATTTTTGGGTTCTCGCTGGTGCTGCTGTGGGACCAATGGCAGGTCTTCAACGGCAACAAGCCGACCTTCCTGCCGTCGACCAAGCCGGCCGCCACGGCCGCCGCCCCAGCCAACGCACCTGCAGCCAACAACGGCGTGCCGACCGCATCCGGCACCAGCGGCAACGCGGGCGCCGTGCCCACGCAAGCCGCCGCGGCCGCGCCGCGCGAGCAGGTCAACGTGACCACCGACCTGTTCAAGGCAACGATCGACAGCGAAGGCGCCACGGTCAACCACCTCGAACTGCTGAAGTACGACGAAGCCGACCGCACCAAGCACGTGGTGCTGTTCGAAAACGGCTCGTCCGCCACGCGCTACGTCGCGCAGACCGGCCTGCTGAACCAGGTCGACACCGGTGAGCGCTTCCCCAACCACCTGACGCCGATGACGCCGAAGGCCGGTCCGCGCGAAATGGCCGATGGCCAGAACACGCTGGAAGTGGGCTTCGAGAGCGCCCCCGTCGGCGGCCTGAAGTACATCAAGACCTACGTGTTCCACCGCGGTGACTACACCATCGGCGTGCGCCACGAAGTCGTCAACGTGAGCGACCAGCCGCGCGACGCGCAGCTCTACATGCAGCTGCTGCGCCACGGCACGGTGGCCGCCAGCACGATGTTCGGCACCAACACCTTTACCGGTCCGGCCGCGTACACCAACGAGAAGAAGTTCCACAAGCTCGACTTCAAGGACATCGCCAAGGGCAAGATCGAGCCGCCTCCGCCGGCCAACGATGGCTGGATCGCGATGGTGCAGCATTACTTCGTGTCGGCCTGGCTGCTCAAGGGCGACCCGGCCAGCGAGCAGCTGCGCCGCGAGTTCCGCGTGAAGGACCTGGGCGACAACCTCTTCACCGTTGCCATGGTGGCCACGCTGCCGAAGATCGCCCCGGGCGCCACGCAGGTCGTGAACAGCGCGCTGTTCGCCGGCCCCGAGGAAGAAAAGAAGCTCGAAGCCATCGCCCCCGGCCTGGACCTGGTGAAGGACTACGGCATCTTCGCGATCATCTCCAAGCCGCTGTACTGGCTGCTGAACCAGCTGCACGGCATCCTGGGCAACTGGGGCTGGTCGATCGTCGCGCTGGTGGTGCTGCTGAAGGCGGCCTTCTACTGGCTCAACGCCAAGGCCTACGCCAGCATGGCCAAGATGAAGGCCATCAATCCGAAGATCATGGAAATGCGCGAGCGGCTGAAGGACAAGCCGCAGGAAATGCAGCAGGAAATGATGCGGATCTACAAGACCGAAAAGGTCAATCCGATGGGCGGCTGCTTCCCCATCGTGATCCAGATCCCGGTGTTCATCGCGCTCTACTGGGTGCTGCTGTCGTCGGTCGAAATGCGCCACGCACCGTGGATCGGCTGGATCACCGACCTGTCGGCACCGGACCCCTGGTACATCCTGCCGGTCGTGATGACGGCCACCTCGCTGTTCCAGACCTGGCTCAACCCGACGCCGCCCGATCCGATGCAGGCCAAGCTGATGTGGATCATGCCGCTCGCGTTCAGCGTGATGTTCATCTTCTTCCCGGCCGGCCTGGTGCTGTACTGGATCACGAACAACGTGCTGTCGATCGCGCAGCAGTGGTTCATCAACAAGCGACTGGGCGTGCTCGGCACCAAGTAGCCGCACACCACCCCAGCCATCCCACGAAGGGCCGCGTCAGCGGCCCTTTTTGCTGAAAGAATCCGCCCATGCTCGCCCGCACCACCGATCCCATCGTCGCCGTCGCCACAGCCTCGGGGCGCGGGGCGGTCGGCATCGTGCGGGTGTCGGGCGCGAAGCTGGCGCCGTTGATCGAAGCCCTCTGTGGCCGCGTGCTCAAGCCGCGCGAGGCCACCTACCTGCCGTTCCGCGATGCGGACGGCGAGCCTGTCGACCACGGCCTGGCCATTCACTTCCCTTCGCCGAACTCTTTCACTGGCGAGGACGTGCTCGAGCTGCAGGCCCACGGAGGCGCGGTCGTGCTGCAGCTGCTGCTGGCGCGCTGCCTCGAAGCCGCGGCCGAGCTCGACCCCGTCACCGGCCGCCCTCGCCTGCCCGGCCTGCGGGTGGCCGAGCCCGGCGAGTTCAGCCAGCGGGCATTTCTCAACGGAAAGATCGACCTGGCGCAAGCCGAGGCCATTGCCGACCTGATCGACGCCAGCACCGAGGCGGCCGCGCGCAGCGCCGGGCGTTCGCTGTCGGGCGCGTTCTCGCGCGAGATCCACACGCTGCGCGACGCGCTGATCCACCTGCGCATGCTGGTCGAGGCCACGCTCGACTTCCCGGAAGAGGAAATCGACTTCCTGCAGAAGGCCGATGCCACCGGGCAGCTGGCAAGGCTGCAGTCGCAACTCGCCGCCGTGCAGCAGCGCGCGCGCCAGGGCGCGTTGCTGCGCGAGGGCATCAAGGTCGTGATTGCGGGGCAGCCCAACGCGGGCAAGAGTTCGCTGCTCAATGCGCTGGCCGGCGCCGAACTGGCCATCGTGAGCGCGGTGGCGGGCACCACGCGCGATGTGGTCTCGCAGACCATCCAGATCCACGGCGTGCCGCTGCACGTGGCCGACACCGCCGGCCTGCGCGAGAGCAGCGACGAGGTCGAGCAGATCGGCGTGGCGCGCGCCTGGGGCCAGATCGAAAGCGCCGATGCCGTGCTGTTCCTGCACGACCTCACCCGCGCGCACCTGGGCGACTATGCCGCCGCCGATGCGGAGATCCTGGCCGGCCTGCGGCAGAAGCTGCCCGCGAGCGTGCCGGTGCTCGATGTCTGGAACAAGCAGGACGCAGCGCCCGCTACCAACCCCGAGCAAGGCATCGCCCTGTCCGCCAAGACCGGCCTGGGCATCGAGGCCCTGCGCGAACAGCTGCTGGCCATGGCCGGCTGGCAGGCCGTGCCCGAGGGCGTGTACCTCGCGCGGGCGCGCCACGTGCAGGCGCTGGCGCGGGTCGAAACGCACCTGGCGCTGGCCGCCAGCCACCTGGTGGCACAGGCCCAGCTGCTCGATCTGCTGGCCGAAGAGTTGCGGCTGGCCCAGAACGCCCTGAACGAGATCACCGGCGAATTCGGCGCGGATGACCTGCTGGGGGTCATCTTTTCGCGCTTCTGCATTGGTAAATAACTACAGGCGACCTGAAAAACGTAAACAGTTGTAGCCGAACCTCGCGGCCATCGCGGATACTTCGGCTCACATCGGGGGCCGAAGAAACATGTCAATCCAGAACCTGAGCCGCGCCATCGCGGAGAACATGAGCACCGACGCGTTTGCGTTGACGTTCAATGTCCAGCAGTGGGAAACGCTGGCGGGCTATCTGCAGCCCATCGATGCCGGCGTCGGTGACATATTGATCGAGCAGGGCACGCCCGACCGCTCGGTGTTCTTCATCGAGAGCGGCGCCATCAGCGTGCACCGTGTCAGCAGCAAGGAGCAGATGCGGCTGGCCGTGCTCACGCCCGGCTCGGTGGTCGGCGAAGGCTCGTTCTTCTCGCGGCAGCCGCATTCGGCCAACGTGGTGGTCACTGGCGCGGGCCGTGTGTGGCGCCTCACGGCGATCCGCTTTGCGGAAATGTCGAACCGCCAGCCCAACATGGCACTGGAGATCGCGATGGCGCTCGGCGCCGTGATCGCCAAGCGCATGGCGCACCGCTCCAAGCGCGTTGCCGTGACCTGACGAAACCCCGATCGCCCACCGCCGGATAGTCGACCAGCAAGCCAGTTTCCGTTCTGGACCCCGAGAGTAGAGAGTAGTCAGCAAGTAAGCCATGGCCCTGATCTGTCCGGTCTGCAGCACGGAAAACCGTGACGGCGCGAATTTCTGCAGGAGTTGCGGCGTCAAGCTGTCCGCCGCGGGAGACCGGATTCCGCCGCCGCCGAGCCCTGAACGCGAATGGGCCACCACCGCCCCCGCCCAGTTGCGCGCGCCGACCATTCCGGCGCCGCTGTTCGACCCGGAGGAGCCGCCGCCGCCCGCGCGCTCGTCGTTCTTCAGCCGGACGCCCGCCGCGCGGCAGAACGACGAACACTCACAGACCGTGTTGATGGTGCACGACGACGGGTTGCCGCGCTCGCCCGCGCCGCCCGCTGCGTCGCCGGGGCTGGAGTCGACTTGGGCCTCGAAGCCCGAAATGAAGAAGAGACGCCGGGCCAAGGTCCGGCAGTCCGTACCGGTCGAACGGCCGCCGCGCAAGCGCGTGATCCTGCTGTGGCTCGGCCTGCTGGTGGTTGCGGTGGCGATGATCGTCGCGGGCTGGTACGGCTACGGGACGCGCAAGGCGCCTGCCGCCGCCGAAGGGGCTGCGCCAACCGTCGAGGCCCCCGCTCCCGCGGCCCCGCCGCTGCCGCCGCCGACCGAGTCGTCACCGCCTGCAGCGCCCGCGGCGCCGGCGGACCCCCAGCCCGTCGAGCCAGCCGAGACGCCGCCTGCCGCGGAAGCCGCACCTGCACCCAAGCCCGTTGCCAAGCCGCGTAAGCAGGCGACCGCCGCCGTGCAGCCGTCGAACGCGCCTGAACCCGCTGCTCCGGTCGTCGCTCCCGCTCCGCCGCCGGCACCTGCCGCCCCTGCCGAGCCTCAGGCCATGTGCGGCGACCGCAATTTCATCGCCAAGGCCCAGTGCATGGCGGCCCAGTGCCTGAAGCCCGAGTTCAAGGCCCATGCGCAGTGCGAAGCAGTGCGTCGTCAGCAGCGACTCGAAGAAGAAAAGCGCAACCCGAGCCTGATCAACTGATCGGCCGGGACCGAAGCGAAGGCTGCCGGATCGTCAGCCTTTTTGCAGCCGCTCCACGGCCATCGCCAGCGCGGCGGGCTTGCCGGACAGCACCAGCGTGTCGCCGTCTGACAGCACCGGGTTGTCGGCCAGCGCGCGGGGCTGGCCGTCTTGCCGGCGCAGGCTGGCGACGCGCACGCCCAGCGTGTGCAGCGCCATCTGCTCCAGCGTCTGGCCGACCGCACGTGCGCCGGCGTTGAGGGTGAAGCTGTTGAGGCGCTCGTGGTCGATCTCGTCGGCGTTGTCGTCGTCGGCGCCGTGGAAGTAGCCGCGCAGCAGGTTGTAGCGGGCATCGCGCTGGTCCTGCACCACGCGGATCACGCGCCGCATCGGCACGCCGACCAGCGCCAGCGCATGGCTCGCGAGCATCAGCGAACCTTCGATGGCCTCGGGCACCACCTCTGTGGCGCCTGCGGCCTGCAGCTTTTCGAGATCGTGGTCGTCCTGCGTGCGCACGATCACCGGCACGTGCGGCGCATGGGCGCGCGTGTTGGCCAGCACCTTCATCGCGCCCGGCACGTCGAGATAAGTGACGACCACCGCGCTGGCACGCGCCAGGCCCGCGGCCATCAGGGCCTGCAGCCGCGCCGCGTCGCCGAACACCACCGAGTCGCCGGCGGCGGCGGCCTGGCGCACGCGGTCAGGGTCGAGGTCGAGTGCCATGTACGGAATGCCCTCGCGTTCGAGGATGCGCGCCAGGTTCTGGCCGCAGCGCCCGTAGCCGCAGATGATCACGTGCTGCGCGGTGTTGATGGTCTTGCGCGCGATGCTCGTCATCTGCAGCGACTGCTGCAGCCAATCGCTGGCCACGAGCTTTCGCACGATGGCGTTGCTGTACATGATGATGAAAGGCGTGGCCAGCATCGACAGCACCATCGACGCCAGCACCGGGTTGGCCAGCCACGGCGGCAGCAGGCTGCGTTCCTGCGCCAGCGTCAACAGCACGAAGCCGAATTCGCCCGCCTGCGCGAGGTAGAGGCCGGTGCGCAGCGACACGCCCGAGGTGGCCCCGAGCACCCGCGCCAGCACCGTCACCAGCCCCAGCTTGAACGCCAGCGGCACCAGCAGCAGCACGCCCACCAGCAGCCAGCGCTCGACCACGATGTGCCAGTCGAGCGACATGCCCACGGTGATGAAGAACAGCCCCAGCAGCACGTCGTGGAAGGGGCGGATGTCGGTCTCGACCTGGTGCTTGTATTCGGTCTCCGACACCAGCATGCCCGCGATGAACGCGCCCAGCGCCAGGCTCAGGCCGGCCAGCTCGGTGAGCCAGGCCAGGCCCAGCGTTATCAGCAACACGTTCAGGATGAAGAGCTCTTCGCTGCGCCGCCGCGCCACCAGCGTGAGCCACCAGCGCATGATGCGCGGGCCGCCGTAGAGCAGCACGCCGATCAAGAAGCTCGCCTTCAGCAGCGCCAGGCCCAGCGCCTTGGCCAACGCCTCGGGCGGTGCGCCCAATGCGGGGATCAGCACCAGCAGCGGCACCACGGCCAAATCCTGAAACAGCAGCACGCCCATCACGCGCTTGCCGTGCTCGCTCTCGAGTTCGAGCCGCTCGGCCATCAGCTTGACCACGATGGCCGTGCTGCTCATGGTGAGCGCGCCCGACAGCGCCAGCGCGGTCTGCCAGCCCAGTTGCCATGTCGGCGGCAGCAGCAGCCGGGCGATCAGCAGCGCGCCGACCGTGGCGATGGACATCGTCAGCAGCACCTGCAGCAGGCCCAGCCCGAACACGTGCTTTCGCATTGCGCGCAGCTTCGGCAGGCTGAACTCCAGCCCGATCACGAACATGAGGAACACCACGCCGAATTCGCCCAGGTGCTGGATGCCTTCGGTGTTCTGCGCCAGGGCGAAGGCGTGCGGCCCGATCAACACGCCAGCCGACAGATAGCCCAGCATCGGCGGCAGCTTGAGGGAGCGGCACGCCACCACGCCGATCACCGCGGCCAGGAGATACAACAGCGTGAGATCGAACGAAGACATAGGCGCCGATGCTAGAGCAATGTCCGTGCCCCGGGCTTCCCCGGGCCATGTGATCCCGGGTGCCGGCCGGCCCGTAAAATCCGCAGATGAGCTCCCGCCCCGTCCCGGCCCCAGTGGTCGACCCCGAAGCCATCCTCGCTCGGGCACGCCTCACCTTCGACATCGAAGCCGAAGCCGTCACCGGTCTGAAAGACCGCGTCGGCCCGAGCTTCGTCGATGCGGTGCGCAAGATCCTCGAAGTGCGTGGCCGGGTGGTCGTGATGGGCATGGGCAAGAGCGGCCACGTCGGCCGCAAGATCGCCGCCACCCTCGCCTCCACCGGCACGCCCGCGATGTTCGTGCACCCGGCCGAGGCCAGCCACGGCGACCTCGGCATGATCAAGGCGGTCGACCTGGTGCTGGCCATTTCCAACAGCGGCGAGGTCGACGAACTCACCGTCATCCTGCCGGTCGTCAAGCGCCAGGGCGTGCCCCTGATCGCCATGACCGGCCGCCCCGAATCCACCCTCGCCCGCCATGCCGACATCGTGATCGACGCGGGCGTGTCCAAGGAAGCCTGCCCGCTCAACCTCGCCCCCACCGCCAGCACCACCGCCCAGATGGCGATGGGCGACGCGCTGGCCGTGGCGCTGCTCGACGCGCGCGGCTTCGGCTCGGAAGACTTCGCGCGCTCGCATCCGGGCGGCGCGCTCGGGCGCAAGCTGCTCACCCACGTGAGCGACGTCATGCGCTCGGGCGACGAAGTGCCGCGCGTGCCGCCGTCGGCCAACATCAGCGAGCTGATGCGCGCGATGAGCATCAAGGGCTTTGGCGCCGCCGCGGTGATCGAGCCCGACGGCCGCGCCTCGGGCATCTTCACCGACGGCGACCTGCGCCGGCTGATCGAGGCGGGGGCCGACTTGCGCAGCCCCAAGGCGGTCGACGTGATGCACCGCGACCCTCGCACCATCCGCGTCGACGCGCTGGCGGTGGAAGCCGCCGAGCTGATGGAGCAATGCGGCATCACCCGCCTGTTCGTGATCGACGGCGCGGGGGTGATCGTCGGCGCGATCAACACCAACGACCTGATGCGCGCGAAGGTCATCTGATGCCGCTCGAGTTCCAGGCCGAGACCTTGCTCGCCGCGCAGGACGTGCGCATTGTTTTCTTCGACATCGACGGCGTGCTGACCGATGGCGGCGTGTACTTCACCGAGCACGGCGAAACGCTCAAGCGCTTCAGCATCCTCGACGGCTACGGCCTGAAGCTGCTGCGCAAGGCCGGCATCGTGCCGGCCGTGATCACCGGGCGCGACTCCAAGCCGCTGCGCGTGCGGCTCGAAGCGCTGGGCATCGAGCACGTGCGCTACGGCACCGAAGACAAGCTGCCCGCAGCGCAGGCCATGCTCGACCAGCTCGGCTTTGCGTGGGCGCAGGCCGCCGCCATCGGCGACGACTGGCCCGACCTGCCGGTGCTCACGCGCGTCGGCTTCGCGGCGGCACCGGCCAATGCCCATGCGGAAGTGCGCGGCATCGCGCGCTACGTCACCCAGGCGCGCGGCGGCGAAGGCGCGGCGCGCGAGTTCTGCGACCTGCTGCTCACGGCCTGCGGCCAATACCGCGCGATGCTCGACGCTGCCCGGGGCCCGACCACATGAACGACGTGAAACGCGCATGGGGCATGGTGCGCGAAGTCCTCGACCGCGCCACGATCTACCTGCCGATCATCCTCACGGCCGCCGTCGCGCTCGGCACCTACTGGCTGGTGCGCAACGCGCCCAAGCTGCTGGAGCCCACGGCCAAGGTCGCACCCACGCATGAGCCCGACTACTTCATGCGTGAGTTCGTCATCAAGAACTTCCTGCCTAATGGCGACCTGCGCAGCGAATTGCACGGGGTCGAGGGCCGGCACTATCCCGACACCGACACCATCGAGATCGACAAGGTGCGCATGCGCACCGTGTCGCCCGAGGGGCTGGTGACGCGCGGGTCAGCCGACCGCGGCCTGTCGAACTCCGATGGCAGCGAGGTCCAGCTGTTCGGCAATGCGATCGTCATTCGCGATCCTTCGGTGGGGCCGAACGGCAAGCCTGCGCCGCGCCTCGAGTTCCGCGGCGAGTTCCTGCACGCTTATGTCGACACTGAGCGCGTCACGTCGAACAAGCCGGTCACGCTCATTCGCGGCACCGACCAGTTCACCGGCGACACGCTCGACTACGACAACCTGAGCGGCGTGGCCAACCTGAACGGCCGGGTGCGCGGCGTGCTGATTCCGTCGGCGGCTCCGGCCGCTCCTGCTCCCGCCAAGAAGCGCTGAAGAAGACATCTCCTGCATGACCACGTCCCCGCTTGTCTTCATCACCGGCGCATCGAGCGGCATCGGCCAGGCGCTGGCCGCGAGCTTCTACGACGCGGGCTACCGCCTGGCGCTGGTCGCCCGGCGCACGGGGGAAATCGAAGCGTGGGCGAATGCCCGGCAACTGAGCGCAGACCGCTACCGGATCTACAGCGCCGACGTGGCGCAGACCGACAGCATCGTCGCCGCCGGCAACGCCTGCATCGCACAGCAGGGGCTGCCAGACGTGGTGATCGCCAATGCCGGCATCAGCGTCGGCATCGACACGGCCGAGCGCTCCGACCTCGATGTGCTGGCGCAGACCTTTGCCACCAACAACGTCGGTCTCGCCGCCACTTTTCATCCGTTCGTGCGGGCGATGGTGCAGCGCGGCAGTGGGCGGCTGGTTGGCATCGGCAGCGTGGCGTCCATCCGCGGATTGCCGGGGCATGGCGCGTACTGCGCCAGCAAGGCCGGCGTGGTGGCGTATTGCGAGAGCCTGCGCGGCGAACTGTTCAACAGCGGCGTCAAGGTCGTCACCCTCTGCCCGGGCTACATCGACACGCCGCTCACGCAGGGCAACCGGTACGGCATGCCTTTTCTCATGAAGGCGGAAGATTTTGCGGCCCAGGCACTGCGCGCCATCGAGGCAGGCACGAGCTACCGCGTGATTCCCTGGCAGATGGGCGTGATCGCCAAGATCATGCGCATGCTGCCCAACGCCGTGCTCGACCGGGCGGTGCAAGGGCGTGAACGCAAGAAGCGAAGCGGCGAAGCCTGAGCAACAAGCGCCGGGCGATCGCCCATTGAAAAAGGCTCCCGAGGGAGCCTTTTGTCTGTGTGCCTGGGAGCGCAGGGCTTAGTAGCCGCTGTTGCCGCCACCACCGTAGCCGCCGCCACCACCACCGCCGGAGCGGCCACCGCCGCCACCGCCACGGGGGCCGGCGCCGTAGGGGCTGCGGAAACCGCCGTCGCCGCCACCACCGCCGCCACCGCTGCGGCCACCACCGCCACCGCCGTAGCCGCCGCCGGAGCGGCCACCGCCACCACCACCGTAGCCGCCACCACCGCCGCCGTAGCCTCCGCCACCACCGCCGCCATAACCACCACCGCCGCCGCCGTAGCCGCCACCACCGCTGCGCGGGGGACGAGCTTCCATCGGACGTGCTTCGTTGACGACGACGCTGCGGCCACCAAGGGGCTGGCCGTTCATGCCGTTGATTGCTGCTTGTGCTTCCGCGTCACTGCCCATCTCGACGAAGCCGAAGCCCTTCGAGCGGCCGGTGTCACGTTCCATCATGACCTTGGCGCTGGTCACTGCGCCGAACTGCCCGAAGGCCTGTTCGAGATCTCCGTCGCGCACCGAGTAAGGCAGGTTGCCGACGTACAGTTTGTTGCCCATCAAGGGACTCCTATAAACACATCAAGAAAAGCGATGGAGTCCCGAAAGCATCACTCAAACGAGAGCCGTCGAGTCGCGCGAAACTGACCGATCACCGAACTGCCCCCCGACCAAAATGAAGAGGGAGGCTCGTGCATTATGGGTGAAATATCCGAATTGCAAGCGGGAATTTGCGTCTTGAGGTAGCACCTGTCAAAACTATTGGAAAGCTAGTGCCTACTTGCATTTTTGGGCGAGGTCCTTGGCGCTACATGTAGAATTCGCCCCGTCATTGGGGAGTAGCCGCCTTCCGATTTGCGAGAAGGGCCCGCGTCAACAGACTTGTCCTGCCCCACACAGGACATGGCGCGTGCAGTTAACACACCTGGCGAGACCTTTGACCGTGCAACTTCGGGAATATGGCCGAAGGTGTTGCACGGTCAATTGCGTCCTTCGGCCCAAGGAACCCCACATCCATCATGGAAGCTTTTCTCGTTGCAACCGGCGTAGTTGCGCTCGCCGAAATGGGCGACAAGACCCAACTCCTGGCCCTCTTGCTCGCCGCCCGTTTCAGGAAACCGTGGCCCATCGTCCTGGGCATCTTCGCCGCCACCATCATCAACCACGCGCTGGCGGGTGCCGTCGGCAACTACATCACGCGCTGGCTCGGACCGGAGGTGCTGCGCTGGATCCTGGGCGGCTCGTTCATCGCGATGGCCGTCTGGATGCTGATTCCAGACAAGCTCGACGACGACGATGCCCCGGGCGCGTCGAAGTTCGGCGTCTTCGGCACCACGGTGATCGCGTTCTTCCTCGCCGAGATGGGCGACAAGACCCAGATCGCCACCGTCATGCTTGCCGCCCGCTTCACGCACGACTACTTCTGGGTGGTCGCAGGCACCACGCTGGGCATGATGCTGGCCAACGCGCCGGTGGTGTGGCTCGGCGAGAAGATCGTGCGGCGCGTGCCGATCAAGCTAGTGCACGGCGTCTCGGCCGCGATCTTCCTGGTGTTGGGCATCATCATGATCGTCGGCTGGTAAGAAAAAGGCAGGGGGCCCTTCCAGAAACACCGCGGAACCGGCTTCGCCGGGCCGCAGGTGTTGCCCCCGAAGGGGGTTGGCGGAGCGACACGCAGTGCGCGCAGCCTGGGGGATATACTTGTCCAGCGCCGATTTGCTTCAGCTTGCGGGCGCTTTATAAATTCAGCTAAAGACAGGCGCGGCAGACCCGGCTCGTTTTTGGCGAGGCCGGGTTTTTTCATTCATGTCGTCGTCACCACCTTTGGTCGTCACCTCGCAGTCGATGCAGTTCGCAGGCCCGCTGGCCCTGCGCAGCGGCGCGTCGATCAGCGACTACACGCTCGCCTACGAAACCTACGGCACCCTGAACGCCGAGCGCAGCAACGCCGTGCTGGTGTGCCATGCACTTAATGCCTCGCACCACGTGGCGGGCGTCTACCAGGGCCAGGCCCGCTCCGAGGGCTGGTGGGACAACATGGTGGGCCCCGGCAAGCCGGTCGACACCGACCGCTTCTTCGTGATCGGCGTCAACAACCTCGGCTCCTGCTTCGGCTCGACGGGCCCGATGCACGTCAATCCCGCCACCGGCCGCGTCTATGGCGCCGACTTCCCGGTGGTCACGGTCGAAGACTGGGTCGACGCGCAGGCCGCGCTGCTAAATGCGCTCGGCATCGAGACGCTCGCGGCCGTCATGGGCGGCAGCCTCGGCGGCATGCAGGCACTGTCGTGGACGCTGCAGTACCCCAGCCGCGTGCGCCACGCCGTGGTCGTGGCCAGCGCGCCCAACCTCACGGCCGAGAACATCGCCTTCAACGAAGTCGCGCGCCGCGCCATCGTGACCGACCCCGACTTCCACGGCGGCCACTTCTACGAACACGGCGTGATCCCGAAGCGCGGCCTGCGCATCGCGCGAATGATCGGCCACATCACCTACCTCAGCGACGACGTGATGAACGAAAAGTTCGGCCGCATCCTGCGCAGCGCCGTCGAGGGCGAGGTGGCGGGGCTCGACTACCGCTACTCCACGCAGGACGTCGAGTTCCAGATCGAAAGCTACCTGCGCTACCAGGGCGACAAGTTCAGCGAATACTTCGACGCCAACACCTATCTGCTGATCACCCGCGCGCTCGACTACTTCGACCCCGCGCGCAGCCACGGCGGTAAGCTCAGCACCGCGCTGGCCCAGGCCACCGCCAAGTTCCTGCTCGTGAGCTTCAAGACCGACTGGCGCTTCTCGCCCGCGCGCAGCCGCGAACTCGTGAAGGCGCTGCTCGACAACCGCCGCAACGTGAGCTACGCCGAGATCGACGCGCCGCACGGCCACGACGCCTTCCTGCTCGACGACGTGCGCTACATGGGCGTGGTGCGCTCGTACTTCGAGCGCGTCGCGAAGGAGTTCCAATGAGCGACCTCGAACACCAAAGATTGATCGCAGAGCTCGTGCCCCAAGGCTCGCGCGTGCTCGACCTCGGCTGCGGCGACGGCGCCCTGCTCGACCTGCTGCAGCGCGAGCGCGGCTGCACCGGCTACGGCGTGGAAATTGCCGACGGCAACGTGCTGCAGTGCATCCGCCGCGGTGTCGACGTGATCCAGCTCAACCTCGACGAGGGCCTGGCGATGTTCGACGACGCCTCCTTCGACGTGGTGCTGCAGATCGACACGCTGCAGCACCTGCGCAATGCCGAAGTGATGTTGCGCGAGACCGCGCGCGTCGGCCGCATCGGCGTCGTCGCCTTTCCCAATTTCGCGCACTGGCCCAACCGCCTGAGCGTGGCGCGCGGCCGCATGCCGGTGACGCGCCGCCTGCCCTACCAGTGGTACGACACGCCCAACATCCGCGTCGGCACCTTCAAGGACTTCGAGGTGCTGGCCGGCAAGAACAACCTGCGCGTGCTCGACGCCTTCGGCCTGCAGGACGGGCGCGACGTGCGCTGGCTGCCCAACGCGCGCGCCAGCACGGCGGTCTTCAAGTTCGAGCGCGGCGGCGGCTGAACCCTTTGGAGCGCACCACCGGATGAGCTTCACGCTTGCACAGCCGGTCCACAGCGAGCTGCTCATCAAGAAGAGCCGCTTCATCGGCTGCGTGCAGCCGGTGGCTGACCGCGCGGCCGCGCTGGCCGTGGTCGCCTCGCTGCGCGCCGAACACCCCGCGGCCGCGCATGTCTGCTGGGCCTTGATGGCCGGCGGCCAGTCGGCGGCGAACGATGACGGCGAACCCGGCGGCACGGCCGGCCGTCCGATGCTGGAGGTGCTGCGCCACCAGCAGGTCGAGGGCGCGCTCGCGACCGTGGTGCGCTACTTCGGCGGCGTGAAGCTGGGCGCGGGCGGCCTCGTGCGGGCTTACACCGACGCGGTTGCACAGGCCCTGCTCGGCGCCGAGCTCGTGCCGCTGGTGCGCCAGCGCAGCCTCGGTTGCTCGGTGCCCTATGCGCTCGAAGGACTCGTGCGGCGCGAACTCGTCGCTGCGGGCGCGGTGCTTGACGATGTGCAGCACGGCGACGACGTGGTCTTCGCCTTCTCGCTCCCCGAGCCCGATGCCGACGCTTTCATCGCCCGTCTCGACGATGCTGCGCAAGGGCGCGTCGTCTGGCCGAAGGCGTAACGCGCTTCGAAGGCACCGCAGGCGCGGGCGCAGTCATCGCGAGAATGCCGCGCGGTGCCACCGGCACCGGCTCGTCGTCGGGCCCGCGCCGCGCCATCTCCGCGGTCACGATGCCGGTCGGCACGGCGAGCACGCCCCAGCCCAGCAGCATCATCACCGAGGCGATCGCGCGGCCCAGGTCGGTCTTTGGCACGAGGTCGCCGAAGCCCACCGTGGCCATCGTCGAGATGGCCCAGTAAATTGCCACCGGAATGCTCGTGAAGCCATGCACCGGCCCCTCGACCACGTACATCAGCGTGCCCATCACCAGCACCACCAGCATCACGAAGCCGACGAACACCGTGATCTTGCGCCGGCTCGATGCCACGGCAGACACCAGCGCGCGGTACTCCACCGAGTAGCGCGATAGTTTGAAGATACGAAACACGCGCAACAGGCGCAGCACCCGCACGTCGATCAGGTACGCCATCTCGGGCGCAAAGGCCACCAGAAAGGTCGGCAGCAGCGCAAGCAGGTCGATCACGCCATAGAAGCTCAGCGCATAGCGCAGCGGCTTGTTCACGCAGCACAGCCGCGCGATGTACTCCAGCGTGAAGAGAATGGTGAACACCCATTCGAGCGCATTGAACAGCGGCCGCCACTGCTCGCGGATCGACTGCACGCTGTCGAGGATCACCACCAGCACGCTGGTCACGATCACCGCGATCAGCGCCAGGTCGAACATCAGGCCCGCGCGCGTGTCGGCCTCGAAGATCACCGTGAACAGCGTGCGTCGCCAGCCGTGCGCTGGCTTGTCGAAGCGCGAGTCGGTGGCCGACGAAATGGCGCGCGAGGGGTGCGCGGCCTGCGCGGTGGAAGGAGTTTCGGAGTTCGGAAGGCTCATGACGCCGCATTGTCATGTCCACAGTCGATTTATTCAGTTACGCTTCTTGCGCAATGAAGTGCCGCAGGCCATGAGTGCGTTCTTACGATAGTCCCTTTCTTGAGGAGCTCCCCTTTGGCTACACAGTCCCCCTTCTTCGGCAAGCGTGATCGTGACACCGACTCGTTGACATCCCGCCCCGCGCCGCTCGTCGGTTCGGGCACCAATCTCTCCGGAACCCCCGTCAATCCCTCGTCGCTGACCGCACAGCAAGGCGGACTGAACGCCGCTGCTGCTACAGCATCTGCCGCCGCCAAGGAAGGCGGCAGCAAGCTCACCGTCGGCCCGAACATCAAGCTCAAGGGCGTGGAGATCACCGACTGCGACACGCTCGTGGTCGAAGGCCTCGTCGAGGCCACCATGGACTCGCGCCTGATGCAGATCGCCGAACAGGGCGAGTTCAAGGGCTCGGCCGAAATCGACATCGCCGAAATCCGCGGCGTGTTCGACGGCAGCCTCACGGTGCGCGAAAAGCTCGTGATCCACTCGACCGGCAAGGTCACCGGCAAGATCCGCTACGGCAAGATCGTGATCGAGGAAGGCGGCCAGCTTTCCGGCGAAATCAGCTTCGGCGCCAAGCCGTCCCTGCACTCCGCAGCCTGAAGCCCGTCAAGCTTTCGGCGGGGTCCACCCAAAGCGCTCCAGCAAGGCACCGGCCGCGGCCGGTGCCTTTTCTTTGGCGCCATTGATGAAGTAGACAAACACGTCGCGCTTCTTCGGCGACACGGCCCAGCCCTGCGCGCGCTCGGCCCAGGTGTCCAGCGCCTTCGGCGCGTAGCCGGTCTTGAGCTTTGCGTCGGCCATCATGAGCCGCGCATAGGCGAAATCGCCTTCGGGCTCCTCGAAGGACGGAAACTTGTCGGCGTCGGTGAACACCGTCGACACCTTGTGCTTCTTCGCGAGTGCCTTGTAGGCGGGCACCATGAAGCTCTCATGCCGCACGTCCATCACGTGCCGCAGCGCGCGGCTGCCCTCCTTCTTCGGCAGCAGCGCGAGAAAAGCCTCGAAGTCTTCCGCATCGAACTGCTTGGTCGGCATGAACTGCCACACGATCGGCCCGAGCTTGTCGCCGAGCTCGGCCACGCCGCTGTCGATGAAGCGCTTGATCGAATCGCCCGCGCCCGACAGCAGCTTGCGGTTGGTCGCGAAGCGCGAGGCCTTGAGCGAGAACATGAAGTCGGCCGGCGTGTCGTCGTGCCACTTCCTGAAGGTCTCGGGCTTGAAGGTGCTGTAGTAGGTGCCGTTGATCTCGATGGCGCTGACCTTGCGGCTCGCGTAGTTCAACTCCTTCGCGTGCGCGAGCCCCTTGGGATAGAAGTTGTCGCGCCAGGGTTCGTAGGTCCAGCCGCCTATGCCCACCTTGATGTTTGCCTTGCTCACATGGCCCTCCGGGTTGAGATCGCCCGCACTCTACGCGCGGTCGCCTCAAGGCGCAAAATGCGCCTTTTCGTCACCCGCGGAGAACCCACCGATGAACGCCCCCCTGCACCGCGAAATGCCCGCCGGCACGCTCGACGCCGAGCGCGCCCTGTCCGACGTCACCGCCCAATGGGACGGCGACATCCTCAAGCAACTCACCAACTACATCGGCATCCCGGCCAAGTCGCCCGGCTTCGACAAGGACTGGTCGGCCAACGGCTACCTCGAGACCGTGCTGCGCAACGCCGCCGCCTGGGTCGAGGCACAGAAGGTCGAGGGCCTGAAGCTGGAGATCGTGCGCCTCGAAGGCCGCACGCCGGTGCTGTTCTTCGAAGTGCCGGCCACCGGCACCGACATGGGCGAGACCGTGCTGATGTACGGCCACCTCGACAAGCAACCCGAATTCACCGGCTGGCGCAACGACCTCGGCCCGTGGACGCCCAAGTACGAGAACGGCCTGCTCTACGGCCGCGGCGGTGCCGATGACGGCTACGCGGTGTACGCCAGCATCGCCGCGCTGCAGGCGCTCAAGAGCCAGGGCGCAGCGCACCCGCGCATCGTCGGCCTGATCGAGACCTGCGAGGAAAGCGGCTCCTACGACCTGCTGCCCTACGTCGACGCGCTGCGTCCGCGCCTGGGCAATGTCGAACTGGTGATCTGCCTCGACTCCGGCGCCGGCAATTACGACCAGCTGTGGCTCACCACCTCGCTGCGCGGCATGGCCAGCGGCACGCTCAAAGTGGAAGTGCTGACCGAAGGCATCCACTCCGGCGACGCATCGGGCCTCGTGCCCTCGAGCTTCCGCATCATGCGGCAGGTGCTCGATCGCCTCGAAGACAGCGCCACCGGCCGCCTGCTGCCCGCGAGCTTCCACTGCGAAGTGCCGGCCGACCGGCTCGCGCAGGCCAGGGCCACCGCCGCGATCCTCGGCGAAGAGGTCTACAAGCGCTTTCCGTGGGCGCACTACGACTGCGGCGGCTCGACCATGTTCGCGCTGCCGACCACCACCGATCCGGTCGAGGCCCTGCTCAACCGCACCTGGAAGCCCACGCTGTCGGTGACCGGCGCCGAAGGCTTTCCGGCACTGAAGGATGCGGGCAACGTGCTGCGCCCGTACACCGCCTTCAAGCTGTCGCTGCGCCTGCCCCCGCTGATCGATGCGGCCGAGGCGGTGCAGAACCTCAAGACGCTGCTCGAAGACAACGCGCCCTACCAGGCCCGCGTGACCTTCGAGAGCAACGGCGGCGCCACGGGCTGGAACGCACCCACCATCGCGCCGTGGTTCGAGGACGCGCTCAACAAGGCCTCGCAGGCGCACTTCGGCGCATCGTGCGGCTACATCGGCCAGGGCGGCACCATTCCGCTGATGAACATGCTCAGCGCCGGTTTCCCGAAGGCGCAGATGATGGTCTGCGGCGTGCTCGGCCCGAAGAGCAACGCGCACGGCCCCAATGAGTTCCTGCACGTGCCCTACGCCAAGAAGCTCACCGCGGCCGTGGCCGAAGTGATCGCAGCATTGCCAGCAGCGCATCGCGCGGCCACATCGGAGCCGGTGGCCGCTTGAGCGAGGCGCTGCCTTTGCCGCAGCGCGTTTCGCTGTCGACCCCGGACGGCGAGACGCTCGCCCTGCGCCGGCTGCCGGCGCCCGGCCCGGCGCGCGCCGTGATCGTGGTGGTCCATGGGCTCGGCGAGCATGCGGGCCGCTATCACGCACTCGCGGAATGCCTGCACGAATGGAACTTCGCCGTGTGGGCGCACGACCACTTCGGGCACGGCGAATCGACCGGTGCGCGCGGCGGCCTGCCGAGCGAACTGCGGCTGGTCGACGACCTCGCGCTGGTCATCGACGATGCACGCCGCGAGAACCCCGGCCTGCCGCTGGTGCTGCTGGGGCACAGCCTCGGCGGACTGGTCGCCGCGAGCCTGGTGGCGCGTGGCGTGCGGCAGGTCGATGGGCTGGTGCTTTCCTCGCCAGGGCTCGATCCGGGCCTGAGCGGTTTCCAGAAGGCGCTGCTCGCGGTGCTGCCGCGCATTGCGCCGAACCTGCGCGTGGGCAACGGCCTCGACGACAACTACCTCTCGCATGACCCGGCGGTGGTGCAGGCCTACCGCGACGATCCGCTCACGCACGACCGCATCGGCAGCCGCCTTGCGCGCTTTCTCGCGTACGAAGGCGAGACGGTGCAGCAGCGGGCTGCGAACTGGCCCGTGCCGACGCTGCTTCTCTACGCGGGCGACGATCGCCTCGTGGTGCCCGCTGCCAGCCGCGCATTCGCTGCGGCGACGGCATCAAGCGGCATGGTCGAGGCGCACTGCTTCGACACGCTGTACCACGAGATCTTCAACGAACTCGAAGCCGACGCGGTCTTCGCGGCCCTGCAAAGCTGGCTCAACCGGCGCTTTCCGCCGCTGGCCTGACGGCGCGCACGCGCGCCAGCCAGATCAGCGCCGCGCCAGTCAGCACCACCGGCACCAGCGAACCGAAGTTCAGCAGCCGCCAGCCCTGCGTGGTCACCAGCACGCCCGAGGCGAACGAGGTCAGCGCCAGCGTGGCGAACACGCAGAAGTTGAGCGCACCCTGCGCGCGGTCGCGCTCCTCGGCGGTATAGGCCGTGAGCGAGAGTGTCGTGCTACCGGTGAACAGGAAATTCCAGCCCACGCCCAGCAGGAACAGCGCGACGATGAAGTGATGCAGCTCCACGCCCGAGAGCGCGATGGCGATGCAGCCGAGGTTGAGCACCAGCCCCACGCCCATCACTGGCAGCGCCCCGAAGCGGCGGATCAGGTGCCCGGTGAAGAAGCCCGGCGCGAACATGCCGATCACGTGCCATTCGAGCACCAGCGCGGCATCGGAAAACGGCAGGCTGCAGATCTGCATCGCGATGGGCGTCGCGGCCATCAGCAGGTTCATCACGCCGTAGCCAAGCGCGCCCGCGGCGGCGGCCACGATGAACACCGGCTGCCGCATGATCTCGGCCAGCGGGCGCCCGCCTGCGGCCTCCTTGCGCGTGGGCGCGGCCGGGAATTCGATGAAGTGCATCACTGCCATCGACAGCAGCGCCACCAGGGCCAGCGCAACGTAGGCGCCGGCGAACGGCACCGCAAAGGCTTCGCGCGTGGCGGTGGCGAGGTTCGGCCCGGCGACAGCGCCGATCAGCCCGCCCGCCATCACCATCGACACCGCCTTCTCGCGCCAGGCCGGCGCCGCCAGCTCGGCAGCGGCGAAGCGGTAGAGCCCCGCGTTGGCGTTGTAGTAGCCCGCGATCACCGTGGCGAAGCACAGCAGCCAGAAGTTCTTCGTGACCGCCGCGAAGCAGCACAGCAGCGACGATGCCACCGCCACCGCCAGCCCGATCTGGAACGAGCCGCGCCGGCCGAAGCGCTGCTGCGTGCGCGCCACCAGCCCGGTGCTGAGCGCGCCGCCCACCACGTAGCTCATCACCGGCAGCGTCGCCATCCAGCCGTGCGGCGCGATGGCCAGCCCAACCAGTCCGTTGATGGCGATGAAGGTCACGTTGTTCGTCAGGAGCAGGCCCTGGCAGATGGCGAGCAGCCAGAGGTTGCGGTTCATGGCGCCGTCTCCCGGATCGCGCGCTGCAGGTCGCGCTCGATTTCGCTGAAGACGATCGGCGGCAGCTCGCCCAGCGTGCCTTCGGTGCCATCGAGTGCCACCGCGCGCACGGTCTGCAGCTCCTTGCCGTCGGGGCTGTCCTGCACGAACCAGCCTTCCTCCAGCTGCAGGCAGATGCGGCGCCCGCCGCGCACGGCCTTGTTGAAGCTGTTGACCATGCCGCCGTCGCCCACCTCGCGCTGCCAGCCGCGCGTTTCCAGGCCCATGAGGGCGGCGTTCGACACGGCGCGGCCGCTCCAGTGCGGGAGTTCGCGGCGGGTGCGCAGCGCCTCGTCGAGCACGAAGGCCGGGCGCATCAGCTGCTCGAAGGGCTGCACGATTTCGTAGTCGGCCAGCACGGCGGCCCATGCGGTCGCCAGCGACGGGTCGAGTGCCGTGATTTCCAGCGGATGCGGCAGGCCGATGCGCGCGGACTCGGGCAGCTTCACCGCGTCGTCCTGCAGGTTGGCCAGTTCGCCTTCGGCGCTGACGCGGAAGGTGCCTTCGAGCTTGTCCGATGCGTCGAACAAGCCCCAGACCAGCGGCCGGCTGAAGACCCGCAGCACGGGGTGGTTGGCGAAGAAGGGCATGAACTCGTCGGGGCCCCATCGGCGCTGCGTGCACATCGCGGCTTCCAGTCGCTTGATCTGCGTGGTGGCGACGGTCTTTGCCAGCTTGCGCAGCTCCTTCAGCTGCGTGGTCGAGGCGGCGGCCTTGCCGGCGTCGTCGTTCGCGCCCGGCTTGGGCAGCGTCTTGAGGGCCTTGCCCCTGGCGTCGTGCACCACGGGCTGGAAGTTGTCGTCCATGCGCACCTCGAAGCTGCGCGGGCCGAAGTCGAGCGTCAGGCGCGCGCGGGTGTCGAGGCCGAGGTCAGGCACGGTGCGGTCGGCCAGCTGGTCGAGGCTGAGGCCGCGCTGCTCGGCCACTTCGCCGAGCATGCGGTCGGCGCGGGTGCGCAGGTCGTCGTGGCGGGTCTGGCGCGCGAGTTCGGCCAGGTGCATCAGGGCGGCGTCGCTGCCGATCTCGCCGAGCATCACCATCGCGTCGTAGGCCCGCACGCGGTCGAGCGCGGCGCGCCACTGGCGCAGCAGGCCGTAGAGCTGGCGTGCGGTTTCGCCGTCGCCGAGGCGGCCCTGCAAAGCGAACATCCAGCGCTCCTTGGCTGGGCGGCCATTGCCGATCCACCAGGCCAGCAGCGCGCGGCCGAAGCGCGCGAGGGAATCGGGCGTGAGCGCGTCCAGCAGCGGAGCGAGCCCCGGATAGGGTGCGTCGGGCTTGCCGAGCATCATCGCCATCAGCACGTCGGGCACCACGTCTTGCGGCAGCGCTAGGCCGCCTTGCTTGAGGAGCAGGCGGGGCAGCGTCGCCAGCGGCAGGGTCTTCGGCACCGCGGGCAGGCTGTCGGGCAGCAACTCTTCGGGGGCGATGGCCAGCAGCTGCGCCACCGCGTCGGCGGCTTCGGCGCCATAGGCGAGCGCCTGCCGGCGTACCGCGTCAGCGTGGCCGGCATCGTGCAGCCAGCGCAGCGCGGCTTGCGCCGCCTCGTGCGCAGGGCCGGGTTCGCCCAGCGCGATGGGAACGAGGCCGCGCGCGGCCGCATCCGGGTAGCGCGCAAGCCACTCGCCCGCTTCGCGCCGGACCCAGCGGTTGGTGTGGAAGCCCTTGGCGATCCAGCCGGCGAGCGGGTCCCATTCGATGACCGATGCCAGCTCGAACATCGCGCGCGAGCCCTGCTTGAGGAAGCGCGGCAGTCCCGGCAGCGCGGCCGCGCCGAATGCATGGAGGATGGGGCGCATGCGCGAGACATCGCCCATGTAGAGCTCTGGCGCGGGCCCAAGCGTGAACACTGCGATGGCCAGCGGCTCGGGCAGGTGCCAGATGTATTCGGCGACGCTCCAGTGGGTGGCCGGAGGTTCGCCGAAGTCTTCCGGCCCGATCTCGCGGCCGTTTGCCGCGACAGCCTCGATGAACTCGGGGCGCAGGCCCAGCATCCACAGGGCCTTGTGCACCTTGCCGCCCTCGCGGATCTCCGCGGGTGCGTTGGGCTGGTTGCGCGCGAATTCGTCCATCCACTGGTCGGCGCGTTCGCGCGAGACGCGGAGCTCGCGGGTCAGCCAGTCGGACGATTCGCCCGTGGCCTGCAAGTACTGCGGCGGCGGCAGATTGCTCCAGTGCAGCAGCGCCGTCGGCGGCAGTGGCTGCAGCGCCAGCGTCGGGATGACGGGCAGCGCCTGCCGGTTCTTCCAGGGCGGGCGCCGCAGCAGCGCGGGCCAGGCGTCGGGGGTGGCATCGGTCACGCCGGCGGAGCTGTCTTCCTGCAGGCGCGCGAGCGTCTTGCGCTGGCTGTCGTCGCAGGAGGCCTCCAGCGGTTGCTGCCACTCGGGGTTCGCGGCCAGCAACTCCAGGATCAACGCGGCGCCGGCCTGGTGTCGCGCCGGGTTCGCCGACAGCAGCTCGCGCAGCACGAACAGCGGCCAGCGGCCAGCCTGCTTGACGAGGGCGTTCTTGCAGTCGATCTGCTTGACCTGGGCCACGAAGAAACGCACCACGGCCGCGTCGTGGATGGCCAGCAGGTCGGTGACGGCTTCCTTGTGCGGGGACGGCTCGAAGAACAGCTCGGCTGCCGCGGCGCCGTGCATGTCGAGCATGCGCAGCCGTGCGGCGCGCGGCGGATAGAAGCTGGAACGGTGGCGGCGAAAGAAGTCGAGGCTGTCGGCCAGGCTGCGTTCGTCCAACAGCGAGCCGCCGCACTGGCCGCAGGGCCGGTCGTTGAACTGTGCGAGCGCTTCGCGCATGCCCTTGGACCACCGCACGGTGCCATCGGGCTGCGCGTCCAGACCTTCTTCTTTCGACTTGCGACTGCCCGCCATGCCATTGCTCTCCATTGATGCCAGCGGGATTGTCGGCCAACACGCACGGACCAAAAAAAAGCGCCCTCGCGGGCGCCGGAATCCTGGAGAACGCAGTCCGTCAGTTCAGGACTGCTTGCCTTGCAGCAGACCGCTGAGCGAACCCAGCAGGTCGTCGTGGTTGCCCAGCCCCTGGTCGGGGACCTTGCCGTGCGGCGTGAGCTGGTCGATGAGCGCCGGCAGCATGGTGGCGAGCATCGGCAGCAGCGTTTGCGCATTGATGCCGAGCTTGGACGCGATGCTGGCGATGGTGTCGCTGCCCAGCGCGTTCTGCAGCTGGTCGCCCGAGACCGGCTGGTTTTCTCCCTTGCCGATCCACGAGCCGATGACGTCGCCCATGCCGGCCTGCTCGAACTTCGAGACCAGACCGCCCAGGCCGCCCTGCCCGCCGTTGTTGGCGAGCAGGCCGCCCAGCGCGCCGGCCAGGCCTCCCAGATCGCCCAATCCGCCGCCTTGCGGTTGCTGCTGTTGCGCAGCGCCTCCGAGCACTTGACCGAGTACCGAATCGAGCAATCCCATGGCTGTTTCCTTGGTGTGTGACAGAACCGTCTGCATTGTTAAATGCCGCGGACCGTAAGCAGAAAGTGGCACGTCCACTTTCGAACTGGCAACGTGACAAATTACTTGGTACGCGCTGTCCGTTTGGGGAGCAATGCGGGGCTGATCCCCTGCACGCCCACCAGGCCCAGCACGGTAACCAGCGAATTCTGCGCGCCTTTCCATGCATCTGTCACGTCAATGGACTCGCTCAACGAATGGAATCCGGAGGCCTTGCCGCCACCGCCGACGATGATCGCGGGAATGCCCAGCGCGATCGGCACGTTGGCGTCGGTGCTGCCGCCGCGCAGCAGCGTCTTGTTGCCGAAGGCGGCGTTCGAGCGGATCGCGGCCTCGACGATCACCGAATCGGGCGGCGTGCGGCCGCCGGGGCGGTCGCCGATGAGCTTGGTGCTAACGCTCAGCGTGCTCACGTTCCAGCGCTTGTTTTCCTCGACCACTGCTTCGTCGATGGCGGCCAGAATCTTCTTCTCCGTTTCGAGAAGCGAGGCCATGTCGTCGGAGCGGATGTCGATGGCCATGCGCGCATCTGGCGCGATGGTGTTGACCGAAGTGCCGCCGCCGACCGTGCCGACAGTGAACGTTGTCTTCGGGAAACTCGGCGTGCGGATATCGGCGATCTTCGCGATGGCGCGGCCCATGCCGTGGATGGCGCTGGGCACCTGGCCGAACGCGCCGAAGCTGTGGCCGCCCGGGCCCTGGAACGTGACTTCGTAGCGGTGGCTCGCGGTGCCGAGCACCAGCACCGCGCCCGGCGACGACGGCTCCAGTCCCACCATGCCGTCGATATCGAGGTTGTCGCGAAAGATGGCCTTCATGCCGCGCAGGTTGCCGAGTTCTTCCTCGCCGACGTTGGCGACGATCATCAGGTCGCCCACGGTCTGGATCTTGTTTTCGTTCAGCACCTTGAGCCACGACAGAAGCACCGACAGGCCGCGCGTGTCGTCCGCGATGCCGGGCGCGTGCAGCCGGCCGTCGTGCTCCTTCACCTTCACGTCGGTGCCGGCGGGGAACACGGTGTCGAGGTGGGCCGAGATCAGCAGCTTCGGGCCGCCGCCGATGCCCTTGCGCAGGCCGACCACGTTGCCTTCGGCGTCGATCTTCGCGTGCGTCAGTCCCAGCGCCTTCATGCGCGCGAGAAACGCCTCGGCGCGCTTGTGCTCCTTGAAGGGCGGCGCCTCGATCTCGGTCAGCATCTTCAGGTCTTCGACCGAGTGTTCATGGTCGGCCTTGACCGCGTCGAGCAGCTTCTGGATGGCGGGCGAGGCCATCAGCTGGGTGTAGGCCTTGTCGACCTCGGGGCTGACTTGCGTGGGCGTGGGGGCGACGGCCTGGCTCTGGGCGAGCGCGCCCTGTGTGGCGCACAGCAGCGCGGCAAGAACGAGAGGTGCAAGGCGCAGAACGCTTGGCAGGCGGGACATCGGCAAAAGTCCTTCTTTTGTCTTAATGAAGTAACGATTGTTTCCCAAGCTTTCCGCGTGCGCGTCGCGGAAAACACCCACCTCGCGGCCCTGCCTAGAGTACGGCCAGGGACACCAGCGCGGCCAGCGCCGCCGTTTCAGCGCGCAACACGCGCGCGCCGAGGGTGATGGGAGCGAAGCCGCGGGCGATGGCCTGCTGTTCTTCGGTGCTGCTCAGGCCGCCTTCGGGGCCGCTCAATACAGTCACGCCTTGGTCGTTCGGGGCTTGAAGTGTGTCGGCGAGGCTGCGTGTGCCCTCGGCAAGGCTCAGCACAAGGCGCACGGCCGAGGCTTCATTGGTTTCGAGCCAGCCCGTGAAGGACTGCACCGGATGTATCACCGGCACGCGGTTGCGCCCGCACTGCTCGCAGGCCGCGACCGCGATCGCCTCCCAGTGCGCCCGCTTCTTCTCGGCGCGCTCGCCCGACAGGCGCAGCACTCCGTGGGCAGTGGCCAGCGGCTGGATGCTCGCAACGCCGAGCTCGGTGGCTTTCTCGACCAGCCAGTCCATGCGCTCGTTGGCCGGCATGCCGACCGCAAGGTGCACGGCGCGAGGCGCTTCGCGCTCCACCGGCAGGTGGGCGCCGACGGCCACAGCGACGTCGCTGCGGCCCATGCGCTCGACCGTGGCTGCATATTCGCCGCCCGCGCCGTCGAACAGCGTGATCGCATCGCCGGGCTGCATCCGCAGCACCTGCACGTGGCGCGCAGCGCCGGGCGGCAACGCCAGGCTGACGCCGGCGCTCAGCGGCACGGAACAGTGAAAACGCGGCATGCTATGAAATCGATAGCTGCGAGCGACCGTTGTACGGCCGTCACAGGGTGGTGTTTTTTCAGGTTTCCTTCAGACACGGCCGTAGGCGAAGCCCGTGATGGCCGAAGTGCCCTCGATTTCGTCGATCACGCGCAGCAGCGGCGTCAGTTCCATGTAGCGGCTGGCGGTGGCGCGGATGTAGGCAATGAAGCGCGGCGTGTCAGCCAGGTACTTGGGCTTGCCGTCGCGCAGCGTGAGGCGCGCGAAGATGCCGGCCACCTTCAGGTGGCGCTGCAGGCCCATCCACTCGACCGCGCGGTAGAAGGCGCCGAAGTCTTCGTCGACAGGCAGGCCGGCCTTGCGCGCAGCCGTCCAGTAGCGGATGGTGATGTCGAGCACGAACTCCTCGTCCCAGCTCAGGAAGGCGTCGCGCATCAGGCTGGCGATGTCGTAGGTGACGGGGCCGTACACGGCGTCCTGGAAGTCGAGTACGCCGAGCGCTGCTCCGTTGCCGATCATCAGGTTGCGCGGCATGAAGTCGCGGTGCACGTAGACGGCGGGCGAAGCGAGGTTGCTGTCGACGATCAGCTTGAAGCTGCGCTCGAGCCGCTCCTTCAGCTTGCCTTCGACGGCGATGCCGCGGTGGCGGCCGATGTACCACTCGGGGAACAGCGACAGTTCGCGCTCGAGCAGTGCCCGGTCGTAGGGCGGCAGCACGCCGGGTTTGGAGGCCAGTTGCCAGCGGATCAGCGCGTCGATGGCCTGGTCGTAGAGCGGGCGGCTCGCGTCGGGCTTCGCCGGATCGATCACGTCCAGCATGGTCTGGCGGCCCAGGTCGTCGAGCAGGAGAAAGCCGTTCGGCTTGTCCCATTCGAGCACCGTGGGGGCGAGCACGCCGGCGCCGGCCATCAGCTGCGCCACCTGGACGAAGGGGGCGCTGTTCTCCTTGTCCGGCGGCGCGTCCATCACGATGCGCGTGGGGGCGGCGGGGTCGGCGGTGTCGAGGCGGAAGTAGCGGCGGAAGCTCGCGTCGACCGAGGCGAGCCGCACGGTGTCGGGCAACAACCGGTGGGCAGGCGCGATGGCGGCCAGCCAGCCCCGGAACACTTCGGCCCGCTGCGGATCAGTCCAGAGGATGGTCTCGGCGGGGCTTGGGGCTAATGAGGCCGGAGGCGGGGATGCTGTCATGGATAATCGATTCTACAAATCCGCCTGGCGCGGCAATCCCCCTTGGCCGGCTTCCGGCCGATGCGGGTTGCTGCCGGCCCCTGCAACCCGCCGGCCTGCCGCGCCGTCCCCCGACGATCTTTCGTTCCGAACCGATGCCTACGACCCAAAGCCCTCACGCTTGGCACCTTGTGCGCTCGCTGCCCTTCCCGGGCGAGTCGACCGCTTTCCTCGGAACGGCTGGGCGGGAGGCCTGATGAACCGACGTCGTGTCGCCCCGCGGCGCTCGCGCCCGCCGCTACCGCTGGCTGTTTTGTCGCTGGCCCTGATGCACGCACATGGCGCCTCCGCGCAGACGGCCGGCAACTTCGACGCCCCGCTCACGCTGAAACGCACGCCGCTGCTGACCGAAACCCTGACGCCCGCGGACCGCGGCCAGATGCCCAGCATCGTCACCGGCGACCGCATCTCCGGCCGGCCCGACCTGGAAACCGTGGTCGAGGGCAACGCCACGCTGCGGCGCGGCGCCGTGTCCATCACCGCCGACCGGCTCGAGTACTACCAGCCCGACGACCGCGCCAAGGCCACGGGCAACGTGCGCGTCAACCAGGCCGGCAACGTGTACGAAGGCCCCGAGCTGCAGCTCAAGCTGGAGACCTTCGAGGGCTTCTTCAACAACGTGCGCTACCAGTTCCTCGTGAACGAAGCGCACGGCGAGGCCAAGCGCATCGACTTCGTCGACGCCAACGTGTCGATCGCCCGCGAAGCTACCTACACCACTTGCCGCCGCGAAGACTTCCCGGGCTGGATGCCGGCCTGGTTGCTGACCGCGACCACGATGACCACGGACACCGAGGAAAACGAGGGCGTGGCCAAGAATGCGCGGCTGAGCTTCATGGGCATCACCACGCCGCCCATTCCTAGCGTGAGCTTCCCGCTGTCGAACGAGCGCAAGAGCGGCCTGCTGCCGCCCACCATCGGCATCGACAACACCAACGGCATCGAGATCGCGCAGCCGTACTACTGGAACATCGCGCCCAACCGCGACGCCACGATCACTCCGACGATCATGAGCAAGCGCGGCATCAATTTCAGCAACGAGTTCCGCTACCTCGAGAAGGGGTACAACGGAACGATCCGCTTCGACCTGATGGGCAGCGACCGCCTGATGGGCCAGCGTTACCCCGATCTCGGCAGCACCAAGCGCTGGGGCGTGTGGGGCACGCATCACCAGGACTTCGATGCCAAGGCGCTGGGCCTCGACTCGCTGTCGGCCAACATCAGCATCAACCGGGTCAGCGACAACGACTACTGGCGCGACTTCACGCGCACGCCGTCGCTCGCGCAGCGCCAGCTGCCCAACGATGCATCGCTCAACTGGAGCAAGGGCGACTGGAGCGGCATCGTCCGCACGCTGAAGTACCAGAACCTGCAGTACGACTTGTCGCCGATCGTGCCGGCGTACGACAAGATGCCGCAGATCACGGCCAACTACAACAAGTACGACTGGCACGGCTTCGACGTTTCGCTGAACCTGGACTACACGCACTTCCGCGTGAACACGATCCTGCCGTCGCAGCTCGGCTACGACGCCACCCAGCAATCGCAGCCCGACGGCGACCGTGCCATGGCCGTCGCCTCGATCAGCCGCCCGTTCATCACGCCGAGCTCGTTCGTCATCCCCAAGCTGATGCTGAACGCGGCCTCGTACAACTACTACCTGCCGCAGTCGTCCATTCCGACGGTCACGGTCAACGGTACCCAGTACGTCAACGGCCAGGTCTACAACCCGAGCTCGCTGTACTTCTTCCCGACCTCCAGCAACCGGGCGGTGCCGACCTTCAGCCTCGACAGCGGCCTGACTTTCGAGCGCGACGCCAACTACTTCGGACGCGCCTTCCGCCAGACGCTGGAGCCGCGTGCCTACTACGTCTACACGCCGTATCGCAACCAGAGCATGCTGCCGAACTACGATTCGGCGGCCAACGACTTCAGCTTCGCGACCATCTACACCGAGAACGCGTTCTCGGGCGGCGACCGCGTCTCGGACACCAATGCCCTCACGCTCGGCGTGACCTCGCGCCTGATCGATCCGGCCACCGGCGTCGAGGCCGCGCGCTTCGGCATCGCGCAGCGGCTGCGCTTCAGCGACCAGAAGGTCACGCTGCCCGGCGGCACGCCGGTGACCGACCGCGCGAGCGACCTGCTCGTGGGCGCCCAGATCAACTGGACGCCCAAGTGGAGCCTGGACACCCTCGTGCAGTACAACCCCGACACGCGCAAGTCGGAGCGCTCGGCCATCAGCGCGCGCTACAACCCCGAGCCGTATCACAACCTGAGCGCGGCCTTCCGCTACCAGGCGCCCAGCACCCCGACCGCGACCGACGGCAGCAAGTCGATCGACGTGGGCTGGCAATGGCCCATCAACGACCTGTGGGGCGACAAGGGCAAGAACCTCGGCCCCGGCAAGGGCCAGGGCGGCGGACGCTGGTATGCGGTCGGCCGGCTCAACTACAGCCTGCAGGACAAGAAACTCACGGACGGCGTGCTCGGCTTCGAGTACGACGGCTGCTGCTGGATCGGGCGCGTGGTGCTGCAGCGCATCACCACGGGCCAGGTGACGGCGAACACCCGCATCATGTTCCAGCTCGAATTCGTCGGCTTCTCCAGCATCGGCTCCAGCCCCATGCAGGCCCTGCGGCAGAACATCCAGCGCTACGAACCCCTGCGCCAACCGGGCGAAGCGCCGAGCCGCTTCACCAATTACGACTGAGACGACTGACTGAGCGACGCCATGAAATACATCCGTTCCATCATCACCCTGGGCTGCCTCGCGGCAGTGGCTGCAACGTCGGGTGCGCAGGGCTTCCGCTCCGGCACCGGCATCACGGACATCATGCGCGCCGGGCCGCGCCTGGGCCCGCCGGCCGCGCGGCCGTCGACGGCGCCTGCCGCGGCGCCCGTGCAGCGCTCGGCTGAATTCATCGTCGCGCTGGTCAACTCGGAGCCCATCACCAACACCGACGTGCAGACGCGCGTGTCGCGGCTGATCAAGGAGAACCCGGACGCAGAGCGCGTTCCCCGCGGTGAGCTCACCCGGCTCGTGCTGGAGCGGCTGATCACGGAGCGTGCCCAGCTTCAGCTCGCGAAGGAAAACGGCATCAAGGTCGACGACGTAGCCATCGACCAGGCCGAGCAGACCGTGGCGCGTCAGAACGAGATCAGCCTGGTCGAGCTGCGCCGCCGCGTGGCCGCCGAAGGCATCGCGCAGCAGGACTTCCGCAACGACCTGCGCGACCAGCTGCTGCTCACGCGCCTGCGTGACCGCGAGGTCGAGTCGAAGGTCAAGATCAGCGACGCCGAGGCCGACGAATACCTGCGCGACCAGCGCAATCAATCCGTCAAGAACGCGGCGCTGGAAAACCTCAACCTCGCGCAGGTGCTGGTGGCCGTTCCCGAGAACGCCACCGACGCCCAGGTGGCCGCGGCACAGAAGAAGGCACAGGACCTCGCCCAGCGCGCCCGCGCCGGCGAAGATTTCGCCAAGCTGGTGCGCGAGAACTCCGATTCGCCCGACCGCGCCAACGGCGGCGCCATCGGCATGCGCAGCGCCGACCGCTATCCGTCGCTGTTCGTCGAGGCCACGCAATCGACCGCGGTGAACGGCATTGCCGGGCCCGTGCGCTCCAGCGCCGGCTTCCACGTGCTCAAGGTCATCGCCAAGGCCCAGATCGGGTCGGGCGACGCCACGGTCACGCAGACCCAAGTGCGCCACATCCTGCTGCTCAACGACCCCAAGCGCACCACGGCGCAGGCGGTTGCGCAACTGGCCGAATTCAAGCGCCGCGTGCAGGCCGGCACTGCCGACTTCGCCGGCCTTGCCCGCGACAACTCGCAGGACGGCAGCGCCAAGGACGGCGGCGACCTCGGCTGGTCGCGCCCGGGCCAGTTCGTGCCCGAATTCGAGGAAGCCATGGACCGGCTTGCGCCGGGCCAGATCAGCGACCCCGTGGTGTCGCGCTTCGGCGTGCACCTGATCCAGGTGGTCGGCCGCCGCGATTCCAAGCTCAGCCAGTCGGAGCAGCGCGAAGCTGCGCGCACCGCGCTGCGCGAACAGCGCGTAGAGGAGGCCTTCACCACCTGGGTGCAGGAAGTGCGCGCACGCGCCTACGTCGAATACCGCGACCCACCGCAATCCTGATTCGATGGCACACATCGCCAGGAAGCGGTTCGGGCAGCACTTTCTGTCCGACGGGGGGATCATCGATGCGATCGTGCGCGAGATCGCGCCGCAGCCTGGCGACGCCATGGTCGAAATCGGGCCGGGGCTCGCGGCGCTGACGCAGCCGCTGGTCGAGCGGCTGGGCCGCCTCACCGTGATCGAGCTCGACCGCGACCTCGCCAAGCGCCTGCGCGAGCATGCGCAGCTCGACGTGATCGAGTCCGATGTGCTGAAGGTCGACTTCGCGGAACTGGCCGCCAGGTTCCCGGCCAAGCCGCTGCGCGTGGTGGGCAACCTGCCCTACAACATCTCCACGCCTATCCTGTTTCACCTGCTGGGTAGTGCCCATCTGGTCGCCGACCAGCACTTCATGCTGCAGAAAGAAGTGATCGACCGCATGGTGGCCAGGCCCGCCACCTCGGACTACAGCCGCCTGAGCGTGATGCTGCAGTGGCGCTACGAGATGCAGAACGTGCTGTTCGTGCCGCCCGAGAGCTTCGACCCGCCGCCGCGCGTGGACAGTGCCGTGGTGCGGATGGTGCCGCTGGCGACGCCGCCGGCGGTCGATGCGGCCCGTCTGGGGGAGATCGTGCAGGTCGCCTTCAGCCAGCGCCGCAAGCTGCTGCGGCACACGCTGGGCAAATGGCTGCAGGAGCACGGCTTTGCCGGTGAATTCGATGTCCAGCGGCGGGCCGAAGAAGTGCCCGTCGACGAATACGTCGCTCTGGCCCAGGCCATCATCCCGCGAAACCCATGAAAAAAAGCCCGTCTGCGACGGGCTTTTTAACGGAGGCTGCAAACGCCTAAGCCTGCTTGCTTATGCGGCGGCGAGCCAATAACCCGCATTGAAGGGGCTGCTCATGCGCAGCGCCAGGGGCGACACGTCGACCAGTTTGTCGGTCGGCATTTTTTCGCCGGCCGGTTCGGTGGAGGCGGCCGCTGCGGTTGCGGTGGTGTTCACTTCGATGCCATCGAGGGTTTCAGCGTTCGGCTGAGCCTCGTTCGCCCGTTCTGCTTGGCTGGTAGATGCAGAACGGGCTACAGAAAAGAATAGAAGCACCGGAACGGGACCTTGCGGTCGCCCCAGTAGTCCGAGGCGTCGCGGAAGATGTCGAGCAGCTGCTCGCGCGCTTCCTTGTCGAACTTGGCGTTGGCCGGGATCTGCTCCAGCACGATGACGAAACCTGGCTGCGGGCCCGATTTATGCAACGGGTCGGTCATGCAGTCGTACAGCGCGTCGAAGTTCTTCCCGAAGTGGGCCGGGAACGTGAACTGCTGCGCGATCAGGTCGAGCACGTCCTGCTTGGTCTGGGCGTTGCCCAGGTTGGCGTACAGGAAGTGCTGGCCGGCCGCGTTGGCCGCGTCCTGCAGGTCGTTCACGCGGAACGCGCGGATCGATTGCACGATGTTCGGGCGTACGGCACGAAGGGATAAGGTCATCTCCGCTGGTCTTTCCATAGTCATCATCATTTCTTCGGGGCGCTTCGGGGCGCCGCTCAGGTCGTTTTCATCGCTCATGGCGCAATCCGTCTGAAACTCGCATAGTGGTCTGCGGTGTACCAACAGGCCTCGGGCGTCGTGCGTTGTTCACCGCCGCAGACGATTCGTTGTGCACCACGGTTGCGCGAACCGGGCGTCGTAACCGTGTACTCGCGGTAGTGGCCGCGGCGTGCGGGTGGCAAAAGACGCTCGCGATTGCCGAACACCGTGCCGTCCTTGTCATACCGGAAGGGACCGCCACTCAGGATGGCCTGGTAGGTTCGTTGGCCCTGTGCCGGCAATTCGGACAGAGCGATCGTTTCCTCGGTGGACGTTTTTCCGGCGCCGAACCATCCGCGGGCCTCGGCCCCCGTCGTCAACGCCACCAGCATCAGACTGGTGAGCGCAAACTTTGTGACAGAGGACGTGATCGAGGCGTAAGCCGCCATGGGGCACCACAAGAAAAGAGCGGGGGGTTCGAATCGGCGATCAACGTCGGGTTAACCCGCAAATTCAAGCCCGCGAGTGTGCACCACGCTGGCGAAAATAGCAAGCGACTGCTCAAAGTTTGAGCAGTCGCGAGGGGATCGAGTGGCGCTTTAAGTTGGCGGCCACTCTCGCCAAATGGCTTATCTCTCGGCGTTTGCGTCAGCCACTGTCAAGGCTGTCATGTTCACGATGCGCCGAACAGTCGCACTTGCCGTGAGAATGTGCACAGGTTTGGCCGCGCCAAGCAGAACCGGGCCGATCGCGATATTGCCGCCTGCCGCTGTCTTGAGCAGGTTGTAGGAAATATTGGCCGCGTCGATGTTCGGGAAAACCAACAGGTTGGCGTCACCCGCCAGCGCGCTGTGCGGCATGACCACCGCGCGCTGCTTACTGTCCAGTGCCACGTCGCCGTGCATTTCGCCGTCCACTTCCAGCCAGGGCGCCTGCACGCGCAGCAGGTCGAGCGTCTTGCGCATCTTGATGGCGCTGGGCTCGTTGCTGGTGCCGAAGTTGGAATGCGACAGCAGCGCCGCCTTCGGCTTCAGGCCGAAGCGCATCATTTCCTCGGCCGCCATGGTCGTGATTTCGGCCAGTTCCTCGGGCGAGGGGTCGTAGTTGACGTGCGTGTCGACCAGGAACACCTGGCGGTCGGGCAGCAGCAGGCCGTTCATGCAGGCGTACACCGGCACGTCCTGCGGCGTGCTCTCGCAGCCGCCGGGGCGCTTGCCGATCACCTGGTCGATGTAGTGCAGGTGGATCAGCGTGGTGCCCCAGGTGCCGCAGATCATGCCGTCCACCTCGTCCTTGTGCAGCAGCATCGCGCCGATCAGCGTGAGGCGGCGGCGCATCTCGATCTTGGCGACCTGGGCGGTGATGCCCTTGCGCTCGGTCATGCGGTGGTAGGTCTGCCAGAAGTCGCGGTAGCGGCGGTCCTGCTCGACGTTGACGATGTCGTAGTCGAGCTCTTCCTTCAGCCGCAGGCCGAACTTCTCGATGCGCTGGGCGATGATGGCCGGGCGGCCGATCAGCGTCGGGCGGGCAAGGCCTTCGTCGACCACGATCTGGGCGGCGCGCAGCACGCGTTCTTCCTCGCCTTCGCAGTACGCCACGCGCTTCTTCGCCGCGCGACGGGCGGTTTCGAAGATCGGCTTCATCGTGGTGCCCGAGGCATAGACGAAGCTTTGCAGCTTGTCGCGGTAGGCGTCCATGTCCTTGATCGGACGGGTCGCAACGCCGCTTTCCTCTGCCGCCTTGGCCACGGCCGGCGCGATCTTCATCATCAGGCGCGGGTCGAAGGGCTTCGGAATCAGGTATTCGGGGCCGAATGACAGCTTTTCACCGACGTAGGCAGCAGCAACGCGCTCGCTCTGCTCGGCCTGCGCCAGATCGGCAATTGCGTGCACCGCTGCGATTTCCATCTCGTCGGTGATCGTGGTCGCGCCCGAATCGAGCGCGCCGCGGAAGATGTACGGGAAACACAGGACGTTGTTGACCTGGTTCGGGTAGTCGGTGCGGCCGGTAGCCATGATCACGTCGTCGCGCACCGCATGGGCGTCTTCGGGCGAGATCTCGGGGTTCGGGTTGGCCAGCGCGAAGATCACCGGGCGCTTGGCCATCTTGGCCACCATTGCCGGCTTCAGCACGCCGCCGGCCGACAGGCCCAGGAACACGTCGGCGCCCTCGATGACCTCGGCGAGCGTGCGCGCGTCGGTCTTCTGCATGTATTGGCGCTTGTCGTCGTCCATCAGTTCGGTGCGGCCTTCGTAGACCACGCCGGCCAGATCGGTCACGAACACGTTCTCGCGCTTCAGGCCGACCTTGAGCAGCAGGTTCAGGCAGGCCAGCGCCGCGGCACCGGCGCCCGAGGCCACCAGCTTGACTTCGGTGATGTCCTTGCCCGCCACCTTCAGGCCGTTGACCATGGCCGCCGCCACAGTGATGGCAGTGCCGTGCTGGTCGTCGTGGAACACCGGGATCTTCATGCGCTTGCGCAGCTCGCGCTCGACATAGAAGCAGTCGGGGGCCTTGATGTCTTCCAGATTGATGGCGCCGAAGGTCGGCTCCAGCGACGCGATGATGTCGACCAGCTTGGCCGGGTCTTTCTCGTCGATTTCGATGTCGAACACGTCGACGCCGGCAAATTTCTTGAAGAGAACGCCCTTGCCTTCCATCACCGGCTTGGACGCCAGCGGGCCGATGTCGCCCAGTCCCAGCACCGCGGTGCCGTTGCTGATGACGGCCACGAGGTTGCCGCGCGAGGTGTACTTGAAGGCGTTGGCCGGATCCTTGACGATTTCCTCGCAGGGCGCGGCCACGCCGGGCGAGTAGGCCAGCGACAGGTCGCGCTGGTTGACCATCTGCTTGGTCGCCGCGATGGCGATCTTGCCGGGAACGGGAAACTCGTGGTACTCGAGGGCGGCACGTCGCAACTCGGCGCGTTTGTCTTCGGGCGTGGGAGTCGATGAGGTCGAGGGGGTCGAATCTGACATGTGCCGTAGCTCCTGGTGGCGCTTCTTCTGGGGGCGCCGATTGTAGACCTCGGTTCGTAAAGCCATACACCGCATGGCCGGTGCCAACCATGACCAAAAGCACGGGTGCGCTGTCAAGTCGCTGTGGCAATATGCACAGTTCGGATAAAACCTGAAAAAACCTGAAGAGGAGCAACCATGGCCCTGATGGATTTCATCAAGAAACAGTTCATCGACATCATCCAGTGGACCGAGACCGGCGATGGCACGCTGGCCTGGCGCTTCCCGATGGCGGAGATGGAAATCCAGAACGGCGCCTCGCTCACCGTTCGCGAGTCGCAGGTTGCCGTCTTCGTCAATGAAGGCAAGGTGGCCGACGTGTTCGGCCCCGGCATGTACAAGCTCACGACGCAGACGCTGCCCGTGCTCACGTACCTGAAGAACTGGGACAAGCTCTTCGAGTCCCCCTTCAAGAGCGACGTCTATTTCTTCAGCACCCGCCAGCAGGTCGACCAGAAGTGGGGCACGCCCCAGCCGATCACCATCCGCGACAAGGACTTCGGTGCCGTGCGCCTGCGCGCCTTCGGCAACTACTCCTTCCGCATCGGTGACGCCAAGGCCTTCCACACCGAAATCTCCGGCACGCGCGACATCTATTCCGTGGCCGACCTCGACGGCCAGCTGCGCGGCTTGGTGCTGCAGAACATCAGCAACGCCATCGCCTCCAGCGGCGTGCCCTTCCTCGACCTTGCGGCCAACCAGATCCAGTTCGCGCAGGCGCTTGCCGCGCAGCTCGTGCCCGAGTTCGAGAAGATCGGCATCAAGCTCGAGAACATCACGGTCCAGAACGTCTCGCTGCCCGAAGAGCTGCAGAAGATCCTCGACCAGAAGATCGGCATGGGCATGGTCGGCAACGACATGGGCAAGTTCATGCAGTACCAGACGGCGCAGGCCATCCCCAAATTCGCCGAGGGCGCTGCCAACGGCGGCGGCATTGCCGGCGACGCGATGGGCCTGGGCGCTGGCGTGGCGCTCGGCCAGGTGCTCGCGCAGAACCTCGCGCAGGGCCTGAGCCCCAATGCGGCCGCGCAGGCCGCGGCAACGCAGCAGCAACCCGCCGTGGCCGTGGTGAGCCCCACCGACGTGATGACCACGCTCGAGAAGCTCGGCGAACTCAAGACCAAGGGCATCCTCACCCAGGAAGAGTTCGACGCCAAGAAGGTCGAACTACTCAAGAAGCTCGTCTGACCCGGCGCTATGTTCCCGATAGCGCCTGACGCCCGTTCGACGGGCGTCGGAAGCCTCATTGGCTTGAAAAACTCGTGGCCGTCCACGCCATGGCTGATGCGCCATGGCTGAGGAAACCGGCAACCAACGCTACTACCGCGCGCCCTGCCCCGGCTGCGGCGCGCCGGTCGAATTCCGCTCGGCGCAATCGACGCACGCGGTCTGCCCCTACTGCCAGAGCACTGTCGTGCGCCAGGGCGACACGCTCGCGCGCACCGGCAAGATGGCCGAGCTGTTCGACGACTTCAGCCCGCTGCAGCTGTTTGCCGCCGGCCGCATCCAGGACAAGCCCTTCACGCTGATCGGCCGGCTGCAGTACACCTACCCCGGCGGCCGCTGGACCGAATGGATCGCCGCGCTCGACGGCGACCGCACCGCGATCCTCAGCGAGGACAACGGCGCCTACGTCTTTGCGTTGCCCTTCGACCTGCAGCGCGCCGCGCCGCCATGGAACGAACTGCGCGTGAGCGCGACCACCGCCTTCGCCGGCCAGAGCTACACCGTCACCTCGAACGAGCAGGTGGCGCTGACTTCCGCACAAGGCGAACTGCCGCACCTGCCCGAGCTCGGCCGCCCCTTCGCGATGGTCGAGTTGCGCAGCGACAAGGGGCTGGTGCTCAGCATCGATTACGGCACCGCGACGCCCAGCGCCTACCTCGGCCGCTCGGTGCAGCTCGAAGACCTGCAGCTCACCGGCCTGCGCGAGGAATCCGCCAAGGACGAGAAGGGTCGCAGCTTCAACTGCCCCAACTGCGGCTCGCCCGTCACCGTCAACCTGGCCGACAGCAAGAGCATCACCTGCCGTTCGTGCAGCAGCATCATCGACCTGTCGCAGGGCATCGGCGGCGAGCTCAGGCACGCCACGCAGGATGAGCCCGTGCGCCCGCTCATCGCGCTTGGCAGCATGGGCCAGCTGCAGGGTGCGCAATGGCAGGTGGTCGGCTTCCAGCACCGCATGGGCAGCGAGCCCGGCGACGACGAGCAGTTCGGCTGGGACGAATACCTGCTCTACAACAAGAAGCGCGGCTTCAGCTTCCTGGTCGATGCGGAAGACGGCTGGAGCATGGTCAAGCCGACGACCGGCGCGCCGGTGATGGCCGAGAACGGCAGCACGGCCACCTACCTCAGCAAGCGCTACCAGCAGCAGTACGCCTACAACGCCGAAACGACCTACGTGGCGGGCGAGTTCTACTGGCAGGTCGAGCGCGGGCAGAAAACCTTCAACCGAGACTTCGCCAACGGCGGCGCACTGCTGTCGATGGAGCGCTCGGCCAACGAGCTGACGTGGTCGTCGGGCAGCAAGATCGACAGCGGCGCGGTGGCCACCGCCTTCAAGCTCGACACCAAGAAGGACATGTTCAAGCGCGCCGACGCGCTGCCCGTGAGCGCGGCCTCCGGGCTGGGCTGCGGCACCATCATCCTCATCATCGTCGTGATCATCATCATGCTGATCATCCTGAGCACCTGCTCGTCCCGCTGCGATCCCCGCGTCGAGAATTGTTCGTCGCGCAGCTCGGGCGGCTCGTATGGCGGCTATTCGAGTGGCGGCGGCCACAAATGACGGCGAAGATGCACGCGATGTCTGACTCTCACCTCACTACTACGACTGGAGGTCCCCATGGGATTTGAATGGCTGAAACCGGGCGTGGTCCTCGGATCGCTCGTGTACGCGCTGATCGGCGTCGTGATCTTCTGGCTCTGCTTTTTGATCATCGACAAGATCACGCCCTATGACCTGTGGGGCGAGATCGTCGAGAAGCAGAACGTGGCGCTGGGGCTGGTGGTTGCCGCGATGAGCCTGGGCATCAGCATCATCGTCGCCGCAGCAATCCATTGAACGACGCGGCCCTGCCCGTGCGCACCCCGGATGCGCGGGGGCCGCAACCCATAGAGATCGCGCTGCTCGCCAGCGTGTTCGTGGTCGCTGCCTGCGGCCTGGTCTACGAACTGAGCGCGGCCGCGCTCAGCTCCTACCTGCTCGGCGACTCGGTGCTGCAGTTCAGCACCATCATCGGCACCTATCTGTTTGCCATGGGCGTGGGCTCCTGGCTCTCGCGCTATTTCGACCGGCAACTGCCGGCGCATTTCCTTCGCATCGAGTTGATGGTGGCGCTGATCGGCGGCGCGCTGCCGGCGATCCTGTTTCTTGCCAACGCCTACGTGCCGAGCGCCTTCCGGCTGCTGCTGTACGGCCTGGTGATGGTCGTCGGCACGCTGGTGGGGCTCGAGATTCCGCTGGTGATGCGCATCCTGAAGCGCAACATCGTGCTCAAGAACCTGGTGTCGCAGGTTCTCACCTTCGACTACCTCGGCGCGCTGGCCGTGTCGGTGGCGTTTCCGCTCATCCTCGTGCCGCAGCTCGGAATGATCCGCACCGGCCTGCTGTTCGGCTTCATGAACGCGGCCGTGGCGGTGTGGGCGCTGTGGTTGTTCCGTCATGAGTTGCGCCGCGTCGGCGCGCATGCGCTGGCCTGCTTTCTCGCACTGGCCGCGCTGGTGGCGGCCTTCGTCTGGGCCGACCACATCACCACGCTGGCAGAAGACAAGTTCTACCAGGACCGTATCGTCTTCAGCGCCACCTCGCCCTACCAGCGCATCGTGGTCACGCGCGGGCTGCTCGGGCACCGCCTGTTCCTCAACGGCAACCTGCAGTTTGCAGAGCGCGACGAGTACCGCTATCACGAAGCGCTGGTGCACCCGGTGATGGCCGCGCAAGGCGCGCCGAAGAAGGTCGCGGTGCTAGGCGGTGGCGACGGCATGGCGGTGCGCGAGATCCTGAAGTACCCCTCGGTCGAGTCGGTCACGCTCGTGGAACTCGATCCGAACATGACGAAACTCTTCACCGATCACGAGACGCTGGCTGCGCTCAACGGCCACTCGCTTTCGTCGCCCAAGGTGAAGATCGTCAACACCGACGCCTTCCAGTGGCTGCAGCAGCCCGGCGACATGTTCGACGTGATCGTGGTCGACTTTCCGGATCCGACCAACTTCGCCATCGGCAAGCTCTACACCAACAGCTTCTATGCGCTGCTCGAAAAGCGCCTGTCGGCCAGTGGTTATGCGGTGATCCAGACGACTTCGCCGCTGGTCGCGCGCAAGAGCTACTGGACAGTGGCGACCACCATCGAATCGGTAGGCCTTCGTGCCACGCCGTACCACGCGCACGTGCCGAGCTTCGGCGAATGGGGCTACATCATCGCGAGCCGCCGGCCGTATCGCATGCCCGATGCCTTGCCTGCCGGCCTGCGCTTCCTGTCGCCTTCCACGCTGCCGCTGATGTTCGACTTTCCGCTCGACATGGCGCGCGTGCCGGCCGAAGTGAACCGGCTGTCGAATCAAATCTTGGTCACCACTTACGAGCAGGAGTGGGGCAAGGTGATGGCGCACTAGCCGACCATGCAACGGCGCGAATTCCTCGGCGTGGCGGCAGGTGCGGCGGGCGCCCTCGCGCTCGCGGGCTGCGAGTCGCCGACACCGCCCATCGAAGGCGGCTTCACCGGCATCGATGTCACGCGTGGCCATGCAATGCGCGACGGCGCACTGCACAGCGCGTCGCCCGCCACGGTGAAGCGCACGCGCGTCGTCATCGCTGGCGGCGGCGTTGCGGGCCTCGCTGCCGCACGCGCCCTGCGGCTCTCGGGCATCGACGACTTCGCGCTGCTCGAACTCGAAGACACCGCCGGCGGCAACGCACGCGGCGGCATCGTCGACGGCATTGCCTGCCCGCTCGGCGCGCATTACCTGCCCGTGCCCGGCGACGACGCGCGCGAGGTGCAGGACCTGCTCGAAGAGCTCGGTCTGCGCCGCCGCGTGGCGGGCCGATGGGAGTACGACGAAGTCACCCTCTGCCACAGCCCGCAGGAGCGCCTGTTCATCCACGGCGAGTGGCAGGACGGCCTGCTGCCCATGCATGGCGTGGGCGAAGGCACGCTCGTGCAGTACCGCAAGTTCGCGCAGCGCATCGACGCGCTGCAGCACGCCGCGCACTTCGCCATTCCCACGCTGAAGGTCGCCGTCACGCCCGAGTTGCTGGCGCTCGACGCCATCAACTTCGCCAGCTGGCTCGACGGCGAAGGCTTCAGCGACGCACAACTGCGCTGGTACCTCGACTACTGCTGCCGCGACGACTACGGCGCAGGCATCGGGCAGGTGTCGGCCTGGGCCGGCATCCACTACTTCGCGAGCAGGCACGGCTTTCATGCGCCCGGCGATCCGACCGGCAGCGTCAACGACTCGAGCCCCGAGCGCGACGGCATCCTCACCTGGCCCGAAGGCAACGGCTGGCTCACGAAACAGCTGGCCAGGCCGCTTGGTGAGCGCCTGCGCACTGGCCAGGTCGTCACGCGCATCGCCGAAGTGCGCGGCGGCGTCGAGGTCGATGCGTGGGATGCGGCCACCAAGTCCCTCGTGCGCTGGCAGGCTGAGCGCTGCATCGTCGCGCTGCCCGTGTTCATCGCCGCGCGCGTGGTCGAGAACCCGCCCGAGGTGCTGAAGACCGCCGCCGCGCACGTGCGCTACGCCCCCTGGCTCGTGGCCAACGTGCACCTGCGCGGCCCGCTGGCCGACAGGCCCGGCGCCGCGCCGAGCTGGGACAACGTGATCTACGGCACCAAGGGCCTGGGCTACGTCGACGCGCGCCACCAGTCGCTCGACCCGACGCCGCGCGGCACGGTGCTCAGCTGGTACCGGCCGCTGGGCCCGAGCAGCTACGACACTGCCGACGGCCGTAAGCTGCTGCTGGAGCGCCCGTGGACCGGCTGGCGCGACGACCTGCTCACGGAGCTGTCGGCGCCGCATCCCGACCTGCCATCGCTGGCGACGCGCATCGACATCACCCGCTATGGGCACGCCATGTCGATCCCCCGGCCCGGCCTGCTGGCGCAGATCGGCCCGCAGCGCACCGCGCCGGATACCGCGCATCGCGGCAGCGTCGTGGCGGGCCGGCTGTCGTTCGCGCATGCCGACTGGTCGGGCTACTCGATCTTCGAAGAGGCGTTCACGCGCGGGCACGTCGCGGGCAGCGACGCGGCGGCGGCATGAAGACGCTGGTGCTCGGCGGCTACGGCAACTTCGGTGCGCGCATCTCCCGCGCGCTGGCCGGCGACCCGGGCATTGAACTGCTGGTGGCGGGGCGCGATGCGCAGCGCGCCACGGCGTTCGCCGAATCGCTGGGCGGCGGCGCGCGAGGGGTTCGCATCGATGTGCAGGCGCCCGATCTTGCGGACGCGCTGCGCAAGCTTGGCATCGCGTTGGTGATCCACACGGCCGGCCCCTTCCAGAACCAGGACTACCGCGCGCCGCAGGCCGTCGCCGCGGCGGGCGCGCACTACATCGACCTGGCCGATGGCCGGCGCTTCGTGTGCGACTTCCCGTCGGCGCAAGACGCGGCCTTCCGCGATGCGGGCCGTACAGCCGTCAGCGGGGCCAGCACAGTGCCGGCGCTTTCCTCGGCGGTGGTCGACCACCTCGCGGCCGGCTGGCAAGGCATCCGCAGCATCGACATCTGCATCGCCCCCGCGCAAGGCGCGCCGCGCGGCGAGGCCACGCTGGCCGGCGTGCTCGCCTACTGCGGCGGGCCCATCCGCGTATGGCAAGGGGGCAAGTGGGTCGAGCAGCCTGGCTGGGCCGATCCCGTGAAGGTCGAGTTCGCGCGCATGAAGCCGCGCCGCGGTGCGCTCTGCGACGTTCCCGATCTCGAGCTCTTTCCCGCACGCTATGCCGGCGTGCAGTCGGTGATGTTCCGCGCCGCGCTCGAAGTCGGACTGGCGCAGCACGCCTTCGCCTTCATGGCGTTCATGCACCGCATGGGCCTGCTGCCCACGCCGCAGAAGCTGGCGCCGCTGCTGCATTCGGCCGGGGGCGTGTTCGACGCGCTCGGTACCGCGCTGGGCGGCATGGTCGTGCGCGTGGAAGGCACGGATGCGCAGGGCGCGCCGGCACGCCGCGCGTGGCACATAGCAGCCGACGACAACCACGGCCCTGAGATCCCCTGCATGGCCGCCATCCTGCTGGCCCGGCGTCTCGCGCGGGGCGATGCGCTGCCCATCGGCGCGCATGCCTGTGCCGGCCTGCTCGCCCTGTCCGGGTTCGAGCCCGAGTTCGCGCGCTGGGGCATGGTGACCGACGTGGTCGAAGAAGCGGCAATCGCAGTGGCAGGCCATGGCGCACCAGCGCTTTGAGTTCGACATGCCGGCGCCGGCCGACGTTGTCTTCGACGCTTTCCACTACCACGTATGGCGCGCACGCTGGGACTCGCTGGTCGGCAACGCCCGCGTGGTGGGCGGTGCGCCCTGCCCGTTCGTCGGCGCCGAGACCGAGAACGTGGGCGGCGGCTGGCTGCGCGGCTTGTCGATGCGAACGCGCTTCGTGAGCTTCGACCGACCACACGTGGCGGCCGCCTCGATGATCGGCCGCTCCTTCCCCTTCAACCGCTGGGCTGCGTCCATGCGGCACCGCGACACGCAGCCCGGCCATTCGGTACTGATCTATGTCTACACCATCGAGGCCGGGCCGAAGGCGTTGCGCTGGCTGCTGGAGCCGGTGGTCGCGTGGGTTTTCGCACGGCAGACGCAGCGGCGCTTCGCGCGCATTCCTGGTCACGCATGCGCATGAAGTTGTCGCGTGGCAGCGCACGCACCCCGAACAAGAGCGCCCCTAACGCCGCACCATGAATCACTGAAAAAGGCCTCGCGCGGCCTTGTGCAGTTTTCACCAAGACTTCACACACAGCGCCATTGCTTCACAGATGGTCCGCAAACTCGCGGACGCCAACAAAAACACAGTGGGAGCGTCCATGCTTCAAGTCGCCAATCGAAAACTCGCGTCGTTCAGTGACGTGCTCTTCACCGGACTGGGCCGCGTGCTCGGCTTTCTGCGTCCGGTGGCCCGTGGGCTCGTCGGTTCCTGGCGACCACCGGGTTGGCTGCGCATCGCGGGCGCATTCCTGCTCTTCGGACTGCAGTGGCTGCAGCAGCGGCTGGCCTGGCTGGTGTTGCTCCTGCTGCTCGTGCTGGCCGGCTGGATGGCCAGCCCCCATGTGATCAAGTGGTGGCACGGCCTCACGCCCGATCGCGTCGAACCCGTCGTCGCCACCGCGAAGACCGAGCCGCCGCAGCGCACGCAGATCGAGCTCGACAGGGGCCCGAACCCCTTCGTCATCAATTTCTCGGCCTCGGTGGCACCCATTGCGCGCATCGGCCAGGAGGCCACCGGCGTCACCATCGAGCCCGCCATTGCCGGCCGCTGGACGTGGACCAAGCAGAACCGGCTCGAATTCCTGCCCGCGCAAGACTGGCCCATCGGCCAGCCGTACAAGGTGCAGATCGCCGACAGCGCACTCGCACCGCACATCGAGATGGCCCTGCGCAAGTACGAGTTCACCTCGCCCGAATTCACCGCGCAGATCAACGCCGCAGAGTTCTATCAAGACCCGGTGCAGGCCAACGTGCGCCGCGCGCTCTTTCAGGTGCACTTCTCGCACCCCGTGAACACGGCCGAGTTCGAAAAGCGCCTGGTGCTGACCTACGACCAGCCCTGCAGCTCCTCGTTCTTCAGCGTGGGCAAGTGCGCGAGCGAGAAGTTCACGGTCAGCTACGACAAGCTGCGCCTCAACGCCACCCTGCAATCAGAGCCGCTGCCGATTCCCGAGAAGACTCGCCCGGCGATTCTCAGCCTCACCTCCGGCACGGTCGCGCAGAAGGGCGGCCCGGCGCTGCGTGCCGACATGTCCCGCGCGGTCGACATCCCCGGCCTCTTCAGCCTGAGCATCGCCAGCATCGAACCCACCATCGTCACCGGCGAGAACGGCGAACCCGAGCACGTGATGCACGTCAGCGCCTCGATGCCCGTGCACGAGCGCGAAATGGCGCGCGTGGTGCAAGCCTGGCTGCTGCCCGCGACAGAAGAAGCCAAGGGCGACCCCGACGAAAAGTTCGACTGGTCCGCCGATCCGTCGAAGGTCACCGATGCCGTGCTGCGCCGCGCCAAAAAGATAAACCTCCAGCCCATCGCCAGCGAGCGCGAAGTGACCGAGATGGTCAGCTTCCGCATGCCACAGGCCGAGGGCGGCCGCTACCTGCTGGTGCGCGTGGCCAAGGGCCTGAAGACGCCCGGCGGCTATCAGCTCGGCGCCGCGCGGCAAGACGTGCGCCTGCTCAAGACCTTCGCGCCCGAGCTCACCATCATGAGCCAGGGCTCCCTGCTCGCACTCTCGGGCGAGCGCAAGCTGCCGATCCTCGTGCGCGACCTGCCCGGCATCCGCCTCGAAATCGGCCGCCTGTTGCCGCAGCAACTGCAGCACCTGGTGACGCAGACCAACGGCGACTTCTCGCATCCGCAGTTCTACGGCGGCCTGCAGTCTGACAACCTCGTCGACCGCTTCCAGAAGGAGATTCCGCTCAGCATTCCCGCCGGCAAGGCGCACTACGAAACCGTCGATTTCGCCGAGTACCTGCGCAACGACGTGGCCGACCGCCGCGGTGTGTTCCTGCTCAAGGTGCAGGGCTACGACCCCAAGGCGAAGAAGAAGCCCGAGGGCGATGAGCAGCAAACCCAGCCCGAAGACGAACAGCAGCAGGAAGAACAGTCGTCCGACGAAGAAGGCAACGGCGAAGGCGGCAGCCCCGAGCAGCAGCTCGACCAGCGCCTCGTGCTTGTCACCGACCTGGGCATCGTCGCCAAGAAGTCGCTCGACGGCACGCGCGACGTGTTCGTGCAGAGCATCGCCAACGGCCAGCCCGTGGCCGGTGCGCTGGTCGAGGTGTGGGGCCGCAACGGCATGATCGTCGCGTCGCAGGCCACGGATGTGACGGGCGCTGCCAAGCTGCCCAACCTCGCCGGCTACCAGCGTGAGAAAGCGCCCGTGGTGCTGGTCGTGCGCAAGGACGGCGATCTGAGCTTCCTGCCCTTCAACCGCAACGACCGCACGCTGGACATCTCTCGCTTCGACGTCGGCGGCCTGCGCGCGGCCGGCGTGCCGAACCAGATGACGGCCTACGTCTTCAGCGACCGCGGCATCTACCGCCCCGGCGACACCATGCACATCGCGATGATGGTCAAGGCCGGCAACTGGGGCACCTCGCTGCGCGACCTGCCGCTCGAAGCCGAGATCATCGATGCGCGCGGCCTCAGCGTGCGCCGCGAAAAGCTCAAGCTCGGCCCCGGTGGCGCGGCGGAAATCGCCCACACCACGCAAGACACATCGCCCACCGGCAACTACACCGTCAATCTCTACCTGCCGCGCGAATCGTCGCCCGGCACGCCCGAGGTCGAAGGCCTGCTGATCGGCAGCACCACCGTGAAGGTGCAGGAGTTCCTGCCCGACCGCACCAAGGTCACGGCCAAGCTCAGCAGCGAAATCGCGGAGGGCTGGGTCAAGCCCAAGGACTTGAAGGCGCTCATCGACGTGCAGAACCTCTTCGGCACGCCCGCGCCCGACCGCAAAGTGGAAGGCACGCTCACGCTGAGCCCCGGCTTCCCGGTGTTCCGCGCCTTCACCGACTACGCCTTCTTCGATCCGCAGCGCGCCGCCGACAAGCAGGTCGACGACCTGGGCAGCGTGCAGACCAGCGCCGACGGCAAGGCCGAATTCGACCTGCGCCTGTCGCGCTTCGACGCCGCCACCTACCAGGTGCACGTGCTCGCCAAGGCCTTTGAGCCCGAGGGTGGGCGCAGCGTGTCGGCCGAGGCGCAGACGCTGGTGAGCGACATGCCCTATCTCGTCGGCGTGAAGGTCGACGGCGACGTCGGCTATGTGAGCAAGGGCGCTGCGCGCAACGCCACCGTGATCGCCATCGACCCGCAGGCGAAGAAGACGGCCGTGGCCGACCTGAAGATCGAGCGCGTGGAGCGCAAGGTGCTGTCGGTGCTCATCAAGCAGGACAACGGCTTGTACCGCTACGAGTCGCGCCGCAAGGAAGTCGTGCTCGACGAGAAGCCCTTCGCCATCGCCGCGGCCGGCAACAACGTGGCGCTGGACACCGGCGCGCCCGGCAACTTCGCCTATGTGGTGCGCAATGCGCAGGGGCTGGAGCTCAACCGCGTGGAATACAGCGTGGCGGGCAATGCCAACGTATCGCGCTCGCTCGACCGCAATGCAGAGCTGCAGCTCACGCTCGACCGCAAGGACTACGAGCCGGGGCAAGAGATTGCGGTGAGCATCCGCGCGCCGTACGTGGGTGCGGGCCTCATCACCATCGAGCGCGACAAGGTTTACGCGCACGCTTGGTTCAAGACCGACAAGACCGCTTCGGTGCAGAAGATCACCCTGCCCAAGGACTTCGAGGGTACCGGCTACATCAACGTGCACTTCGTGCGCGACCCGGCCTCGGACGAGGTCTACATGAGCCCGCTGTCGTACGGCGTCGTGCCCTTCGCCACCGCGCTGACCAAGCGCACCGCCAACCTGCAGCTCACCAGCAGCGAACTGGTGAAGCCGGGGCAGACCGTGAAGATGAAGCTCACCAGCGACAAGCCCACGCGCGCCGTGGTGTTCGCGGTGGACGAAGGCATCCTGCAGGTGGCGCGCTACAAGACGCCCGACCCGCTGAAGCACTTCTTCCAGAAGCGCGCGCTCGAAGTCGGCACGCTGCAGACGCTCGACCTGATCCTGCCGGAGTTCAAGAAGCTCATGCAGGGCGCCGCACCCGGGGGCGACGGCGAAGGCGAACTCGGCAAGCACCTGAACCCGTTCAAGCGCAAGCGCGACAAGCCGGTGGCGTACTGGTCGGGCCTGGTCGACGTGAACGGCAGCCGCGAGTTCAGCTACACCGTGCCCGAGAGCTTCAACGGCAGCCTGCGCGTGATGGCCGTGGCTGTGAACGACGAGACCACAGCCGCCAAGACCACCCGCACCGTGGTGCGCGGCGACATGGTGATATTGCCGAACGCACCGCTCGCTATGGCGCCCGGCGATACGGTCGAGGTGGGCGTGGGCCTTGCGAACAACATCGTGGGCTCGGGCAAGGAAGCGCCTATTGCGCTCACGCTCACCGCCTCCGGTGGACTCGAAGTGGTAGGCGACGCCACGCAGACGCTCAAGGTCAACGAGCGCGGCGAAGCCAGCACCAAATTCAATGTGCGCGCCAAGCCGGGAGAACAGGCGGTGCTGGGATCTTCTGCGCTGGTGTTCACATCGACGCACAAGACCTTCAGCGCGCGCCTGTCCACCGAAGTGAGTGTGCGGCCCGCGTCGCCCTTCGTCACGCTGGTGCAGGCCGGCAGCTTCCAGCGCGCGGGCGAGCTGTCGAGCCAGGCCGACCTGTACCCGAACTTCCGCCAGAGCGACGTGGCCGTGTCCGCCGCGCCGTGGGCCTTCGCGACCGGCCTCATGCAGTACCTGGAGGCGTACCCGCACGGCTGCACCGAGCAGATCACGAGCCAGACCTTCCCTGCCGTGCTGCTCGCGGGCCGCCCCGAGCTGGTGAAGGAGATGGCGCGCGGCCGCACGGCCGAGCAAGGCCCGATGCCTGAGGCGCGCAAGACCTTCGAGCGCTACCTCGTGCAGCTGCGTGCACGGCAGACGGCCGATGGCGGCTTCTCGCTGTGGCCCGGCGCCGGCACCGACGCCTTTGCCACGCTGTACGCAGTGCACCTGCTGGTCGAAGCCAAGGACCACAAGCTGCCCGTGCCGCAAGACCTGCTGCAGAAGGCCAACGCCTACCTGCAGGGCTGGCTCGGCAGCGGCGACGCATCGCTCGACGGCTGGCGCCAGCGCACGCAGGCGGCCTATCTGCTGACGCGCCAGGGCATCATCGCGCCGGCCGCGTTGGCCAACCTGCGCGAAGCCTGGCGCAGCAAGCAGACGCAGGGCTGGAGCGATGACCTCGGCGCCGTCTACCTCGCCGCGAGCTACCAGCTCGTGAAGCAGGAGCAGGTGGCCAACGAGCTGCTGAACCCGGTGTGGTCCGACCTGCTCGCGCGCACCGAGAAGAAGCAGCGCCGTAATGTCTGGGGCGCCTACTACGACCCGCTGGTGCACGACAGCATGACGCTGCACCTGGTGGGCCGCCACTTCCCGTCTCGCCTGAAGACGCTGAAGCCTGCGGTGTGGGAAGGCATGGCGGCGATGGTGCGCGACGGCTGGTACAACAGCCTGTCGTCGGCCTCGATGCTGCTCGCGGTCGATTCGTACTTCGAGGCCGTGGGGCAGAACGTCGAGGGCAAGCTCACGGCGAGCACCGTCAACGCGCAAGGCCAGGCCGCAGCGCTCGCGCTGGGTGCGGTGAACCCGATCACGCGAGCCGCGGTGCCGACCGGCACGGCCAAGCTGAAGCTGTCGAACGACAGCGACTTCAACCTGTACTACAGCTGGGCCGAACAGGGCTTCGAGCGCAACGTGCCCGCCACGGCGGTGAACAAGGGCCTCGAAATCTTCCATGAAGTGCTCGATGCCAAGGGCAACCCGATCACCAAGGCCAAACTCGGTGAAGAGGTCACGGTGCGGGTGCGCGTGCGCAGCCTGGAGCGCGCGCAGCTCAACGACGTGGCACTGGTCGACGTGCTGCCCGGTGGCCTCGAGCCGGTGCTGCAGGCCGTGGGCGATGACGACGATGCCAACGCCGACGCGCCCATCTGGAAGAAGCGCCTGGGCGGCGGCGGCTCGTGGAAGGTGCAGTACGCCGACATCCGCGAAGACCGCGTCGTGTTCTACGGCAGCGTCAACAAAGACCTGCTCGAAGTGACCTACAAGGCACGCGCCACCAACGTGGGCGACTACGTGGTGCCGGCAGCGTACGGCGAGGCGATGTACGACCGCCGTGTGTTCTCGCGCTCGGCGGGTGCGCGCTTCCAGGTCGTCGGCAACTGAGGCAAGGCAGGCTCGCCATGCGCATCGGCTTCGCGTCTGCAGGAAGAAGGCTGCGCAAGCCCGCGCTATGGGCGCTGGCGGCTGTCTTCGTGCTCGCGCTGCTGCGTCTGTGGCCGCATGCGGCGCTGAGCGAAACCGTCGGCAGCTCCCGCGCCGTGTATGCGCAGGGCGGCGAGCTGCTGCGCCTCACGCTCGCGGGTGACGAGCAGTACCGGCTCTGGGTGCCGCTCGATCGCATCTCGCCCACGCTGGTCGATGCGGTGCTGCTGTACGAAGACCGCCGCTTCTACGCGCACCCCGGCGTCAACCCTGCCGCGCTGGCGCGCAGCGCCTGGCGCATTGCCAGCGGCGAACGCAGGCAGGGCGGCTCCACGCTCACGATGCAGCTCGCGCGCCGTGTCTACGGCATCGACAGCCGCACGCCCACCGGCAAGGTCGCGCAGATCTTCGCGGCGCTGTGGCTGGAGGCGCGTTTCAGCAAGCACGACATCCTGGAGGCGTATCTCAACACCGCGCCCTACGGCGGCAACATCGAAGGCGTGCAGGCCGCGAGCCTCATCTACTTCCGCAAGGACGCCGCGAAGCTCAGCCTGCCCGAAGCGCTGACGCTTGCAGTGATTCCGCAGAACCCCGTCAAGCGCATCGCCGAGCGCGGCCGCAATGCCGAGCTGCAATCGGCGCGCGAACGACTGTGGGCGCTGTGGGCCGAACGCGATCCGACCGCGAAGCAGCACGCGCCCGATGCGCAGCTCGCGTTGTCGGCGCAGTCGCGCGGCAGCCTGCCCTTTCTTGCTCCGCACGCCACCGACATGCTGCTCGCGCAGGAGCGCGGCGTGCAGGAGGTGCGCACCACCATCGACCTGCGCATGCAGGCCACGCTGGAACGCGTGATGGGCCAGTACCTGCGCACGCATGCCGACGTGGGCATGGCCAACGCGAGCGCGCTGCTGCTCGACGCCTCGACCATGCAGGTGCGCGCGATGATCGGCTCGGCCGACTTTCGCAACGACGCCATCTCGGGGCAGGTCAACGGCGTGCTGGCCAAGCGCTCGCCGGGCTCCACGCTCAAGCCCTTCATCTACGCGCTGGCGCTCGACCAGGGGCTGCTGCATCCGAAGACGATGCTGAAGGATGCGCCGACCTCCTTCGGCCCCTACACGCCCGAGAACTTCGACCATCGCTTCGCCGGCCCGCTGCCCGCGCAGGAGGCGCTGATCCGCAGCCGCAACGTACCCGCGGTCGCCGTGGCAGCCAAGCTCTCGAAGCCGGGGCTCTACGACTTCATGCGGCTCGCTGGCGTGCAGAAGCTGCAGAGCGAATCGCACTACGGCCTTGCACTCGTGCTGGGTGGTGGCGAGGTCACGCCCGAAGAGCTGGCGGGCATGTACGCGACGCTGGCCAACGGCGGCATCTCGCAGCCCATTCGCTACACGCAGCCCGCGCCCGACGAGCGACCCGTGCAGCCGCTGCGCCTGCTGAGCGAGGAGGCGTCTTTCATCACGCTCGACATGCTGCGCCACACGCCGCGCCCCGACACCACGCTGCCCGCGCGCCCCGCTATCGCATGGAAGACGGGCACGTCCTGGGGCTTTCGCGATGCGTGGACGGCCGGCGTGTTCGGCCGGCACGTGCTGGTGGTGTGGGTGGGCAACTTCGACGGCACCAGCAACCCCGCGCTGGTGGGCGTCGATGCGGCCGCGCCGCTGTTCCTGCGCATGGTCGATGCGCTGCGCGCCGAGCGGCTCGACCCCGGCGAGGTCGCGTCGCGTCAGCCGCCCGACTTGCGCCAGGTCGAAGTCTGCGCTGCGACGGGTGGCCTGCCCGATGCGCTGTGTCCGGTGCGCACCATGACGTGGTTCATCGCCGGCAAGTCGCCGATCCAGATCAGCAACCTGCACCGCGCGGTATGGGTCGACGAGACGACCGGCAAGGTGGTCTGCGGCCCGCAACCGAATGCGCGCCAGCAGGTGGTGGAGCAATGGGGCAGCGACATGCGCCGCCTGTTCCGCCAGGCCGGCCTGCCGCGCGCGAGCGCACCGGCCGACGGCTGCGAAAAGGAAGGCGATGCACCGGAAAGCGCGCCACTCATCACCTCGCCCCTGCGTGGCGTGCGCCACACACTGCGCGTGAAGAAGCCCGAACCTCTGGTGCTGCGCGCCGAAGCCGCTGCGGGCACGCAGGCGATCTACTGGTTTGCCGACGACGCGCTCATCGGCCGCGCCGCGCCCGGCGAAGGCATCACGTGGATGCCTGACCTCGCGGCGTCGGGTCGGCGTTATGTGCTGCGTGCGGTCGACGACCAGGGGCGCGCCGAGTCGCGCGAAGTGACGGTCGACATCGCTCCCTGAAGGGATGTCATGGCGGCGTCACGCCCCCTCGGCATGGTCACGCGTTTTCGACTTGAACACTTTCCCGCTCATGACACGTCTTGCCTCCCTGTCCTTCGTTGCCCTTGCCGCTGCACTCGCATGCGGCGCCGCGGCTGCACAGACCGCCTTCCCCGCCACGCTCTCCGGCCACGCCGTGCTGCCTGCGCAAAGCTTTGTGGCCGCGCCCAAGGACGCGCCGGCCGACCTGCAGGTCAGCGGCAAGTTCACGACCGGCAAGCGCGTCGAGGCGGTCGGCACGGTCGAAGGCCTGTCGGGCGGCCGCGGCACGGGCGTGTCGGTACCCTTCAAGGGCCAGCCCCTGCAGGGCCACTCGGGCATCAAGAAGATGGACGACGGCAGCTTCTGGATCCTCACTGACAACGGTGCGGGCGCCAAGGCCAACTCGCCCGACTTCATGCTCTACCTGAACCACTACAAGGTGGACTTCAAGGGCGGCAAGCTCAATCGCATCAACACCATCTTCCTGCACGACCCCGACAAGAAGGTGCCCTTCCGCATCGTCCACGAAGGCACCAAGCAGCGCTACCTGACCGGTTCCGACTTCGACCCCGAGAGCTTTCAGTTCGCCGGTGGCGCGCTGTGGATCGGCGAAGAATTCGGCCCCTTCCTCATCAAGGCCGACCTGAAGGGCAAGGTGCTCGCGGTGTTCGACACGCAGGTCGACGGCAAGGCCGTGCGCTCGCCCGACCATCCGGCCGTGACCACGCCGGGCGCCCCGGGTGGCGCGGTCGACTTCCAGATCAAACGCTCCAAGGGTTTCGAAGGCATGGCCTCGTCGAAAGATGGCAGCAAGCTCTATGCGCTGCTCGAAGGCCCGGTGTGGAACGCCGAGGCCAAGGACTACGAAAAGGTCGAAGGCAAGGAAGCGCTGCGCGTGCTGGAGTTCGACGTGGCCACCGAGAAGTGGACCGGCCGTCACTGGAAGTACGTGCTCGAAGCCAATGGCAACGCCATCGGCGACTTCAACATGATCGACGGCACCATGGGCCTCATCATCGAGCGCGACAACGGCGAAGGCACGAGCGACAAGGCCTGCCCCGAAGGCCAGAAGCGCACCGACTGCTTCCACGACATCGCCAAGTTCAAGCGCGTCTACAAGGTCGAGCTGAACGACGCGAACGTGGGCGGCCCGGTGCGCAAGATCGGCTACATCGACCTGCTGAACATCGCCGACCCCGACAAGCTCGCGCGCAAGCCGCTGAACGACGGCGTGCTCAAGTTCCCGTTCTTCACGATCGAGAACGTCGACGTGGTCGATGCCACGCACATCGTGGTCGGCAACGACAACAACCTGCCCTTCTCGAGCAGCCGCGAGCCGAACAAGGCGGATGACAACGAGCTGGTGCTGCTGGAAGTCGGGGCGCTGCTGCAGGCGAAGTAAGTTGCCATAGCCGGAGCGAAAGCCCCGGCTCGCAGGTTGGGTGGCAGGGGAAAGTTTTCTTCAGATGAGTATCATTCTCATCTTCGCCAGTCCTTTTCCCTCTTCATGAATCTCCGAACGACCCCGCCCGCCGTCCGGCGCGCGCCGTGACCATCGGCGTTCGTTATCGCCTAGGCGTGGCCTCTCGCGCAGTAGCAGCCATCTTCGGCGGCTATGGCATCGCCGCCCTGTCCGCCGCCGTGCTCGCGCTCTGCCTGCCCGCCGCCTTCGGCATGGCCCGCAGCGAAGCCGCGATGACCGGCACGCTCGCTTCCTTCGCCATCTTCGCGTTCGCAGTGATGTGGGTTTTTGCCGCGCGCACTGCGCTGCGGGCCTGGTCCGGCCTCGTCATCGTCGCGGCGCCGCTGGCCGCGCTGTTGCTGCTGCTCATGCGCACCACCGGAGGCGCCGCATGAAAGAGGGCTTCCGCCAGTCGATGGCATGGCTGCACACCTGGTCGGGCCTGCTGGTCGGCTGGGTGCTGTTCATGGTGTTCGCGGCCGGCACGGCTTCGTATTTCAAGGACGAGATCACGTTCTGGATGAAGCCGGAGCTGCATGCAGTCGCTCAGAACGCAGTGCCGCCGGTCAAGGCCGTCGAGAGCGCCGTGGCCTATCTGCAGCAACGCGCCGCGGACAGCCCGCGCTGGTTCATCAACCTGCCGAATGAGCGCCAGCCGTCGACCGACGTGCTGTACCTCGCGCCGCCCGCACCGGCCGGCGCAGCAGCAGCTACTGGTGCCAAGCCCGGCGAGAAGCCCCGCCGACGCTTCGACCGCGCCTCGCTCGACCCCGCCACCGGCGAAGCCGTCAGCGCACCGCGCGTCACGCGCGGCGGCGAATTCTTCTACCGGCTGCACTTCGACCTGCACTACATGCCCGCGCTGTGGGCACGCTGGATCGTCGGCTTCTGCGCGATGTTCATGCTGGTGGCGATCTTCAGCGGCATCGTCACGCACAAGCGCATCTTCAAGGATTTCTTCACCTTCCGCCCGAAGAAGGGCCAGCGCTCGTGGCTCGATGCGCACAACGTGACAGCGGTGCTCGCGTTGCCCTATCACCTGATGATCACGTACACGGGCCTCGTCACACTGATGTTCATGTACATGCCTTGGGGCCCGCAGGTGGCCTACAAGGACCGCGGCGGCGAGCAGGCCTTTTTCTCCGAGGCCTTCCCGGGCGGTGGCCGCGACCAGATCAAGGCCTCGGGCAACAGGGTGCCGCTCGCGCCCATCGCGCCGATGATGGCGCAGGCCTCCGCGCACTGGGGCGGCGCGGCGGTGGGCCGTGTCACGGTGCATCAGCCCAACGACGCCAACGCGGTGGTCTCGCTCACGCGCGCCGAGGGGCCGCAGCTGTCGTACGACCAGCCGTCGATGCAGTTCAACGGCGCGACCGGCGCGCTGATCGGCGCGTTCGGCGACGTGCCCAAGCCGGCGGCCGAGACGCGCGGCGTGCTCTACGGCCTGCACATCGGCCGCTTTGGCGATCCGCTGCTGCGCGCGCTGTTCTTCCTCTCGGGGCTTGCGGGCTGCCTGATGGTTGCGACGGGGCTTCTGATGTGGGCCGTGAAGGAGCGGCAGAAGTTCGCGAAGACGCTCAAGCAGGGCGGGCGCATCAGCTTCGGGCTGCGGCTGGTCGACGGACTGAATCTCGGCGCCATCGCCGGCCTGCCCGTCGCGATGGCCGCCTTCTTCTGGGCCAACCGCCTGCTGCCGGTCGACGTGGCCGAGCGTGGCGAGGCGGAGATCCGCTGGTTCTTCATCGTCTGGGGCGCGACTGCCGTGCTGGGCCTGCTGCGTCCCACCTTGCGCATGTGGCAGGCGCAGCTTGCGCTGGGCGCGCTGCTGTTCGCGGGGCTGCCGGTGCTCAATGCGTTCACCGGCCCCGCGCCGCTGACCGTGAGCCTGCGCAGCGGCCCGACCTCGGTGGCGGGCTTCGACCTGGTCGTGATCGCGCTGGGCCTGGGGCTCGCGGGCGCGGCATGGATCGTGGAGCGCAAGCGGCGCAAGTCGATTGCGAAGCAGGCGGCAGCGAAGACGCAACCACCACCATCGACGCTCGCCACTTCGGGCCAAGGCTCATGACGACGGACTCGCTGCTCCTCGGCCTCGTGTTCGCCGCATCGCTCGCGGGCTTCTGCGCGCTGAGCCTCGCGATGGACCGCCACAGCGAAGACGTCTTCGGCCGCGGCAGCACGCCGGGCCCGTGGCGGCGCTGGCTGCAACTGGGTGGCGCCGCGCTGCTGTGCCTGTCGCTGGTCGCAAGCCTGCGGGCGGCGGGCAGCACGATCGGCTGGGTGCTCTGGCTGGGCGCGCTCACGGCAGCCGCGCTGGCCACGGTGGGGCTGCTCAGCTATGCGCCGCGGCGCTTTCACTGGATCGCATTTGCCGCTGCGTCGGTCACGCTGTGCAGCTTGCTGCTGGCGGCGTCGGTCACGTGATGCGCAGCGCGCCGTGGCGCGAGGCCGGGATCACCTCATGCCGACCGCCCGGCGTCGCCACCACCGCGACCTTCAGCCGCTGCTTCATGCTGCGCGCCGCATCGAGCTGCCGCCCGAGAGCACGCCCTGCGTCATCGGCAACGCCATGAAGTCGTGCGGGAAGCCCATCGCCACGGCGCTGGCCGCATCGAGGCGCTGCAGCACGGAGCCGTCGAGCTCCACATCGAGGGCGCCGAGGTTGTCTTCGAACTGCGCGAAGGTGCGCGCGCCGATGATCGGCATCACCGTCGGCGCGCTACGGTGCAGCAGCCACGCCAGCGCGATCTGCGCGGGCGAGCGGCCCTGCTCCTTCGCAATCTGCGCGACCACGCCGGCGATATCGAGCGAGCGGGCGTTCAGCGCGCCGTTGCCAGCGGCCACGTCCTTGCGCGAGCCCGTCACGCCTGAATCGGGGTCCTTGCGATAGTCCAGGTCGGCGCGCGTGTACTTGCCCGACAGCACACCGCTGCCCAGCGGCGACCACGCCATCACGCCCAGCCCGAGTTCGTGTGCCATCGGCAGCAGTTCGCGCTCCACGGTGCGCTCGATCAGGCTGTATTCGATCTGCAGCGCCACCAGCGGCGCCCAGCCGCGCAGCTCGGCCAGCGTCTGCATGCGCGCGACCTGCCAGGCCGGCGTGTCGGAGATGCCCGCGTACAGCACCTTGCCCGAGCGCACGAGGTCGTCGAAGGCGCGCATCACTTCGTCGAAGGGCGTCAGGTTGTCCCAGATGTGCAGGTACAGCAGGTCGATGTAGTCGGTGCCCAGGCGCTTCAGGCTGGCCTCCACCGAGCGGACCATGTTGCGGCGATGGTTGCCACCCGCGTTCGGGTTGCCCGGCTGCATGTTGAGCGAGTATTTGGTGGCCACGACCACCGACTCGCGCCTGTCGGCGATGAACTGGCCCAGCAGCCGTTCCGAGCTGCCGTTGGTATAGAAGTTGGCGGTGTCGATGAAGTTGCCGCCGCGGTCCACGTACGCATCGAACATGCGGCGCGATTCGCCCGCGTCCGCCCCCCAGCCCCATTCCTGGCCGAAGGTCATCGTGCCCAGCGACATGGGGCTGACGCGCAGGCCGGAGCGGCCGAGGGTGAGGTAGTTGTCGAGCTTCATGGCGAATGTCCTTTCGAGGTGAGATGGCAGCGTTGGCCTGGCGACAAAGTTACCTGCCGGGCGTCGTGTAACAAAGCCGTGCCACCTTCAAGCTTTATGAAGCGCTGCTTCAAGAATGGCCGCACTGCGGCGCAATCTGCCCTTTGCATTGCTCGGCGTCATGCTCACAGTGGCGCTGGTCATCGCAGCGCTGTACCGCGTTGTGCCGCATGCGCAGCTGGCCGCTAGGCCGCAGCCAACGCAGTGCTGACTGCCGCTCGTGGCTGGGGTGCGTGGCGCTACCGCGTCGCAGAAGACGGCGCGGCCCTGCATCGCTGGCGCCGCTGCACGCTGGCAGGCACGGTGCTGCTCGACCGCATCCTGCGCAACCTGGTCGACAACGCCATCCGTCACACGAAGCACGGTGGCGTGCTGGTCGGCTGCCGGCGCGCGGGGAATGCCCTTCGCGTCGAGGTGTGGGACACCGGCCCCGGCATTCCTCCCGAGGCCTGATCAGCGGACCCAGGGCCGCGGTGGCACCGGTGGCGGGATGCGCGGCGGCTGCCCGCCGATGGGCGCCACGGCATTGCCGAGTGAACGGCCGACAGGCACGGCGGGATTGGAAGAAGACACCAGCGTGGGCGTCGAAATTTCGAAGGCGTCGTAGTTGCCCAGCGCCAGCGCATAGGCGACCAGGTTGGCCAGCTGCGTGGCGCCGCCCTCGTTCGCCGACGGCGGCTTGAGCACCGGCTTGCTGACGGGCTGGTACGGCTTGCCCTTGGGGTTCATGCCTGTCAGCACCTGTCGCGCATCCGCGCGGGCCGTGTGATACGCATTGAACACCACGTCCTTGGCGATATCGACCATGCGTTCCGAGATCTGGTCGGTGTCCTTGTGCATCAGCTCGGCAACGCGCTCGGCACGCACCTGCATGCCTTCCACGTAGGCGTTGATCTTGATGAGCTGCTGGCGCAGGTCGGACGCGGCCATGCGCACCTTGGCCGCCACGCCCGGATAGAGCACGGCGTCGTTCAGGCCGGTGATCTGGTCCGGCATGGAATTGATCAGATTGGCGATGTGCTTGTACTGCGACATGGCCGCTTCCGCGGCGGCCATCGCATCACGGTCGTCGCGAAAGAGCGCTGCGGCGTCCTCATTGCCGCGCTTTGCGATCACGCCGTCGGCCTCACGGATGCTCTTGCCGTGCAGGTAGCGGTCGAGGCCGCCTTCGGCCTCGCCGACGATCAGGCCACCGAGCTTGACGGTGCCAGTCACCACCTGCTTGAGGTACTTGGCGCCGGGCACCGGAATGGCGCCCAGCCCCGCCTTGGCCACGGCGGCAACGCCCTTGAGCACCAGCTTCTGCATGTCGGCGGTGTTGCCGCAGTACTCGCCCAGCAGCATGGTGAGCTTCTTCTTGAACGGCACGCTGAAGCTGTCGTTCGACTTGGCGCGGAAGGCATCCCAGGTCCGCTCGACCAGGTCGGTCTTCTGGACGACGGCCGCGCTCACCACGCCCCAGTCCTTGGTGCGCATCCGGTCAAGGAGCATGCGCACACCTGCCGACATTTCTTTCTCGTAGTACTCGGAGAGGCTCTTTCCGAGCTCATCGAATCTGGTTTGCGGAATATCAAGCATGTAGAAATCTGGGTGTGTGTTGTGGTGGTGGAACGATCGGCCTCGATGCTAGGCCGGGCTCTTGTGCGGCGCATTGGACCAAAGGCCAATGGCAAGCGCCATAACACAAACTAGCGAGGGCGGCCCAGGAGCCCGGCACGGCGGGCCACGATCACGGCCTGGGTGCGGCTGTTCACCTCGAGCCCGGCGAAGATGGCCGAGATATGCGCCTTCGCGGTTCGCTCGGTGGTGCTCAGCCGCTGCGCGATGTCGGCGTTGCGCAGGCCCTCGCGGAACATGGCGTGATCGTCGATCAGCAGGATGGTGGGCATGGGCTGGGAAATGACCCGGGCGGGCTCTTGTTAACTGGCTCAGGACCCTACCTGTGCCCTCGGCCAGATGATTATTAATAAAAACGACTTGTTGCGTGGATAGATTGCGCGGGCTGCATCGGACGACCGGTCCGGTTCGCTTGCGTTTTCAATCTTTCCATCCATTTCGCCATGTCGCCCCTTTCGTCTTTCAGCCGGCCCTTCGCCATCACCCTCGTCGCGGCCCTGTGCCTCTCGGCATGCGGAGGAGGCAGCGACGGCGGCGCCTCGTTCCCCATCACCGGCACACCGCCGGCAACCACGAATCCGCCCGCCGTCGTGGTGGCTGGCCCGCCAAAGGACCTGGGCTTCACCGACACCGCGCCCGTGCCCGATGCGGTCGCCATACCGCCCTTCGTCGACAACGTCGCGACCAACCAGCGCGGCGATGCGCGCTACGCGACCAAGGAAACCAATGCCGGCGTGCGCGTGGTGGCCGGCTTCCTCGACTTCTGGCAGCCCAGCACACTGCTGGTCGATGCAGGCGTGTCGGCCCCTGCGCAGGGCAGCTTTCCGGCAGTCGTTGCATCCACGTGGAGCGGCATTCCGGGCGACGCCACCGACGGCAAGATCCTCAACAGCGGGGTGCTGAACAGCAATATCCAGTACGTCGTCGACGTCACCAATGCGCGCACCAGCGCGCAGGAGCTGGCCGCCTACCTGGACGACCGCCGCGGCAAGGGCTACAGCATCAGTGACGGCATGGGCCCGCTCACGAACGCCTGGCGCGCGGCCACGCAGCAGGTCACCACCATCACCGGCATCGCACCGGACGCCACCACGGTGCTCTATAACGACGGCGGCAACGATGTGGGCGTGGCCGGTGCCGCGAACCCGGCCTTCGGCACGGTGGTCGACCTGCTCAAGAACATCGGCGAGAACGGCTCCACCGAGCCTGCCAAGCGCTTCTACAAATACGCGCGTCCCTGGCGCTGGAGCAGCAGCGTGAAGGTGGTGCCCGCGCTGGAGCCCGCCAAGAGCGGCACGCCCGCCACCGACGGCGGCTTCGTGAGCGGCCACACGGCCGAGGCGGTGCGCGATGCCGTCGCCTCCGCCTACGTCGTGCCGCAGCGCTTCCAGGAAATGGTGGCGCGCGGCCTCGAACTCGGAGAGAACCGGATTCTTGCGGGCATGCATTCGCCGCTGGACGTGGTCGGTGGGCGACTGCACGGGCAGGCCGTGGCGACAGCGAGTCTTTCCACCGGCGCCAACGCCGCGCGCAAGAGCGCGGCCTACACGCAGGCGCAGTCCGTGCTGATGGCCGCCGTGGGCGCGAGCGATGCAACCGCCTTCAACAGCTTTGCCCATTCGCAAGGCACCGCGGCCGATCGCTTTGCCGACCATGCCGCGAGCAAGGCCGATTACCTGCGCCGCCTGACCTTCGGTTTCAAGCAGGTGGCCGATGCGACCAAGCCGGCCGTGGTGCCCAAGGGCGCCGAAGTGCTGCTCGAAACGCGCCTGCCCTACCTCGACGCCACCCAGCGCCGCGTGGTGCTCAAGACCACGGCGGTGGCTTCGGGCTACCCGGTGATGGACGACCCCGAAGGCTGGGGCCGCCTCAACCTGTTCGACGCAGCCGACGGCTATGGCGTCTTCAACGGCGACGTGGTCGTGACCATGGACGCCAGCCTCGGCGGCTTCAATGCGCTGGACAGCTGGCGCAACAACATCTCCGGCGCCGGCAAGCTCACCAAGAAGGGCAGCGGCACGCTCGCGCTCGGCGGCAGCAACAGCTACACGGGCGGCACGCAACTCGCAGAAGGCACGCTGCAGGCGGATGCCGCAGCGGCCTTCGGCAAGGGCAATGTCTACGTCGGTGGCGGCACGCTGGTCTGCAATGCGCCTTCGGCGGTCACGATGGCGGGCGCCTACACGCAGCTGGCAGGCACGACGCTGCAGCTGAATCTCGGCGGCAATGGTGCCGGCCGCCTGAGCGTGGCCGGCGTGGCCGCGCTGGACGGAACGCTGACCCTGAGCTTCAAGCCCGGCTTTGCGCCCAGCGCAGGCGACACGCTCACGGTCATCAGCAGCGGCGCGCTGACCGGCCGCTTTTCAGCCATCAACGCGCCGGGCTTCAAGGTCACGCCGACCTATACGGGAACGCAGCTCGTCGTGCGCTTCGACGCATGAGCTAGCAGCGCGGCGGCCATGGCTTCTTTGTGAAGCCCGTCTTCATAATGGCCGCCATGTCCCCCGAGCTCCTGCCCGCCATTGCCGCCTTCGCCCGCGTGGCGCACCACGCCAGCTTCACGCGCGCCGCGCAGGAGCTGGGCGTGTCGCCCTCGGCCCTCTCGCAGACCATGCGCACGCTCGAACAGAAGCTCGGCGTGCGCCTGCTCGACCGCACCACGCGCCGCGTCGGCGTGACCGAGCTGGGCCAGCAGTTTCTCGAAGGTGCACAGCCCGCGCTGGCCGCGCTCGCGCAGGCGGTCGAAGGCATCGACGAGGCGCGCGACAAGCCGGCCGGCCTGCTGCGCCTGAATGTCTCGCGCGTGGCGGCCGAGCTGCTCTTCTTTCCGCACTTCGGCGCGTTCGCCGCCGCCTACCCGGACATCACGCTCGAGTTCGTCTGCGACAACCGCATGGTCGATCTCGTGGAAGGTGGCTTCGATGCCGGCATCCGCCTCGGCGAAAGCCTGGCGCAGGACGTGATCGCCGTGCCGGTGGGCGGGCCGGTGCGCATGGTCACCTACGCGGCGCCCAGCTACCTGAAGGGACGCAAGCTGCCGCGCACGCCCGAAGACCTGCGCGAGCACCAGTGCCTGAACTACCGCCTGACCACGGGCGGCATCTATCGCTGGGAATACGCGCAGGACGGGCGCGTGCTGGACGTCGAACTCGCCGGCCCGCTGGTCAGCAACGACAGCGACCTGCTGCTGGCGGCCGCGCGCTCGGGCGCGGGCATTGCAACGTCTTTCGAGGGCGCGGTGCGCGACGACTTTGCAAGCGGCAAGCTGGTGCCGCTGCTGGAGCCCTGGTGGCCGACCTTTCCGGGCTTCTACCTTTACTACCCCAGCCGTGCGCAGATGCCGCGCAAGCTGCGGGTGTTCATCGACTTCCTGCAGGCGCGGCATGCGCCGCCGCCGGTGTCGCAGCGGGCCGTCAAGAACGCGTCGGCACCGCGATCGCGCCGGCCCGCTACAGCTCGCGCACAGCGCGCGGCAACCGCTCGGCCAAAATCGTGACCAGCGAACGGGCTTCGGCCTCGTCGAGCGAAGGCGCGATCCTGAAGGTGCGCTGTCCGTAGTCGAACGCGATCGGTCCCATGCCCGCGCCGAACAGCGGCGGCATCGCGGCGCGTTGATTGCGGAAGATATCGAACGAGAACTCGACGACCCGCAGGCGCGAAATCGCATGGACCGCATAGGCGCGCGTGCGCCCCAGGCCCCAGATTTCGACGCGATGAACCAGCGACCCTTCTTCGACCGAAATCAGTTCGCGGCCGAAGACCTGCCACAGCACGCAGAAGAATGCCCATGCACCACCGAGGGTCCAACCCGTGAGCCAGAGCGTGAGGAACCACCGGTCGGTGTCGTGGCGGCTCGGGTGCAGCAGCTGGTTCGCGGCCGTGAACTCGCCGAAGCACCAGCCAGTCAGCCACACGCACATGAAGAGCAGAAGCAGCCAGTGCTTGCGCGCGGGCACCACGGCCCGAAGCCCGCCGCCGGGCGTCGTTTCGATGGCGTAGCGGGCGGCCAGCGGCTGGACGTTCATGGCGTCCGGGCGTCAGGCCCGCATCAGCGCCTCGATCTCGTCCGCCTTCACGGGCACGCCGCGCGAAATGAGCTCGCAGCCGGTGGCCGTGACGATCGCGTCGTCCTCGATGCGGATGCCGATGTTGTGGAACTGCTCCGGCACGCCGTCGGCGGGCCGCACGTAGATGCCGGGTTCCAGCGTCAGCACCATGCCGGGATGCAGGATGCGGCTGGGCCGGTTCTTGATGACCTCGTTCGACAGCGGATCTTTCCGCTCGCTTACCTCGCCGACCTGGGTGGGCTCGACGTAGCTGCCGCAGTCGTGCACGTCCATGCCGAGCCAGTGGCCGGTGCGGTGCATGTAGAACTGGAAGTAGGCGCGCGAGTCGATCACGTCCTGCACGCCGCCGACCTTGTTGGCATCGAGCAGGCCGAAGTCGAGCATGCCCTGCGCCAGCACCTTCACCGCGGCGTCATGCGGGTCGGTGAAGCGGTTGCCGGCCTTGGTGGCGGCGGCCGCGGCGTCCTGGCTGGCCAGCACCAGGTCGTACAGCGCGCGCTGCGGGCCGCTGAACTTGCCGTCGCCCGGAAAGGTGCGCGTGATGTCGCTGGCGTAGCCGTCGAGTTCGCAGCCCGCGTCGATCAGCACCAGCTCGCCCTTGCGCACCGGCGCCGCGTCGGCGCGGTAGTGCAGCACGCAGGCATTGGCGCCGGCCGCGACGATGGAGTAGTAGGCCGGGTACTGCGAGCCTCCGAGGCGAAATTCATGCAGCAGCTCGGCGTCGAGGTGGTACTCGCGCGCATCCTTGCCCTCGCGCAGCATGCGGGCCGACAGCTGCATCGCGCGGACGTGCGCGCGGGCGCTGATCTGCGCGGCGCGGCGCATGATGTCCTGCTCGTGCGCGTCCTTGATCAGGCGCATTTCGTCGAGCGGGCCGCACAGGTCGCGCTGTTCCTCGGGGCACAGCGCGCCGTAGCGCACGCGGGCGCGCACCGACTGAAGCCAGCCGTCGATGCGGGTCTCCAGGCCCTTGTGGATTGCGAACGGGAACCACACGGTCGAGCGGTTCTCGAGCAGCTTGGGCAGCTTCGCGTCGAGGTCGCTAACCGAGAAGGCCTCGTCGACGCCGAGTGCCGCGGGCGCCGCGTCGGGGCCGAGGCGGTAGCCGTCCCAGATCTCGCGCTCCAGGTCCTTCGGCGCGCAGAACAGCGTGGCGCGGCCGTCGCCCGCCAGCACCAGCCAGGCGTTGGGCTCGGTGAAGCCGGTCAGGTAATAGAAGTAGCTGTCGTGGCGATACAGGAAGTCGGTGTCGCGGTTGCGCGGACGCTCGGGCGCGGTCGGGATGATCGCGATGCCGTCCTTGCCCAGTTGCGAGGCGAGGCGCGCGCGGCGCTCTGCGTAGATCGTCGTCGTGGAGGCTGCTGCTGAAGTCATCTTGGCGTGGTGTTCAGTTGGGCGAGTCGTTCGGGGGTGCCCACATCGGTCCAGGGGCCGGTGTAGAGCTCGGCGCTCACGAGTTCATTGTCCATCGCGGCGCGCAGGATCGGCGCCAATGGGGCTTTGCGGCCGGCCGGGTTGCCGGGGGGGATGTCGCAGTACGGCGGTGCGAAGAGTGCGGCGCGGTAGAGGCCGATGGTCGAGAAGGTGAACTTCTGGTCGGCCGTGTTGAGCGCGAGGCCGTCCGCCGAGAGGCCGAAATCGCCCTTCAGGTTGTGCACCGGGTTCGGCACCAGCCACAGGTGCGCGAGCTTGCCGCTGGCGATGAAACGGTCGACCGAGGCCTGCGAGAAGGCGAAATCCGGCGCGAACACGTCGCCGGCCGCGACCCAGAACACGTCGCCGAGCAGAGGCAGCGCACGGATGATGCCGCCGGCCGTTTCGAGTGCGCCGCCGAAGTCGCGGCCCTCGTCGGAGTATGAAATTGATAGCGCAACACGCCCATCCAGCAAGGGAGTCAGGCCGAATCGGTCAGAAATCTGCGCGCCGAGCCAGTCGGTGTTGACCACCAGCTCGGTGAAGCCGCCGGTGGCCAGCGCCTCCATCGGCCACTGCATCAGGGGCTTGCCGCGCACTTCGAGCAGGGGCTTGGGCGTGGCGTCGGTCAGCGGCCGCATCCGCTCGCCGCGCCCGGCGGCCAGGATCATGGCTCGCACGGCGCTCACGCTGCGATCTGCCCGCGCCGCAGTTCGTTGCGCTCGCTATGACGGGGCTGGAACACCGAAATCAGGCACTCCATCAGCGCATGTGCCTTGGCCGAATGGTCGCCGCCGAAGTTGCAGACGTACACGTCGAGCGTCACGCCGCGCTGCTCGGGCCAGGTATGGATGCACAGGTGCGATTCGGCCAGCAGCACTGTGGCCGTGACCCCGCCCGGCCCCTGCGGCGTGGCGGGAAAGGAGTGAACTATCTTGCCCACCGCCTGCAGCCCCGCGGCCGATACCGCCTTGATGCAGACCGCCCCCAAGGCGGGGCCGTCGATGAGCCATTGGGGACCGCATTGGCAGTCGTGAAGGTCGGCGGTGAGGTGCAGCCCATGCATGGGTGGCAACTCTAGCAGTCCGCCCGCCGCACAAGAACATCGGAAGGGTGTTCAGGCTGTATCGGGGGCGGTTGGGGCTCGCCCGGTAAAATCACGGGTTCTCCCGACCCCAATCCTCCCTTTTCCCTCCGAAAGTCCACCGCACATGGCAAACCACGCCCTGATGGCCAACGCAATCCGCGCTCTGGCTATGGATGCCGTCCAACAAGCAAATTCCGGACATCCGGGCGCACCGATGGGCATGGCCGACATGGCCGTCGCACTCTGGGGCGAACACCTGCGCTACAACCCCGCCAACCCGCACTGGTTCGACCGCGACCGCTTCGTGCTCTCGAACGGCCACGCCTCGATGCTGCTGTACTCGGTGCTGCATCTCACCGGCTACGACCTGCCCATCGGCGAGCTCAAGAACTTCCGCCAGCTGCACAGCAAGACCGCCGGCCACCCCGAAGTCGATGTGACCCCGGGCGTGGAAACCACCACCGGCCCGCTGGGCCAGGGCATCACCAACGCCGTGGGCTTCGCGCTGGCCGAGAAGCTGCTCGCCGCCGAGTTCAATCGCAAGGACCACGACGTGGTCGACCATCACACCTACGCCTTCCTGGGCGACGGCTGCATGATGGAAGGCATCAGCCATGAAGCCTGCGCGCTCGCCGGCGCCTGGCACCTGAACAAGCTGATCGCGCTGTACGACGACAACGGCATCAGCATCGACGGCCAGGTCAAGCCCTGGTACATCGACAATGTCGCCGAACGCTTCCACGCCTATGGCTGGCACGTGATCGGCCCGATCGACGGCAACGACGCCGCCGAAGTGTCCAAGGCCATCGCCAAGGCCAAGCAGTCGACCGACAAGCCCACGCTGATCAACTGCAAGACCGTCATCGGCAAGGGCAGCCCGAACCGCGCCGGCACCGCCAAGGCGCACGGCGAGGCGCTCGGCGCCGAAGAAATCAAGCTCACGCGCGACGCCATCGACTGGCACTACCCGGCCTTCGAGATCCCGGCCGAGGTGTACGCCGACTGGGACCACAAGGAAGCCGGCGCCAAGACCGAAGCTGCGTGGAATGACAAGTTCGCCGCCTACGCCGCCGCGTTCCCCGAATTGGCCGCCGAGTTCACCCGCCGCATGAAGGGCGAGCTGCCCAAGGACTTCCACCAGGTCGCCTTCGACACCGTGGTCGCCGCCCACACCAAGGCAGAGACCGTGGCCAGCCGCAAGGCCAGCCAGCTCGCGCTCGAAGCCTTCACGGCCGCGCTGCCCGAAATGCTCGGCGGCAGCGCCGACCTGACCGGCTCGAACCTCACCAACACCAAGAGCACCGCCGCTCTGCGCTTCGATTCGAAGACCGGCGCCGTGGTCCGCACCGAGCCCACCGAACAGCACCCCGAAGGCCAGATCGGCCGCCACATCAACTACGGCGTGCGCGAATTCGGCATGGCCGCCATCATGAACGGCGTGTCGCTGCACGGCGGCTACATCCCCTACGGCGGCACCTTCCTCACCTTCAGCGACTACAGCCGCAACGCCATCCGCATGGCCGCGCTGATGAAGCGCCGCGTGGTGCACGTGTTCACGCACGACTCCATCGGCCTGGGCGAAGACGGCCCGACGCACCAGTCGATCGAGCACGCCGCCTCGCTGCGCCTCATTCCGAACCTCGACGTCTGGCGTCCGGGCGACACGGCGGAAACGGCCGTGGCCTGGGCCGTGGCGCTGCAGAACCAGTCGCGCCCCACGGCGCTGCTGCTGAGCCGCCAGAACATCGCCTACGCGGCGAAGTCGGAGCTGGGCGACATCAGCCGTGGCGCCTACGTGCTGTCCGAGCCGGAAGCCGTCGGCCTGAAGAACAAGAAGACCGTGGCCGTGATCATCGCCACCGGTTCGGAAGTGCAGCTCGCGATTGCCGCGCAGAAGCTGCTGGCCGACAAGAAGATCGCCGTGCGCGTGGTGTCGATGCCCTCGACCACCACCTTCGACCGCCAGGACCTCGCCTACAAGAAGGCCGTGCTGCCGAAGAAGTTGCCGCGCATCGCCGTCGAAATGGGCTGCACCGGCGGCTGGTGGAAGTACGGCTGCGCCGCTGTCGTCGGCATCGACACGTACGGTGAATCGGCGCCCGCGCCGGAGCTGTTCAAGCACTTCGGATTCACGGCGGAGAACGTGGCCGCTACGGTGGAAGCCGCATTGCGCGACTGATCGCGCCGGTTCACGACAAACAAGTTTTTCAACCTTAGGAGCAAGTCAGATGGCTATCAAACTCGGTATCAACGGCTTCGGCCGCATCGGTCGCAACGTGCTGCGCGCAGCAGTGCAGAACTTCAAGAACGACATCGAGATCGTTGCCATCAACGACTTGCTCGAGCCCGACTACCTCGCCTACATGCTCCAGTACGACTCGGTGCATGGCCGCTTCAAGGGCGAAGTCACGGTTGAAGGCAACACGCTGATCGTGAACGGCAAGAAGATCCGCCTGACGCAGGAGCGCGACCCTGCGCAACTGAAGTGGAACGAAGTCGGCGCCGACGTCGTGCTCGAATCGACTGGCCTCTTCCTCACCAAGGAAACGGCGCAGAAGCACATCGATGCGGGCGCGAAGAAGGTCATTCTGTCGGCACCGTCGAAGGACGACACCCCCATGTTCGTCTACGGCGTGAACGACAAGAAGTACGCCGGCGAAGCCATCGTCAGCAACGCCAGCTGCACCACCAACTGCCTGGCCCCGCTGGCCAAGGTGCTGAACGACAAGTGGGGCATCAAGCGCGGCCTGATGACCACCGTGCACGCAGCCACCGCCACGCAGAAGACCGTGGACGGCCCGAGCAACAAGGACTGGCGCGGCGGCCGCGGCATCCTGGAAAACATCATTCCTTCGAGCACCGGCGCAGCCAAGGCCGTGGGCGTGGTGATCCCCGAGCTCAACAAGAAGCTCACGGGCATGAGCTTCCGCGTGCCGACCTCCGACGTGTCGGTGGTCGACCTCACGGTCGAGCTGGTGAAGGAAGCCACGTACAAGGAAATCTGCGCCGAGATGAAGGCACAGAGCGAAGGCGCGCTCAAGGGCGTGCTGGGCTACACCGAAGACAAGGTGGTGGCCACCGACTTCCGCGGCGACCCGCGCACCTCGATCTTCGACGCCGAAGCCGGCATCGCGCTCGACGGCACCTTCGTGAAGCTCGTGAGCTGGTACGACAACGAATGGGGCTACTCGAACAAGTGCCTGGAGATGGTGAAGGTCGTTTCGAAGTAAGGCTTCGCGGCTTCAGCAAAAAACGCGCCTTCGGGCGCGTTTTTTATTGGGCTCTTGCCCACCGTTATCGCAGCTTCTCGTTCCTGCGAATTTCGCTGCTCAGCTGCGAGGTCAATCGCGTTGCAGCCCTTCGAGCCGCCAATCCGAAGTCGCCCTTGAACTCGCCGAACTCCGCAGTGCCGTTGCCCGTCGCACGCACGTGCGTGACCTCGGCGCCGGCAGCGTCGGTCACCACGCACGACACCTCGGCCGTGAACGAGGTCGGCGGCCAGCTGATGAAGGACGATGAACTGGAGTCGGTCTTGATGCGCGGCGCGAACACCAGCGACACGCCGGCCGCCTCGTTCGCCTTCGCGTCACCGGCGGTGCGCAGCACCACCACGTCGCGGTACACCGCGCGCAGCGCATCGCGGATCGACTTCTCCAGGTCGCGGTACGGGTAGTAGCTCACGCGGTCGCCGCTGCCGCCGGGGGTGATGACTTCCAGGTCGCGATCGGCATCGGTCATCACGTAGGCGACCTTCTTTTGAATCAGGTGCGCCTGCGAACGCTGCGGCGCGGTCTCGGTGATCATCGTGATCGGATGCACGCAGCCAGCGAGCATGGATGACACCAGGGCCACGAGTGCCGCGCCCGCGACACGTCGAATCGCGGTCATCGGAAGTAAGAAGAACATCATCATCGAAGCGCCTCCAGGCCTGTGACGTCAGCGGCCGATGGCGGCCACGAACTGCGGATCGGCATACACCTGCCGCAGCAAGGCGCGCACGAGGCGCGGGTACGCGGCCTGTCCGGCCGGCACGGCGACGATGCTCGCGTAGCTCGAATCGAAGGCGGTCTCTGCGCGGTAGGTCTTGCGCAGGCGTTGCGCGCCCTCGCGCGTGACGGTGACTTCGACGTCCATGCGGCCGGTGCCGTTGATCACGCCGAGGTCGATCTCGTTGACCAGGATGCGTGCCGCGATGCGCGTGGGCGCCTTCGGGTCGTAGACGGAGATTTCGCTGAGGTCGCGCATCAGCGCGTCCTGCAGGTACTGCGCGAAGCTGCCGCTGGGCGACAGCAGCCTGGCGCTGCGAAGGCGCACGGTGTTGACCTTTTCTTCCGGCTCGGTCGGTTGCGCTTTCACGAGCGCCACGGGGCCGGGGCGCGTGGCCTCGAGGCGGTCGAGCGTCTCGTAGTCGGCCGCGTAGGGCGGCGCCAGCAACGGCGCGCAGCCGGTCGTCAGAACCAGGGCGGCCAGTAGTGTGCCGGGCGCGAGCCAGGCGCGCAAGCGGAAACCTCGCGAACGAAAGATCGCCATGCCTGCAGTCCCTCTCTCCATGCGGCCGTGCGATGCATACATGGTGCATCCGCGATGCCTGCTCCCCGGCGCGACGGTAGCACGCATCGCGCGGCGCGCGAAGGCGGGAAACTCAGGCCGGCTTCAGACCGGTTCGAGCACGTGGATCAGCTTGCTCTCGGTGAACTCTTTCGTCTTCTCGCTGTGGGCCTTCATGTGCGGTGCAACCGCATGCGCCTGCAGATGTGCCAGCGTTTGCCATTTCTCGACGACCACGAAAGTGTCTGGGCCGAAGCTGGCCTTCGAAGTCGGGATGCCCTGCGCATCGACCGTGGCGCCGTATTCGATGCAGCCCTCTTCGGCCAGCACGGCCGCGCGGTTGGCGGCAAAGGCTTCGAGCAACTTGGCGCGCTGGCCTGGCTTGGCGGTGATGACGGCGACGACGTGAATCATTGAAAGAGTCTCCAGTAGCTAAGGTAGTAGGACGGTCGAATCTAAGAGATTCGGCGCCGTCGCGCTGGTCCGGTCCGCGACAACACCACGGCCTTGTCCCTATCATCGCCCGCATGTTCTTCCCGCTGCCCCGCACGGCCACTGCGCCCTTTTGCCCTTCCGAAGTGAAAGGCAGCGTGGCCGTCCCGCAAGACCTGCCTTTCTTCAAGAAGCTGATGCGCTACGCGGGCCCCGGCCTGCTGGTGTCGGTCGGCTACATGGACCCGGGCAACTGGGCGACCGACATCGAGGCCGGCTCTCGCTTCGGCTACGGCCTGCTGTTCGTGGTGCTGCTCGCGAGCCTCGCGGCGATGCTGCTGCAGACGCTGTGCGTGCGGCTGGGGCTCGTGGCGCAGAAGGACCTGGCGCGTGCCTGCCGCGAGCACTACTCGCCGCGTGTCAATCGCCTGCTGTGGCTCGGCGCCGAGCTGGCCATCGTGGCCTGCGACCTCGCCGAGGTGCTGGGCAGTGCGCTCGCGCTGCACCTGCTGTTCGGCGTGTCGATTCCGGTGGGCATCGCCATCACGGCCTTCGACACGCTGCTGGTGCTGGGCCTGCAGGGCGCGGGCTTCCGCCGTGTCGAGGCCATCGTGCTCGGGCTGGTCGGCACCATCGCGGGCTGCTTCGTCGTCGAGCTGGCGATGTCGCCGCCCAACTGGCTCGGCGTGGCGATGGGCTTCGGCCCGAGCCTGGAGCGGCTGCACCAGCCGGGCGCGCTGTACCTGGCCATCGGCGTCGTCGGCGCGACGGTGATGCCGCACAACCTGTACCTGCATTCGTCCATCGTGCAGACCCGGCTGATTGCCGACACCGATTCGGCGCGCCGCGAGGCGGTGCGCTTCTGCACGCTCGACGCGGTGGTGTCGCTGTCGCTCGCGCTGCTGGTCAACGCGGCCATCATGGTGCTCGCGGCCAGCGCCTTCCATGCCACGGGCCATCGCGAAGTGACCGAGATCGACGACGCCTACCGGCTGCTCGAACCCATCGTCGGCAGCGCTTTCGCGGCCACGTTGTTCGGCATTGCGCTGCTGGCGTCGGGGCAGAGCTCGACCTTCACCGGCACCATCGCGGGCCAGATCATCATGGAAGGTTTTCTCGACCTGAAGATCCCGTGCTGGCAGCGCCGGCTGATCACGCGCGGGCTGGCGTTGGGCCCGGCCTGGCTTGGCGTCTGGTGGTTCGGCGATGGTGGCGTGGGCAAGATGCTGGTGCTCAGCCAGGTGGTGCTGAGCTTCCAGCTGCCCTTTGCGATGTGGCCGCTGATCCGCTTCACGAGCAGCCGCGCGATGATGGGCGGCTTTGCCAACGGCCCGGTGGTGAAGTCGTTGGCCTGGCTCTTGTTCGGCGTGATCAGCGCGGCCAACGTGTGGCTGGTCGCCACGGTGGTCTCGGGCAACTAGCGCTTGCCCGCGTCCTTCCACAGGTGCACCAGCGCCTCGGGCGCCTCGGCTTCCGGCACCTCGAAGCTCACGGAAATCTTCTGGTCTTCTCCGGCGCTTTCAACGAGCACCTCGACACGGTAGTAGCGCTGGTCGCCGCTGGACAACGTGGCACCGGCCTGCCCCGCATGCGGCACCGCGCTTTGCAGCGCGTCGCCTATCTGCTGGCGCAGTTCGGCAGTGCAGTCGCCGAGCTGGAAGCTGCGCGGCTGCGACAGGCCGGGCATGTAGGCCAGCCCGCCCTCGCGCGTCACGCGCACGATGGTCGCTTTGTCCAGTGGCGGCAGGCGGATCATGGTGAGATCACTCCCACGGCCAGCCACGCGTCGGCCACCGCCTTGTGCACCACGCTGCCAGCGCCGAAGCGCTGCGAGGCGACGTCGGTGCTGAGCGTTGCGAAGGCCTCGAAATCGGCATCCTGGCGCAGGCGCTTGTCGCATACCGCGTCGTACCAGACACGGCCTGCGGTTTCCCACGCCTGCCCGCCGATGGCCATGGCCGCCAGATAGAAGGCGCGGTTCGGAATGCCCGAGTTGATGTGCACGCCCCCGTTGTCCTGCGAGGTGGTGACGAAGTCCTTCATGTGCGCCGGCTGCGGGTCCTTGCCGATCACCGGGTCGTCGTAGGCGGTGCCGGGCTCGGCCATCGAACGCAGGGCCTTGGCCTTCACGCTCGGCATGAAGAGGCCCGCACCGATCAGCCAGTCGGCCTGCTGCGCCGTCTGCCGCAGCGAGTGCTGCTTGACGAGCACGCCGAACACGTCGCAGATCGATTCGTTGAGCGCGCCGGGCTGCCCCTGGTAGATGAGCCCGGCCTCGTGGTCGATCACGCCGTGCGTGAGCTCGTGGCCGATGATGTCCACCGCGATGGTGAAGCGGTTCATGACCTCGCCGTCGCCATCGCCGAACACCATCTGCTCGCCGTTCCAGAAGGCGTTGTCGTAGTCCTTGCCGTAGTGCACGCTGCCGGTCAGCGGCATGCTCGCGCCGTCGATGGAGTCGCGCTCGTACACGTCGTGGTACAGCCGCCAGGTTGCGCCCAGGTAGTCGTAGGCCTCGTCGGCCGCGACGTCGCCGGTGGCGGGCTTGCCCTCGGTGCGCACCAGCTTTCCCGGCAGCGTGGTTGTGTGGCCTGCGTCGTGGATGGCGCGTTCCGGTGAATTCGGCCGCGCCGGGCGTGGCCGCGCGGCTGTCGTGCTCGCTGTGCCCGAGGCAAGCTTTGGCGGCACGAAGCCGCGCAGCGCGCGGTGCTCGCGATCGATCGTCAGCGTGTTCACTGCACGCGCGCTGATGGACGCGCTGGCGTGCTCGGCAAGGCGGCTCAGCAGGTACGGCGGTATGAAGCCGGGCGGCAGGATCTGCAGCGTGCGCGACGGCATGGGCGGGCCTTTCGTCGGGTGTCGATTGATTCAAAACACCGTAGCAGAAACACCCGTCCGCGCTTGTCGGATCGAAGCTCAAGCCCTCGGCGGCATGTCGTCTTTTCCGAGCGCGGCGGCCATGAAGTCGACGAAAGTTCGCACGCGTGCCGACAGCTGGTGGCGCTGCGGGTACACGGCGTAGATGTCGGCGTCGGGCGTGCGGTAGTTAGCCAGCACCTGCACCAGCCGGCCGCTGCGCAGGTAGCGCGCGATGTCCCACTCGGCGCGCATCAGGATGCCGTGGCCGTCCAGGGCCCAGTTGACCGCGATTTCGCCGTCGTTGGTGCTGAGCGCACCGCGCGTCTTCACGGCCTCGGTGCGCTGCGCCGTGCCGCGCCCGGTGCTCAGCCGCCAGATGCCATAGGCCTCGTCGCCCTGGCGGATGCCGATGCAGCGGTGGTGCGTGAGGTCGTTGGGCACCTTGGGCTGCCCGGCGCGCGCCAGGTAGGCGGGCGAAGCGCACAGCAGCCGCCGGTTCGACGCGATGCGCCGCGCGATCACGCGGGCCTCGGGCGGCGCGCCGAAGCGGATGCAGACGTCGAAGGCGTCGTCGGTCAGCGGCGGTGGATTGACCGAGAGCTGCAGCTGCACCTCCACCTGCGGATGCCTGCGTGCGAACTTCGAGATCAGCGGCGCCACGTGGCTGCGGCCGAAACCCAGCGTGGCGTTCACGCGCAGCAGGCCCTGCGCCTCGCCCTTCGCGCCGCCCAGCAGCTGCGCCATGTCGTCGATCTCGCCGAGGATGCGGCGCGCGTGCGCCACGTAGAGCTCGCCCTCGGGCGTGAGGCTCATGCGCCGCGTGGTGCGGTTCACCAGCGTGACGCCCAGGCGCGTCTCCATCTGCGCGAGCCGCTTGCTCACCGCGGGCGTGCTGATGCCGAGTTCGCGCGCCGCCGCGCTCAGGCTGCCGCAGGCCGCGAGCGAGGAGAAAAAGCCGAGGTCGGCGGGCTGGACCGGAGCAACCATGAGCGATCCGATTGTTGAACTGAGGTTAATGATGGATTCACTTTTGGCATGAATCGTTCGGCACATCGGATCCTACAGTGGGCCACCACCACTACAGCGCACACAAGGACATCGATGAGCAGCTACAGCATTGCCACCATCCCCGGCGACGGCATCGGCAAGGAAGTGATCCCGGCGGGGCGCCAGGTGATGGAGGCGTTGGCCGCGGCCTCCGGCGGCGCCCTGCATTTCAGCTTCGAAGACTTCGGCTGGGGCGGCGACTGGTACCGCGCGCACGGCGAGATGATGCCGGCCGACGGCCTCGACGCGCTGCGCAAGAAAGACGCGATTCTTTTCGGCTCCGCGGGCGATCCGCACATTCCCGACCACATCACGCTGTGGGGCCTGCGCCTGAAGATCTGCCAGGGCTTCGACCAGTACGCCAACGTGCGGCCCACGCGCATCCTGCCGGGCATCGACGGGCCGCTCAAGCGATGCGCGCCGGGCCAGCTCGACTGGGTGATCGTGCGCGAGAACTCCGAGGGCGAGTACGCCGGCGTCGGCGGCCGCGTGCACCAGGGCCACCCCATCGAAGCCGCCACCGACGTGAGCATGATGACCCGCGCGGGCGTCGAACGCATCATGCGTTTCGCTTTCAAGCTCGCTCGTTCGCGGCCGCGCAAGCTGCTCACCGTGGTCACCAAGAGCAACGCGCAGCGCCACGCGATGGTGATGTGGGACGAGATCGCGCTGCAGATCTCGAAGGAGTTCCCCGACGTGAGCTGGGACAAGGAACTGGTCGACGCCTGCACCGCGCGCATGGTCAACCGCCCGGCCTCGCTCGACACCATCGTCGCCACCAACCTGCACGCCGACATCCTCAGCGACCTCGCGGCGGCGCTGGCGGGCAGCCTGGGCATTGCTCCCACCGGCAACATCGACCCGGAGCGGCGCTATCCGTCGATGTTCGAGCCCATCCACGGTTCGGCCTTCGACATCATGGGCAAGGGGCTGGCCAACCCGGTCGGCACCTTCTGGTCGGTGGTGATGCTGCTCGAGCACCTGGGCGAGGCCGAGGCCGCGCGCCGCGTGATGGCTGCGGTGGAGCACGTCACGGCCAACCCGTCGCTGCATACGCGCGACCTGGGCGGCAGCGCGACCACCGAGCAGGTGACGCGCGCGGTGTGCGCGCACATTGCCGGCGAGCCCGTGCGGCTTGCGGCCTGACCGATTCGAGCGACACGACGGTATCCGCGCGCCTCGATGCGCGCATCACAACAACGAGCCGGAGACAACACCATGACAGCAGCTTTCTTCCCCCAGCGCCACCGGCGCACGGTGCTTCGGGCCGCGGCGCTCGCGCTCGGCCTCGGCGCCTCTGCGCTGGCGCTTGCGCAGCAGGCACCAGCCAACTGGCCGACGCGGCCCATCAGCCTCGTCGTGCCCTTCCCCGCCGGCGGCACCACCGACGTGCTGGCCCGCGCGCTGGCCGACAAGCTTTCGCAGTCACTCGGCCAGCCGGTGGTGGTCGAGAGCAAGCCCGGCGCCGGCGCCACGCTCGGCGCCGACTACGTGGCCAAGGCCAAGCCCGACGGCTACACGCTGCTCATGGGCGCGGTGCACCACACCATCGCCACCAGCGTCTACAAGAAGCTGCCCTACGACTTCCAGAAAGACCTGGCGCCGATCACCGTCGTGGCCATGGTGCCCAACGTGCTGGTCATCAACGCCGCGAACACGCCCGCGAAGAACGTGGCCGAACTGGTTGCGCTCGCCAAGGCCGAGCCCGGCAAGCTGGCCTACGGCTCCAATGGCAACGGCACGGCGCAGCACTTGATCGGCACGCAGTTCCAGTCCAGTACCGGCACCACGCTGCTGCACGTGCCCTACAAGGGCAGCGGCCCGCTCACCACCGACCTGCTCGGCGGCCAGGTGGCGATGTCCTTCGACACCATCACGCCGGTGCTTCAGCACATCAAGAGCGGCAAGCTGCGCGCGCTTGCCGTGACCACGGCGCGCCGCTCGTCGGTGCTGCCCGACGTGCCGACGCTGGAGGAAGCGGGGCTCAAGGGCTTCGACATCGGCACCTGGTTCGGCGTGCTTGCGCCGGCCGCCACGCCGAAGGAGATCGTCGCGCGCCTCAACGCCGAGATGGTGAAGATCATCCACTCGCCCGATTTCGCGCAGCGCATGCAGGCCATCGGCGCCGAGCCGCTGGGCGGCACGCAGGAAGAGATGGCGCGGCAGATCCGGGAAGAGACAGCCCGATTCGCGAAACTCGTCAAAGAGGGCGGAGTGGCGATCGACTAGCGAGCAGTCTGTTACGGGTGTGCACACCTCGCCCGGGCGGGCGTCTTGCCAAGGTCATAGGATCGGGGCTTCCGAATTCACCGCAGCCCTGCCCATGTTCATCGTCACCCTCACCTACATCCGCCCGCTCGAAGAAGTCGACGCGCTGATGGACCCGCACATGGTCTGGTTGAGGAAGCACTACGAAAGCGGGCTGTTCGTGGCTTCGGGCCGCCAGGTGCCGCGCACGGGTGGCGTGATCCTCGCCCGGTCGGGCGACCGTGAAGGGCTGGAGGCCGTGCTGGCGCGCGATCCGTTCGTGCAGGGCGGCGTGGCGCGCGCCGACGTGACCGAGTTCGTGCCCAGCATGACGGCCCCCAGCATCGAGGTGATCAAGACGTTCTGACGAAGAACGTCTTTTTTCGCTCAGGCTCCCGGCACTTCTTCGTGGCCGCCGGGGTGCCGCGCAAAGCGCGCGGCCTCGCGGTCGTGCACCGGCGCCGGATCGTCCCACGGCCAGCCCCCGAACTGCGTGCGGCGATAGTCGGCCATGGTCTGGCTGATCTCGGCCTGCGTGTTCATCACGAAGGGGCCGTACTGCGCCACCGGCTCGGCGATCGGGCGGCCCTGCAACACCAGGAACTCGCTCGTCTCGTCGTTGCCGTTGACGATCTCGACGGCCGCATCCGCGCGCAGCTCGACAGCGGCCGGGCCTTCCACGCGCTCGCCGGCAATGTGCGCCACCGCCCCCTTGAAGAAGTACAGCATGCGTCGCGTGCCTTCGCCCGTAGCGGCGGGCAGCGTCCATTGCGCGCCGGGCGTCATCTTCAGCGTCCAGATCGCCACGTCGGCATCGGCCTGGGCAGCCCATGAATCGGGCGGCGGCGCCAGCGGCTGGATCGGGTCCTGTCCGCTGGCGGCGTCGCCGAGCCGGCCCGCGATGACTGCAACCTCGGTGCGGCCGCCCTTCGCATCGTCGGAGGCGAAACGCGGAATGGCGTCGGACCAGAACATCGTGAAGTGCGGCTCGGCCATCTTGCTCCTGGCTGGCAGGTTGAGCCAGATCTGGAACAGCTCCAGCGGGTTCGGCGCGCCGGCGTCGAGCAGCGGGAACATTTCAGAGTGCACGATGCCCTTGCCGGCCGTGAGCCACTGCACGTCGCCGCCGCCGAAGCGCGCGGTGGCGCCCAGCGAGTCGGAATGATCGACGAGGCCCTTGCGCACGATGGTCACGGTTTCGAAGCCGCGGTGCGGGTGCGAGGGAAAGCCCGGCACCGTGTCGCCGTGGTACATGCTCCAGCCGTCCTTGCGGCTGAAGTCCTGGCCGATCTGGCGGCCGGCCAGCGAGGCCTCGGGGCCCATCTGGCCGTTGGCCTTCGGGTAGGCGTCGTCGTGGTAGACGCAGAACAGGAACGGGTCGATCGTCTGCCACGGGAAGCCGAGTGGCTTGACCTGGACGACGGGGCCCTTGTTGTTGTCGGACATTTCGATATTCCTTTCCATGTGGGGCGCGGCCGATGATGCCGTGCCAGTGGATGGAATGTCGGGGCGCCGCCGCCTTCCGGTAGAGGCCTTCCGTGCAACAGTGAAGAGCGCGTATGGAACGATGGGCATCGCTCTGGTTCTTCAGCGGCGTGGCGTTACATCACGGGTTCTGGTGCGCCACGGCGGCGTTCGGGTCCATGTACACCAGCTCCCACAGGTGGCCGTCGATGTCCTGGAAGCCATGGCCGTACATGAAGCCGTAGTCCTTCGGCTCGCCCGGGATGGTGCCTCCGGCCGCCTTTGCCTTGGCCACCAGCTCGTCGACTTCGGCGCGGCTCTCGCACGAGAGGCACAGCAGCACTTCGGTGCTCTTCGACGTGTCGGTGAGGCTCTTGGTGGTGAAGGTCTTGAAGAACTCCTCGACCAGCAGCATGACGTGGATGCTGTCCTTCTGGACGACCATGCACGCGGCGTTGGCGTCGGTGAACTGCGCGTTGAAGGTATAGCCCAGCGCGGCGAAGAAGGTCTTGGTCTTCTCGAGGTTCTTGACGGGGAGGTTCACGAAGATCTGCTTGGTGGCCATGGTGTCGTCCTGTATCGGTGGATGGATGGATGTGGAGGTGTTTCGCGGTGTCTTGTGTACACCGTCCACAAAAGATATCAAAGAAAATGGACGGCGTCCACATCTTTTTTCCAGGCGAGCATTCAGAACGCCACGGTCGCCTGCGCCCACAGCCGCGCGCCGCGGCGGCCATCGCTGGCCCGGCCCTCGGTGGCCCAGGCAGAGGTGAGCGAGAACGCCAACTTGTCCGTCGCCCAGCCCACGCCCAGACCGGCGCCGGCCAGATGCGCACGGTTGCTGGTGCTGCCGGTCCGGTTCCAGGCACGGTGGTTGAGCTGCACGCCTCCCGCGTCGTAGAAAGCTTGCAGTTGCCAGCCCGGCGCGGGCTGCCAGCGCAGGGCCGCACTGGCCAGCCAGCCTGCGTCGCCAAGGGCCTCGCCTTGCGCATAGGCCCGCACTCCGTTGTTGCCGCCCAGGCTGAATTTCTCCGCCGAAGCCAGGTTCCTGTCGGCCATCTGGCCGCCGAGGTTGAGTACCAGCGACCAGTTGGGGCGCAAGGCCTGCACGCGTTGCAACTGGTAGTTCAGCTTGCTGAAGTGCCCGGCGCTTTGGGTGCTGGCCGCGTCTTGCGCCAGGCTGTCATTGTCCAGCCGCAGTTGGCCGGTGGTCAGGTTCACGGCCAGGCTGTTGCCGGCAGCACCACCCAGCGTATCCTGCCAGTCGCCGTGCAGCCCCAGCACGACATTGCGCAGCTGGTGCACCGACGTGGTGGCGGTGCTGCCCACGGTGTCGCGCAGATTCTTGGCGTCCACCTGGAGCTGGGCATACCAGTTGTTCTCCAGGCTGCGCAGCAAGGGCTGGCGCACATACAGGCTGACGGTATCGGCCTTGCCGTCGGCATCCAGTGCCGCAAAGTCCTTGCCCAGGCGATAGTCGAGGTGCGACACGGCCACGCCCACGCGCGTGCCGCTGGCGCCCAGCGGCAGCTGGTAGCCCAGGCGCGCGTAGTGCATGCTGGTGTTGCTGGCCTGCAGCCGCAAGCTCATCTGGTCGCCCCGGTCCAGCGGATTGTTCCAGTACAGGCTGGTGCCCACGCGGTACTGCCCGGTGTAGGTGCTGCCGAAGTTGTCGATATCGGCAATGCCCTGGATGGCGCGGGTCTTGTCCACCTCCACCAGCAGGTCCGATGCCCCCACGGTCGTGCCCGGGCGCAGAGTGGACTGCACGCGGGTGCCCGGCAGGTCCGACAGTGTGAGCAGGGTGCGGTCCAGGCTTTGGGCTTGCACCGGGGCGTTCAGCGGCAGGGCGCTCAAGGGAGCAAGGGCCGAGTCCTTGAGGCCGGCGTTGTTGGTGATGCTGACCTGGCCCAGGTTGCCCTCCAGCACGGCGATGTCGAGCACGCCGTTCTTGAGCTCTTGCGCCGGCAGGTAGGCCCGGGCGACAAGATAGCCCGCCTCCCGGTAATGCCGCGTCACGCGCGCGGCCAGGCGGCTGAGGTCGGCAAAGGTCTGTTCCTTGCCGATGGCGTCGGCCAGCAGGCTTTCCAGGGCGGCGCTGCCGAAGGCGGTGTTGCCGCTGAAGTGGATGGCCACCACGCGAACCTGGGCACCGCCCTCGGCCACGCTACCGGCGCCGGGCTTGTCGATGGTCAGGGCCGGAGCTCCGGTGCTGGGGATCGGCTGCGGAGCACGGGGTTCCTGCAGGATCTGGCCGGCATCGGGGAGCGTGCGGACCTGGCCGACGGCGATGGTGGGAACCAGAGCCAGGGCGGTAGAAAGCAGGCTCAGCGGGATTCGAGGCGTGACATGCATGAAAGCTTGTTCTCGTTGCGGGTGAAGAAGTCGGTCGCGGGTTGGTCCATGTTCAGACCGCAATACTCGATGCGCAGCGGCTCGTGCGGATTGGCCGGCGGCTTCGGCCAGTCGGCCAGGCTGGCCACTGCGCGCTGCTGCGCATCGCCAAGCGACGGGTTGGCGCTCGACGGCACGGGGCTCAACGGCACGGGGCTGGATGGCACGGGGCTCGACGGAGCGGGGCTGGGCGCCGCCGCGCTGATCACCAGCGCACCGTCGACATAGCTCAGCGTGTAATTGCCCGAGCTCAGCCCGCCGGCCGCGATGCTGTAGCTGCCGGCCGCGGTGGCGCCCTGGGCGCTGCCGCCATAGACCAGCCTGCCGTTGAGCACGCTTGCGGTCTCGCCATTGACGAAGCCGCTGTAGCTGACGCCATTGCCGCCGCTGTAGGCACTGCCGTCGGCGACGCGGCTGTCGTTGTTGGCGGTGACCGTCAACGCGGCGGCGGTGATGCTGGCCGTGGTGGTGGCGCTGTTGCTGGCCAGCACGTAGTTGCCGGCATCGCTGCCGCTGATGGCGAAAGTCTCGGTGACAGTCTTGCCGGTGCCGGCGTTCTTGTCGCTGAAGCTGCCGCTCTGGCTCAGCGCCACGGTGTCGCCGCCGACCAGGCCGCTCAAACTGCCGCCGCTGACCGTGGCGGCAGTCGTGCCGTCATAGGTCTTGTCGGCCGCAGTCGCGCCGCTGACGGTCAGCGTGGCGGCATTGATGTTTGCCGTGGTCGCGCCGCTGCTGCTGGCCAGCACGTAGTTGCCGGCATCGCTGCCGCTGATGGCGAAAGTCTCGGTGACGGTCTTGCCGGTGCCGGCGTTCTTGTCGCTGAAGCTGCCGCTCTGGCTCAGCGCCACGGTGTCGCCGCCGACCAGGCCGCTCAAACTGCCGCCGCTGACCGTGGCGGCAGTCGTGCCGTCATAGGTCTTGTCGGCCGCAGTCGCGCCGCTGACGGTCAGCGTGGCGGCGGTGATGCTGGCCGTACCCGCTGAAATCAGGTCGTAGCCCTGCTGGCTGGAATACAGGCCGCCGACGGTGATGGCGTAACTGCCCACATTCTTGCTGCTGGTGTCGTAGCTCGCGGTCCCCAAGATGAGGCCGGTGTTGGCACCTGGATCGCTGAGGGTGTAGCTGCTGCTGAAGCTGGTCGTGCCGTCATAGGTCTTGCTGACGTTGCCGGCCGTGACGGTCAGCGCGGTCAGGAAGCTGCGCAGCAAGGGCATGGTGTTGCCCTCGTAGATGCGCCACACCGTGCTGGTGCCGCCGGTGGTGGCGATGTCCCAGCCGGCGGCGCTGTAGATGCTGGCGCTGGTGGCTTCGCTGCCGCTCAGGCCGCGCGTCAGCGCATCGACCGACCCCGCTTGGGTGCCAACGCCAGTGTTGCCCGCACCGAGCCAGAACGATGCCGTGATGCTGCCGGCGTTGTGGCCCACCAGGCTGCCCAGAACGCCGGAGCTGCTGACGGCGCCGGTGGCGTAGGTGTTGAGGACGCTCCCGGCATTCCAGCCCATCAGGCCGCCTGCATAGGCATTGGACGCACTGACGGCCCCGGTGGCGTAGGCATTGCTGATGCTGCCAGCGCCGCTTCGGCCCACCAGACCGCCGGCATAGTCATTGGATGCACTGACGGCGCCCATGGCGTAGACATTGTTGATGCTGTTGGTGCCGCTGAAGTTGAAGCCCACCAGCCCGCCCACGTCGTCCGTGCCCGTGGCGGTGCCGATGGCGTAGGAACTGCCGATGCTGCCGCTGTTGCGGCCCACCAAGCCGCCCACCGCGGTGGTCCCGCTGACGGCCCCCGTGGCGTGGGCGGCGCCGATGCTGCCGTCGTTGAGGCCCACGAGGCCACCGACATTGATGCCGGAACCACTGACGTTACCCGTGGCGTAGGCATCGCTGATGCTGCCGCTGTAGTTGTAGCCCACCAGGCCGCCCAGGGAGGCGACACCGCTGACAGCTCCCGTGGCATGGGCGTTGCCGATGCTGCCGAGGGAGTTGTAGCCCACCAGGCCGCCCACGACCCCAGCTGCGTTGGAACTGCTGACAGCGCCCGTGGCGTATGCATTGCTGATGCTGCCAAGGTCGAGAAGGCCCGTCAGTCCACCGACATGGTTGCCCGCGCTGGTGACGGCACCAGTGGCGTATGAATTGCTGATGCTGCCGCGGTTGTAGCCCACCAGGCCACCGACATCGTTGCCGGTGCCATTGACGGCGCCGGTGGCGTAGGCATCGCTGATGCTGCCGCCACTGCCGGCGCTGTGGCCCACCAGGCCGCCGACATCGTTGCCGGAGCCATCGACGGCACCCGTGGCGTGGGCACCACTGATGCTGCCGGCGTAGCTGAATCCCAGCAGGCCACCAACGCTGTCGCCGGCGCCATTGACATCGCCCGTGGCAAAGGAATTGCTGATGTTGCCGCCGAAGTTGAAGCCCACCAGGCCGCCCACACTGTTGGCCCCGCTGACGGTTCCCGTGGCGTAAGCATTGCTGATGCCGCCTTCGTTGTGGCCCACCAGACTGCCCACCTCGTCGCGGCCGGTGACTCTGCCGCCCAGCAGGCCGACGCCTTGGATCACGCTGCTGCTGCCGGCCTGGCCGAACAGCCCGACCTTCGACGTCGTGCCGCGGTTGATCACCAGGTCAGTGATGGTGTGGCTTTGGCCGTCCAGGCTGCCGCTGAACGCCACCGTGTCATTGCCCACCGGCGAGAAGCCGGCCGTGGTCCACATGCCGCTGGGGTTGGCGCCGGCGGTTTCGCTGGCGTCGACATCGGCGGCCAGGCTGTAGCTGGCGGAGAGGTTGTAGGCCATCAGCTGCAGCTGGTGGGCGTTGCGGATGCTGGTGGAGTACTCGCTGTACAGGAACGGGCGGGTCGCGCCTTCGACCATCACCCACTGCGGGTTGCCGCTGCCGTCCTTGGCCACCCACACGCCGGAGCCCGAAACCGTTTCGGTCCAGGTGCCGAGGTTGGTATAGCTGCCGTGGCTGTAGGCGGTGCCGCTGGTGACAGCGTTGACGCTGGTGACCGTGCCGCTGTTCGTACCCACCGCGGCGCCTTGGCCCGTGGTGCTGCTGTCCCAGTAGGCGTTGCCGATGCTGCCGTCGTTCAAGCCCACCAGCCCGCCAACGTTGGCGCCCCCCGAGACGCTGCCGGTGGCATAGGCGTTGCTGATGCTGCCAAGGTTCCAGCCCACCACCCCACCGACGTAGCTGGTTCCCGAGGCGCTGCCGGCGGCATAGGCGTTGCTGATGCTGCCAGCGTTCACGCCCGCCAGCCCGCCGACGGCGGTGTCTCCTGAAACGCTGCCGGTAGCATAGGCGTCGTTGATGCTGCCGCCGTTCGTGCCTGTCAGCCCGCCGGCGGAGCCGGCAGTTGCCAAAACGCTGCCGGTGGCATAGGCGTTGCTGATCGTGCCGCCGTCGTTCCAGCCCACCAGCCCGCCGGCGTTGAAGCCGGCCGCCGAAACGCTGGCCGTGGCATAAGCGTCGCTGATGCTGCCGCTGTTCCAGCCCGCCAGCCCGCCGACGTTGTCGCTGGTTCCGGCAACGCTGCCGGTGGCATGAGAGCTGCTGATCGTGCCGTAGTTCCGGCCCACCAGCCCGCCGACGTCGTCGCCAGTTGCCGAAACACTGCCGGCGACATAGGCGTTGCTGATGCTGCCGCTGACGCCGCTGTAGCCTGCCAGGCCGCCGACGCGGTCGCCGCCCGACACACTGCCGCCGACCAGGCCCAGATCACGGAGGGTGCCGAAGTTTTGCGCGAACAGGCCCACGTAGTCGGCGCTGCCGGCGCTGATGGTCAGGTTCGAGATGGCATGGCCCAGGCCTGCAAAGCGGCCGCTGAAGGGGGTGCTGGCCGAGCCCACCAGCGCACTGGTGTAGGTGATGCCGCCGGCATCGAGGTCCTGCGCGAGCGCGTAGTTGCCGCCCAGGCCGGTGCTGTCAATGGCATCGAGCTGCGCCATGCTGTGGATCAGCGTGTAGCTGGTGCCATTGATGCCCAGCGTGGCGTTGGCACCGCTCAAGGTGATGGGCGCCTTCACGTTGTAGTCGGTGCCGCTGGTGACCGTTCCTGTGCTGGCGTAGTTGCCGTGGTTGAGCACCAACCCGGCGCTGGTGCCCGTGGCAGTGATGGCTGCATTGATGTTGATGTCGTGGTACGCATTCAGCGTCAGCGTGGTGTTGGCCCCCCAGCTCACCGCCGCGTTGACGTTGATGTCGCCGCTGTCCGTGCCCGTGCTGTTGTCGGTGGCCAGCGTGACGTTGGTCGTTGCCAGGTTGGCCGACAGCGTGTCGGCGCCGATGCCGCTCGTGGTGCCGGCCGCGCTGCCGGCGCTGACGGTGAAGTCGGTCGGGTCGACCAGCCAGGTGCCGGTCTTGCCTGTCTCCGACAGCGTGCTGACCTTCGCCCCACCGGCCACCTGCACATGCGCGCCGCTGGTCTCGATGAAGCCGCCGTCGTGGGCGCCGCTGGCCGAGGCGTCCAGCGTGCCCGCCACCTTGACGGTGCCGCCGGTGAGGCCGCCCAGCAAGAGGATGGTGCCGCCCGCGGCATCGATGCCCTTGGCTTCGATCACGCCCTCGTTGTTGACCACCGTGTTCAGCAGCGCATCCTTGGCGCTGGCCGTGAGGATCACCTTGCCGTTGTCGGCGCGGATCAGTCCCTTGTTCTCGGCCAGGGCGTTCAGGGTGCCTTCGTCCACCTGCACCGACAGCAGCCTGCTGCCGCTGAAGTCCAGCGTGATCTTGTCGCCCGCGGCCAGTGCCGCCGTGCCGTTGGCGGTGGTGATGGTGCCGCTGTTGCCGGCCTGCTTGCCCAAGAGGGCCACGTAGCCGCCGGTCAGGCTGCCCTGGTTGACCACCGTGCCCTGGCCTCCATTCGCGCTGAAACTGCGTTTGCCGGCCAGGAAGTCGGCATCGCTCAGGCTCAGCGTGGAGGCCACCAGGCCACCGACGTTGACGCTGGCCGTGCTGCCGAACAGCACGCCGTTGGGGTTGAGGATCCACACCTGACCGTTGGCGCTCAGGCTGCCGTTGATGACCGAGGACTCGGAGCCAACGACCCGGTTCAGCGCAATGGCGCTGGCACCGGGCTGCACGAAGTTGACGCGTTCTCCGGCGGCAATGCCGAAGCTGGCCCAGTTGATGGACAGGTTCTGGCTGGCCTGGGTGATGGTGGTGGTGGCGCCGCTCTGGCTGATGCTGCCGCTACCGGCGCTCACGCTGCCACCGCTGGGGCCAGCCCACGCGCCGCTGGCCAGCAGCGCCACACAGAGCGCCACGACGGCAGCGCCACGGCCTGACGACTTGCCGCGCCCCTTGGCGGTCTCGGGGGCAGGCACGAAGCGTGCGGCGGCGTCGCTCCAGACGAGGCGGTAGGCGTGGTTCATGGAGAAATAGCCCCTGTTTTTTGCATGAAAAAATTGCATGCTGCCCAGGGCGCACCGGCCCGCATATAGTCAATATTGACTGATTGAAACTCTTTGCAACCAATGTTTTAATTTGCGCATGTCGCTCATGCATTTGCTGCTCATCGACGACCACGCGCTTTTCCGCTCGGGTCTGCGTCTGGTTTTGCTGCAGGGCATGGCCGACGTCGAGGTATTGGAGGCGGCATCCCTGGAGCAAGCCGTGCGCACGACGGACGAGCCCCCCGCGCTGGTGCTGCTCGACATCCAGCTGCAGGGTGTCAACGGACTGGAGGGGCTGGGGCTGCTTCGGCAGCGCTGGCCACAGGTGCCGGTGGTGATGCTGTCCTCCATCGCGACGCCCGACACCATCGCCCAGGCCCTGGCACGCGGCGCGGCGGCTTTCGTCTCCAAGGGCGATACCCCGGACAAGATCATCTCAGTGATTCGCCAAACCCTGGCGCATCTGCAGCAGCCGCCCCTCGCCGGCACCGCCCCGGCAAAGCCCACCGTGCCCCGGCTGACCCCCCGCCAATGCGAGGTGCTGGACCTGCTGTGCGAGGGTCTGCCCAACAAGCTCATTGCCCGGCGCCTGCAGGTGTCGGAGTTCACCGTGCGCGGACATGTGCAAGCGGTCCTGGGCTTGCTGGGGGTCAACAGCCGCTCGCAGGCCACGTTTGCGGCACGCCAAAACGGGCTGATTGGTTAACCGGACTTGCGCAACGCCCCCTGTCCGCCCGAGGGCGGACAGGGGGCGTTGCGTAAGCAAATCCTCAACGTGAAACAGCGCAGGCCCTGGTAGTTTCCGAAGGTTGCCTAGATGAACCCGTCTCCCGCTCCTTCGCCCCTGTCTTCCAAGGCCGAATCCCAGATCCAGTTGCATCAGTTCATCACGTTGCAGAGCAACGTGCCCTTCATCGTCCTTGGCAGCCTGTTGGTGGCCACTGCACTGCTGTGGGTGATGAACGAGGTTATTCCTCTGGCCGTGCTGCTGGTGTGGAGCGGGTTGCTGGTTGGGCACGCGTTGGTGCGCCTGGCATGCTGGTGGTGGCTGCGGCACCAGAGCGTTACGGAAGCGGAGGTGGGCCGCCGGATTCATCTGCACACGGTCCTGTCGCTCGCCTCGGGATTGCTGTGGGCTGGTGGTGCTCTGTGCTTGCTCCAGTACGGCGACATTGAGCACCGCTTGCTGGTCACCCTCATGCTGGCCGGCATGGTCTCGAGCTCCCTGATTTCGCAGACGATCCATCTGCCGACCTTCCATGCCTTTTTCCTGCCCTGCGCGGTGAGTGCCGTCGCGGGCAACCTGATGCTTGGCAATCGCTTGTACCAGGCCGTCGCCCTGACGATTTTTGCCTATTCGCTGCTGGCGGTGCGCTTTGCCCGGACGCTCAACGACAAGCTGACCGAATCGTTGCGGGCTCGCTTCCAGATTGCTGACCTGGCCGAACGCCTGCATGTCCAGAAAGAAGCGGCCGAACAGGCAAACCTGGCCAAGTCGCGTTTCCTGGCCGCCGCAAGCCACGACTTGCGCCAGCCGATCCACGCCCAAGGCATGTTTCTGGACGTGCTGTCGCGTACCCCGCTGTCACCGTATCAAAGCGAGGTGTTGGTCAGCACCCAGTCGGCCTGGCGCGCCTCCAGCGACATGCTCAACACCCTGCTGGACTTTTCGCGCATCGAAGCCAGTGTCGTGCAGCCCCAGATACAACCCTTTCTCCTGCAAGACCTGCTCTACCAGATCGAGAACGACTTCGCTCCGCTGGCCGATGCCAAGGGGCTGGTCTACCGCTCGCGGGAAACCCGGCTTGCCGTGCAATCCGATGCCATCCTGGTCGGCATGGTGGTGCGCAACCTGGTCTCCAACGCCATCCGCTATACCCAGCGCGGCGGCCTGCTGGTTGGCTGCCGAAAACGCCGGCACACCGTGAGCGTCGAGGTGTGGGACACCGGCATAGGCATCGCGCCAGCCGACCAGCAAGCCATCTTTCGGGAGTTTCACCAACTGGGCAACCCCGAGCGCGACCGGCACAAAGGCCTGGGGCTCGGCCTGGCCATTGCCGACGGACTGGCGAGATCAATGGGCCATGGGCTGACCTTGTCATCCAAGCCTGAGCGGGGCAGCGTGTTCCGGCTGGAGCTACCCCTGTCGGTAGCACCCGTGCCGCCTCCGCGACAAAAAGGGCCGCAGTTGCAACCCATGCGGGTACTGGTGATCGACGACGATGCCGCTGTGCGCAGCGCCATGGCGCACCTGCTGCAAAGTTGGGGCTGCCCCTGCGACAACGCCGAATCCCTGGAGGAAGCACTGCCGCTGGCCCTGCAAAACCCCCCTGCATGCATCATCAGCGACTATCGACTGCGCGGGCCACGCACCGGGGCTCACGCCATCACTGAATTGCGTCAGCAATTGCATCGGCAGGGGGGGCGTCATACACCCGCCCTCATCATCACCGGCGACACTGCCTCGGAGCGCCTGCGCGAAGCCCTGGCCAGCGGTATTCCACTGCTGCACAAGCCGATCTCAGCCGAGCAACTGTACCGGGCGCTGGTGGAGTTGCAGACCGATGAGCAACCACGCTAAACCGGTTGTTCGCAATCGAGGAAGCCATCCCCGTGCTCGCAACGGTTGGCAAGGGCGGCGTGCCCCAGAGTACCCGATGCGACGTTGCGCATGAGAAAAAAGACGGGGCATCATGGCCGCCATGGAAATCGAGTTCAAGTTCTGCATTCCCGCCGGCCGCCTGAAGGCCGTCGAAGCCGCCCTGAAGCGTGGCGCCGTCGTGCGCACGCGCCTGCAGGCCCGCTACTTCGACACCGCCGACCAGCGGCTCGCCGCCGACGGCATGGTGCTGCGGCTGCGCAAGGAAGGCCGGCGCTGGGTGCAGACCGTGAAGGCCACCGGCGACAACGCGCTGCACCGGCTGGAGCACAACGTCGACCTGGGTACGGCTGCTGCGGCGCCGCAGATCGATCCGCAGCGCCATCAGGGCACGCCCGTGGGCGACCGGCTTTCGAAGCTGCTGGCCGAAGGGGGCGACGTGCCGCTGGTAGAGCGGCAATCGACCGACATCGTGCGGCTCACACGCGACGTGCGCGTCACCGGGCCCGGCGGCGCGGTGGTGGAGATGGCGCTCGACATCGGCAAGGTCGTCGCGCACGCGGGCACGCCCGAGCAGCGCGAATCGCCGGTGTGCGAGCTGGAGCTGGAACTTAAGCGCGGCGACGTGCAGGGCCTTGTGTCGCTCGCGCGGCGCTGGTCGCAGCAGCATGGGCTGTGGTTCAGCACCGTGTCGAAGGCGGAGCGCGGCGCGCGCCTGCTCGCGGCGCAGGAGACCGTCGAAGCGGCGAAGGCCGAAGCGCCACGCTTCGCCACGCAGCACCCCGACGGGCGAGCCGTGCAGCAGGCCGTGGTGGCATCGTGCCTGGCGCAGATGCTGCCCAATGCCAGCGAGATCGCCGCGGGGAGTGCCGATGAAGAGCAGATCCACCAGCTGCGCATCGGCATCCGCCGGCTACGCACGGCGTTGCGCGAGCTGCCGGAGCTGGGCCAGTTCGACACGGCCGAATGGGAGCCGCCGCTGGTCGACGCCTTCCGCGCGCTGGGCGCATTGCGTGATCGCGAACAGGTCGTGAAGCTCGCGCAGCCCCGGCTGCGCGAGGCGGGTGCGCCGGACTTCGATCCGCTGGCCGGCGGCGATACAGCGGCCAGCACGCTATCGCCCGGTGACATCGTGCGCGCCCCGGCGTTCCAGAACGTGCTCGTTTCGCTGATTGGCTTTACCGCTGCGAAGCCTGTGGAAGCCGCACCGGCGACCGTCGCCACCGAAGACAGCCCGGCAGTTCCTTCGGCACCCGCGCCCATCAACGCCAATGCCGTGCGCCGCCTGCTGCGCAAACGCCTGCAGCGCCTGCACAAACAGGTGCTGCGCGACGGTGAGCGCTTCGAGTCGCTCGATACCGAAAGCCAGCACCGCGTGCGCAAGCGACTCAAGCGCCTGCGCTACCTCGCCGAGTTCGTGGCGCCGCTGTTCGAGAAGGAAGACGGCAGCGCCGCCGCGCGCTACCTGAAGGCGCTGCGCCCCGCGCAGGATGCGCTGGGCGAGTTCAACGACGAGGCCGTCGCGCTCGCGCTGTACCGAGAGGCCACCGCGCGCGATGCGCGTGCGTGGTTTGCGGTGGGATGGTTCACCGCGCGGCATGCAGCCGGCGCGAAGGCCTGCCACAAGGCGCTGGCGAAGATCGAGGATGCGCCGCGGTTCTGGAAGAAGAACTGACCGGGCGGCCTAACGAACCGCCATCGCCTCAGTGATGGTGCCCGTGCGCCCCATGCACATGCCGGTGCTCGATCTCCACCGGCAGCGCCGCACGCACATCCGTCACCTGCAGGCTGAAGCGCAGCGCCTTGCCGGCCCATGGATGGTTGCCGTCGAGCAGCACGACCGGGCCCTTGATCTTCATGACGGTGAAGACATGCTCGGTGCCGTCGTCGAGCCGGCCCTGCAACTGGCCGCCGACCTTCACGCCCGGCGGAAAGTCGGTCTTGGGAATGCTTCGCACCAGCGTCTCGTCGCGCTGGCCGAAAGCGTCTTCGGGCGCGAGGTTCAGCACGGTCTGGTAGCCCTTTTCCTTGCCATCGAGGGCTTCCTCGATCTTGGGCAGCGTGTTCTCGTAGCCGCCATGCAGGTAGGCCATCGGCTCGGGGCTCGCTTCGATGAGCTTGCCCTGGGCGTCGGAGACCTTGTACTTGATGGTGACGACGGTGTCTTTTTCGATTTTCATGGGGTGGCATTTTCAGTGGAAACGAAAAGGCCCTGAGCCTTCCCGGAAGACGGCAGCTCCTGCAGCATGTCCATGTGGTCGAGCTTGCTCATCACCAGGTCGATGAAGGCCGACACCGCCAGCGGCAGGTGCTTGCGGCTCGGGTAGACCACGCTGAGCCCCCGGTCGGTGTACTCGTACTGCGGCAGCACCCGCACCAGCCGCCCTTCCTGTTCGTCGCGCGTCGCCATCGCCGGCGGCAGCTGCGCAATGCCCAGCCCGGCCAGCGCCGCCTTGCGCAGTGCCTGGGCGGTGTTGCCGGTGAACCGGCCGGTGACCTGCACTTCTTCTTCCACCCCCTCGGGACCCGTGAGGCGCCAGATCGTGTGGCCGCTGGGGTGCGGTGGCGTCACGCAGTCGTGGTCCGCCAGCTCCTGCAATGTTGTGGGCTCCCCGCGTTGCGCGATGTAGGCGGGGCTTGCCAGCAGGCCGCCGCTGCGGGTGGCCAGCCGCCGGCCGATGTACCCCGAATCGCGCAGCACACCGCCGCGGAAGGCCACGTCGATCTGCTCCGCGATGAGGTCGGCGGCCGCGTCGCTGAGCACGAAGTCGAGCTTCACCAGCGGATGCGCGGCCAGGAAGTCGGACACCCATTCCATCGGGAAGAAATCGAAAAAATCCGCCGGCGCCGCCACTCGTACGAGGCCGCTGGGCTCCTGGCCTCCGGCCACCAGCGCCTGCCCGGCCGCAGCCAGCCCGTCGACCAGCCCCGCGCACCGGTCATGAAAATCCTGCCCGGCGCTGGTCAGCGTCAGCTTGCGTGTCGAGCGCTGCATCAGCCGCGTGCCCAGTTGCGATTCGAGCTGCTGGATGCGCCGGCTCACGGTGTTGGGCGGCAAGCCCAGCCGCCGGGCCGCCTCGGCAAAGCTGCCGTGGCGCACCACCTGCACGAACATGGCGACGTCGTTGAGGTCGAACATGGCGGGTTGATTCCTTTAATTTTTGGATGAGTGCAATCCGACTCTACCGTCTAGTCGATCAATGGGTGCGTGCCTAACCTTATGCCCATGACTTCTTCATCTACTTCCTCTCCCATGCAGCGCCGCATCGTCTGGGGCGTTCGCATCCTGCTTGCGCTGGCTTTCGGCGCCGCCGGTGCTTCCAAGCTGGCTGGCGTGCCGCAGATGGTCCAGGTGTTCGACGCGATCGGCTTCGGCCAATGGTTCCGCTACGTGACGGGCCTGGTCGAGGTCGGCGGTGCGCTGCTGCTGCTCGTGCCTGCAACCGGCTTCTTCGGTGGCCTGTTGCTGGCCGCGACCATGGTCTGCGGCGTGGCCACGCACCTGGTGCTGATCGGCGGCAACCCTGCGCCGGCAATGGTGCTGGCGCTGCTGTCGGGCTTTGTCGCCTGGCGCCTGCGGCCCGTGTCCCGGCCGGCCGTCACAGCGGCCTGAACTCTTTCTTCAACTTTATTTGGAGTACCCCATGACCCAGCAACAACCCCGCGTCGGCATCATCCTCGGCTCGACCCGCGAAGGCCGCTTCGGAGAGAAGCCCGCGCAATGGATCCACGAGATCGCCAAGCAGCGCACCGACCTCGCCTTCGAGCTGGTCGACCTGCGTGACCATCCGCTGCCCTTCTTCAACGAGGCGGGCGCGCCGGCCTGGGGGCCGGTGAAGAATGAGGCCGCGCAGCGCTGGCAGGCCAAGCTGGCCACCTTCGACGGCCTGGTCGTCGTCACGCCCGAATACAACCACGGCCCGAGCGCGGTGCTGAAGAACGCGATCGACTGGGCCTACAAGGAATTCATCCGCAAGCCGATCGGCTTCGTAGGCTACGGCGGCGTGGGCGCGGCGCGGGCCGTGGAGCAACTGCGGCTGGTGGCGGTCGAGATGCAGATGGCGCCGGTGCGCAACGCCGTGCACATCGGCATGGTCGAGTTCCTCGGCATCTGGCAGCAGGGCAAGAGCTTCGACGACTTCCCGCACCTCGCGCAGTCGGCCACCGGCATGCTCGACGACATCGCCTGGTGGGCCCAGGCGCTGAAGACGGCGAGGGAGGCTGTATGACCACCGCTGCTGTCGAAACGCTGGCCCGCGCCATCGTCTACCGCACGCGCGGTTCGCAGCACGGCGGCATCGTGCGGCTGATGAGCCCCGGCGACCTGGGCGAGTTTCTCAAGCCCTTCGTGTTCCTCGACCTCTTCGGCTTCGACACCACGGGCGGCCACAAGGGCTTCGGCCTGCACCCGCACTCAGGCATTGCCACGCTCACTTACCTGATCGAGGGCGACACGCTCTACGAGGACACGACCGGCGAGCAAGGCACGCTGCTCGGCGGCGGCGTGGAGTGGATGCGCGCCGGCAACGGCGTGTGGCACACCGGCGGACCCGCGCCGGACGTGAAGCGCGTGCGCGGCTTCCAGCTGTGGGTGGCGCTGCCGGCTTCGGAAGAGAACGCGCCGGCGCAAAGCATGTACCTCGCGCCCTCGCAGGTGCCGCAGGAGGGCCCGGCGCGTGTGCTGCTCGGGCGCTACGGCGCGGCGCAGAGCGCCATCGCGGCACCGGCTCCGATCAACTACTTGGCCGTGCAGCTGAAAGACGGCGAACGCTGGAGCTACGTGCCGCCCGCCGGTCACACGGTGGGCTGGGTCGCGGTCAACGAAGGCGCGCTCGAGACGGGAGATGACAGGGGCGGCCCGATCGGCAGCGGCGAGCTCGCGGTGTTCGAGGAGTCGAGCGCGGTCATCGACTTCGTGGCCCGTGGCGACACGTCCTTCGTGCTGGGCTCGGCGGCGAAGCACCCGCACGAGCTGGTGATGGGCCACTACTCGGTGCACACCAGCCGGGCGACGCTCGACCAGGGCGAGGCCGAAATCCGGCGCATCGGCGCACGGCTGCGCCAGGAAGGGCGCCTGCCCTAGCACTCCATCGGTGCGCTTGGGCGCACGAACGACAGCCTCCAACCACGCCGGCGGCGCGCATTTTCGGGTGCGCGCCGCCGGCTTTTTTGTGTTCCGCCCTCTGAGCGGCACCGGTCTGGAGGGCCACCCAAGGGCTTACCCCATCACGCGGGCCCGCATATTGCTTAAGACTGTCGCTGGTTGACTGTCGACAGCTCGCAGTCAATCCGACGAACCCATCAACAAGGCAAGGCCCGCCCGGCCGGGCCTGTGGAAAGGAACGCGATATGCAACTGCACGCAGTGGACCGCAAGGCCCCGCCCGTCTCAGACGCCGAGCGCCAGGTCCGACAAGACCTGGCCGCGGCCTACCGGCTGGTGGCGCACTACGGCATGGACGACAGCATCTACACGCACATCTCCGCGCGTGTGCCGGGAACCGAAGACCAGTTCCTGATCAACCCCTTCGGGATGCTGTTCCGCGACATCACCGCCTCGTCGCTGGTCAAGATCGACCTGGAAGGCCGCATCCTCGACGACTCGCCCTACGACGTGAACCCGGCCGGCTTCACCATTCACAGCGCGGTGCACGCGGCGCGCCACGACGCGGCCTGCGTGCTGCACACCCACACGGTGGCGGGCGTGGCGGTGTCGTCGCTGGCCGGCGGGCTGCAGCCTTGCAACCAGTGGGCGCTGCAGTTCTATCAGCGCGTGGTCTATCACGACTTCGAGGGCATCGCGCTCGACCCCGAGGAGCGCGAACGCCTCGTAGCCGACCTGGGCCCCACGGCGCGCGCGCTCATCCTGCGCAACCACGGCTTGGTGACGCTGGGCCGCACGGTGTCGGAAGCCTTCATCCTGATGCTGAACCTGGAGCGTGCCTGCCGCGTGCAGGTGGCCATCCAGTCGAGCGGCCTGCCGGTGTACCCGGTGCCGGCCGAGGTCTGCGAAAAGACCGCGCAGCAGTACGAGGCCGGCGGCGGCAGCCACCTGCCCGGCCAATCCGACCCGAACGCGCGCGAATGGCGCGCGATGCTGCAGCGCATCGAGCCCGCACCGGCCACGTCGTTCCGCGACTGAGCCGCTACCCCCCGCTTTCCCCTCCCGTCCCCCTGACCCTGTCCACCACCTCGAAAGAGCCAGAAGGAGTTCGCCCTCATGAAACGTCGCAACCTCATCCAGATGGGTGCCGCTGCCACCGCCGGCCTGACGCTGGCCGGCGTTCCCCTGCATCTTCTGGCCGCGGGCAGGAAGGGCGGCGTGATCAACGCCGTCGTCCAGCCGGAGCCGCCGGGGCTGATGCTGGGCATCACGCAGAACGGCCCCACGCAGATGATCTCCGGCAACATCTACGAAGGCCTGCTGCGCTACGACGAGAAGATCACCCCGCTGCCCTCGCTGGCCACCGCGTGGACCGTCAACAAGGAAGGCACGCTCTACACCTTCAAGCTCAAGCCCGGCGTCACCTGGCATGACGGCAAGCCCTTCACCTCGGCCGACGTGGTGTTCTCGGCCGACGTGTTCCTGCGCAAGACGCATGCGCGCCTGCGGGCCAATCTGGCTGCGGTGGAAAGCATCCGCGCGGTCGATCCGCTCACCGTCGAGTTCAAGCTCAAGTACCCCTTCGGCCCCTTCATCGGCATCTTCGAGGTCGGCAGCATGCCGATGATCCCGAAGCACATCTACGAAGGCACCGACTTCGCGACCAACCCCGCCAACGCCACGCCCATCGGCACCGGGCCGTTCAAGTTCAAGGAGTGGGTCAAGGGCTCGTACATCCAGCTCGTGGCCAACGACAAGTACCACGTGAAAGACGTGCCGCTGGTCGACAGCGTCTACTTCCACGTCATTCCCGACGCGGCCTCGCGCGCCGCGGCCTTCGAATCGGGCAAGGTCGACCTGGTGCCCGGCGGCGCGGTCGAGTACTTCGACGTGCAGCGCCTGTCCAAGCTGCCGGGCGTCGCGGTCACCACCAAGGGCTGGGAGTTCTTCGCGCCGCATTCGTGGCTGTGGCTGAACAACCGCAAGGCGCCGATGGACAACGTCAAGTTCCGCCAGGCCGTGATGTTCGCCATCGACCGCGAGGCCATGGCCAAGATCGCATGGCAGGGCTTCGCCAAGCCCGCCACCGGCCCCTTCAACAGCAACATCAAGTTCTACAGCACCGACGTCGCCAAGTACCCGCGCAACGTGGAAACGGCCAAGAAGCTGCTGGCCGAATCGGGCTACAAGGGCGAGACGCTGCGGCTGCTGCCGCTGCCCTACGGCGAGACCTGGTCGCGGCAGGCCGAGATCCTGAAGCAGAACCTGGCACAGGCCGGCATCAAGGTCGAGATGACCGCCACCGACGTGGCCGGCTGGAACCAGCGCCTGAACGACTGGGACTACGACCTCGCCTTCACCTACGTCTACCAGTACGGCGACCCGGCGCTGGGCGTGGCGCGCAACTACACCACCGCCAACATCGCCAAGGGCTCGCCCTTCAACAACGTCGAGGGCTACTCCAACCCGAAGATCGACGAGCTGTTCGATTCCGGTGCGCGCGAGACCGACCCGGAAAAGCGCAAGGCCATCTACCTGCAGGCGCAAAAAATCCTGCTCGACGAGGTGCCCGTGGCCTGGCTGCTGGAGCTCAACTTCCCCACGCTCTACCGCACCAAGCTCAGCAACATCGTGAGCTCGGGCATCGGCCTCAACGACAGCCTCGGCAACGCAAGCGTCGGCTGACGCGCGGAGTGACGACCGAATGAAACGTACGCAGTTCATGTTGACCCGCGTGCTGCAGGGCCTGGTGGCGATCCTGCTGATTGCGACGGTCAACTTCATGCTGGTGCGCGCCGCGCCGGGCGATCCGGTGTCGGTGCTGGCCGGCGAGGCCGGCGCGTCCGACCCGCAGTTCGTGGCGCAGCTGCGCGCGCAGTTCGGGCTCGACCAGCCGCTGTCGACGCAGCTCGCCACCTACGTCGGCAAGGTGGTGCGGCTCGACCTCGGCTACTCGTACCGCCAGCAGCAGCCGGTGCTGAAGCTCATCATGGACCGGCTGCCCGCCACGCTGCTGCTCACCGGCACGGCCTTCGCGCTCTCGCTGCTCTTCGGCATCACGCTGGGGGCGCTGTCGGCGCGGCGCGCGGGCACGTGGGTCGACAGCGCCATCACCGTGGTGGCGCTGCTGTTCTATGCCACGCCGCTGTACTGGCTCGCGCTGATGGCGGTGCTGGTGTTCACGGTGCAGCTCGAATGGCTGCCGGGCTTCGGCCTCATGACCGTGGGCTCGGGCCACACCGGCTTCGCGCTGGCGCTCGACGTCGCCAAGCACCTGGTGCTGCCGGCACTCACGCTCGCGCTGTTCTACATGGCCGTCTACGCACGCATGACGCGCGCTGCGATGCTCGAGGTGGCGCAGATGGACTTCGTGAAGACCGCGCGCGCCAAGGGCGTGAAGCCCGGCCGCATCCTGCGCGCGCACGTGCTGCGCAACGCGCTGCTGCCGGTGGTCACGCTGGCGGGCATCCAGGCCGGCGGGATGATCGGCGGCGCCGTGCTCACCGAGACCGTGTTCGCCTGGCCCGGCATCGGCCGCCTGATGTTCGACGCGCTGCTGCAGCGCGACTACAGCCTGCTGCTCGGCGCCTTCCTGGTGACGGCGGCGATGGCAGTGCTCTTCAATCTCATCACCGACCTGGTCTACACCCTGGTCGATCCGCGGATCGAGCTGACATGACGACGACGATGCAAAGCGATTTCTGGCGGCGCTTTCGCCGCAACAAGGGCGCCGTGGCCGGCATGGTCGTGCTGCTGATCGTGGCAGCCGTTGCACTGCTCGGGCCGTGGCTCGCCACCAACGACCCGTGGGCCATGGTCGAGCAACCCTTCGTGCGCCCCTGGACCGAGCCCGGCTTCCTGCTGGGCACAGACACGCTCGGTCGCGACATCCTCGCGGGCCTGGTCTACGGCGCGCGCATTTCGCTGTTGATCGGCGTGGTGTCGACCATCGTGGCGCTGCTGATCGGCGTTACCTTCGGCGCAATCGCGGGCTACTTCGGCGGCTGGATCGATGCCGCGCTGATGCGCTTCACCGAGCTGTTCCAGGCGGTGCCGAGCTTCGCGCTGGCCATCGTGCTGGTGGCGATCTTCGAGCCTTCGATCAAGTCCATCGTCGTGGCCATTGCCATCGTTTCGTGGCCGCCGGTGGCGCGCCTCGTGCGAAGCGAGTTCCTCACGCTGCGCCAGCGTGACTTCGTGCAGGCCGCGCTGCTCGCGGGCCAGTCGACGCCGCGCATCATCCTCACGCAGATATTGCCCAACGCCATGTCGCCCATCATCGTGATGGCCTCGCTGATGGTGGCCACGGCCATCCTGCTCGAAAGCAGCCTCAGCTTTCTGGGCCTGGGCGATCCGAACCAGATGAGCTGGGGCTACATGGTCGGCGCCGCGCGCACCGTGCTGCGCCAGGCCTGGTGGATGGCGCTGTTCCCGGGGCTGGCCATCGTGCTGACCGTGCTCGCGCTCAACCTCGTGGGTGAAGGCCTGAGCGACGGCCTCAACACGCGGCTGCACGGAAGGGGCAAGTAAGAAATGAACGCCACCGTGACGCCCATGAAACCCCTGCACCCCGTGCTCGACATCGTCGACCTGAGCATCTCGCTGCCCTCGGGCGCCGACCGCGCGCTGGCCGTCGAGGGCGCCACGCTCTCCGTGCTGCCGGGCCAGACGCTGTGCGTGGTCGGCGAGTCCGGCTCGGGCAAGTCGATGATCGCCAACGCCGTCATGGGCCTGCTGCCGCGCCCGCACGTGGCGCCGGTGGCGGGCCGCATCATGTTCGAGGGCCACGACCTGCTGCAGCTCACCGAGCCGCAGATGCGCGAGCTGCGCGGCCGGCGCATCGGCATGGTGTTCCAGGAGCCGATGACCGCGCTGAACCCGGTGATGCGCATCGGCGAGCAGATCGGCGAGGTGTTCGACGCGCACGGCAGTGTGCCCGCGGCCGAGAAGCGACGCCGCATCCTTGCGGCGCTGGCCGACGTGGGCCTGCCCGACCCCGAACTGCTGATCGACGCCTACCCCTTCCGCCTCTCGGGCGGCCAGCGCCAGCGCGTGATGATCGCCTGCGCGCTGGTGCTGGAGCCCGTGTTGCTGATCGCCGACGAGCCCACCACCGCGCTCGACGTGACCACCCAGGCGCAGATCCTCGCGCTGATACGCGAGCTGCAGCAGCGCCGCGGCACGGCAGTGCTCTTCATCACGCACGACTTCGGCGTGGTCAGCGAAATCGCCGACCACGTGGTGGTCATGCAGACCGGCCACGTGGTCGAGAGCGGCCCGGCCGCGCAGGTGCTCGGCGCGCCGCAGCACCCCTACACGCGCAAGCTCATCGCCGCCATCCCCGACGGCCAGGCGCAGACCGTGCCGCACGACGACCTCACGCGCGTGCTGCAGGTGCAGGACTTGTGCAAGACCTACCGTTCGAGTGGCGGCCTGTTCAAGCGCGGCCGCGCGGTGCAGGCGGCAAAGGACATCAGCTTCGAGCTGCACCGCGGCGAAACCTTGGGTCTCGTGGGTGAGTCGGGCTCGGGCAAGTCGAGCGTCGGGCGCTGCCTGGTGGGGCTCGCGCCTTTCGACAGCGGCCGCATCATCTTCAAGGGCCGTAATCTCGCGCAGGGCCGCAACTTCCGCAGCGCGGCGGCCGGCAAGATCCAGATGGTGTTCCAGGATCCGTACGCATCGCTCAACCCGCGCCACCGCGTGGGCGCAGCCATTGCGGGCGGGCCCATCGCGCAGGGCGTGGGCAAGGCCGAGGCAATGGCGCGGGCCATGGAGCTGCTGCAGCTCGTGGGCCTGGGCGCCGATGCGGCGCAGCGCTATCCGCACGAGTTCTCGGGCGGGCAGCGCCAGCGCATCGGCATTGCCCGCGCGCTCGCGATGCAGCCCGAGCTGCTGGTGGCCGACGAACCCGTGTCGGCGCTCGACGTGTCGGTGCAGGCGCAGGTGCTGGAGCTCTTCGCGCAGGTGCGCGCGCAGTTCCAGCTCGCGATGGTCTTCATCACGCACGACCTGCGCGTGGCCGGGCAGATGTGCGACCGCATCGCGGTGATGCAGCGCGGCGAGGTGGTGGAGTACGGCGAGACGCAGAAGGTGCTCAACGATCCGCAGCACGCCTACACGCGCAAGCTGATCGACGCCGTGCCGCGCCTTGCGCCGCAGGCCGACATGTCCGCGAAGGTGGCCTGATGCCTTGCGTTGCGCTCCTGAGCGATGTGCTCGACATGCACTACCTGGCGCCCGCTTTTCGCGAGCATTGCCCCGACATCGATTTGCGCCTTGGGTCCGACCTCGGCCCGCTCGACCAGATCGATGCGGCCGTCTGCTGGTTTCCGCCGCATGGCCTGCTGGCGAGCCTGCCGCAGCTGCAGCTGGTGCAGTCGCTGGCAGCGGGCGTCGACCACATCACGGCCGACCCCCGGCTGCCGCGCGCGCTGCCGCTGTGCCGCATCGTCGATCCGGAGATGGCCACGGGCATGAAGGCATACGTGTGCTGGGCCGTGATCCAGCACCAGCGGCAGATGCCCGCGTACCTTGCGAGCGCGGCCCGGCGCGTGTGGGAAGAGCAACCGATGAGCCCGCCCGGGCGCCATCGTGTCGGGATCGCGGGGCTCGGCACCCTGGGGCTGGCCTGTGCCGAGGCGCTGGCCGCCATCGGCTATGCGGTGCGTGGCTGGAGCCGCAGCGCCAAGGCCGAACTGCCGGCCGGTGTCACGGGCTTTCACGGCGATGCGCAGCTCGACGAATTCCTCTCGGGCTGCGACACGCTGGTGTGCCTGCTGCCGCTCACGCCGCAGACGCAGGGCTTCCTGGACGCCGACCTGTTCGCGCGGCTGCCGCGTGGCGCGCACCTGGTCAACGTAGGGCGTGGCGCGCATCTGGTCGAAGCCGACCTGCTGCGCGCGCTGGACCTCGGCCAGCTCTCTGCCGCCACGCTCGACGCCTTCACGCAGGAGCCGCTGCCGGCCGACCACCCCTTCTGGGGCGACCCGCGCATCCTGGTCACGCCGCACATCGCCACCCGCACCGACACCTCTGTGATCGCGCGGCAGACACTTCACAACCTCGCGCTCGTGCAGCGCGGCGAGCGGCCCCACACGGCCGTCGACCTCGACCGGGGCTACTGAGCCGCGAGGTTTTCTTCTCTATCGCAATTCAAGCAAGAAAAACGGAGCAGGCCCCATGAACGCATCGATTCCCAACGCCGCCCTGCAATCGGCACACGCCGAGCGCGCGGCGAACGACATCGCGGCCCATCTGCACCCCTTCACCAACCTCGCGGCGCATCCGCAGGTCGACCCGCTCGTGATCGAGCGCGGCGACGGCATCTACGTGCAGGACGACCAGGGCCGCCGCTACCTGGAGGCCATGTCGGGCCTGTGGTGCGTCTCGCTGGGCTTCAGCAACGAGCGCCTGGCCAAGGCCGGCAGCGAGGCGCTGCACACGCTGCCCTGCTATCACACCTTCAACCACCGCTCGAACGCAGCCGCCATCGCGCTGGCCGAGAAGCTGATTGCGATGGCGCCGGTGCCCATGTCCAAGGTGTTCTTCGCCAACTCGGGTTCGGAGGCGAACGACACGGCCGTCAAGCTCGTTTGGTACTACCACAACGCCATCGGCAAGCCGGCCAAGAAGAAGATCATCGCGCGCCGCAATGCGTACCACGGCGTCACCGTGGCGGCGGCCAGTCTGAGCGGGCTTGTTCCCAACCACCGCGACTTCGACCTGCCGATCGACCGCATCCTGCATGTCGACTGCCCGCACCACTACCGCTATGCCGAGCCCGGCGAAACCGAAGAAGCCTTCGCCACGCGGCTGGCCGATGCGCTGGAGCAGCGCATCCTGGCCGAAGGGCCCGACACCGTGGGCGCCTTCATCGCGGAGCCGGTGATGGGCGCGGGCGGCGTGCTGGTGCCGCCGGCCACCTACTTCGAGAAGGTGCAGGCCGTGCTGCGCAAGTACGAGGTGCTGCTGATCGCCGACGAGGTGATCTGCGGCTTCTGCCGCACCGGCGAGATGTTCGGCTCCACCACCTTCGGCCTGCGGCCCGACATCCTCACGGCCGCCAAGGCGCTGTCGTCGGGCTATGTGCCGATCTCGGCCGTCATGGTGTCCGAGCAGGTGCATGCGGCCGTGGCCGCCAACAGCGGAAAGATCGGCACCTTCGGCCACGGCTTCACCTACTCGGGCCATCCGGTGACCGCCGCGGTGGCGCTCGAAACACTGCGCATCTACGAAGAGGAAAAGGTGCTCGCGCATGTGCAGTCGCTGGCGCCACAGTTCCAGGCTGGCCTGCGCCGCTACGCCGGCCATCCGCATGTGGGCGAGGTGCGCGGCGTGGGGCTGATCGGCGCGATCGAACTCGCAGCTGAGCCGGCTACCCGCACGCCGTTCGATCCGGCGATGAAGGCCGGCGCGCGGCTGGCCGAGCTTGCGTTGCAGGAAGGCCTGATCGTGCGCGCCATGGGCGATGCCGTGGCCTTCTGCCCGCCGCTGATCATCACGCCCGCGCAGATCGACGAGATGTTCGAACGCTTCGACCGCGCGATGGCCCGCTTCGAGGCTTCGCTGGCGTGAACACAGCGAACGCCGCAGTGCTGTTGCGACCGCCTGGCTCCAGGAGCACCGGCGTTGCGCTGTTCTTCTGCGCGCTGATGGCCTTTGCGAGCTACGACGCCTTCTGCAAGCACATGCTGCAGTTCTACCCGGCGCCGTTCATCAACCTGATGCGCTACCTGTCGGTGATCTGCATTGCCTTTGCCATGCTGCTGCGCCATGGTGACCTGCGCATCTGGCGGGCGCCGCAGAAAAAGCTGCTGCTGCTGCGCGGCACGATGCTCGCGACGGTGGCCACCTGCTTCATGACGGCGCTGATCTGGATGCCGCTGGCCGAGGCCACCGCGATCTACTTCACCGCGCCGCTGCTCATGGTGGCGCTGTCGCCCTGGCTGGTCGGCGAACAGGTGCAGCGCAGCCGCTGGGTGGCGGTGAGCGTGGGCTTTGCCGGCATGCTGCTGATCGTGCGGCCCGGCGGCAACCTGCCCTGGGTGGGCACGGTGCTGATGGCGGTGTCGGCCGTCTGCTATGCGATCTTCCAGCTGCTCACGCGCCGCCTCGCGGGGCTCGTTGAAAGCCCGGTGCAGTACGCGTACACGGCGATCGTGTGCCTGGTGGTGACGGCCGTGCCGGCACCCTTCTTCCTGCCGGCCGAGCGGCCCGCCGCCGGTGCGGTGTTGCTGCTGCTTGCGGGCGGCGCGTGCAGCGGGCTCGCGCAATGGCTGCTGCTGGCCGCCTTCGAGCGCGTCGAGGCCGCGACGCTGGCGCCGCTCAACTACTTTCAGCTGCTGCTGGCGGTGGCCTTCAGCACCTTCTGGTTCCACAGGCCACCCGATGCGCTGGCGATGGCGGGCATTGCGCTGATCATGGCGGCGGGCGTGTACCTGGCGCGGCGGCCGATCAAGAATAAGAACCCGATCCCTCTCACATGACGAGACAAACACCATGGCTTTTTCTTCTTCCACTGCCGACAGCGCCGGCTTCGAGTCCGTCGAGGCGCAAGACCTCGTCGGGCTGGTCGAAGCGCAGCTGACGCGCGCGATCGTCGAAGGGCGCCTGGCGCCCGGCAGCCGCATCGTCGAGGCCGAGATCGCACGCCGCATGGGCGTGAGCCGCGCCCCGGTGCGCGAGGCCGCGCGCCGGCTCGAACGGCAGGGCGTGCTGGTCGCGCGGCCGCGCCACGGCTTCGCGGTGCGCACCATCAGCGTCCAGGAGATCGACGACCTGTTCGAAGTGCGCCTGAGCCTCGAGATGACATCCGTCGAACTGGCCTGCCGCAAGGCCGACGACGCCGGGCTGCAGCGCCTGCGCACGCTGGTCGACGGCATGGTGCGCGAGGCGCCCACGCAGCCGCAGCACGTGCGCATCGCGACCGACCTGGCTTTTCACACGCTGATCTGCGAGCTCTCGGGCAACGCGCACCTGCACCGCATCTTCTCGAACACGCAGACCGAGATGCAGATGATCATCGCGCTGATCGACGCGGTCTACCACGACCCCGAGACCATGGCCAACACGCACTACCCGATCGTCGATGCGCTGATGAGCCGCGACGTCGATGCCTCGCGCCTGGCCATGCGCGAGCACCTCGACGACGCATGGCAGCAGGTGCGCGCGCTGTTCGTGAAGCAGCACGGCACGGTTTCTCCATCTACCCCGACTCCGACGCAAGGACCCGCGCGATGAAGATCGTCTACAGCGACGCCCACAAGGACCACGACCCGCAGCTCTTCATGGTGCGTGGCCGCCTGAAGCGCAGCAACGAGCAGCCCGAGCGCGCCTTCCGCCTGCTGTCGGCGGTCGAGCATGACGGCCACGAGGTCATCGCGGGCGAAGACTTCGGCGCCGGCCCGCGCGCCGCGATCCACACGCCCGAGTACCTGCGGTTCCTCGAGACGGCCTATGCGCGCTGGCGCCTGCTCGACGACCCCTCCGACGAGGTCATGCCCAACATCCATCCCTTTCCGGGAGAGCCCTGCACCTACCCGGAGAGCGTGGTCGGGCAGGCCGGCTACCACATGGGCGACAACGCCTGCTCCATCGGCCCGCACACCTGGGCAGCGGCCGTGGGCTCGGCCCACGTGGCCACGCATGCGGCACAGCTGGTGCTGCAGGGCGAGCGCGCGGCCTATGCGCTGTGCCGCCCGCCGGGCCACCACGCGTACGCGGACCGGGCCAACGGCTTCTGCTACCTGAACAACACGGCCATCGCCGCGCAGCAGCTGCGCGCGGCGCACGAGCGCGTGGCGATCCTCGACATCGACGTGCACCATGGCAACGGCACGCAGGGCATCTTCTACCGCCGCGCCGACGTGCTGACGATCTCGCTGCACGGCGATCCACGCAACTTCACGCCCTTCTTCACCGGTTACGCGCACGAGCGCGGCGAGGGCGCGGGCCTGGGCTACAACATCAACAAGCCGCTAGCGCTGGGCACCGACATCGATGGCTACCTGCCTGCGTTGCGCGATGCCTGCGAGAGCATTCGCGCCTTCGCGCCCGGCGCGCTGGTGGTGGCACTCGGACTGGACACGCACGAGCGCGATCCCTACAAGGGCATGAAGATCACCACGCCGGGCTTCGCGCAGCTGCTCGCCGAGATCGCGCGTCTGGGCTTGCCGACCGTGCTGGTGCAGGAGGGCGGCTACCTCTGCGACGACCTGGGCCCCAACCTCGCCAGCGCGCTGCGCGGCTTCGCGGGCGCCGCATGACGGCAGCGGACGGGTTCGACGATGCGGAAGTCTTGAGCGAAGGCTCGCCCGAACTCGACGCCGAATGGGTGCGCGCGTTCGCGCTGCGCCATTACGGCATCGAGGGCGAGATGCGGCCGCTGACCGGCGAGCGCGACCGCAACTACCGCCTCGAATCGGCGCTGACCGGCGAGCGCTTCATGCTGAAGATCTCGCACCCGAGCGAAACACCGCTGGTGGCGGACTTCCAGACCCAGGCGCTGCTGCACATCGCGGCGGCCGACGCGGGGTTGCCGGTGCAGCGCATCGTGCCCACGCGCGAGGGCCAGCCCTCGCTGCTGTGCGATCCGGGCGACGGTCTGCCGCGCGTGGCTCGGCTCTTCAGCTATCTGCCGGGCCTGCCCTTGCCCGAAGCGCCGCGCACAGCCGCGCAGCAACTGAACCTGGCGCGAACGCTGGCCCGGCTCGACCTCGCGCTGCGCGACTTCGACCATCCGGCCGGCGCGCTCGCGCTGCCCTGGGACATCCAGCGCGCCGACAGCGTGCGCGGCCTGCTCGCGCACATCGGCGATCCGCAGCGGCGCGCGCTGGCCGGGCGCTCGCTCGACCGCTTCGAGCGCGATGCAAAGCCCGTGTTGGCGGGCCTGCGCACGCAGCCCATTCACAACGACTTCAACATCTACAACGTGCTGGTCGACCCCGCCGACACCGACCGCATTGCCGGCATCCTCGATTTCGGTGACATGGTGCGCGCGCCGCTGATCGACGACCTGGCAGTGGCCGCGGCCTACCAGCTCGATCCGGCGGGCGATGCGCTGGCCGGCATCGTGCCCTTCATTGCCGCGTACCACGCCGTGCTGCCGCTGACGCGCGAGGAGGTCGACGTGCTGTTCACGCTGATCACCGCGCGGCTCGTGATGGTGGTGGCCATCAGCGGCTGGCGCGCCGCGCGCCACCCCGACAACGCGGCCTACCTGCTGCGCAACAACGCGCTTTCGTGGGCCCGCCTGCAGGCCTGCGACCGCATCGGCAACGAAGCCGCAAGCACCGCCTTCCGGCGCGCCTGCGGCATGAACCAGAGTCACGCAAATGCCTGAAGAATCGCTCCTGGAGCGCCGCGCGCGGCTGCTCGGCCCGGCCTACCGCCTGTTCTACGAAGCGCCGCTGCATCCGGTGCGCGGCGAGGGCGTATGGCTCGACGACGCCGACGGCAAGCGCTATCTCGATGCGTACAACAACGTCGCGTCGGTGGGGCATTGCCATCCGCACGTGGTGGAGGCCATCGCGCGGCAGGCCGGCGTGCTCAACACCCACACGCGCTACCTGCACGAGGGCGTGCTCGACTACGCCGAGCGGCTGCTCGCCACCATGCCGCGCGAGCTCGGCCATGCGATGTTCACCTGCACCGGCAGCGAGGCCAACGACCTCGCGATGCGCATCGCCAAGGCCCACACCAAGGCCGAAGGGCTGATCGTCACGCGCTTCGCGTACCACGGCGTGACCGAGTCGATCGCGCAGGCCTCTCCCTCGCTCGGGCGCTTCGTACAGCTTGGCCGTGCGGTGCGCACCGTGCCGGCGCCGGACAGCTATCGCGTGCCGGCCGGGGAGCAGGGCGCGGCGTTTGCGGCCGGTGTGCGTGCAGCGATTGCCGACCTGCAGGCTCATGGCATTCGGCCTGCCGCGTTGATGGTCGACACGGTGTTCTCGAGCGACGGCATCTTCACCGACCCGGCGGGCTTTCTCACTGAGGCGGTGGCGGCGATCCGCGAAGCCGGCGGCATCTTCATCGCCGACGAAGTGCAGCCGGGCCTGGGCCGCACCGGCGATGCCTTCTGGGGCTTCATGCGCCACGAGGGCCTGATGCCCGACATCGTGACCATGGGCAAGCCGCTGGGCAACGGCCACCCGCTGGCCGGGCTGGCGGTGCGCCCTGATGTGCTGGCCGCGTTCGGCCGCGAGTGCCGCTACTTCAACACCTTCGGCGGCAATCCGGTGTCGATGGCCGCCGGCATGGCCGTGCTCGACGTGATCGAGCGCGAAGGCCTGATGGCCAATGCGCAGCGCGTCGGCCGCCATCTGCGCGCGGGGCTCTCGAAGCTTGCCGAGCGCCACGAGTTGATCGGCGACGTACGCGGCGCGGGCCTGTTCGTGGGCCTGGAGCTCGTGACGGACCGTCGCGCGCGCACGCCTGCCACAGCCGAGACCGTGCGCGTCGTCAACGGCCTGCGCGAGCGGCAGGTGCTGCTGAGCGCTACCGGTGAACATGCCAACACGCTGAAGATCCGCCCGCCGCTGGTTTTCTCCGAAGCCAATGCCGACCTGCTGATCGGCACGCTGGACGAAGTGCTGGCCGGGCTTTGACCCGCTGCCATGGCGGCAAACGCCGCCTTGCGCCAGAATCGTCCGCCTCCCACGACAGCGCCCTTGCCGCCATGAACATCGCCGACTCCTTCCTCGCCAACGCCGCCCGTTTCGTCGAGATCCGACGCGACATCCACGCCCACCCCGAACTCGGTTTCGAGGAGCACCGCACTTCCGAGAAGGTCGCGAACCTGCTGACCGGATGGGGCATCGAGGTGCATCGCGGCATCGCCGGCACGGGACTCGTCGGCGTGCTGCGCAAGGGCACGGGCTCGCGCACCATCGGCCTGCGCGCCGACATGGACGCGCTGCCATTGCACGAAGCCAACGAATTCGCCCACAAGTCGACCAACCCCGGCCGCATGCACGCCTGCGGCCACGACGGCCACACCACGATGCTGCTGGCCGCCGCGTGGCACCTGTCGCAGCAGGGCCCCGGCGACTTCGACGGCACGGTGCATTTCATCTTCCAGCCCGCCGAGGAGATGGGCAAGGCCGGCGCCAAGAAGATGATCGACGAGGGGCTGTTCGAGCGCTTTCCGTGCGACGCGGTCTTCGGGCTGCACAACTTTCCGGTGGGCGACGTGGGGCGCTTCGCGCTCAATGAGGGCGCGCTGATGGCGTCGAGCAACACATACAAGATCACCGTGCACGGGCGCGGCACGCACGCCTCGATGCCGCACACGGGCATCGACCCGGTGGCGGCGGTGGTCACGCTCGCGCAGCAGCTGCAGACCATCGTGGCGCGCACCATTCCGAGCACCGAGCGTGCGCTGCTTGCGGTCACGCAGTTGCAGGGCTCCGATGCGCCGAACGTGATTCCCGACATGGCGACGGTGGGTGGCACCATCCGCACCTTCTCCATCGAGGCCATCGACAAGATCGAGGCCCGCTTGCGCGAAGTGGCCGCGGGCGTGGCGGCGGCGCATGGCTGCACGGCCGAGGTGTATTTCAACCGCTCGTCGCCGCCGACCGTGAACCACCCAGCCGAGGCGCGTTTTGCCGCCGGCGTGATGCGCGAGGTGGTGGGCGACGACATGGTGACCGACAACTTCCCCGCCGTGATGGGCGCTGAAGACTTCGCGCACATGCTGCTCGCACGGCCCGGCTGCTATGCCTTCCTGGGCAATGGCGATGGCGACCACCGGCTGGACGGCCACGGGCCCGGCCCTTGCATCATCCACAACACCTCGTTCGACTTCAACGACGAGATCATCCCGATCGGTGCCAGCTACTTCGTGAAGCTGGTGCAGCGCTGGCTGCCGTCGGGCGTTTGAATTTTTCACTGTCGACGATGACGAAGAAAGAAGTGGCCACCCAGATGACCTCCACCCCGCTCACCCGACGTTCATTGACCGCGCTTGCAGCCGCGGCGGTGCTCTGTGCCGTTGCACCGGCGCATGCGCAGCAGCGCGTGATCCACATCGTCGTGCCCTTCGCCACCGGCGCGGTGCAGGACACGGTGGCGCGCGCCTTCAACAACGAACTGGGCGCGGCGCTGAATGCCAGCGCCATCGTCGAGAACCGCGCGGGCGCGGGTGGCACCGTGGGCGCGGCCCTGGTGGCGCGCGCGCCGGCCGACGGCAACACGCTGATCCTGGCGGCCGCGAGCCACAACATCGCGGGCTTTCTCTACAACAAGCTGAGCTACGACCCGCTGAAGGATTTCGTCGGCGTGGCCAACGTCGGCAATGCGGGCTATGTGCTGGCGGTGGCCAGCGGCATGAATGTGTCGAGCACGGCCGACTTCATCAAGGAGGTCAAGGCCAACCCCGGCAAGTACAACTACGCCTCGGCCGGCAACGGCAGCGCCACGCATCTCGCGATGGCGTCGTTTCTCGCGAAGGCGGGGCTGCAGATGACGCACATCCCGACCAAGTCGACCGGCGAGGCCGTCAACGAGGTGCTCGCGGGCCGCGTGCAGGCGGTGATCTCGTCGAGCATCGGCGTGATCGGGTTCCAGGACGACGCGCGAATGAAGCTGCTGGCTTCCACAGGCCAGTCGCGCAGCCCCTTCCTGCCGAAGCTGCCGACCGTGGCTGAAAGCGGGCTGCCGGGTTACGCCTTCGATTCGTGGATCGGTCTGCTTGCGCCGGCCGCGACGCCCAAGGCGGAGGTCGAGCGCCTGAACGCCGCGGCCAACAAGGTGCTGGCCGACCCGGCGATCCAGGAACGCTTCAAGCGCTTGGGTGTGGAGCCGCGCAGCCAGGGTGCGGAGGAGTTCCAGAAGCTGCTGCGTTCGGATTGGGATGCGATGGGGGTTGTGGTGAAGGCTTCCGGGGCGAAGATCGACTGAGGCGGTGATCGAATAACGGCCAGGCCTTGTTTCGGAGAAAAACAAGACAGGGCTTGTAACTTATAAAAATATCCCAAAGCTGATATTTTGACAAAATAAGCTACAGCCGATATTCTGGTCGGCGATGGACTATCCCCTTCGTTTCGTCGACCAGCTGCGGCCGCATCTCAAGGCACTGCGGAAGAAGCGCGGCCTGACGCAGGCGCAGGCAGGTGCGTTGGTCGGTGTCAGCCAGGCCCGGATCGCGGAGATCGAAGCGAATCCCGGGGCGGTCAGCTTCGAGCAACTGATGAAGTTGATGGCGGCGTTGGGGGCATCCTTTTCCCTGCAGGACGGGACGTCCCCAAGTCCCATCGCGGACGCCGCGCAGCAGCATCCCGGGAAGCGCGACTCGCTGCCGGACGATGCCGTGAACCTTCCGGAGGGATGGATCGCCAAGAGGATGAGCGATCAATCGGTGCTGGTCCGCCTGCCTTCCGGGCAATCGAGCGCTCCAGGCACATCGCTTCGTGCGCTTCAGGCGCTGAATCCCGGCAAGGACATCAAGCCGACGTCTCGCCGGAGCTTCGTCGTCCGGCCGAAGAAGGAGTCCTGGTGACGCAAGCGCTCGGCGCGTGGATGAACGGGGAGCCCGTTGGCATCTGGTCCGTCGACCACGGCGTCCACACCTTCCGGTACGACCCACGATGGCTCGAATCGCCCCGGCGGCGCTCGCTGTCGTTGTCGATTCCGCTCACCGGCACGCTCGAAGTCCGCGGCGAGGTGGTCCGCAACTACTTCGACAATCTGCTGCCCGACAACGACAGGGTTCGCGCGCGTCTGCGCAATCGCTTCAAGCTCAAGGACGCCAAGACTTTCGACCTGCTCGAAGCCATCGGCCGCGACTGTGTCGGGGCCGTGCAATTGCTGCCCGAAGGCGCCGCGCCGGAACGCTGGAATGCCGTGAACTGCGAGCCCCTGGACGAAGAGCAGATCGCCGCGCTGCTGCAAGCCGTTCCGTCCGAAGACACCCCGGAAGGCATGCGCGACGAAGACCTGTTTCGCATTTCCCTTGCCGGTGCGCAGGAGAAGACCGCCCTGACTTTCTGGAACGGCGAATGGTGCCGGCCGCATGGCGCCACGCCCACCACGCACATCATCAAGCTGCCGCTGGGATTGATCGGCGGCTCCAAGCGCGTGGACGCCTCGGACTCGGTGCAAAACGAATGGCTGTGCGCACAGATCGTCGAGGCACTCGGCCTGCAAGTGGCACCGACTTCCATGGCCACTTTCGGCGGGCAGACGGTCCTGGTCGTGGAGCGGTTCGACCGCGAGTGGATGGACGGTGGCGCCTGGATCGCGCGCCTGCCGCAGGAAGACTTTTGCCAGGCCATGGGCCTGCCGTCCGACAGGAAGTACGAGCAGCACGGCGGCCCCGGCATGAGCAAGTGCCTGCAGCTTCTGCAAGGCAGCGGGAGCGTGGATGACGGCGCCCGGTTCCTGCTCGCGCAATTGGCCTTCTTTCTGCTCGCCGCCACCGACGGCCATGCCAAGAACTTCTCGATTCACCTCCTGCGCGGCGACGCCTACGAGATGACGCCGCTCTACGACATCATTTCGATGTGGCCGTACTTCGGCAACGGGCCCAATCAGTTCCAGCCGCGCAAAGCGGGCCTCGCCATGGCCATCCGATCCAAGAATGCGCACTATGTCTTTCACACCATCCAGGCTCGCCACTGGCATGGGCTGGCCATGAAGAACGGTGGCATCGACGTCTGGAACGCCATGCTGGACATGGTGGCGTCGGTGGAGGACGCACTGAGCGAGGTCGAGGCCCTGTTGCCGTCGGATTTCCCTGCATGGACCTGGGAGTCCATCTCACGGGGCATGCGAAGCGAGGCCGAGCGGTTCCTCTCAGGTGTGGCCGACATCGCTGTGTAGGACGCCGGTCAATTGACAACGCGCCGCCCGCGTTCATGCTTCCTGATGGGTTTCGGGGCATTCCGCTTCGGACCGTAAAAGGGGCTTTTCATGGATCCGACGTCGCCATTCAACCCGCCTCCGGGCCAGCCGGCGGGCAAGTCGCCCAAGGCGCTGTGGGCCGTGATCGGCGCATTGAGCGTGGCCGTGGTGGCGCTTGGCGGCGTGTTGCTTCACCGGCAGGAGCCGGTCGCGAGTGCGAGTGTTCCGCCGCCAGTCGTTGCCGCAGCATCACCCGCCGCACCGGACGATTTCAAGCCTGAAGCCATGCCACCGGCGCCCGCAGTGCCGCCCACGGCGGCAGGCCCGGCGCCGCAAGCAATGGCGGCTGCGCCGATGCCCGCTCCCATGCCAGCCCCGGCTGTCGAGCCCGGACCGGCGCCAGGCGTGATGAATGCACCACAGGTCGCTGCCGCGCCTCCCGCCCCGCCACCTTGCGCGGTCTGCGGCCATGTCGAATCGGTTCGCCCGGTTCAGAAGCGCATCCAGAACACCTCGGGCGTGGGGGCCGTGGCCGGCGGCGTGGTGGGTGGCCTCGTGGGCAACCAGTTCGGCCATGGCAATGGGCGCGTCGCAACCACCGTGCTGGGTGCGGTGGGCGGCGGCTTCGCGGGCAACGAGATCGAGAAGCACGTGCGCACGGTCACGGTCTACGAGGTGGGCGTGCGCATGGACAACGGCACGCTGCGCACCGTCGAGACGAAGACCGCGCCGCCCATCGGCAAGCCGGTGACGCTCAAGCGGGGCCTGCTGCGCCCCGCGGACGGCCGCAAGTAGCGCGACCTACCCGCTCCCGGATATCACAGAAAAACCGGGCGCGGAAGAGCGCATGCCCGAAAGATATCTTGACCATATATCCTTAATATATTTAAAGTGCGACGCTTCCACACCACCGCACATCCACAAGGAGCGATCAAGTGAGCAATCCCCGCTGGCAAGGCATCTTCCCCGCCGTCACCACCAAGTTCCACGCCGACGAGAGCATCGATGCCGAGGGCACGGCCCGGCACATCGACTTCCAGATCCGCAACGGCATCCACGGCCTCGTCACCTGCGGCTCGCTTGGCGAAGCCAGCACGCTGACGCTGGAAGAAAAGCTGCAGGTCGCGAAGATCGCGCTCGAAGCTGCCGACGGCCGCATTCCCGTGCTGGCCAATGTGTCCGAGACCAGCACGCGCGAAGCGCTGCGCTACGTGGACGGCGCCAACAAGCTCGGCGTGGCCGGCTTCATGGTGATGCCCTCGGTGATCTACGTGGCCGACGCGCGCGAGGCGATGCTCAACGTGCGCACCATCGCCAATGCAGCGCAGAAGCCCATCATGGTCTACAACAACCCGGTGGCCTACCGCGTCGACCTCAAGCCCGAGCACATGGTCGAGCTGGCCGACTGCGAATGGATCGCGGCCATCAAGGAAAGCACCGACGACATCCGCCGCATCACCGACCTGCGCAACACCGTGGGCGACCGCTACCAGCTGTTCCTGGGCGTGGACGACCTCGCCTATGAGGGCCTGGCGCTCGGCTGCGACGGCCTGCTGGCCGGCGTGGGTTGTGCCTTCCCGCGCGAGACCGTGGCGCTGTACGACCTGATGAAGGCCGGCAAGTTTGCCGAAGCGCTCAAGCTCTACCAGTGGATGACGCCGATGCTGCATCTCGACGTGTCGACCAAGCTGGTGCAGAACCTCAAGCTCATCGACGTGCTGGTGGGCGTGGGCAGCGAGCACATGCGCCGTCCGCGCCTGCCGCTCATCGGCGAGGAGCGCGCCTTCATCGAAGCGATCGTCAAGAAGGCGCTCGCGACGCGGCCCACTCAGTACCAGTCGGTCATGTAATCGCACACAACGAACGTCCTTTTCAACGTCCCCAACCTAGGAAGAAGCATGAAGACAAAAGCAGGCATGGTTCCGTTTCTAAGCCTCGTGGCCCTCGCCCTTGCAGGCCAGGCGTACGCGCAGGAGCAGGTGGTCAAGATCGGTCACAGCGGTCCGCTGTCGGGCCCCAATGCCTTCGCGGGCAAGGACAATGAAAACGGCGTGCGCCTTGCCGTCGAGGAGCTCAACGCGAAGAAGCTCGTCGTCGGCGGCAAGACGCTGAAGTTCGAGATGGTGTCGGAAGACGACCAGTGCGACGCCAAGACCGGCGTGAGCGTCGCGCAGAAGTTCGTGGATGACGGCGTCAAGTACGTCATGGGCCCGTACTGCTCCGGCGTGGCCATCCCGGCTTCGCGCATCTACAGCGAAGGCGGCACCATGGTCTCGACCGTGGGCACCAACCCGAAGGTGACGCAGGGCGGCTACAAGAACCTCTACCGCATCATCGCGAGCGACAACCAGATCGGCTCCAGCATGGCCGTGTATGCGGCCAAGGTGCTGAAGGTGACGAAGGTCGGCGTGATCGACGACCGCACCGCCTTCGGCCAGGGCCTGGCCGAGGAGTTCACCAAGGAAGCGAAGAAGCAGGGCCTGACCGTGGTCGGCCAGGAGTTCACCACCGACAAGGCCGTGGACTTCACCGCCATCCTGACCAACATGAAGGCCAAGGCGCCAGAGGCCATCTTCTTCGGCGGCTATGCACCGCAGGCCGCGCCCATGGCGCGCCAGATGAAGCAGCTGGCCGTGCCCGGCAAGCTGCTGGGCGGCGACACCGTGTGCAGCCCCGCCACCGGCAAGCTCGGCGGCGATGCGGTCAACGACCTGGTGTTCTGCGCGCAAGGCGGCTCCATCCTCGAGAAGGCGCAGAGCGGCCCGGCGTTCAAGGAAAAATTCAAGAAGCGCTTCAACGCCGACCCTGATGCCTACGCAGCTTCGTACTACGACCAGGTGCTGTTCATCGGCGAGTCGATGAAGAAGGCCAACTCCATCGACCCAGACAAGGTGGGCGCGGAGCTCTACAAGGCAACGTACAAGGGCGTGGCCGCAACCTATGCCTACGACGACAAGGGCAACATGAAGCAGGCGCCCATCACCGTGTTCACGTTCAAGAACGCGGCCCCGGTACCCATCGCCAGCTACTGAACGAACGGACGACGCCACATGCAACGCATCCAGGTCATCGACTCGCACACGGGCGGCGAGCCCACGCGCCTTGTGATCGGCGGCTTCCCTGATCTGGGCGGCGGCAGCATGGCCGAGCGCCGTGCGCTGCTGGCCGACCAGCACGACAAATGGCGCGCGGCCGCCGTGCTGGAGCCGCGCGGCAGCGACGTGGTGGTGGGCGCGCTGCTGTGCGAGCCGGTGTCGCCGGATGCGGCTGCCGGCGTGGTCTTCTTCAACAACGCCGGCTACCTCGGCATGTGCGGCCACGGCACCATCGGGCTGGTCGCAAGCCTCGCGCACATGGGGCGCATCGGCGTGGGCGAGCACCGCATCGAAACGCCCGTGGGCACCGTCACGACCACGCTGCACGAAGACGGCTCGGTGAGCGTGCGCAACGTGCCCGCGTACCGGCATCTGCACCAGGTGGCGGTCGAGCTGCCGGGCCATGGCACCGTGCGCGGGGATGTGGCTTGGGGCGGCAACTGGTTCTTCCTGGTGAGCGAACACGGCCAGCGCGTGGCGAGCGACAACCTCGCGGCGCTGACCGACTACACCGCGGCATTGCGCAAGGCGCTCTCGGCCCAGGGCATCACGGGCGCGGACGGCGCGGAGATCGACCACATCGAACTCTTCGCTGCAGATGATGAAGGCGCCGACAGCCGCAACTTCGTGCTGTGCCCCGGCAACGCCTACGACCGCTCACCCTGCGGCACCGGCACCAGCGCCAAGATCGCCTGCCTCGCGGCCGACGGCAAGCTTGCGCCCGGCGAGGTGTGGAAGCAGGCCAGCGTGATCGGCAGCGTCTTCGAGGCCAGCTACGCGATGGACGGCGACAAGGTCATTCCAACGCTGCGTGGCCGCGCGCACATCAGCGCCGAGGCCACGCTGCTGATAGACGACGAAGACCCGTTCGGCTGGGGCATCCGGCTCTGACGCCGCGCGGCATGGACGCGGATGTCATCGTCATCGGCGCCGGCATCGTCGGTGCGGCTTGCGCGCAAGCGCTTGCACACGCGGGCCGCCGCGTGCTGGTGCTCGATGCGCGCATCGGCGGCGCCACCGGCGCGGGCATGGGCCACCTCGTGGTGATGGACGACAACGCGGCCGAACTCGAATTGAGCCGCCATTCGGTCGCGCGATGGCGCGAGCTTGCGCCGCGCATCAGCGAAGACTGCGCGTACAGCGCCTGCGGCACGCTGTGGATTGCCGCCAACGACGAAGAGATGGCCGAGGCCGAACGCAAGCAGCAGCGGCTGCGCGCGCACGGCATCGACAGCCGGCTGCTCGATGCGCGCGAACTGGCGAGCGCCGAGCCCGCCTTGCGCAAGGGCCTGTCGGGCGCGCTCGAAGTGTCGGGCGACGGCATCCTCTATGCGCCGAATGCGGCGCGCTGGCTGCTTGCGCAGGCCGCTGATTCGGTCCGTGTGGAGCACGCGAAGGTCGATGCCGTCGAAGACAACGGCGCACTGCGTCTCGCGGACGGCAGCCGCCGCACCGCGCCGCAGATCGTGCTCGCCAACGGCATCCAGGCGACGACGCTGTGCCCCGAACTTCCGATACGCCCGAAGAAGGGCCACCTGCTCATTACCGACCGCTATCCGGGCACGGTGCATCACCAGCTGGTCGAGCTCGGCTACGTGACCAGCGCACACCACAGCGACGGCGACTCGGTCGCCTTCAACGTGCAGCCGCGTCCCACGGGGCAGCTGCTGGTCGGCTCGTCGCGCCAGTTCGACACGACCGATCCGACGGTCGAGGCGCCGATGCTGGCGCGCATGCTCCAGCGCACGCTGGACTACCTGCCGGGGCTCGCGAATCTCAACGCCGTGCGTTCGTGGACCGGTATGCGCGCGGCGTCGCCCGATGGGTTGCCTTTGCTGGGCAAGCACCCTTGGCGCGAGAAGCTCTGGCTTGCTGTTGGGCACGAAGGCCTGGGCGTGACCACGGCGCCGGGCAGCGCGCATCTGCTTGCTGCGCTGATGACCGGCGCGACTCCTGATTTCGATGCGGCGCCATACGCACCGCGCGGACTGCGGGAGATCGCATGAGCGCCCACACCCTGTTGAACATCGACGGCCACCTGGTCCGCGTGAAGGCGGGCAGCTCGGTCGCCGCCGCGTTGCGTGTGGCTGGTGGCATGGGCGTGGCGCGCACGTCGGTCACGGGCCAGCAGCGCGCGCCGTTCTGCGGCATGGGCGTGTGCCAGGAGTGCCGCGTGCTGGTCGATGGCCGGCGCAGGCTCGCATGCCAGACGGTCTGCGCCGAGGGCATGCGCGTGGAGACCGCGGAATGAACATGGAACATTGCGATGTGCTGGTCGTCGGTGCGGGCCCGGCCGGCATGGCTGCTGCAGTGGCTGCTGCGCCGAGCGGTGCATCGATCGTCGTCATCGACGACAACCCCGCGCCCGGCGGACAGATCTGGCGCGATGGCCCCGGCGCAGCCTTGCCACCAGCGGCGCGCAAGTGGCGCGATGCGCTCGAGCGTCACGCCAACATCCGCGTGCGCAGCGGCACCCGCGTCGCTGCCGCACCTTCGCCCAACGAGCTGTTGCTCGAAGACGTAGAGCGCGCCACGCGCATGCAATGGCGCAAGCTCATCCTCTGCACCGGCGCGCGCGAGCTGCTGCTGCCCTTCCCCGGCTGGACGCTGCCCGGAGTGACCGGTGCGGGCGGCCTGCAGGCGCTCATCAAGGCCGGCATGCCCGTCGAGGGCGAGCGCATCGTCATCGCGGGCAGCGGCCCCTTGCTGCTTGCCGCCGCCGCGACGGCACGTGCTGCGGGCGCGAAGGTGCTGCGCATCGCCGAACAGGCTTCGTTCGCCTCGGTCGCGCGCTTCGGTGCCAGCCTCGCGCGCTGGCCGGGCAAGGCCGCGCAGGCAGTGACGCTCGCCGACCCGAAGTACCGCACCTCGTCGCGCATCGTCTCGGCGCAGGGTGCGACGCAGGTCGAGTCGGTTCGCCTTCGACAAGGCAGCGGCAGAGAAGTCGAGATCGCCTGCGAGCGCATCGCCTGCGGCTTCGGCCTTACGCCCAACACGCAGCTGGGGCAACTGCTCGGCTGTGCCCTCACGCCCACGGGCCCAGGTGCGCAGGCGCTGGTGGTCGATGCCTTGCAGGCCACCAGCGTCGCCGGCGTCTATGCAGCGGGCGAGTGCACCGGCTTTGGTGGCAGCGAACGCGCGCTGGCACAGGGCACCATCGCCGGCCATGCCGCCGTCGGCAACGAGCGCGCTGCAAAGACGCACGAGGGCGAACGCGCCCGCTGGAACGCCTTCGCCGCCCAGCTGCACCGCAGCTTCGCGCTGGCCGCCGACATCAAGGCCATGCCGCAACCCGACACGCTCGTGTGCCGCTGCGAAGACGTGCCCTTCTCCGCGCTGGCAGCCTGCAGCGGCTGGACAGACGCCAAGCTGCACCGCCGCTGCGGCATGGGCGCCTGCCAGGGCCGCGTCTGTGGCGATGCCGCGCAATTTCTCTTCGGATGGGCGCCACCCGTGCCGCGCCCGCCGCTGTCGCCGGTCCGCATAGCGACACTCGCGGGTCTCGTGGGTCTCGTGGGTCTCGCGAACGACGGCGACGCCCGACAATGACGCCGCCGCATCCGCGGAAAAAGAAAACCATGGCCGCCCCGAAGAAGACTGCTCCAAAGAAGACAAGCTTGCGCCCACCGCCCAAGCGCCGCGCCGCCGACATGGCCTACGACGCCATCGAGACGCTGCTGTCGACCATGCTGCTGAAGCCCGGCAGCCAGATCGTCGAGGCCGAACTCGCCGAGCGCACGGGGCTGGGCCGCACGCCGGTGCGCGAGGCGCTGATGCGCATGGTGTCCATCGGCCTCATCGTGCAGCAGCCGCGCCGCGGACTGCTGGTGTCGGCCATCGACCTGGCCGACCATCTCGACGTGATCCAGACCCGCCGCGTGCTCGAACTGCTGATTGCCGCCTGCTCCGCGCGCCGGGCCACCGCGCAGCAGCGCAAGGAAATCGTTCATTGCGCCGAGATGATGGTCGAGGCCGCAGGCCGCGGCGACCTGAACGACTACATGCAGGCCGACCGCGCGCTGGATCTCGTCAACCACCAGGCGAGCCACAACGATTCCGCAGTGAAGGCGGTGGTGCCGCTGATCGTGCAGTGCAGGCGCTTCTGGTACGCGTACCAGCATGAAGGCGAGATCGTCGAGGGCGCGAATGCGCACCTCGAACTGGCGCAGGGCATCGCGACAGGCGATGAGGCCGCGGCCATCGCGGGCGCCAACCGGTTGATGGACTATCTCGAAGTTTTCGCCCGCAAGATCATCGACAAGTAGCGGCGAGTAGGCCGAAGGGCCTCGCCCGGCACCCGGGGAATTCCGTGTGTTCTACAGCGGCTTGCAGCGCCATACTGGCCTCATGGCCGCCGCTCCCCGTGCCCAACCCGAAGACTTCTTCACCACCGACGAGTGGCAGTCGCTCACCGCGCGTTCGTCGTGGAAGGGCCTGTGGCTGGTGCTGCATTGCTGGGGCGTGATCGGCGCCGCCATGCTGGCGGGCATCGTGTGGCCGTGGACCATTCCGCTGGTGGTGCCCATCGTCGGCGCGCGGCAGCTGGGGCTCTTCATCCTCATGCACGACGCGGCGCATGCTGGGCTGCACCGCAACCGCAAGATCAACGACTGGGTGGGCTACTGGCTGTGCTCGTCGACGCTGCGCGACTACCGGCCGTACCACCTGCAGCACCATCGCTTCGTGCAGCAGACCGAAGACCCCGACCTCGTGCTGTCGGCGCCTTTTCCGATCACTCGGGCCTCGATGTGGCGCAAGGTGGTGCGGGACCTGAGCGGGCAGACTTTCTACAAGCAGCGCTTCGGGCACATCGCCGAGGGCATTCGCAAGCGTGCGCCGGGCGAGTCGGCCTTGAAGGTGCTGGGCCGGGAGCTTGCGAAAGACCGCCGCTTTCTCGTCGCCAACGGCCTAGGCTTCCTGGCCTTTGCCGTGGCCGGCTACTGGTGGGCATGGCTGCTGATGTGGCTGCTGCCGATGGCGACATGGCTGCCGCTCGTGAGCCGCGTGCGCAACATCGCCGAACACGCGCTCGTCGCGCAGAACGAGGCCGATCCGCTGCGGCAGGCCCGCACCACGCACGCCGGCTGGCTCGAACGCATCCTGGTGGCGCCCTACTGGGTCAACTACCACTGCGAACATCACATGTTCACCAACCTGCCCTGCTGGGCCCTGCCGAACGCGCATCGCCTGCTGCAGCGGCAGGGCGCGATCGTGCGCATGGAAGTGCAGCCCGGCTACCTGAGCCTGCTGAAGCGCGCCACGGCGCTTGCCTAACGGGTGGCCGCGGCAGGCCGCACCAGCGGCTGCGCGCCGCGCTGCGCATGCTGGCTGAGCCAGATGCTCGCGATCACGATGCCGATGCCTGCCACCTGCCACGCCGAAAGGCTCTGCCCCAGCAGCGCCCAGCCGAGGATCACGGCCGTCACCGGGCTGAGAAAGGCCAGCGGCGCGATCGCTGATGGCTCAAGCTTGGCCACACCACGGAACCACACGATGTAGGTCAGCGCGGCGCCCACGAGGCCGAGCCAGCCGAAGCCGATCCAGTTCTGCACCGTGAGCGCGGGCAGCGGCGGCTCCAGCAGCAGCGCCACCGGCAACAGCAGCAGGCCGCCCGCGGTGAGCTGCCAGGCGGTGAAGGTCAGCGCCGACACCGGCGGCTGCCAGCGACGGCTCAGCACTGTGCCGAAGGCCATCGACACGGCCGCGGCGACGGCTGCGGCAATGCCGATGGCATCGAGCGCTGCATTCGGCGTGAGCACCAGCAGCGCGACCCCGCCGATGCCGACCACCGCCGCCGCCACCGACAACGCACGCACCGGCGAGCCCAGGAAGACGCTCGCGAGAAACACCACGAGCAGCGGCTGCACCGAGGTGATCGTCGCCGCCACACCGCCCGGCAGTCGATACGCCGCGAGGAACAGCATGGCCCAGAGGATCGAGAAATTCAGCGCCCCGAGCACGAAGATGCGGCCCCACCAGGCGCGTTCGGGCAGCTTGCGCACGATCAGCAGCAACAGCAGGCCCGCGGGCAACGCGCGCAGCAAGGCAACCGTGAGCGGGTAGTTCGCCGGCAGCAGCTCGGTGGTGACGATGTAGGTGCTGCCCCAGATGGCGGGCGCGGTCGCGGTGAGGAGGATGTCGGTGGTGCGGCTGGTCATGCCTCGAATCTAGTGAGTTGACCCTTGGTTGTGAATGCTCGAATAATGAATTGATTCTTTACTGTCGGTCGTCAATCCAGCATGGACCATCTCACGGCTCTCAAGGTCTTCCGCACCGCCGCCGCCGCGGGCAGCTTCGCCGGCGCCGCGCGGCAGATGGGGCTCTCGGCCGCGGCCATCAGCAAGAACATCGCGGAGCTGGAGGCGCATTTGAAGGTGCGGCTCATCAACCGCACCACGCGGCAGATGAGCCTGACCGAAGCGGGCGCGGCCTACTTCGAGCGCCTGTCGCGCATCCTCGACGAACTCACCGAGGCCGATGCCGCGCTCGCGCCCATGGGCAGCAGCCCCGGCGGCGTGCTGCGCGTGAGCGCGCCGCTGACCTTTGCGCTCACCTCGCTGTCGCCAGCCATTCCCGAGTTCATGAAGCGCTACCCGAACCTGCGGCTCGAACTCAACCTGCAGGACAGCCGCTCGGACATCATCGGCGAGGGCTACGACCTCGCCATCCGCGGCAGCGACCGGCTGGAAGATTCGAGTCTCGTCGCGCGCAAGCTGATGACCATGACCCACGTGCTGTGCGGCGCGCCCGGCTACTTCGCCTCCGCCGGCCGGCCTGCGCAGCCCGAAGACCTGAAGGCCCACGAGTGCGTGCAGTTCACGCTTTCGGGCCACGCGAACAAGTGGACCTTCAGCCGCGCCGGCCGCAGCGTGGCGGTGCCCATCGACGGGCGCTACAAGGTCAGCTCCAGCATCGCCGTGCGCGACGCGCTGCTTGCGGGCTTCGGCCTGAGCCTGATCCCGCGCATCTATGTCGAGAGCGAGCTGGCTTCAGGCCGGCTGCAGGCTGTGCTCGAAGACTGGGAGGCCGACCGGACGCCGATCTACGCCGTCTATCCCTCGCGTCACTTGGCGGCCAAGACCCGCGCCTTCGTCGACTTCCTGGTCGAGCGCTTTTCCGCGCGCTGACCGTTCAGCAGCGAGCCGAGGCGGGTGTGGCGCACCAGCAGCTGGTAGCTGGCGAGCGCTACCAGCGACGTGGCCGCGATGTTCAGGCCCATCTTCGCGACCGCGCCGAAGGGCGCGTTGAACAGCAGGATGCCGAAGCCGATGGTGCCGAGCATGTGCACCAGGTACACCCAGTACGAGCTTTGCGACAGGTAGGCCAGCACGGCGTTCTGGCGCGGCAGGTAGCGCACGAAGCCGCCGATCAGGGCCAGGCTCCAGAGCCATGCGGTCGCGTTGTAGACGAAGGCGATCCAGAACTCGGGATGCGGCAGCGACTGGAGACGGTTGCCGCGGAATGCACCCAGCAACACCACCGTTGCCACCAGGAATGCGAGGCCGGCCACCGCGTGGCCCTTGCAGCGCGACGCGAACAGCGCCAGCAGCCGCTCCTGCTGGCCGTGCACGTACCAGCCGACCACGAAGAAGAGTCCGCTCTGCACCCATTCGGCCAGCGGCGGCAGGAACGAGCCGCTTTCCGTGACCATGCCGGACGGATAGAAAGTGCCGACGAGCGCCAGGGGCAACGCCAGCACAGCGAAGCCCCAGCGCCGTTCGGCCAGCGTCACGAAGCTTCGGGCCAGCGCCGCGCGCAGCCGTATCGGCACGAAGCGCTGCAGCCGCACGCCGGCCCAGGCCATCACGCTGAACCAGAACAGCTGGTACAGGAACCACAGGTGCATGGTGTTGAAAGGCGAGCCGCCAGGCTGCCGCGCGGGCGTCAGCGCGGAGTCGATGCCCGGCATGCCGCGCGCCGTCAGGTGGATGTAGACCATCGCCAGCACGGTGGTCGCCACGAACAGCGGCGGCCAGAAAATCGCGAAGGGCAGCGCCAGCCGCAGCGCGCGGTTTCGCAGCATGCCGCCGGCGCCGCGCCGTGCAACCAGCAGCGCGACGAAGAAGCCGGCCAGCACGAAGAACACCGGCATGCGGAAGCTGTGGATGAAAAGCAGCAGCAGGTCGGCGACCGGCGATGTCTTCGGGTCGCGCCATGGCAGCGGCGAATTGATCGTGAGGTGGTTGATCGCCACGTGCAGCACGATGCCGAGCCACATCATCAGGGCGCGGAGGTTGTCGAGCGCGTGGAGCCGTTGGGGCGTGGTTGGGTTGTTCATGCGGCCACTGTCGGGCCTCACGCAACGTCAGGGTCAAGCGCTGCCGGCGGATGGCGGCGGATTTTTCTGCTGCAGCACGGCCATGGCGCGCATCAGGTACTCGCGCACTTCGGGCGTGGTCACGGCGGCGGCCTGCAGCACCGGCTCCGCGTTCATCGCCCGCATCAGGCGTGCCGCCAGGCCGGGGTCGTGGTTGGTGAAGGTGGCGAACAGGCGCGCCCATTCGCGCGCGATGGCCTGCACCGACTCGTCTTCAGGAGGGACGGCGCGCGCCCGTAGCGCGGCGAGTTCGCCCGCCAGGCGCCGCCATTCGTCCTCGGGCGGGCGACTCAGGTGCGCGAGATCGTCGGTGCTCAGGTGGCGCAGCAGCGCGGCCATGCGCATGCCGATGGCTTCGCCGATGTACTCCACCAGTTCGGCGGGAGGCCCGTCGTCGCTGCGAGCCACGGGCTCGCGCCGGTACATCTCGCCCCAGCGCGTGATGAGGTCGAAGCTGCCGTCCATCCACTGGCCCATCAGCGTCATCCAGCGGGCGGCCAGCGGCTGCACCTCGGGGGCGCTGGCCGGCACGCCGCGCGACATCAGCGCGGCCACCTCGGCCACCAGCGGCGGCCACCGGTCGGCCACGTCCTTCCAGTTGGCCATGAACGACCTGATCTCGGCGGGGCTGAAGTAGCGCCCGTAGGTGGTCATCTTCTCGAGCGTGTCCAGCCAGTCCTTCATGTCGGGCTGGGCGCCTTCGTCCAGGCGCTGCTGCAGCAGGCCGAGCCGTTCGCGCAAGGCAGTGGCCTGTGCGATCTGCTGGTCGAGCGATTCGATCTGCCGCGTGATGATGGTGGGCAGCGAGCTGCTCTCCGCGCCCAGCAAGGCGCCGATCTCCGCCAGCGGCAGGCCCAGCAGCCGCAGTGCCTGGATCGCGTGCAGGCGGGCGATGTCGGCCGCGTTGTAGAGCCGGTAGCCGGCCTCGGAGCGTGCCGAGGGCGCGAGCAGGCCGATGGCGTCGTAGTGGTGCAGCGTGCGCACCGTGAGGCCCGTGTGCCGGGCGAGTTCTCCGACCTTGAGCAGCATGGGTCGCTCCGGCAGGCGCTCAGTCCGCTTCGGGCGCCGGCTCGGGCCCTTGCCAGCCCAGCAGCTCGGCCAGCCGCTGCACGATCCAGCCCGCCTCGGCCGCCGATACGCCCGATTCAGGCGTGGCCAGCCCGGCGTGGATGCGCCGCAGGATCTCGCTTTCGACCGGCACCTCGGTGTGGTGCTGGATCTGCGCATGGCCAACGAGGTGGCTGGCGAGGTCTTCGCAGATCTCGTAGCGCTCGCGCACCACGCCGATCGGCTCGCTCAGGCGCTGGCGCGCGTCGGTGTACACCGCGAAGAACGAGGGCGGGATGAGGATCTGGTTGTCGTCGGACATTGCGATTTATAGCTGCCCCAATGACAAAACGCGCCCTGGGGCGCGTCTGTCGTGGCTCAGGTGGGAGCCAGGCGGGGGCTGATGGATCAGCCGCCCTTCTTGGCGCGCTTGCCAGGGTTCTTCTTGCTGCGCGTTGCGGTGCCGCGTTCCAGGCTGACCTTCTGGCCGCCACCGGAGCGAGGCGCCGTGTAGCCGGGCAGGGGCGTCGGCTTCGGGGTGGCAACGCGGTCGGCTTCGGTACGAATTTTCTTGGGCATGAAAAGCTCGGGTAAAAGTAATGTTCGAGCCGCAATTAGGCCACATCGAGAATTTCACATGCCAATAGCCGAAACAACCGGCGGTGTCGAGCGCGCGCGCTTCGTTTCGGGGTCGCTGCTGCGGCATGTCTGCGTGATGGCGGGCACGGGGGCCATCGGACTGATCGCGGTGTTCGCGGTCGACCTGATCAACCTGTTCTACATCTCGCTGCTCGGGGAGAAAGCGACGGCCGCGGCGGTCGGCTTCGCGGGCGTGGTGGGGTTCTTTCATGCGTCGCTGTGCATCGGGTTGACCATCGGCATCGCGGCGGTGGTGTCACGCACGGTGGGGGCGGGACGCACCGAAGACGCGCGGCGCATCGGCACCTCGAGCCTCGTGCTGATGACGGCGGTGTCGGTAGTGGTGGGCACGGGCACGGCCTTCTTCCTGCACCCAGCGCTGCAGGCGCTCGGCGCCGAGGGCGAGACGGCGCGGCTCGCGCAGCGATACCTCTCGGTGACGGTGCACACGCTGCCCCTGCTGGGCATCGGCATGGCGACTTCCGCGCTGCTGCGTTCGATCGGCGACGCACGCCGCGCGATGACGGTGACGCTCGCGGCCGCCTTCGTGACGGCGGTGCTCGACCCGATATTGATCTTCGGCTTCGGGCTGGGGCTCGACGGCGCGGCCATCAGCGCGGTGGTCTCGCGCATGGTGCTGGCGGCCATCGGGCTGCATGGCGTGATGGTGAAGCACCGCATGCTCGGGCGCTTCGATGCGCAGCGGCTGGCCGGCGACGCGCGCGCGCTCGGCACGGTGGCCGGGCCGGCGGTGCTGACCAATCTTGCGACTCCAGTGGGCGCAGCCTTCGTGACGCATGCGGTCGCGCAGTTCGGGCCGTCGGCGGTGGCGGGCGCGGCCACCATCGACCGGCTGACGCCGGTGGCCTTCGGGCTGGTCTACGCGCTCAGCGGCGCGGTCGGGCCGATCCTTGCGCAGAACCTGGGCGCGGGGCAGTACCGCCGCGTGCAGGAGGGGCTGCGCGACAGCCTGCTGTTCATGGTGGCGTCGGTGGCCGTGGCGTGGCTGGTGCTGGCACTGGGACAGGGCGTGCTGATTCGCGCGTTCTCGGCCGACGGGCTGGCGGCGGAGCTGATCTCGCTGTTCTGCAGCTGGCTGGCCGCGAGCTTCTTCTTCGCGGGCGGGCTGTTCGTGGCGAATGCGTCGTTCAACAACCTCGGGCATCCGCTGTTGTCTACGGTGTTCAACTGGGGGCGCGCCACGCTGGGCACGATTCCATTTGCCTGGTGGGGCTCGCACTACGGCGCGGCCGGCGTGCTGGTCGGGCAGGCCGTGGGCTCGTCGATCTTCGGCTTGCTGGCGGTGGTGGTGGCGTTCCGGCTGGCCGCGAAGCTGGCGCGGCAGGAGGCGCCCGATGCGGCTCCGGCACCGGTGCTCGATGCACCGGTGGCGCCTACGTCGGCGCTCGCCACGCCGCAGCCTGCTGCGGCTGCTACAGGTCCTGCAGCGTCAGCAGCCGCACCTTGACCGACTTGCCCTTCACGCGGCCGCTGGACAGCTTGCGCGCCGCCTCTTCGGCGATGGCGCGGTCCACCGCCACGTAGGTCGAGAACTCGTTGACGTTGATCTTGCCGACCTGGTCCTTCGCGTAGCCGCAATCGCCCGTGAGTGCGCCCAGCACGTCGCCGGCGCGGATCTTTTCCTTGCGCCCGCCGACGATCTGCAGCGTGGCCATCGGCGGCTGCAGCGGTGCGCCCTTGCCCGGCGTGAGCTCGGCCAGTTCGTGCCATTCGGACTCGCGGCCTTGCAGCTGCTCGATCTTTCCGACGCTGCCCATCTCGTTCATGCTGGCGAGGTTCAGCGCCAGGCCTTCGGCATCACCCGACTGGCCCACGCGGCCGGTGCGGCCGATGCGGTGAATGTGGATCTCCGAATCGGGCGTCACGTCGACGTTGATTACCGCTTCGAGCTGCGCAATGTCGAGCCCGCGCGCCGCCACGTCGGTTGCCACCAGCACCGAGCAGCTGCGGTTGGAGAACTGCACCAGCACCTGGTCGCGCTCGCGCTGCTCCAGTTCGCCGAACAGCGCCAGCGCGCTGAAGCCCTGGGCCTGCAGCACCTCGACGAGGTCGCGGCACTGCTGCTTGGTGTTGCAGAAGGCCAGCGTGCTCACGGGGCGGAAATGATCGAGCAGCAGGCTCACGGTGTGCAGCCGCTCGCTGTCCTTCACCTGGTACCAGCGCTGGCGGATCTTGCTGCCTTCATGCTGGGCCTGCACCGTGATCTGCTCGGGGTTCTTCATGAACTGCTGCGCGAGCTTGGCGATGCCTTCGGGATACGTGGCCGAGAACAGCAGCGTCTGGCGTTCCTTCGGGCACTGGCGCGCCACCTTCACGATGTCGTCGAAGAAGCCCATGTCCAGCATGCGGTCGGCTTCGTCGAGCACCAGCGTGTTGAGCGCCGAGAGGTCGAGATTGCCGCGCTCCAGGTGGTCCATCAGGCGGCCTGGAGTGCCGACCACGATGTGGGCGCCGTGCTCCAGGCTGGCGATCTGCCCGCGCAGTGCGACGCCGCCGCAGAGCGTGACGACCTTGATGTTTTCCTCTGCGCGCGCGAGGCGGCGGATTTCGGTCGTGACCTGGTCGGCCAGCTCGCGCGTCGGGCACAGCACCATCGACTGCACCGCGAAACGGCGGGGGTTCAGGTTGGAGAGCAGCGCCAGGGCGAAGGCGGCGGTCTTGCCGCTGCCGGTCTTGGCCTGGGCGATCAGGTCCTTGCCGAGCAGCGCCGGCGGCAGGCTGGCCGCCTGGATCGGCGTCATCTGCGTGTAGCCGAGCTGCGTGAGGTTGGCCAGCATCTGTGGCGAGAGCGCCAGCGCGGCGAAGCCGTTGTCGGCAGGGGCCTGGGCTTGCGGGCCGCCGGCTGTGGGATTGGGTGTGGTCATCGTTCAGCAGCCGGACAGACGCACGAATGACAAAGGCCTTGCCGGCGCCCGTCGCGGGGCGCCGCAAGGCCTTTCGTCAGTCGCGGATCAGCGGCGGGGTGCGTTGTTGTTGCCGGAGTTGGTCGGCGGCGGGCCGCGACGTTCCAGGTGACGGAAGGTGATACGGCCCTTGGTCAGGTCGTAGGGCGAGAGTTCGAGCGACACCTTGTCACCCGCCAGGATGCGGATGTGGTGCTTGCGCATCTTGCCGCCGCTGTAGGCGATCAGCTGATGGCCGTTGTCCAGCGTGACGCGGTAGCGCGAGTCGGGCAGGACTTCGGTCACTGCGCCGTTCATTTCGATCAGTTCTTCCTTGGGCATGTGTGGTTACCTCTGAATCGTTCGATGTGTGTTGGAGATGGAATTGGGCGTAATTGTTTCAGCCCGCGCACGGAAGCGCGAGAGGGGCATTGCGGGGAGCGCGTTCGCGCACCCAGCCGAGGCCTTGGTCGATGGCGTAGCCGACGGCGGCTGCGTGGCTGGCAAAGCGCGGCGTGAAGCGCATCACGCGGTCGTGCATGCCGCTGCCGTGGCCGGAGCGGATCGAGACGGAAGCGGCGTAGTTGCCGTCGTCCTGGTGTCGAATGAGCGGGGAAACAAGGTACTTGCCCACCGCGATACTGTGTTGAATGATGTCCATGAAGCCTTGGCACGCCACGCGGATACAAAGCGCGAAGTGCCTGAAAAATAATTGAAAACGGGCGTGGGCCGGCCGGAATGGCGCGGCGGACGCGCTATTCGCTTCAACAGGAACGAAGGCAGTGGTGGCAATCATGGGCGCCCGGTCTGGCGCTCCAACACACTGTGAAAGCCGGCTTGGGAGTGAGAGGCCTGAATAATCCAAGGACAGTGCAGGTCAGCCGGCGGTATTGACGAAATTCTTCGTCGTGGTATCGAAACGAACCCGACATTATAGCTTGCGAGGCATGACAATTGCCGGTCTTAAAAACAACGATCCCATGAAAAAGGCCCCGAAGGGCCGTGACTGGAGAGTTGTTTGCTATCAAAAGTATAGTTATTCAGCGGCCGATCAAGCCGTAGCAGCCGCTGCCAGCGCCGAACCGGCCGTCCGCGCCTTGTGCGCCGCGCGTAACAGCAGCATCAATCCCGCGAACTGGAAGGCCGCCCCCACCCAGCCCACTGCGCTGACGCCGACCAGCTCGATCGCCGCGCCGCCGGACACCGAGCCCGCCGCAATGCCGAGGTAGATCGCCGAAGCGTTGAGCGACAGCGTCATCGGTGCGCGCTCCGGTGCCAGCCGGATCAGCCGCACCGCCTGCGCCGGCCCGAAGCCCCAGCCCGCGAAGGCCCACAGCGCCGACAGCCCCACGATCAGCGGCAGCGCCAAGCCGCGCGGCAGCATCTGCGCCGAGAAAGACAGCCCGCCAAGGATCACCACCAGCATCAGCGCGAAGCCCTGCGCCGTGCGGTCGGCGCCGAGGCGGTCGGTGGCCCAGCCGCCGGCCGCGGTGCCGATGGCCGCCGCCACGCCGATGGCGAAGAACATCGTGCCCACGCCCTCGGTGCCGAAGCCCAGCGTGGCCGAGAGGAACGGCGCGATGTAGGTATAGAAGCTGAAGCCGCCAGTGGTCCACAGCATGGTAGTCAGCAGCGCAGGCAGCACGCCTGGCACGCGGGCCACGGCAAAGGCCGGTGTGCCCTTCGTGGCGGCGGCTGCGACGACCGGCGCCAGCCCCAGTTGGCGCGGCAACCCAAGTGCGAGGCCCCAGGTGGCGAGCGCCGCCACCGCCGCGATCAGCAGGTAGGCCGTGCGCCAGCCGCCCCAGCCCGCGATCCACGCACCCAGCGGCACGCCGAGCGCGACTGCCACCGTACCTCCGCCGGTCACGATGGCCAGCGCCCGGCCGCGCAGCGCGGGCGACACCATCGCGGCCGCCACTGCGCTCGCGGTCGGCAGGAACACGCCGGCCACCAGCCCCAGCGCGACCCGCGCCAGCGCCAGCTGCGCAAAGCCGTGCGCCATCGACGCCGCCAGCGTCAGCGCCGAGAAGGCCGCGAGGCTGGCAATCAGCAGCGGCCGGCGCCCGAAGCGCGCCAGCAGCGCCGCCATCACCGGCGAGCCGATGGCGTAGCTCAGCGCGAACAGCAGCACCAGTTGCCCGGCCCGCGCGGCGCTGATCTGCAGGTCGGCCGCCAGCACCGGCAGCAGCCCCACGACCATGAAGCTTTCGGTGCCGAGGGCGAAGGCGCCCAGTGCGAGCCAGCCCAGGCTCAGCGGCAGGCGTTCGGTTGCCGGTTGCTGTTGCGATGTCGAGAGATCCGTGTTCATGAAGGACTCCGTGGCAAGTGTGTTCAAGGCCTCCAGAATAGGTTTGCAATTGGCTCTTCAAAAGAACCACAATCGGCGAAGTTAATGGAGCCAATTTTCGAACTCGCCATCCGCCTGCCGGGCGCCGGCTCGCGTGATCTGCTGCGCGAGGTGCACCGCCAGCTGCGCAGCGCCATCCTCGACGGCCGGCTGCAGCCCGGCGCGCGCCTGCCCGCCACGCGCGCGCTGGCGCTGCGGCTGGGCGTGTCGCGCAACACCATGCTCGCGGCCTACGACCTGCTGCTGAGCGAGGGCTACCTGCTGGCGCGCCCCGGCGCCGGCACCTACGTGGCGGACACGCTGCCGGCATCCCGGCGCGGCCGCAGCACGAAGGCCTCGACGGCCCGGCGTGACCCCCGGCTGGTGCCGCTGAACGTTCCTGGCGCCGACCTCGCCCCCACGCTGCAGCCGCAGCCCGCGCGCGACGACTTCCGCGTCGGCCTGCCCGACGTGAGCGTCTTTCCCTTCGACATCTGGCGCCGCCTGAGCGACCGCGCGCTGCGCCGCGTCGCGCGGCAGACGGCCGACTACGCCGACCCGCAAGGCCAGGGCGCGCTGCGCGAGGCCATCGCGAAGCACGTGTCCTTCACCCGCGCGGTCGGCTGCACCGCCGACGACATCGTGGTCACGGCCGGCGCACAACAGGCCTTCGGGCTGCTCGCGCGCATCCTCGTCGTGCCGGGGCGCACGGTGGTTGCGGTCGAGCAGCTGTTCTATCCCTCGCTGCGCGAAGCCATGCTGGCCGCGGGCGCGAGAGTGATGACGGTGCCGACCGATGGCGAGGGCCTGTGCGTGGACCGCATCCCGCCCGAGGCGCGCGTGGTCTGCGTGACGCCCTCGCACCAGTTCCCCACCGGCGTCGCGATGTCGCCGCAGCGCCGCGCCGCCCTGCTGGCCTTCGCGCGGGCGCGCAACGCTGTCGTCGTCGAGGACGACTACGACAGCGAATTCCGCTTCGCCGGCCGCCCGCTCGATGCACTGCAGACGCTGGACCGCGCCGAGTCGGTCTTCTACATCGGCACCTTTTCCAAGAGCCTGTTTCCCGCCTTGCGCCTGGGCTTCGTGGTGACGCCGCCGTGGGCGCGCGCGGCGCTGGTGCGGGCGCGCGAGCTGGCCGACTGGCACGGCCCGGTGCTCGGGCAGGAGGCGCTCGCCGCCTTCATCGCCGAAGGGCACCTGGCGCGCCACATCCGCAAGATGCGCAAGATCTACGGCGCGCGGCGCACCGTGTTGCTCGATGCGCTGGCACGCCACTGCGCGGGCAGGCTCGAAGTGATTCCTTCAGATGCGGGCCTGCACCTGTCGGCCTGGCTGCACGGCGACACGCGCGACCACACTGTGGTCGAACGCGCGGCCGCAGCCGGCATCACGCTGCCGCCGCTGTCGCGCTACGCGCTCGATCCGAACGCGCCTGGCACGCCCAACGGCCTTGCCTTCGGCTACGGCCTCATAGCCGCGCCGCAGATCGACGGCGCCATCCGGCGGCTGGTGGCGTTGCTCTGAGGATCGGTCAGCCGATCCCGAGCATCCGCTTGTTGGCCGCCACGTCGACCCCGCCCGCGGCGAAGTCGTCGAAGGCCCGGTCGGCCACGCGGATGATGTGGTCGGCGATGAACTTCGCGCCTTCGCGCGCGCCGTCTTCGGGGTGCTTGATGCAGCACTCCCACTCCAGCACCGCCCAGCCCGGGAAGTCGTACTGCGCCATCTTCGAGAAGATGGCCTTGAAGTTCACCTGCCCGTCGCCCAGTGAACGGAAGCGCCCTGCCCGGTTGATCCAGCTCTGGAAGCCGCCGTACACGCCCTGCTTGCCGGTCGGGTTGAACTCGGCGTCCTTCACGTGGAAGATCTTGATGCGCTCGTGGTAGTGGTCGATGTAGGCCAGGTAGTCGAGCTGCTGCAGCATGAAGTGGCTCGGGTCGTACAGCAGGCAGGCGCGCGGGTGGTTGTTCACGCGCTCCAAAAACATCTCGTAGCTCACGCCGTCGTGCAGGTCTTCGCCGGGGTGGATCTCGTAGCCCACGTCCACGCCCACGGCGTCAAAGGCGTCGAGGATCGGCCGCCAGCGGCGCGCAAGTTCGTCGAAGGCTTCCTCGACGAGGCCCGGCGGACGCGGCGGCCACGAATAGAGGTACGGCCAGGCCAGCGCGCCCGAGAAGGTCGCGTGCGCCGTGAGCCCGAGGTTGGCCGAGGCCTTTGCCGCAAAGTGCAGTTGCTCGACGGCCCACTGCTGGCGCCGCACCGGATCGCCGCGCACCTCGGGCGCCGCGAAACCGTCGAAGCCCGCGTCGTAGGCCGGGTGCACCGCCACCAGCTGGCCCTGCAGGTGCGTCGAGAGTTCGGTGATCTCCAGGCCGTGCTTTGCCAGCGTGCCCTTCACCTCGTCGCAATAAGTTTTGCTTTCGGCGGCGCGCTGAAGGTCGAACAGGCGGGCATCCCAGCTCGGGATCTGCACGCCCTTGTAGCCCAGCCCGGCGGCCCAGCCGGCGATGCCGTCGAGCGTGTTGAACGGCGCGGTGTCTCCCGCGAACTGGGCCAGAAAGATGGCGGGGCCCTTGATCGTTTTCATCGGCTTGTCTTCCTTATTCGTTGGGGCAGCGTTGAAAGCATACTTGGCGTGTCGTCCGACCCCGTGCGAGAGGCCAACGAGCCAAAATGGACTTTCCTTTTCGCATCAATCGCCCGGTTCCCACCGACGACAGTCCCGCGATGACACAACCTGTTTCCGCTCGGCTCAAGATCGGCCTGTCCGCCTGCTTCTCGCACGCCGACCCGGCCCGCTCGCTCTTCACCAACAAGACGCTGCAGTACGTCGAGCAATCGATCGCGCACTGGCTCATGTCCGCCGGCGCCATGGTCGTGATGGTGCCCTGCCCCACCGGCGAAACCGCGCGCGGCGACACCAAGCTGTCGCACTACGCCGAATGGCTCGACGGCGTGGTCATGCACGGCGGCGCCGACGTCTGGCCCGGCAGCTACGGCGAGGTGCCGCTGAAGGACGCGTGGATCGGCGACCAGATCCGCGATCTCTACGACCTCGCGCTGGTCGAAGCCTTCGAGCAGGCCGGCAAGCCCATCTTCGGCGTGTGCCGCGGGCTGCAGCTCATCAACGTCGCCTTTGGCGGCACGCTCTACCAGGACATCGAGGCCCAGCACGAGGGCGGCCTGCGCCACCGCGACCCGGTGACCTACGACCAGAACTTCCACGAGATCGAACTGGTTCAAGGTACGCGGCTGTCGAAGCTCTACCCGCAGGTGGAGAAGGCGCGCGTCAACAGCATCCACCACCAGGGCATCAAGGGCCTTGCGCCCGGTTTCGAGATCGAGGCCTGGAGCCTGCCCGACCGCGTGCCCGAGGCCATCCGCCGCCGCCCCGACAAGGGCCGCAGCTACATCGCCGCGACCCAGTGGCACCCCGAATTCCACAAGTACGGCAGCACCGAGACGGTCGACGACACGCCGATCCTGCATGACTTCCTGTGGGCCTGCGCCACCGCGAAGGTCGCGCCGAAGGTGCCGCCGCGCTCCAGCTCCGGCAAGATCCGCGACCGCGCTGCGCGCGTGCTGCGCCAGGCGCTGCTGCGACGCTAGGCGGCGCGCACTGATCAGCGCGACGACTTGTTCGTCGTGCCGCTGACGCTGGCGTCGATGGTGCCGAACACCGTGACGCCGCTGCCGCCGGTCGCGCCCGATGTATTGGCGCCGTTGCTGGCCGGGGCCGAACCCGTGCCTGCGCAGCCCGACACCAGCACGCCCATTGCGATCGCGAATACAGCAGCAATGATTGGCTTCACTGGAAACTCCAAGAGATGGTTTGGTTGACGGTTGTTGCCGGCTCACTATAGGCCGCCGGCCCGCTCGCCCTGTAACAACACACCCGGCGCCGACAAGGTTGTTTCGCGCAGCCAGTCGATCAGCGCGCGCAGCTTGGGCGGCACGCGCCTGCGGTCGGGGTAGTACAGCGTCAGGTCGGGCAGCGGCGTGGTCCAGTCGGCCAGCAGCTGCACCAGCCGGCCGTCGGCGACGTGGCGCTCGGTGTAGCTGCTGATCAGGTTGGCGATGCCGATGCCGTCGACCGCCGCGTCGAGCATCACGGCCACGTCGTTCATCACGAGGCGGCCGCTCACCGCGAGCGTCATGGCCTCCCCGTCTTTCTCGAACTCCCACCGCTCCAGCAGGCCCGAGCTCTCGAAGCGAAAGCCGATGCAGTCGTGCGCCAGCAGTTCGCGCGGGTGCACCGGCGTGCCGCGTTCGGCCAGGTAGCGCGGCGCGGCGACGATGCTGTTGGCCAGCGGCCCTCCGACCTTCACCGCCACCATGTCGCGCTCGACCATGCCGCCGAAGCGGATGCCGGCGTCGAAGCCCCGACCCACGATGTCGACCAGCGCGCTGTCGATCGACACCTCCACGTCGATCTGCGGATAGGCGCGCAGGAAGCCCCCGAGCGCCGGCTGCAGCACGAACAGGTAGGCCGCGCGAGGCACCGTGAGCCGCAGCAGGCCCGCGGGCCGCTCGGCGCTGTCGCTCAGCTCGTCGGAGGCCGAGGCCAGCTCCTGCACCGCCGGGCGGATGCGTTCCAGAAAGCGGGCGCCGGCTTCGGTGAGATTCACGCTGCGCGTGGTGCGGTTGAACAGCGGCACGCCCACGCGCTTTTCGAGCAGCCGCACCGCCTGGCTCACGGCCGAGGGCGAGACGCCCAGCCGCACCGCCGCGGCCGAGAAGCCGCGTGTTTCGGCCACGGCCACGAAGGTGACGAGTCCGTCTAGCTGGTCCTGGCGCATGGATGGAATCCGGTTGATCTTGAAGAAAACCTTCAAGGTGCTTCGTCGATTGGACGGATTATCAAAGCGATGCGGCGCGCGCACAGTCAGGCCATCGGTTCTTCCATCCACCCTTCTAGGACATCGCCATGACGGTTTCTTCTTCTCCCAGGACCTGGTTCATCACCGGCGTCAGCAGCGGCTTCGGTCGCGCGTTGGCGCAGGAGGCGCTGGCCGCCGGCCACCGCGTGGTCGGCACGCTGCGCAACGAGGCCGCGCGCGCCGAATTCGACGCGCTGCAGCCCGGCCGCTCCTTCGGCCGCCTGCTCGACGTGACGCACGACGCCGAAGTGGCCCGCGTGGTGGCCGAGGTCGAAGCCTCGGTCGGCCCGATCGACGTGCTGGTCAACAACGCCGGCTACGGCCACGAAGGCACGGTCGAGGAATCGTCGCTCGACGAGCTGCGCCAGCAGTTCGAGGTGAACGTGTTCGGCGCCGTGGCCGTCGCCAAGGCGGTGCTGCCCTTCATGCGGGCGCGCCGGCGCGGCCACATCCTCAACATCACGTCGATGGGCGGCATCGTGACCTTTCCGGGGCTGGGCTACTACCACGGCAGCAAGTTCGCGCTCGAGGGCATCTCGGAGACGCTGGGCAAGGAGGTGGCGAGCTTCGGCATCCACGTGACTGCCGTGGAGCCCGGCGGCTTCCGCACCGACTGGGCGGGCCGCTCGATGGTGCGCGCACCGCAGACCATTGCCGACTACGCGCCGGTGATGGGCCCGGTGCGCGAGCGGCGGCTGGCGCGCAGCGGCAAGCAGGACGGCGATCCGGTGAAGGCGGCGCGCGCCATGATCCAGATCACCGAGGCCGCGAACCCGCCGGCCCACCTGCTGCTTGGCCCCGATGCGGTGAAAGTGGTGCGCGAGAAGCTCGGCGCGTTGCAGGAGGAGATCAAGGCGTGGGAGGCGCTGTCGGTGTCGACCGACTTCACGCCCGCCGGCGCCTGATCGAGCTGCAAAGGATCAGCGCGGGTCCGTGGCCAGCAGCATTTCGACCATCGAGCGCAGATGGCCCTGCAGCCGCGCCGCGCCGGCCTCGTCGAGCGCCAGCGTGGCCTCGTCCATGTACAGCTTGCGGTTGATCTCGACCTGGATGCTGTGCCGGTGTTCGGCAGGCTTGCCGTGCCGGCGCACCAGTTCCACGCCCTTGTACGGGTGGTTGTAGTCCACGCTGTAGCCGAAGGCGCGCAGGTGCTCGCAGATCTTCTGCGACAGCGCCGGATCGGCCGTGCTGCCGTCGCGGTCGCCGATCACGAAGTCGGCATGCGCCAGGCCCGGAAAGTCCGTCGCGTGGCTGGCCGCGATGGCCGGCATCGAGTGGCAGTTGATGTGGATGCTGTAGCCGTGACGCGCATGCGCCTCGGCTACAGCCTGCGCCACCGCCGCGTGGTACGGCCGCCAGCAGGTGTCGATGCGCTGGCGCACCTCGTCCACCGGGAGCTGGCGGTCGTAGATAGGCAGGCCTTCGTCGGTGAGCTTCCAGATCAGGCCCTTGCCCAGGCGCACCTTCGACAGCACGCGCGGGTCGGTGGAAACCGGATCGGTCCAGGAGCCGTCGAGCATCGTGGTGTCGATCTCGGTCGTGTCGCGGTTGGCGTCGAGATAGCTGCGCGGAAAGTGCGCCTCGATCCAGGCCGCGCCCATGGCGGGCGCGAAGGCGTAGAGCTTCTCGACGTGCGTGTCCTCGGCGCGGCGCAGGGTGGCCAGGTCGCGCACCGTGCGGAAGTCTTCTGGGTAGACGGTGCCGCTGTGCGGGGAGTCGAGCACCAGCGGGGTATGCCCGGCGACGCTCGTCACCTGGGCGCGGGTTTGGATCAGTTTCAGAACAGGATGCATAGGCAGGTGTCGGTCAGTCCAATCGGATGCGGGCGAATTCGGCCACCTTCTTCATCTTCTCGATCTCACCCGCGATCTGCTTCGTGAACTCGGCAGGCGTGGTGCCCGAGGCATACAGCCCCTGCAACGCAAGGCGCTCGCGCACCGCGTGGTCCTTCAGCGCAGTGGCCACGGCCTGCTGCATGCGCAGCGCGATCTCGGCCGGCGTGCCGGCGGGTGCGACCATGCCGAACCACGAAGGATCGTTGTTGACCGGATAGCCCAGCTCGCCATACGTCGGCACCTCGGGCAGCACGTCGAGCCGGCCGCTCCAGGACACGGCCAGCGCCTTCAGCTTGCCCGACTTCACGTGCGGCAGCGACGAGGCCACCTGGTCGAAGTACACCGGCACCTGGCCCGCGAGCACATCGTTGATGGCCGGGCCCGCACCGCGGTAGGGGATGTGCACCATCGAGGTTCCGGTGCTGCTCTTGAACAGCTCGCCCCACATGTGGCCGATGGTGCCGTTGCCCGGCGTTGCGTACGACACCTTGCCGGGGTTGGCCTTCAGGTACTTCACCAGCTCCGCGAAGCTGCCGACCGGCAGCACGGACGGGTTGATGACGATCACGCCCGGCGCCTTCACCAGCTCGGTCACGGCGACGAAACCCCTGATCGGGTCGTAGGGCAGCTTCTGGTACACGGCCGGGTTCACGCCGTGGGTGGACAGCGTGGCCACGCCGAAGGTCAGGCCGTCGGGCGTGGCGCGTGCCAGCTCGGCCATGCCGATGGAGCCGCCCGCGCCGGCGCGGTTGTCGATCACCACGGGCTGCTGGAGGATCTTGCCGAGGGGCTCGCCGAGCACGCGCGCCGTGATGTCGGTGGCGCCGCCGGGCGGGAACGGCACGACGAGGCGAATCGGCTTGCCCTGGGCGAAGGATATTCCTGGCACGACGGAAGCAGCGGCCAGGGTGGAAATGAAGTGACGACGTAGCATGGGTTTCTTCCAATGAAACAGAGAGTGATGGAGCGATTCGCTGCATTACCTGAAGCAAAGGATAGACCAGCTAACATTCCGGTCTGGAATGTTTTAATGGGCATCCCGCCATGTCACTCCGCCCATGTCACTGCGCCGTCTCAACCCGCCCCTGAACCTGCTGCGCGCCTTCTCGACCGTCGTTCGCTTCGGCGGCGTCTCGCGCGCGGCCGAGGCGCTGCACCTCACGCAGGGCGCGGTCAGCAAGCAGGTGCAGGAGCTCGAACGCTGGATCGGCGCGCCGCTGTTCGAGCGCAGCCGCAAGCGCCTGGCGCTCACGCCGGCCGGCGAGCGCTACGAGAAGGCGGTGCGCGCCACGCTCGCGCAACTGGAGGCGGCCACGCTGGAGCTCATCACCAGCGGCGACGGCGGCGGCGCGCTGCACCTGTCCGCCCTGCCCACCTTCGGCGCCAAGTGGCTGATTCCGCGGCTGCCCGACTTTCAGCGCGCGCATCCGCAGATCACGCTGCATTTCGTGCCCTTCGTGCATGGCTATGACTTCGAGCGGCCCGAGCTCGACTGCGCCATTCTTTTCGGCGACGGCCACTGGCCCGGCGCCCGCTCGCACTACCTCGCCGGGCAGGACGTGGCGCTGATCGCCCCGCGCGCCGCGCAGGCCGAGGTGGCCATCCGCACGGCGCAGGACGTGGCGCGCTGCACGCTGCTTCGCCACGTGAGCGTGCCGCAGTCGTGGCTGCAGTGGAGCGAGGCGCATGGCGTGCGGGGGCTCGACCCGCTGGCGGGGCCGCAGTTCGACCAGTTCCAGACCATGATCCGCGCAGTGATGGTCGGCATGGGCGTGGCGCTGGTGCCGCGCTGCCTGGTGCAGGACGAAATCGCTTCCGGGCTTGTGGACGAGCCCTTGCCCGGCGGTGGCTACCGCGGCAACGAGGGTTACTGGTTCTGCTACCCGGAAGGGCGCGGCCAGTTGGCCACGCTCGATCATTTCCGCAGCTGGCTGCTCGCGGAGGTGGATCGCGGCAAAGAGGCGCAGGCGCCTGCTTGATGCCTGCTTAATGCCTGCTTAATGCCTGCTTAATGCCTGCTTATTCGGGCTTCGCGCCCGAGGCCTTCACCGCCGCGCCCCACACCCCGATCTCGCTCGCCACGAAGCGGTCGAACTCGGCCGGCGTCGTGGGTGCGGGCTCGGAGCCGCGCTCGCGGATGAAGCGCGCCATCTGCTCGCTCTTCAGGATGTCCGTCACTTCACGATTGAGCCGCTCGACGATGTCGGCCGGCGTGCCGCGTGGCGCCATCAGGCCGAGCCAGCCCACGGCCTCGAAGTTCTTGGTGCCTGCCACGCCGCTTTCGCGCACGGTGGGCACATCGGGCAGCTGCGACGAGCGCGTGGCCGAGGTGACGGCCAGCGCCACCGCCCTGCCCGACTTGATGTGCGGCAGCGCGGCCGTCACCGAGTCGACCATCAGCGGAATCTGGTTGCCCAGGAAGTCCGACTGCGCCGGCCCGCTGCCCCGGTACGGAATGTGCGTGATGAACACATGCGCCGCAGACTTGTACATCTCGCCCGACAGATGCTGCGTGCCGCCGATGCCGGCGCTCGCGTAGCTCAGCCGGCCGGGCTCTGCCTTGGCGCGCGCCGTGAGTTCGGCCAGCGTGCGGATGCCGCTCTCTGGCGTTGCAAGAAACACCAGCGGCACCTTGGCGATCAGCGAGATGCCCGTCAGGTCCTTGCGCGGGTCGAAGCCCGGCTTGGCATAGAGCGTCTGGTTCACAGCCATCGCGCTGCCGGCCACCACCAGCGTGTAGCCGTCCGGCTGCGAGCGCACCACGAACTCGGTGCCGATGTTGCTGCCGGCACCGGCCTTGTTGTCGATGATCACCGGCTGGCCCAGCCGCTTGCCGAGCTGCTCGGCAAGCGCGCGGGCGAAGATGTCGGTGGCCTGCCCCGGCGGAAAGGGCACGACCAGCTTGACCGGCTTGTCAGGCCACGCGGCGGCGTGGGCCAGGCCCGCGCTGCCCAGCAGCGCGACGGCCATCGCAACAACGCTTGCGCTGAAGTGTCTGCGCCGCATGGCTCAGGGCGCCGAGAGGTGCTTGCCCACGATGCCCGCGAGTTCGAACATCGTCACCTGGTCCTTGCCGAACACCGGCTTGAGCTTGGCGTCGGCATTGATCGCGCGCTTGTTGGCCGCGTCCTGCAGGCCGTTGGCCTTGATGTAGTCCCACAGCTTCTTGATGACCTCGGTGCGCGCCACCGGTTCGGCGCCGATCACCGCGGCCAGCGAATCGCTGGGCTTCAGGCCCGCGCCGGGCTTGCGCGGTGCCGCGGCCTTCTTCGCTGCCGGTGCCTTCTTGGCGGCGGGCGTCTTCTTCGCAGCAACCTTCTTGCCCGCAGCCGTCTTGCCCGCGGGCGCGGCCTTGCCGAAGGTCTTGCGCGGCGGGAACTTGCTGCCGCCTTCGCGCGGCGCGAACTCGAAGGTCACCTTGCCCTCTTCGGCGTTCCACGTCAGGAAGGCCTTGAAGGCGCGGCGCGTGCGCATGCTCACGAACTTGTCGAGCAGGTCGGTCTTGCCGGTGGCGAGCAGCTTTTCCATCTGCGCGCGTTCCACCGGCTGCTGCAGGATGATCTTGCCGGTCTTGAAGGTGCAGCTCGGCGTGGGCTGTGCATTGGTCGGCACCGACTTCTCGCAGACGTAGTTGCTGCCATGCTCGAACACCGGTGCGCCGCACACCGGGCACGGGCCCACGGTGTCCTGCTCGCTGAAGTCGACGATCTCGCCGCTGTCCTCGTTCTTGTCGTCGCCGAAGTCGAACTCCAGCTTCCAGTTCTTTGCTTCCTCGTCGAACTTGATGACGATCTCGGAGGTGAAGGGCCAGCCGGCCTTGGAGCGGAAGCCTTCCAGCGGGCCGATGTGCTTGTCGCGCAGCAGCGCCTCGGCCTCGGCCACCTCGAAGGTGCGCCCGGCCGGAGACTTGCCGAACGAGAAGCCGCAGGCGTCCTCGCCGGTGCCGCTCTTGCCGGTGCAGGCGTAGCGGCGGTAGTTTTCGCGCACGATGCCGCCGCAGTTGGGGCACGGTGTCTGCAGGGTCGCGTAGTCGCCCGGCACGGTGTCGCGGTCGTATTCCTTGGCCTTCTTGACGATGTGCTCGGTCATCGCCGCAATCTCGCGCATGAAGGCGTCGCGGCTGAGCGCGCCCTTCTCCATCTGCGCGAGCTTGTATTCCCACTCGCCGGTCAGCTCGGCCTTGGAGAGTTCTTCCACGCCCAGGCCGCGCAGCAGCGTCATGAGCTGGAAGGCCTTGGCCGTCGGGATCAGCTCGCGGCCTTCGCGCAGCATGTACTTCTCGGTGATCAGGCCTTCGATGGTGGCCGCGCGCGTGGCTGGCGTGCCGAGGCCCTTCTCCTGCATGGCCTCGCGCAGCTCGTCGTCGTCGATGGTCTTGCCCGCGCCTTCCATGGCGCCGAGCAGCGTCGCTTCCGAGTAGCGTGCCGGCGGGCGCGTCTTCAGGCCCTTGGTGTCGACCGACTCGGCCTTCACGATCTCGCCCGGCTTCACCGGCACGAGGCGCTTGCCGTCCTTGTCGTCTTCCTTCTCGTCGTCCTGGGCTTCCTTGCCGTAGATGGCGAGCCAGCCCGGCTTCACCAGCACCTTGCCGTCGGTGCGGAAGGGATACTTCTTGCCGCCCTGCTCGACCGTGCTGATGCGCGTGGTCACCTGGTGCTCGGCGCTCGGGAAGAACACCGACATGAAGCGGCGCACCACGAAGTCATAGAGCTTCTGCTCGGCATCGCTCAGGCCGCTCGGTGCCTGCAGCGTCGGGATGATGGCGAAGTGATCCGACACCTTGGCGTTGTCGAAGATGCGCTTGTTGGGCTTGACGTAGTTGCCATCGACCGCCTGCTGCGCGAACGGCGCCAGGTGCTTCATGCCGCTCGTGGCGAGCATGCCCATGGTCTGCTTGACCACCGGCAGATAGTCTTCCGGCAGCGCGCGCGAATCGGTACGCGGGTAGGTCAGTGCCTTGTGGCGTTCGTAGAGGCTCTGTGCCAGCGCCAGCGTGGTCTTGGCGCTGAAGCCGAAGCGGCCGTTGGCCTCGCGCTGCAGCGAGGTCAGGTCGAACAGCGCGGGCGAGGCCTGCGTGGTGGGCTTGCTCTCTTCCGTCACCGTGGCGGGCTTGCCGCGCGAGGCGTCGGCGATGGCGCGGGCTTCCTGCTCGTTCCACACGCGGTCGGCGCGCTGTTCGGAGTCGGGCTCGCCGTTGGCCAGGAGCGGCGCGTTGGCCTTCTTCCAGTCGGGGTTGAACCACTTGCCCGGGTACTCGCCGGCCTCGGCCGCGAAGCTGCCGTGAATTTCCCAGTAGTCGCGCGAGACGAACTTGCGGATCTGCTCCTCGCGCTCCACAACGACGGAGAGAGTCGGCGTCTGCACGCGGCCCACGGTCGTGAGGAAGAAGCCGCCGTCGCGCGAATTGAACGCGGTCATGGCGCGCGTGCCGTTGATGCCCACCAGCCAGTCGGCCTCGGAGCGCGAGCGCGCAGCGTCGGCCAGGCCCTGCATCTGCTTTTCGGTGCGCAGCGCGTCGAAGCCGTCGCGAATGGCCTGCGGCGTCATCGACTGCAGCCACAGGCGCTTGACCGGCTTGTGAAGGCCCGCCTTGCCGCCGGCGTATTGCTCGATCAGGCGGAAGATCAGCTCGCCCTCGCGCCCCGCGTCGCAGGCATTGATGAGCTGCGTCACGTCCTTGCGCTTGGCCTGCTTGACCACGGCGTTCAGGCGCGTCTTCGTCTTGTCGACCGGCTTGAGGTCGAAGTGAGGCGGGATCACCGGCAGGTTGGCAAAGCTCCATTTGCCTCGCTTGACGTCGAACTCCTCGGGCGCCTGGATTTCGACCAGGTGACCGACAGCGCTGGTCACGACATAGGTGTCGTTCTCGAAATGCTCGTCATGTTTGTCGAATTTCCCTGCAACCGGCGTGAGGGCACGGACGATGTCCTGTGCCACCGACGGCTTTTCTGCGATTACCAAAGTCTTTGTCATCTAAGGGCTCTCTATACTCTGCGGCTTCCCGCGTGCGCACGCGCACACGCGCATGTGTGCATATTCAAACTAACAGACTTCGGCGATGCCTTCCAAATCCCCACTTTCCGCCGGTCGCCGAATCCAGACGCGGCGCTCGAATGTCCATGGCAACGGCGTGTTCGCCGTGCAGGACCTGGCCGAGGGCGAAACGCTGATCGAATACAAGGGCGAAGTCATCAACTGGAAGGAGGCGCTGCGCCGCCATCCGCATGACCCGGCCCAGCCGAATCACACCTTCTACTTTCACATCGACGACGGGCGTGTGATCGACGGCAACGTCAAGGGCAACGCCGCCCGCTGGATCAACCACTCGTGCGAGCCGAACTGCGAAGCCGACGAGGTCGATGGGCGCGTTTATATCAAGGCGCTGCGCAACATCTCCGCCGGCGAAGAGCTCAACTACGACTACGGCCTGATCATCGATGAGCCGTACACGCCGAAGCTTCTGTCCGAATTTCCTTGCTGGTGCGGCTCGGAGCAGTGCCGCGGCACGCTGCTGACGCCCAAGGACGATGAGGACGAAAAGAAGAAAAAGAAGAAAAAGAAGAAGGCTGAAAAGAAAAAGGCCGAGAAGAAAGAAGCCAGGAAGGCGGAAAAGAAGGCCGACAAAAAAGCCGAGAAGAAATCCGAAAAGAAGGCGGAGAAAAAATCCGCCAAGAAGGAAAAGTCCGCCGAGGACTGACCATGAGCAGCAGCACCTCGGCCGCCTGGTTCGAAGACCGGATCGCCGCGTCGGTCGCTCCGCTGCTGCCCGGCTTCGCGGTCGAGGCCGTGGCCGAAATCGATTCCACCAACACCGAGCTGATGCGGCGCGCGCGCGCCGGCCGCATCGAGCCCGTGCTGCTCGTGGCCGAGCGCCAGACCGCGGGGCGCGGCCGTCTCGGGCGGCCCTGGCAGAGCGCGCCACAACAGGAAGAGTCGGCCTCGCTGACCTTCTCGCTCGGCCTGCCTCTGGCGCCTGCCGACTGGTCGGGCCTGTCGCTCGCCGTTGGTGTCAGCGTGGCCGAAAGCCTCGATCCCTCGGGCGCACACAAGGTCGGCCTCAAGTGGCCCAACGACGTGTGGGTGAACGACTGCAAGCTGGTCGGCATCCTCATCGAAACCGCGCTGCCGTCCGCCGGCCGCGCCGATGCGCCGCGCTATCTCGTGATCGGCATCGGGATCAACATCGGCGCGCGTGAAGGCGACGGCATGCGTACGCCACCGGCTTGGCTGCGCCAGTGGCACCCTGAGGCCACTGCGCCCGAAGTGCTGCGCGAACTGGCCGAGCCGCTGGTGCGCAGCGTGCTCGAATTCGAGGCCAGGGGCTTTGCGTCCTTCGCCGAGCGCTTTGCCGCACGCGACGTGCTGCGGGGCCGCGAAGTGGTGCTCAGCGACGGCACCGCCGGCCTGTGCGAAGGCGTGGCCTGGGGCGGCGAGCTGCAGGTGCGCACCGACGCCGGCCTGCAGCTGATTTCCAGCGACGAAGTGAGCGTGCGCCCTCGCGGCATGACCCTCTGACACGTATGAAGCTGCGCCTGCTCCTCATCGTCCTGTTGCTGGCCAACGCCGGCTATTTCTTGTGGGCGCGCGGCGATCTTGCCGGCTTCGGCCTGGCTCCGGCCGCGCTCAACGAGCGAGAGCCGCAGCGCATGTCGCGCCAGATCCACCCCGAGTGGCTGCAGATCCGCAAGGAAGCGAAGCCGGGCGCGCCTGCGCCCTGACTCCCCTGATCAATCAAGGTGCCGCTTCACCCTCGAAGCGCACTGTGAACAGCGCTCCCGGCGGCAGCTTGCCTGGATGCGCATCTTCCAGCTTCACCTGCGCGCGGTGCTGGTTCGCAATCTCCAGCACGATCGGCAGCCCCAGCCCCGAACCGTCGGCCTCGTTGCCGAGCACGCGGTAGAAGGGCTCGAACACCAGCTCGCGGTCGACCTCGGCGATGCCGGGGCCGTTGTCCTCCACCTGCAGCAGCAGCACGTGGCCGAAGGGGTCGGCCAGCACGCGCACGGTGATCAGGCCGGGGCGCTCCGGCGTCGAGGGCGTGTAGTTGATCGCGTTGTCGACCAGGTTGCGCACCAGCTCTTTCAGCAGCGTCGCGTTGCCGTCGAACATCACGCCCGGTGCGCCGGCTTCCGCGCCGTCGTAGCCGAGGTCGATGCGCTTCTCGATCGCGCGCGGCACCGCCTCGCGCACCACCTCGATGGTGAGCTTCGCCAGATCGCAGGGCTGGTGGTGCGCATTGGCGCTGTTGCCTTCGGCGCGCGCCAGCGACAGCAGCTGGTTCACCGTGTGCGTGGCGCGCTTGCTCGCGCGGCCGATCTGCTTGAGCGATTGCTTGAGCTCGTCGGCATTGGCGCCTTCGCGCTGCGCCAGGTCGGCCTGCATGCGCAGGCCCGCGAGCGGCGTCTTCAGCTGGTGCGCCGCGTCGGCCAGAAAGCGCTTCTGCGTGCCTATCGAATCGTTGAGCTTGTCGAGCAGTTCATTCACCGACGACACCAGCGGCACCACTTCCAGCGGCACCGACGATTCGTCGAGCGGGCTCAGGTCGCCCGGGCGCCGCTCGCGGATACGCGCCTCCACCACCGACAGCGGCTTGATGCCGCGCACCAGCGCCAGCCAGATCAGCAGCACTGCCAGCGGCAGGATGGCGAACTGCGGCAGCAGCACGCCCTTGATGATCTCGGCCGCGAGCACCGACTGCTTCTCGCGCGTCTCGGCCAGCTGCAGCAGCGTGGGCGGCACGTCGTCGGTGCCGCTGGCGATCCACATCGAGGCCACGCGCACTTCCTTGCCATGCAGGGCGCTGTTGTGCAGGAACACCTGGCCGGCCGGCAGCGGCTCGTCGAGGCCGGGCATCGGAATGTCGCGCTCGCCGCTCAGCAGCGTGTCGTGGCCGTCGAGCAGCTGGTAGTACACATGGCCGGCGTCGTCGGCCCGCAAGATCTCGCGCGCCGATTGCGACAGCACGAACTGCGTATGCCCTTCCTTCACCGTCACCAGCTCGGCCAGAGCCTTCACGTTGTGTTCGAGCGCGCGGTCGAAGGGCGCGTTGGCAATGCCCTGCGCCACCAGCCATGTGACGCCGATGCTCACCGGCACCAGCAGCAGCAGCGGCGTGAGCATCCAGTCGAGGATCTCGCCGAAAAGCGAGCGCTGCGCGCGCTGAAAGAGCTTCATCGCGCCGAGTCCTCCGGCGTGCCGCCGCTCGCGCGTGGCGGCTGCCGCGTCGTCGTCACTGGATCTTTTCGAGGCAGTAGCCCAGCCCGCGCACCGTCGCGATGCGCACCGGCCCCTTCTCGATCTTCTTGCGCAAGCGGTGGATGTAGACCTCGATGGCGTTGAGGCTCACCTCCTCGCCCCATTCGCACAGGCGGTCGACCAGCTGGTCCTTGCTCACCAGCCGGCCGGCGCGTTGCAGCAGCACTTCGAGCAGCCCTAGTTCGCGCGCCGACAGCTCGATCATCTTGCCGTCGATGGTGGCGACGCGGCCGGCCTGGTCGTACACCAGCGGGCCGTGGCGGATCGCGTTGCTGGTGGTGCCCATGCCGCGCCGCGTGAGAGCGCGCACGCGCGCTTCGAGCTCCTGCAGGCTGAAGGGCTTGGCCATGTAGTCGTCGGCGCCGTGGTCCAGGCCCTTGACGCGTTCCTCGACGCTGTCGGCCGCGGTGAGCACCAGCACCGGCAGCTGCGAGCCGCGCGCGCGCAGGCGCTTGAGGATCTCGATGCCGTGCAGGCTGGGCAGCCCAAGGTCGAGGATCAGCAGGTCGAACTCGTCGTGTGTCATGAGCGCGGTGTCGGCCTGCGAGCCGTTCGCCACGTGGTCGACCGCCGCGCCCGAGGTGCGCAGGCTGCGCAGCAGGGCATCGGCCAGCACCTGGTCGTCTTCGGCAATCAGAATCCGCATGCGTCACCTCCGGCCTGTTCGAGCGCCAAACCGGCGCCGTTCACATTTGTCTCTGGGGCGAGTCTAGCCCGCTGTGTAGGCTTCCAGTCCGATGGTTACCACGGTGGCGATCTCGTCGCCGACGCTGCTTCGGAACTCGCTCTCGGCCTGCGTCACCGCGCTGCGGAAGGCGTCGAGCCAGGCCAGCCCGTCGGCGGTGAAGAGCACGCGCCGCGCCCGCGCATCGAGCGGATCGGGCCCGCGCGTGACCAGCCCCCAGGCTTCGCACTGGTCGACCAGCGCCCCCATTGCCTGCTTGGTCATGCCCGCGCGCTCGGCCAGTTCCGTGAGGCGCGAGCCCTCGCGCGCCAGGTGCCGCGTGATGTGGATGTGCGCCGCGCTCACCTGCGCGCGCGCCGCGAGGTTCGACAGCGCCAGCGGCACGTCGACGTCGTGCGCCATCAACTCCAGCACGCGCTCGTCGAAGCGACGCATGGCGTGGCCGAGCAGGCGGCCCAGGTGGGTCTGGCGCCAGGCATCGGGGTCGGTCGGGAAAGCGGCTTCTGCCATGGCGGCAAATGGTAAAGCAAACTGACCAAAAAATGGGTTTACGCCAACCCATCAGCCCCTACACTACTGTTCAAGCATCCAGCCTGTAGTTAAAAGCAGATCGGATGAAACCCAACACAAACCGTTGATTTTCAAGGAGTTTCCACATGGACGCAGTCGTCAAGGGCGCAAGCATCTCGGTCGCCAACAGTGAAAAAGCCAAGGCGCTGCAAGCCGCGCTGGCCCAGATCGAAAAGCAGTTCGGCAAGGGCACGATCATGCGGCTCGGCGAAGGCGAGGCGCTCGAAGACATCCAGGTGGTTTCCACCGGCTCGCTGGGCCTGGACATCGCGCTGGGCGTCGGCGGCCTGCCGCGCGGCCGCGTGATCGAAATCTACGGCCCGGAATCGTCGGGCAAGACCACGCTCACGCTGCAAGTCATTGCCGCCATGCAGAAGCAGGCCGGCACCTGCGCCTTCGTCGACGCCGAGCACGCCCTCGACGTGCAATACGCCCAGAAGCTCGGCGTGAACCTGTCCGACCTGCTGATCAGCCAGCCCGACACCGGCGAGCAGGCCCTTGAAATCGTCGACTCGCTGGTGCGCTCCGGCGCCGTCGACCTGATCGTCATCGACTCGGTCGCCGCGCTCACGCCCAAGGCTGAAATCGAAGGCGAAATGGGCGACTCGCTGCCCGGCCTGCAGGCCCGCCTGATGAGCCAGGCGCTGCGCAAGCTCACGGCCACGATCAAGAAGACCAACTGCATGGTCATCTTCATCAACCAGATCCGCATGAAGATCGGCGTGATGTTCGGCTCGCCCGAAACCACTACCGGCGGCAACGCGCTGAAGTTCTACGCCTCGGTGCGCCTGGACATCCGCCGCATCGGCACCATCAAGAAGGGCGACGAGGCCATCGGCAACGAAACCAAGGTGAAGGTGGTGAAGAACAAGGTCTCGCCCCCGTTCAAGACGGCGGAGTTCGACATCCTGTTCGGCGAAGGCATCAGCCGCGAAGGCGAGATCATCGACATGGGCGTGACCGCCAAGATCGTCGACAAGTCGGGCGCCTGGTACGCCTACAACGGCGAGAAGATCGGCCAGGGCCGCGACAACGCCCGCGAGTTCCTGCGCGAGAACCCCGAGCTGTCGCGCGAGATCGAGAACAAGGTGCGCGAGTCGCTGGGCATCCCGCTGCTGGCCGCCGATGCCGGCGCTACGCCCGAGAAGCCGCAGAAGGCTGCCAAGGCCGAGAAGGCCGACAAGGGCGAATAAGCCAGAGCGCGGCTCCCCGGGGGCCGCGCGAGCGACCCCCGAATGGCATTCAACGCCCCGTCCCTCAAAGGCCGCGCACTGCGCCTGCTGAGCCAGCGCGAACATTCGCGCGCGGAGCTGGAGCGCAAGCTGGCAAAGCATGAAGAAGAGCCCGGCACGCTGGCAAAGGCGCTCGACGAGCTGGCAGCGAAAGACTTCATCAGCGAGCCGCGCGTGGTGGCCTCTGTACTCAACCAGCGCGCTGCCCGCTCGGGCGCGCTGCGGGTAAAGCAGGAGCTGCAGGCCAAGGGCATCGCGCCCGAGGCCATCGCCGAAGCGATAGCTGGGCTGCAGGAAACAGAAGTCGAACGCGCCACGGCCCTGTGGCGCCACCGCTTCGACGCGCCGCCCGCTGACGCGAAGGAGCGGGCCAAGCAGATGCGATTCCTGATGGCGCGCGGTTTTTCGGGCGCCGTCGTGTCCAAGGTACTCAGGAGCGATTTCGATGAAACCGACGAATGAAGACCACGCCGCGCAGTCCCGCGTCATCACTCAGCGCGTGCAGTGCGAATGGCGCCGCGCCTATGTGCTGGCGGCAGATCCGAAGCGCTTGCCCGACTGGGCCAGCGGCCTCGCCAAGAGCGCGCTGGTGCCGCATGGCGACCACTGGATCGTGCGCACACCCGAGAGCGGCGAGGCCCGCATGCGCTTCGCGCCGCGCAACGATCTCGGCGTGCTCGACCACTGGGTCGCGCCCGAAGGCGTGCCCGAGGTCTACCTGCCGTTTCGCGTGATCGGCGTTGCGCCGGACGCCTGCGAGCTGCAGTTCACGCTGCTGCGCCAGCCGCACATGGACGATTCGGCCTTCGAGCGCGATGCGCAGTGGATCGCCCGCGACCTGCAGGCGCTGCGCAACCTGCTCGAAGCAGACTGACTGACTGACCGACTCAGCCGCGCACCACGATCGGCGCGAACTTGCGCCGCGCCTTCAGCTGGTCGGCATTCCACTCGATGCCCAGCCCCGGCGTCTCCGGCGCCACCGCATGGCCGCCTTCGATGCGCAGCCGGCTCGTCGTGAGGTCGTCGAGCTGCGGGATGTATTCCACCCAGCGCGCATTCGGCACCGCCGCGCACAGGCTCACGTGCAGCTCCATCAGGAAGTGCGGGCACATCGCGATGTTGTGCGCCTCCGCGAGGTGCGCAATCTTCAGCCACGGCGTGATGCCGCCCACGCGCGCCACGTCGGCCTGCACGATGGAGCAGGCGCCCTGCTGGATGTATTCCGCGAACTGCGAGGGGTGGTACATCGATTCGCCCACCGCGATCGGCACGCTGGTGCTCGCCAGCAGCTGCGCGTGCCCGCGCACGTGCTCGGCCGGCATCGGCTCCTCGAACCATGCCAGGTCGAGCGGCGCGTACTGGCGCGCGCGGCGAATGGCCTCTGCCGCGGTGAAGCTCTGGTTGGCATCGACCATCAGCTCGAAGTCCGCCCCCACGGCCTCGCGCACAGCCGAAAGGCGCGCGATGTCCTGCGCCACATGCGGCTTGCCGACCTTGATCTTCGCGCCGAGAAAGCCGTCGGCCTTCGCAGCGAGTGTCTGCTCGACGAGTTGTGCGGGCTCGATGTGCAGCCAGCCGCCCTCGGTCGTGTAGACCGGCACGCGCGCCTGCGCACCACCGGCCAGCCGCCACAGCGGCAGGCCCGCCGCGCGCGCGTTGCGGTCCCACAGCGCGGTGTCGATGGCCGCCAGCGCCAGGCTGGTGATGGCGCCCACGGCGGTCGCGTGCGTGTGGAAGAACAGGTCGCGCCAGATGGCTTCGTACTGCTGCGGGTCGCGCCCGATCAGGCGCGGCACCAGGTGGTCGTTCAGCAGCGCCACGATGGACGAGCCGCCCGTGCCGATGGTGTACGTGTAGCCCGTGCCCGCCGAGCCGTCGTCGCAGCGCACGGTGACCATCACGGTCTCCTGCGTCACGAAGGACTGGATGGCGTCGGTGCGCTTGACCTTGGGCGCGATGTCGATCTGCGCGATTTCTACCTGGTCGATCTTCGCCATCGTGCTCAGGCTCCGTTGCGCATCACGTCCGCGGGCAGGTCGGCGCCGTGGAATTTCTTGTAGATGGTGTTGAGCTCGCCGCTCTTGAGCTGTGCCTTCACGAACTCGTCGAGCTTGGCCTTCAGGCGCGGCTCGTTCTTGCGCATGCCGATGGCCAGCATGTTGACCTTCATCGTGAACTTCGGCTCCATCTGCTTGGCAGGGTTCTTCTCGTTGATGGTCTTCAAGAGCGGCGGCGCGGTCGCGAAGATGTCGGCCTGTCCGCTCACCACGGCGGTGATGGAGGTGGCGTCGTCGTCGAAGCGCACGATCTGCGCGCCGGCCGGCAGGATCTTCGTCACTTCCTGGTCGTTGGTGGTGCCGCGCGTGGCAATCACTTTCTTGCCCGCCAGGTCGGCCGGGCCGGTGATGGTCATGCTCTTGGGCGCGCCCACCACGGCCAGGATGGCGGCATAGGGCACAGAGAAGTCGACGACCTTCTCGCGCTCCGGCGTGACCGACATGCTGGAGATCACGATGTCGGCCTTGTCGGTCTGCAGGAAGGGAATGCGGTTGGCGCCGGTGGTGGGCACGATCTCCAGCTCGAGGCCCAGGCTCCTGGCCAGCAGGCGCGCGGTCTCGACGTCGGAGCCGGTGGCGTTGAGCTTCTCGTCCTTCAGGCCATAGGGCGGCACTGCGAGGTCGATGGCCACGCGGATCTTCTTGGCGGCGGTGATTGTGTCGAGCTGGTCGGCATGCGCCGCACCTGCAAAGCCGAGGGCCAGCACGAACGCGGACAGCAGCGCGCCGCGGCGCTTGAACGAGAGGGAAGAAGTCATCGAAGGTCTCCTGGAGTTGTCTGAAAAGAAAATCAAAGCCCGGTGCCGATGAACTGGCGCAGCTCGGGCGTCTGCGGGTCGCTGAGGATGCCGGCGTCGCCTTCCTCCCACACCAGCCCCTGGTGCATGTAGATGACCTTGTCGGCCACGCCGCGCGCGAACGCCATCTCGTGCGTGACGAGGATCATGGTCATGCCCTCGGCAGCGAGCTTTTCCATCACCTTGAGCACTTCGCCGGTGAGCTGCGGGTCGAGCGCGGAGGTCACTTCGTCGAACAGCATCAGCTGCGGCTTCATCGCGAGCGAGCGCGCGATGGCCACGCGCTGCTGCTGGCCGCCCGAGAGCTGTTCGGGGTAGGCGTCGGCCTTCTCGGCCAGGCCCACGCGTTCGAGCACTTCCATGGCGATGGCGCCGGCTTCCGATGCGCTCATCTTCTTCACCGATTGCGGCGCAAGCGTGATGTTCTGCTTCACCGTGAGGTGCGGGAACAGGTTGTAGCTCTGGAACACGATGCCCACGTCCTTGCGCAGGTCGCGCAGGTTCAGTGCCGGGTCGTGCACCGCGTGGCCGCAGCACTGGATGGTGCCGCTGTCGATGGTCTCCAGCCGGTCGATGCAACGCAGCGCGGTGCTCTTGCCCGAGCCGCTCTGGCCGATGATGGCGACCACCTGCCCGCGCGTCACCGAGAACGACACGCCCTTCAGCACATGCAGCTTGCCGAAGTGCTTGTGGACGTCGTTGAGTTCAACCACGGGCTGCATTGAGCTTCCTTTCAAGGGCGCGACTCCATCGCGACAGCGGATAACAAAGAATGAAATACAGGACCACCGCGCACCCGAAATACAGGAAGGGCTGGAACGTCGAGTTGTTCAGCACCTTGGCGTTGTAGGAAAGCTCGGCATAGCCGACCACCAGCGACGCGATCGACGTGTTCTTGATGATCTGCACCAGGAAGCCCACTGTGGGCGGCGTCGCGATGCGCAGCGCCTGCGGCAGGATCACGCGGCGCATGCGCTCCCAGCGGGTGAGCGCCAGGCACTCGGCGGCTTCCCACTGGCTGCGCGGCACGGACTGGATGCAGCCGCGCCAGATCTCGCCCAGGAAGGCGCTCGCATAGATGGTGATGGCCAGCGCTGCCGCGACGATCGCCGGCACCGAGCCGATGCCCGCGATGTTGGGGCCGAAGAAGCACACACCCATGAGCACCAGCAGCGGCGTGCCCTGGATGACCTGGATGTAGCCCGCCGCAATGCGCCGCACCGCCTTCACCGGCGACACGCGCGCCAGCGCCACCGCCAGCCCGATGAGCCCGCCGCCCACAAACGCAAGCGCCGAGAGCTGTACCGTGCCCCACGCGCCCATCAACAAAAAGCCGAAGTGATCGATTGGCATGAAGGTCATGTCGAAACCTCTTTTGCCCGCTTCACAGCGGCGTGCCCAGCTTGCGCCGGCGCGGGAAGATCAGCATGCCCAGCAGCCAGAAGCCCAGGCGCATGGCGTACGACAGCGCCAGGTACACCACCCACAGCACGATGAAGATCTCGAAGTTGCGGAAGGTGTCCGACTGGATGCGGTTGGCCACGCCGAAGAGCTCTTCCGCGCCGATCGACGACATGATGCTGGAGGCCAGCATCAGCAGCACGAACTGGCTGGCGAGCGCCGGGTACACGCGCTCCACCGCGGGCCGCAGGATCACGTGCCAGAACACCTGCAGCTTCGACAGGCCCAGGCATTGCGCCGCCTCGAGCTGGCCCTTGTGGATCGACTCGATGCCCGCGCGGATGATCTCGCAGCTGTACGCGCCGATGTTCACCACCAGCGCCAGCACCGCGCCCACCATGATCGGCATCGTCACGCCGGCGCTGGAGAGGCCGAAGATGAGGAAGTAGCTCTGGATCAGCAGCGGCGTGTTGCGGATGGCCTCCACGTAGCCGCCCGTCAGGCGTCGCACCCAGCCGTGGCGGCTGTTGCGCCCCAGTGCGCAGACTGTGCCCAGCGCAAAGCCCAGCACCGTCGCGATGAAGGACAGCTGCACGGTGGTCCACGCGCCTTCGAGCAGCAGCGGCCACTGATCGAGCACGGGCATGAAGTCGAACTGGTAGTTCAATGCGTTGGGCTCCGGAAGTCCAATGGAAGAAAGCAGGGGAGGGTGCCGCTCACGCGGCGCGAGCAATGCTGGCGAGCGGCAGGCACGAAGGGCCGAGCGGTTCGAAGGCCTTGTAGGTCAGGATGAATTCGCGATGCCCCAGCGCCTCGGACTTGGTGGCCGCGCCGTCGGCAACGCTGCGCACCGCGTCGAAGATCTCCTGGCCCACCTCCTGCAGCGTGCCGCGCCCTTCGAGGATGCGGCCGGCATCGACGTCCATGTCCTCGCCGAGCTGGCGGTAGGTGTCGGGGTTGGCGCAGACCTTGATGACGGGCGACACGGCAGAGCCCACCACAGAGCCGCGGCCCGTGGTGAACAGGATGAGGTGCGCGCCGCAGGCGATGAGTTCGACGATCTCTGCGTTGTCGCTGATGTTCGGAAAGCCGAAGCGCGGCTCGCCGTCGGGCACCACGTCGAGCAGGTAGAGGCCGCCCTGCGGCGGCACGTCGCCCGGCTTCACGATGCCGTTGATGGGCGAGGCGCCGCTCTTCGCATATGCGCCCAGCGATTTTTCCTCGATGGTCGAGAGGCCGCCGTCGGCATTGCCCGGCGCGAAGCTGCCGTGGCCCATGGTGCTGTAGTAGCGCGCGGCCTTGTTCACGCATTCGACGATGGCCTCGCCGAGCTCCGGCGTGGCGGCGCGGCGCTGCATGTGGAATTCGCAGCCGATCAGCTCGCCGGTTTCCTCGAAGATGCAGCGCGCGTCCTGTTCGATCAGCAGGTCGAAGGCGCGGCCCACGGCCGGGTTGGCGGTGATGCCGCTGGTGCCGTCGGAGCCGCCGCAGATGGTGCCCACGATGAGCTCGCTCAGGTCCATGGGCACGCGCTGCTGCTGCGCGAGTTCGGCCAGCGCCCACTGCACCCACTGCGTGCCCTCGCGGATGGTGGTGCGCGTGCCGCCCTTCTGCTGGATGGTGAGCGTGTGCACCGGCCGGCCCGATGCGGCAACGGCCTCTTCGAGCCTGCGCTTGTTCATGCTCTCGCAGCCCAGCGAGATCAGCAGCGCCGCGCCCACGTTGGGGTGCGTGGCAATGGCTTGCATCATGCGTTCGGCGTACTCGTTCGGGTAGCAGCCGGGGAAGCCGACGAGATGCACTTCCGATTCACCGTCCTGCTGGCGGAAGTTGAGCGTGATCTCGCGCGCCACGTGATGCGCGCATTCGACCAGGTAGGCCACGACCACGACGTTGCGGATGCCCTTGCGGCCGTCGGCGCGCGGGAATCCGTTGATCTGGAAATTGGGAGCGTTCATGCGGGGAGGGCGTCTCAGGCGTGGCCGACGAAGGTCTTGCCCTCGTCCAGCGTGTAGGTGGGCGTGTAGTCGCTGTCGAGGTTGTGCGTGTGGATGTGCTCGCCGGCCTCTACGGCCAGGTGCAGGCTGCCGATGACGGCGCCGTACTTCAGCACCTTCTCGCCGGCCGCGATGGCATGGCGCGCGAGCTTGTGGCCCAGGCCGATTTCTTTCGGCAGGGTCACTGCGCCGTCTTCGAGCTGCACGGACGTGCCGGCGGCAAGGCGGGTGCAGGCGATCAGGCAGTTGTCGCCGGGCGAGAGCAGTACCAGCCGGGCGTCGATGGATTGCGGGTTCGACATCCGGCGCTCAGAACTTGCGGTACTTCAGGTAGGCCTCTTGCGGGTCGGTGCCCGCGAGGATGGCGGTGCGCACGAGGTTCTCGCGGCCCATCATGTGTTCGGCCTCGGTAACGATGGCTTCGGCCTGCGCGAGCGGCAGGCAGATCACGCCATCGGTGTCGGCCAGCAGCAGGTCGCCGGGGTTCACCGTGACATCGCCGATGCGCACCGGCACGTCCATCGCGTCTGGCAACCAGTAGCCGACGATGTCGCGCGGCGTGAAGTAGCGGTGCCATACCTGGAAGCCCTGTTGCAGGATGAATTCGGCGTCGCGCACGCCGCCATCGGCGATCACGCCCAGCACGCCCTTGCGGCCCAGCGTCTCGGCCGAGAGCTCGCCCATGTGCGACACCGTCGAGTTGTTCGGCTGGATCACGGCGATGTGGCCGGGCTTGGCACGCGAGAGAAAGCCGGTCCACGCCATCAGCGTCTCGTGCGGATCGGCCGTGGGGTCGACGCGGCCGTTCACCGTGAAGGCCGGCCCGCACATCTTCTGGCCGGCGATCAGCGGGCGCAGCGTGGGCGGCAGCGTGAAGTCGCGCAGGCCCGCGGCGCGCATCACGTCGTGGAGGATGCCCGTGTAGCAGGCTTGCAGTCGGGTGAGCAGCGAGGAGGGTGCTTGGGCCATGGGTGAATCTCGTTTTCTTAGGTAAAACTACTTTTCACAGATGAGGTTAGCAGCAGGCCTTCGAATGGAAGCTGGGGTTTGCGCCAATTCAAGGGTATTCACCAATGATCGAGAGCCCGATCCCGGGTTTTTGAGGGGATGCAAGGGCTCGCGGGTCGCGTATATTTGATTTCATCAGTAAAATTTATATTTCACATATGCGTCGGCACTCACTCAAAGGACATCGCCAATGACTTCTCGCGTTCAGGGAAAGAACATCCTCGTCACCGCTGCCGGCAAGGGCATCGGCCGCGCCAGCGCACTGGCGCTGGCGCGCGAAGGCGCCGCCGTATGGGCCACCGACGTGGACGAAGCCGCGCTGGCCGAACTCGCAGCGCTGGCCCGCGAAGAAGGCCTGTCGGGTCTGAAGACCGCCACGCTCAACGTGCGCGACAGCGCCGCGCTACAGGCCTTCGCGCAGACCGCGGGGCGGCTCGACGTGCTCTTCAACTGCGCCGGCTTCGTGCACAGCGGCAACATCCTGGCGTGCGAGGAAGCCGACTGGGACTTCAGCATGGACCTCAATGTGAAGTCGATGTATCGCACCATCCGCACCTTCCTGCCGGCGATGCTGGAGCGCGGCGGCTCGATCATCAACATGGCCTCGGCCGCGTCGAGCGTGAAGGGCGTGCCGAACCGCTTCGTCTATGGCGCCTCGAAGGCCGCGGTCATCGGGCTGACCAAGGCGGTGGCCGCCGACTTCATCCAGCAGGGCGTGCGCTGCAATGCCATCTGCCCGGGCACGGTCGAATCGCCCTCGCTGCGCGACCGCATCGCGGCCCAGGCCGAGCAGGCCGGCGCCGACGAAGCCGCGGTGCGCGCCGCCTTCGTGGCGCGCCAGCCGCTCGGGCGCGTCGGCAAGCCGGAAGAAATTGCTGCGCTGGTGGTGTACCTGGCTTCCGACGAATCGGCCTTCACCACCGGCGCGATCCATATGATCGACGGTGGATGGTCGAACTGAGCAGGGAACAATGAAGCAAGCACCAGCGCCGGAAGAACTACAGAGCCAGGAAGAGGCCGCGCCCGAAGGGGAGGGCGCGCTGCGCTATGCCGCGCCGGCGCTCGAGAAGGGGCTGGACATCCTGGAGGCGCTGGCCGACAGCGCCACCGGCTACACGCTGAACGAACTGGCGCAGAAGGTCGGGCGAAAGGTCAGCGAGATCTTCCGCATGGCGGTGACGCTGCAGCGGCGCGGCTATGTGCAGGTCGACGAGAACGACCGCTACACGCTCACGCTGCGCATGTTCGAACTGGCGCACCGCCAGCAACCGCTGAAAAGCCTGGTGAGTGCGGCGCTGCCGCTGCTGCGCGAGCTGGCCAACCGGGCGCGCCAGTCGTGCCACCTCACCATGTACCAGGGCGGGCGCGTGGTGGTCATCGCGCAGGTCGAGAGCCCCGAGCGCTGGTCGTTCGGGCTCAAGGTGGGGGTGGTGATGGGGCTGACGGATACGTCGTCAGGCCACGTGCTGCTGGCCTTCCGCGACGAGATCGACCGCGCCCGCATGCTGCGCGCCCACATCGGCGTGGAGGGCGAGCTCGACATGGACCCGGGCGAGCTCTTCGCCATCCTGCAGGAGGTGCGCGAGCGCGGCTACTCGGCCATGCCGAGCAAGCAGACGCGCGGCATCACCAACATCGCGTTCCCGGTGATGGGCGCAGCCGACCACGTGATCGCGTCGATCAACGTGCCCTACATCGAGCGGATTGACCAGAAGTCGGCGCCGGACGTGGTGCAGGTGCGCGGCATCGTCGGCAACATCTCCGCGCGCCTGTCGGCGCTGATGGGGGCCAGCGGCTACAACGACAACGAGTAGCGCCGGCTCGCTCGCTCAGTTGGCTTCGGGCGAGTCGTCGAGCGACGGCATCTCGCTCTTGTGCGCGGCGATGTCGCGCACGTTCTTCTGCACGGCCACAGCGCCGAACAGGCTCAACAGGAAGGCCATGGCGTAGAAGCCCTTTTCGCTCGCGGCCAGCGTGGCGTTGAAGAGGCCGACGGCCAGCAGCGCCACCGACAGCAGCAGCGAGATCCAGCACAGGCCGTAGTAAATGCCGGTGACGGCGGTGCCTTCGAGGCGGTCGCGCACGGTCTTCTGCAGCGAGACGGCGGCGAACAGGCCGTACATCAGGATGGTGAAGTAGTAGCCCTTCTCGTTGAGCTGCATGGAGGCGTTCCACAGCCCGATCAGGTAGACGATGGCGCCGATGAGTAGCGCGGCCCAGGATGCGGCGACGAATGCCGCAGTCGGTTTCTGGAATTTGACGGCCATGAAGTCCTCCTCGTGTGGTTGGTGCGCGATTATGGTGTGGGGCGCCGATGGCATGATCCGCGGCAGGCCGCCGGATTGCACGGCAAGCAGTCGAGCAGAGCGGCCGTCAATCAACGGAGGAGTTTTTCCATGTCATCCGACCCCGTCGGCCAGCCGTCTCTCGTTCGCACCGGCGCCAAGGCCGGCTTGTCTTTCGCCGGTTCCGTCATTAAGGGCGGCCTGCTTGGCGTCATCCTGGGCGGCGGCGTTTTCTTCTTCTATCTGAGCCAGTTGCAGGGGCCGGGCAATACGGCCGCGCGCGCCGGTGGAGCCGGCGCCATCGTCGCGCTCATCACCTCACCGCCGCTGCTGGTGGCGGTCCTGCTGCTGCTGTTCGTGGTCGTCTACGTGATGCTGGGCGTGCAGCAAGGGCGCGCGCGTGCGATGCAGCATCTGGTCGCGGCGCGTGGCGAGGCCGTGTCGCAGCGGCTCGGCGGCGCGATTGCCGGGCGCATCGAAGCGATGCCGCGAGCCCACGGCACTTTGCAACGCGTGGCCGACTGGCTGTCGGTCGATGCCTTGAGCAAGCAGCTCGCGCCGGTGCTGGGTGAAGGCAAGGCGGTGCGTTCGGTGGTGGGCTTCGTGCTCAACCGGCTGCCGCTGAGCGAGATGCTGGCCGAATGGCAGCAAAGTCGCGCGGAGCATGGCGAGCCGGTGGCAGGCGAGGGCGCTGTGCAAGACCCGGCGCTGCGCGCGCTACTCACGCGCCGCATCCACGAGACGCTGCAGGACATGGCGACGCCTTCGCGCAAGCCGCTGTACGTCGCGCTGGGCGTGCACGCGGCCCTGCTGGGCGTCGGGCTCTGGCTGGTGAACTGACTGAAGAGGCGTGGCGCTCAGAGCGCCAGCATCAGCTTCAGGTTCTGCACCGCGGCGCCGCTGGCGCCCTTGCCGAGGTTGTCGAGGCGGGCAATCACCACGGCGTGGCGATGGTCCTCGTTGGGGAACACGCGGATCTCGAGCTCGTTGGTGTCGTTGAGCGCCAGCGCTTCGAGCTTGCCGTCCTCGGTGGGCGGCAGCACCTTCACGAATTTCTCGGGTGTGTTGCTGCGCGCGTAGTGCGCGGCCAGCGCATCTTGCAGGTCGCCGGCCTTCGGCTTGCCGGGCAGCAGGTCGAGATGCAGCGGCAGCTGCACCAGCATGCCCTGCTTGAAATTGCCCACCGACGGAATGAAGACCGGCCGGCGGGTGAGGCCGGTGTAGGTCATGATTTCGGGAATGTGCTTGTGCTTCAGGCCCAGCGCGTAGATCTCGTACGGCGGCGCTTCGCCTTTTTCGTAGGCCTCGATCATGGTCCGGCCGCCGCCCGAATAGCCGCTCACGGAGGGCAGCGAAACGGGGAAGTCGACCGGCAGGATGCCCGCGTCGACCAGCGGGCGCACCATGGCGATGGCGCCGGTGGCGTAGCAGCCGGGGTTGCCGACGCGCTCGGCCTTGGCCACGGCCTGCCAGTGGCCTTCGGTGAGTTCGGGGAAGCCGAACACCCAGCCGGGAGCGATGCGGTGCGCCGTGGAGGCGTCGATGATCTTGGGCTTCTTGCCGGGCAACTGGTCGATCAGCGCGACCGATTCGCGCGCCGCGTCGTCGTGCAGGCACAGCACCACCAGGTCGACGCCGGCCATCAGTTCGCGCTTGGCGTTCACGTCTTTTCGCAGCTCGGGCGCGATGCTCACGAGTTCGATCTGCGGCATTGCCTGGAGCCGTTCGCGAATCTGCAGGCCGGTGGTGCCGGCTTCGCCGTCGATGAAAACCTTGGCCATGATGGAGGGTGCCCCGGGTAACTAGAAGAAAGTACGTATTGCCCGCAACCCCACGTACAGTATTGGTGCGGCGCACCATGATACAGTCCGCGGTTGTTCGCCGCCCCCGGCCGTCAGGCCGCCGTCGCCCGCGAGCAACAGAGCAGAAACACTCTCACCCAGATCTCCCGTTCTCAACCTCCTCCTTCCGAGAGACATCCCTCATGAAGATTCACGAGTACCAAGGCAAGGAAATCCTTGCCAAGTTCGGCGTGCCGGTGCCGCGCGGCATCCCGGCCTATACGGTTCAGGAGGCGGTGGAAGCCGCCCAGAAACTTGGAGGCCCGGTCTGGGTCGTCAAGGCCCAGATCCACGCGGGTGGCCGCGGCAAGGGCGGTGGCGTCAAGGTCGCCAAGTCCATCGAAGATGTCAAGAAGCTCGCCGGCGAAATCCTCGGCATGCAGCTCAAGACGCACCAGACCGGCCCCGAAGGCCAGAAGGTCCGCCGCCTCTACATCGAAGACGGCGCCGACATCAACAAGGAATACTACGTCTCGGCCGTGACCGACCGCGCCACCCAGAAGGTGGCCTTCATCGCTTCGAGCGAAGGCGGCATGGACATCGAGGAAGTGGCTCACTCCTCGCCCGAGAAGATCATCACGGTGTTCGCAGACCCCGAAAAGGGCCTGACCGACGAACAGGCCAAGCAGATCGCCGACGGCATCGGCATGCCGGCCGATTCGACCGCCCAGACGGTCGACATCCTCAAGAAGCTCTACACCTGCTACATGGAGACGGACGCCTCGCTGGTCGAGATCAACCCGCTCAACCGTGACAGCAAGGGCAACGTCATGGCGCTGGACGCCAAGTTCAACTTCGACAGCAACGCGCTGTTCCGCCACCCCGAAATCGTGGCCCTGCGCGACCTCGACGAAGAAGACGCAGCCGAAGTCGAAGCCTCCAAGTTCGACCTCGCCTACATCTCGCTGGACGGCAACATCGGCTGCCTGGTGAACGGTGCCGGCCTGGCCATGGCCACCATGGACACCATCAAGCTGTTCGGCGGCGAGCCGGCCAACTTCCTGGACGTGGGCGGCGGTGCCACCCCCGAGAAGGTCACGGAAGCCTTCAAGATCATGCTGAAGAACAAGAACGTCGAGGCCATCCTCGTCAACATCTTCGGCGGCATCATGAAGTGCGACACCATCGCCACCGGCGTGATCGCAGCCTGCAAGGCCGTGAACCTGCAAGTGCCGCTGGTCGTTCGCATGAAGGGCACCAACGAAGTCGAAGGCAAGAAGCTGCTGGCCGATTCGGGCCTGCCGATCATCAGCGCCGACACCATGGCGGAAGCGGCCCAGAAGGTCGTGGCAGCAGTCAAGAAGGCCTAAGGAACAAGTCATGTCGATCTACATCAACAAAGACACCAAAGTCATCACGCAAGGCATCACCGGCAAGACCGGCCAGTTCCACACCGAGAAGTGCCAGGAATACGCGAACGGCAAGAACGCCTTCGTGGCGGGCGTGAACCCGAAGAAGGCCGGCGAGTCGATCTTCAACATCCCGATCTTCGGTTCGGTGAAGGAAGCTGCCTCGCAAACCGGCGCCACGGTGTCGGTGATCTACGTGCCGCCGGCAGGCGCCGCGGCCGCCATCTGGGAAGCCGTCGAAGCCGACCTGGACCTGGCGATCTGCATCACCGAAGGCATCCCGGTTCGCGACATGCTCGAAGTGCGCAACAAGATGAAGGCCAAGGAAGCCGCCGGCGGCAAGAAGACCCTGCTGCTGGGCCCGAACTGCCCCGGCCTGATCACGCCCGACGAAATCAAGATCGGCATCATGCCCGGCCACATCCACCGCAAGGGCCGCATCGGCGTGGTCTCGCGCTCGGGCACGCTGACGTATGAAGCCGTGGCTCAACTGACCGAAATCGGCCTGGGCCAATCGTCGGCAGTCGGCATTGGCGGCGACCCGATCAACGGCCTGAAGCACATCGACGTGATGAAAGCCTTCAACGACGACCCGGACACCGACGCCGTCATCATGATCGGCGAAATCGGCGGCCCGGACGAGGCTGACGCAGCCCGCTGGTGCAAGGAACACATGAAGAAGCCGGTCGTCGGCTTCATCGCCGGTGTCACCGCCCCTCCCGGCAAGCGCATGGGCCACGCTGGCGCGCTGATCTCGGGCGGCGCCGACACGGCTGATGCCAAGCTTGCCATCATGGAAGAATGCGGCTTCACCGTGACGCGCAACTTCTCGGAACTGGCCAAGCTGCTCAAGGCGCAGCTCTAAAACGGAAAACGGCAGCAACATGCCGTAGGACCACGCAGAAACAAAGAAGCGCCCGCACTGGATTGCGGGCGCTTTTTTCAATAAAACACAGTGGGATCAGAGACATGGAAATTCTTCAAAGCACAGACTTCTGGTTAGGTCTGCTCAAGATCGTCTGGATCAACATCATCCTGTCGGGAGACAACGCGGTGGTGATTGCCATGGCGGCGCGTTCGTTGCCGCCCGCGCAGCAGAAAAAGGCCGTGCTCTTCGGCTCCGGCGCGGCCGTGGTGCTGCGTATCGTGCTCACGGTGGTGGCGGCCAAGCTGCTCGCCCTGCCTTATCTGCAGATCATCGGCGGCCTGCTGCTGCTGTGGATCGGCCTGCAGCTGCTGAGCGAGGACGACGAGGGCGAGGGCGAATCCAAGGAATACGGCAGCATGATGGCGGCCGTGCGCACCATCCTGCTGGCTGACCTGGTGATGAGCCTGGACAACGTGATTGCCGTCGCGGCCGCCGCGCAGGGCAGCATGGTCCTGCTGGTTCTCGGCTTGGCGATCAGCATTCCCTTGGTGATTTTCGGCAGCACGCTCATGATCAAGCTCATGGAACGTTTCCCGATCATCGTCATGCTGGGCGCCGCGCTGATCGGCTGGGTCGGCGGCGAAACCATCGTGCAAGACGCGGTGCTGCGCGACACGCTGGCGGCCAACCCCTGGTTGCACTACGCGGCTGCCGCTGCTGGTGCGTTGCTCGTCGTGGCCGGTGGCCGCTTGCTGCAACGGCGCGCACGCGCCGCTGCGCACTGAGTTTTCGAGAAGTCGGCACTGACAAACCATGGCGAGTGTCGGCGTTTCCCTGTTCTCCACGCGCCCTCCGCTGACCTGGGAATTCGCCGCCCTGACTGACGTCGGGCGGACGCGGGCCCATAACGAGGACGCCGTGCACGTGGACTCCGCCCTGGGATTGGCCTTGCTGGCCGACGGCATGGGCGGCTACAAGGGCGGCGAAGTGGCGAGCGCGATGGCTGTCTCGCTGATGCACGCCAGCTTCGGCCGGTGGTTCGCCCAGGCCGGGATGCAGGCGCCGACGCGCGTGATCCGGCGGGCGCTGCAGGCGGCCACGGACGAGGCCAACAGCTCGATCCTGCACGCCGGCATGACCAACCACGAACTGCAGGGCATGGGAACGACGCTGGTGCTCGCGGCGTTCCGGCCGCAGCGCGTGCTGGTCGGCCACATCGGCGATTCGCGGTGCTACCGGGTGCGCAACAACAAGCTGGAGCTGCTCACCCGCGACCACTCGCTGCGCCAGCAGCAGCTCGACGCTGGCGCCATCACCGCCGAGGAAGCCCTGAATTCGCCCACCCGCAACCTCGTGACGCGCGCCGTGGGCGTGGAGGCCCAAGTCTTGCTGGAAATGCACGAACACAGCGCAAGACCGGGCGATCTCTATATGCTTTGCTCCGACGGGCTCAGCGAGATGGTTTCGGATGAGCAGCTTTTCACGCTTCTAGGACACGATGTCGGGCTTCAGAAAAAAGCATCACTTTTGGTTTCAATTGCCAATGACAATGGTGGACGGGACAACATATCGGTTGTCCTTGCCAGCGCGAGCGTTGCAGAAGCGCCTCGCACGGCCAAGTAGCAGGCCCTGGCGGCAATCCGCCAATGTGCTTGCCGTCATTCAAGCTCTGGATTCGGGGAGTCGGCAATGCCGAAGATGATCATCTCGGTCGATGGCGTTGTCATCGGGCAAGTGGCGCTTGCCAAGGAACGCACGACGCTGGGACGCCGTGCCTACAACGACATCGTGATCGACAATCTGGCGGTCAGCGGCGAGCATGCCGTGCTGCACATGAGCGGTGGCGAAGTCGAAATTGAAGATCTCAACAGCACCAACGGCACCTACGTCAATGCGCTCGCCATCCAGAGGCAGGCGCTCAAGGACAACGATGTCATCGAGGTCGGGGGTTGCCGCATCCATTTCCGCGCGCGCAGCAATCTGCCCATCGGCACCGGCGCGGTTCGCTCCCCGTCGGCCGAGTACCCCTCGGGGTCCATGCCTTTGTCGTCGGCGCCAACGGAATCCGGTGCCCTGGTCGAGCTCGGCATTCCGGTGCTGCGCGTGCTCTCCGGTGCCAACGAGGGGCAGGACGTGGCCCTGCAGAAGGTCGTCACCACCATCGGCAAGCCCGGTGTTGCGGTGGCCGTGGTTACGCGCCGCCGACAGGGCTACGTGGCTGCGGGCGTCGAAGGCAACGTCACGCTCAACGGCCTGCAGCTCGGCGCCGAGGCGGTTGCGCTGCAGGAGCGCGACGTGCTCGAGCTGGGTGGCGCCACGCGCATGCAGTTCGTGCGCATCTGAGCCGCCTTCTCCTTCGGCCTACCGCGGTAACGTCCGCACGGGCGCTGTGCCGTGAGGGGACTGCGGCGGCACTGGCCGCGCATCGCCATCACCTTGCTGCCCGTGCTGCTGGCGCTGGCGCACGCCACCGGCGCCTGGCCGCTGACCGCGATCGAGCGCCTTGACCGGCTGATCTACGACATCCGCCTGCGCGCCACCATGCCGGGCACGCCCGATGCGCGGGTCGTGATCGTCGACGTCGACGACGCCAGCCTGGCGCGCCAGGGCCAATGGCCCTGGGCACGCGACAAGATCGCCCGCCTCACCACGGAGCTGATGACCCGCCAGCAGGCGGCCGTGCTCGGCTTCGACGTCATGTTTCTCGAGCCAGACCGCAGCTCGGGCCTCGACAGGCTGCGAGAGATGGCGAGCGGGCCGTTGAGCAACGTGCCGGGTCTGGCCGCCGAGGTCGAGCGACTGGCGCCTGGCCTCGACCATGACGCCACCTTCGCCGCGGCGCTGAGCGGCCGGCGCGTGGCACTGGGCTACTACTTCACGCGGACCGAGGCGCCGAGTGCCAAGGGACAGCTGCCTGCTGCCCCCTTGCTGCCAGCCGGGGCCTTCCCCTCGGGCGGGATCTACGCAACGACCTGGAACGGCTTCGGCGCCAGCCTGCCGGCACTGGCGCAGGCCGCGCCAATGGCGGGTTTCCTGAATACGCTGGTCGGTGCCAACGGCGACGGCGTCATTCGCAGCGTGCCGCTCATCGCCCGCTACGAAGGCGACAAGGCGCAGCCGGGTTACTACGAGTCGCTGGGGCTCGCCGTCTACCGCCTCGCGAACGGATCGCCGCCCGTGCAGCCGGCCTTTGCGCCCGGAGGAGGCGCCGCGCCGCAGCTCGAATCGCTGAGAGTGGGCCGCCTGCGAATTCCGGTCGACGGCACGGGCAGCATGCAAGTGCCGTTTCGCGGCCCAGGCGGCGCGGACGGCGGATCGTTCCGCTATGTGCCCGCCGCCGACGTGCTCGAAGGCCGGCTGGGGCCGGGCGAGCTGAAGGACAAGATCGTGCTCCTGGGCGCCACGGCCCCGGGGCTGCAGGATCTGCGTGCCACACCCGTCGAGGCTGCGTTTCCGGGGGTGGAGGTGCATGCCAACGTCGTCTCCGCCCTGCTCGACCATCGGCTGCTCAGCGTGCCCGACTACGCGGTGGGCTATGAGGTGCTGCTTGTCGCCGTGACGGGGCTTGTGCTGGCCTTCGGGCTGTCTTTGCTGTCGGCATCGCGCGCCCTGCTGCTGGCCGCGGGGACGATCGCCGCGCTGATCGGTCTCAACACCTGGTTGTACGTGAGCCACAGCCTCGTGCTGCCCCTGGCGTCGGCGCTGGCGATGACGGCGCTGGCCTTCGTATTCAACATGAGCTGGGGCTACTTCGTCGAATCGCGCGCGCGGCGCGGCTTGGTGCGGCTCTTCGGCACCTACGTGCCGCCACAGCTCGTCAACGAAATGATGGAGCACCCCGGCCGTTACAGCATGCGCGCCGAGAGCAAGCCCATGACCGTGATGTTCTGCGACATGCGCGACTTCACCCGCCTGTCGGAGCAGATGGCACCGGCCGAGCTGCAGGCCTTTCTCAACACCGTCTTCAGCCGGCTGACCAACGTGATCAGCGCGCACCGCGGCACCATCGACAAATACATGGGCGACTGCGTCATGGCCTTCTGGGGCGCCCCCATCGACACGCCCGACCACGCCACGCTCGCCGTGCGGGCCGCGCTCGACATGGCCGATGCCGTGCACGACATCAACCGCATTCACCGCGCCAGCGGCCGGCCCGAGATCAGCGTGGGCATCGGCATCAACAGCGGCCTGATGAGCGTGGGCGACATGGGCTCCACCGCGCGCCGCAGCTATACCGTGGTCGGCGACGCGGTCAACCTCGCATCCCGCCTCGAGGGCCTGAGCGCACACTACGGCGTGCAAGTCGTGGCCAGCGGCGCGACATGCGAGCTGGCGCCCGACTACGTCTGGCAGGAGCTCGACAGCGTGCGCGTCAAGGGAAAGGCGCAAGCCGTTGCCGTTTTTACGCCCCTGGCCGTGCGCACGCCCGAGGCGGTGGCGCAGACCCGGCAACTGCTCGGCCGCTGGAGCGAAGTGCTCGCGGCCTACCGACGGCAGGACTGGGCAATGGGCCGAAACTTGCTGGCCCCCCTGCTCGCCGCGGATGCCAAAAAAGTCCTTTACCAGCTCTACGCCCAGCGTTTAGCCTCGATGGCGTTGCGACCGCAAGACCCTGATTGGGATGGCGCGACCCGGTTCGAAACCAAATGACGACAGACACACACAAGGGGTCTTTCACAATGCAGGTTCGTGTGCTGGGTTGTTCGGGCGCCATCGCCAAAGACTGCCGCACCACCTCTTTCCTGGTCGACACGGACCTGCTCGTCGATGCGGGCACGGGCGTCGGAGACCTCACGCTCGAAGAAATGGTCCGCATCGACGATGTCGTGCTCACCCACAGCCACCTCGACCACATCGCCGCACTTCCCTTGATGCTCGACGCCGTGGGCAGCCGCCGCAAGCGGCCGCTGCGCGTGCATGCGCTGAGGGCCACCATCGACGCGCTGCGGGCGCATGTGTTCAACAACGTCATCTGGCCGGATTTCGAGAGCATTCCCAGCATCGAGGCGCCGTTCGTGAGCTTTCACGTCATTGCCGTCGGGCAAATGCTGCCGCTGGGCAGCCGCGAGCCCAAGCTGGTCGAGGTGCTGCCCGCGGTTCATACCGTGCCGGCCTGCGGCTTTGCCGTGAGACGGGCCGAAGGCGGTGCCCATTGGGTGTTCAGCGGAGATACGGAGCGCAACGCGCCCTTCTGGGAACGGGTGAATGCGCTCGACGTGGCGATGCTGGTGATCGAAACGGCCTTCAGCAGCCGCGAGCAGGCGCTGGCCGAGCGCAGCCTGCACCTGTCGCCCGCGGTGCTGGCCGACGAGCTGGCGCATATCGGGCCGGGGAAGCAGTACCCGATCTACATCACCCACACCAAGCCCACCGAAACCGACGAAATCATGAGTCAGATCGAGGCGCTGATGGACGAGCAGGTAGCGGGGTTGGCGCAGCGGGATATACGCTGGCTGAAGGCGGATGAGATCCTGACTTGCTGATGGCGAGTGATGCGTTGGCATGACAAATTTGTCACCAAGCGTGGCGTCTTTAAGCAACTTGTGTCACACGTCGTAACGACAATGTGATCAAAGTTGACGTGTTCGGTCAGCAGGAGGCTCTGGGGGCGGGTGGCACAGATGCTGCGGAAGGTACCTCGCTCCGGGCAGGTTCCCGGGCGTAACAACCAACCAACCTGGAGTTAGTTAAATGAACCGTCGTACTCTCGCCCGCCGCGCACAGGCCGGCTTTACCCTTATCGAATTGATGATCGTTGTGGCGATCATTGGTATTTTGGCTGCTATTGCGATTCCGCAATATCAAACTTACATTGCTAAGTCACAAGTTACTCGCGTGATGGGCGAGGCTGGAGCCCTTAAGACGGCTGTCGAAACGTGCATGCTGGAAGGCCGTACGGGTTCAGTTTCTTCCAACATCCCCACGGGCACTGCCCAAGCTGCTGACGAATGCAATCTGCAAGCTACTGCATCGTCGATTCAAGATGGCGCGAAACAAGGCAGCGGCGTGGCTGCAGCGACCGGCACTGGCTATCCGCAAGCGACTCTTTCGACCACCGCACCTGTGACCATTATTGCAACGTTCGGCAACGGTGCTGCTGCTGCTCTCAAGACGGCTGGCACCAACACGTTGACCTGGACGAGGAGCATCGAAGGCACTTGGAAGTGCACCGCCACTGTTGATGCAAAGTATCGTGCAGCTGCTTGCGCCGACGCTACCTAAAAACTGTCGACTCGCATGAATAAAGGCTCCGCTTTGGCGGAGCCTTTTTGCTTTCAATATTGATAGTTGTAGCTGGTGGACTTGCTCTCGCTACGGCTATCAGACGAGAGTAAGACTAGAGGCGGCACAGGCAAAATGACTTGAATGAAGTTTTTTGCAAAGGCCACTGGCCCTGCCAGGCGGGACTTCCAGGCAGCCGCCTGCAGTGCATTGATCGCGCTGCCGTTCCTCTTTCCGATATCTGCAGGCCCATCGGTCAACGCATGGCAACAGTTCGCGTCCTGGCTCTGTATCGCGCTACTTTCCGTCTTGCTGGTCAGACCAGGAGGAGCTGCACCACAACAACTGCTCATGAGCTGGCTTGCGGTGGCCGCTCTCGTGATTGCTCTTTTCCATAGTCACCAGCTTGGTGTCGGCTCTTGGCTATCGGCTGTCATTGCAATCACCGCGACCGGAATGGTTGCTTGCTTTGGTGCCAGGCTTTCGAGCAGCAGTGCTCGCATGCATGACGCTTTAGCCCTCGGTTTGCTATGCGCAGGACTGATCAGCGCAGTGCTTGGGTTGCTTCAGTACTACGGGCTGGCAGCGATCCTTGTGCCGTGGACCAATGCACCTGACCTGGGTCAAGCATTCGGCAATCTACGTCAGCGCAATCAGTTCGCAAGCCTGATCAGCATGGCCCTTGTTGCCGCGCTGTGGTTCTACCCTAGAGAGGGCAAGGGCGCAGCATATGGACGCTCCATGTGGTTGGGCGCCGTAGTCTTGTTGGTGGCAGCGGCCGCAGCGTCAACTTCACGAACTGGCTTGCTTCAGTTTCTATTGATCATAAGCGTCACGGCATTCATGGCAAAGCGTGAACGGCGGAGGAAAGATCGAGCCGCCGTTCGCCTTCCCACCCCGTTCTTGCTTTTATCCCTGGTCCCGCTGTACTTTGCGATTGCTTGGGCATTGCCACAACTCGCAGGAGGCGGCGTCGACAGCATGGTGCAGCGCTTGAGTGAGGGCGCGCCGGTAGGGCACAGCCGATGGATTCTCTGGCAAAACGTTATGAGCTTGATCGCAGAACGTCCCTGGAGCGGTTGGGGTTGGGGAGAACTGAGTTTTGCCCACTACAGCCACAGCGCACTCTATGTCGGGCCGCGTTTCGTCGAGATCCTCGACAACGCGCACAACTTGCCATTGCATCTTGCGGTGGAGCTTGGCATTCCCGCCGCAGTCTTGATCTGCGGCGGTTTTCTTTGGCTGGTGATCAGTGCTCGACCTTGGAGTGAGCGTGACCCGCTCCGCCTTATGGCGTGGGGACTGCTCTGCATCATCGTATTGCACAGCCTGCTGGAGTATCCGCTGTGGTACGGCCCTTTCCAACTGGTCTTCGGGCTCTGCGTCGGCATCCTGTGGGCACCTTCGCTGCAGCAGGTCGGTTCTGGCAGGGAATGGTGGCTTTCTCGATCCATCACATGGCCCGTGATCGCGGCCGCAGCGTTGCTTGCCGTAGTCGGCTACGCGAGCTGGGATTACGTCCGCATCAGCCAGATCTATATGCCTCGCGACGAACGACTGCCCGGTTACGAAGACGACACCTTGGCGAAGGCGCGAAGCTCATGGCTGTTCGCAAACCAGGCGGGCTTTGCTGAACTCACTCTGACGCCCGTCACGTCAGCGAATGCTGCGGGGATCTATGCACTCGCCAAGCACGTCTTGCATTTTTCTCCCGAACCACGAGTGATCGTCAAGCTGATCGAAAGTGCAGAACTGCTGGGCCTTCATGAAGAAGCTCGTACCGAGGCGGAGCGATTCCGCATCGCGTTTCCGCTCGAGTACGAACTGTGGGCGGTGGGCAAGCCGCTCGATTCGTCGCTGCCCTGATCCCCCAATTGCATGGGCGTCACCGCATCACGAGTTCACGCCACGACATGTGCCAAGTCCTTGAATATGAGGCTTGGCCTCAAGGGCCATCAACGAACTGAACAGCGATCTCAGTGGCTGCCTATCTCGCACTCAACGAGGTCAAGAGGCATCAGCCGGTTGAGTTGCAATCACCGGAGCCGCAGTCTCCGGTCTTGTCCGGATCACAACTTCGAGGGCGTCCCGACGCGGAAATGATGACGGACATTCTGCGTTTGGTGTCGGCTTTGAACGTCAGGCAGCCATTGCCACCAAACTTTCCTGTAGTTGCGTCGCGAGCAAAGCCGTTGGGATCGTAAGTGACGGCGTTCGAGAAACCGTCCCCCAAGGATGTATCGCGCACGACACTGGGGTCCAGTTTTTCGTAGGTCCGCAGCGTTGTAGTTGTTGATCCAGAAGTCGTACTGATGGCCCAACCCTTGTTCCAATCGCTCGTAACGGGCGTGACCTTGACCGTCTGGGATTGCTTGATGGCCTCCATCCGCGCGATATTCAGGGTTGAAACCAAATCGCTGGCGGTTGCTGCCAAACGTTGATTGATCAGAATGTCTCTTAGGCTCGGGATGGCAACTGCGGCAAGTACTCCTACGATGACTATCACCGTCATCAATTCGACTATGGTGAAGCCTGATTGAGGGCCGCGACGTAAGCTGAGGCTCGGCGTTCTCATTTCCAGCACCTGGTGGAGTCGGTCCCTGTGCAAGTCTTGTTTCCCGCGCTATCAAGTTTGATATTGCCGACTTGAGGATCACTGAAATTGCTGTTGAGCGTGGCTGTCAACGCGACGCAACTCTTGATGTCACTCATGCCTGTGCAATTTCCGGTCGACATCGTGTACTTGCTCCCTGTCACCGTCTCTCCAGAATAGGATTTAAATACGGAGTGGTACTGATTCATCTGCGTGAAATACCGCTCTTGTTGCTGCATTTCGGCCAAAAGGGCTGCCCGTCCCTCAGCGCGCCAAGCATTGCGCACGTAGCTCATGTAAGACGGATATGCAATTGCGGCGAGCAAACCGACAATAGCCACCACGATCAATATTTCGATCAAAGTGAAACCCCTGTCACGTCGGATTTGAGGGCACATAGGCAATATTGGGTGAATTCGCATCATGGAGTTCCTGTCGGATTTGCCGCCGCCTTGGCGTCCTTATAGTTGGGGACTTGGCGCCAAGTCAGGCGAGCCGCTATCGACGAGACAACCCCGTTGTTGCCTGTCGGCTTTGTGACGTCCATGCCAGGGGTGCCATTGCCATTGCCCGTGCCCAGATTGATGACGGAGAGCCTTTTCTTCTCGGTTCGGCGACCTCGCGAATCAGTCTCTGAGTAAGCGCCCGGACCTTCTTCGATCACGATAGGAGACGACAACAGTCCCACTGTCGAAAGGCCACAAGACTCCCCCGTCGTCAGGCCCGTCGAGGCATTGACCGCACAGCTTCTGCCGCCCCCGCCGGCACCACAGACATTAGCATTGGGAATAAGGGTGTTGAAGAACAGGTAGCCTGCAGCCATCTCCATTTCCGTGACTTGGCGCTCGCCTTGATCCACAGAATTCGGCAAGTCAAAGTACCAGCCGCGTCGCGGTGAAGAGGTTCCCAGCGCACTGCTGTATTCGCCGTATACGAATCCGCTGCCGGCAATCGTGTACTTGCCACCAGTCGCGGCGGTCGCGGTGCGAGGCTGCAGGCTCGTGCGGCCATTGGTGATTGCAACGCCGTTGTCGTAGACCCCGTACATCGATTGAGTGGTGTAGCTCGATGTCGCCGAGTCCGAGTTCTCGATGAATTTCCCTGTACCAAACAGAATCACTGCGTTGCCACCCGGCCCGATTCCAATCTCTGGCGGGATGGTGATTGGCTGTCGGTTGGAGCTTGCATCGGTGGCAACGAAGAGCGGTCTCCCACTGAATGCCAAGGCATTGGTTGCACTCCAGGGGGCATTCACCGTGAAGTCGAATTTCCACAGATTGCCCTGGGTGTCGCCCCCATAAAGATAGAGCACGGTGCCGTCGTTGCTCGAATAGTCGGTTGGAACGCTCAGGGCATTGATCAAACCGTCTTGAGGCAACGGAAGCACGATCTTGTAGTAGTTTGAGTTCAGCTGCCATGCTTCGCCGGATGCCTTGTCGAGTGCAAGCAGAAACAGCGCTGAGTTGCCAGTTGAATTGCCGTTGTTCAGGCCCGACGGCACCACGGCAAACCAGCGATAGGTGGCCGCGGTGGCTGCAGTCGTTCCCGTCGCTTTCGTGGTCCTGAACTTGAGAATCTTTGGCGCTTGTGTGACATACCCCATGTCCGGGTCGTCCGCGCCGCTGAATTCCCAAAGCACATTGCTGGCAGCAAAGGTCGCCGGATTGGTCACGTCCAGTGCGAATACGCCACGAGCGCCACCACCGACTCCCGAGACCAACGCGGTTTTCCAGTTTGACCCGATCTGGACCTCGGCGGCCGCCGGAGGTGCGTCGACATAGGGGCGATGAACGTAGGAGGGAGAGGTGTAGCGGTTCAGGTATGGAAACACAAGCCGCGGTACGTATGCGAACAGTTCTGCCCCCGTCGTGGCATTCAGTGCATGCAGCATGCCGTCATTGGCGCCGACGTAAACCGTCTTTTGGCGGTTCTTGTTGTTGGCCAGGAACGTCGCGTAGCCGGTGCCCTGGATGGCACCGCTTGGAGCCCCCACGTAGAGCGGTGCGGAGTTGATGATGTCGCCAAGCACTGAATCGCGCACGCGCATCACGCCTGTCGCCTCGTTGCTACGGTCGCCACGCAGGTAGTTGAGTCGAGCTTCGCCGAGCGAATCAGTCGCGGCCGGTGTGACGTCGGGCGTCGTGTTCAGATACCCCTTGAGCGTCGCGTCCGCGGCGAAGGAGTTCCACTGGAACGTGGCCCCGCTGCCACTCGTCAACATGGTGAAGATGTTCCGGTTGACTGCGGTGGGCGAGGGCGGAACGACGGGTGACGTTGTGGAATTTCCGGTCAGCAGGGTTCCCGCATTCCAGCTTGCAGTCGGTGCCATGTTGGTTGCGCCGGTCGTCGAATCCAGCGTCAACGCATAGGAAAGAAGTGACCCGGACCATTTTTCCGGATTGAATTGAGGGACATAGACCGTGGTGCCCGACGTGGTCACACGCGCACCGCTGACCGCGCCCCCCGCAACCGTGCCGCTACCCGCGGTCGCTTTCTGGAAGACCTTGCGGATCGCCGCGATCATCTGCGTCGGCTGGCTGGCAAGGAAGTAGTTTGCGGGTTTGGGATTGCCATCGTTGTCCGTTCCTTCGGCCCACTCGGTGTTGTCGCTCCCCGCTGTCGACTTGAAAGGGTTGCCATCGTTGTTGCTATCCACGAAGCCACCGTACTTGGCGGCGAGATAGAACGCACTCCCGCGCTTGTTGGATGCACCATTGTTTGATCCCCCCCTGATCGTGCCATCGCCGCCTTCATCCACGTCGATGGTGAAGGTCCGAACCCTCACATCGGGATAGTCGGACCGGATCTTCTGGGTGTTTGCCCAGTAGGCCATGCCTGCCATGCCAAATGAGCCGTTGTTCGAGCCAGTGTTCAACGTTGCGACATTGGTCGACGTCAGCTGGGTTCCACTCGCGTATCCGTAGGTCAAAGGACCGGTGTTTCCCGCGGTCGTCAGCCCGGTTTTCCCGGAGGGATGGGAGTAGCCCACGGCCTGCTTGTTCTCGAAAGCACCAATGAGATTTGTCCAGAGGGACGTGTTCGGCTCAAAGGCGGCATCGTCGTACCCCCGATCGAAGTCGCCGTCCGAGCCGCCTTTGACCATGCCGGGCAACGATTTGTCGCGGTGCGTGTTCAGATCGCCGATGGTCAGGACATAGTTTCTTTGGCAACTGGCGACCACGGGATCCCAGTTGCTTTGAGTGCCACTGCCCCAGGAGCTTGTGTTGTTGTAGACGGGATAGCCATCCTTCATGGCGTCGGTCATGCCATCGGTGGCTTGGGGCGATGGCGCCTTGCCTTGGAGATAGCGAATCGACTCATAGTAGAGCTCGCTGACGGGGTCGAAGCCCTTGTATGTCCCCTGCGTGGGGCCCGTGCGGCCAAAGCGGTTCAGATAGTTGACAACCCCACTGAGTCCCGTTGTGCCAGGATTAAGGGGATTCTCAACAAAGACGCCGGTATCCGAATTCCATTCGGTATTGGCGTTGTCTACTTTGTTGAATGCTGCGTTGAACTTCTTGGGGCCGGTGTACCGCATGGGCGCCCGCAGCACTCCGCCATAGCGCCCCACCGTGTTGTCCATCAGGTAGCCGAATGCCGAAAATCGCATCTGTTCGGCATAGGTCTGGATCGAGCCGACTGGCTTGTAGTTGTTGTTCGGATACTTGAGGCAAAGGTCGGGGCGAATCGGGCCTTCGGTCGCCGTGCAAACCTCCACTCGAGCGAAGTAGGGTGCGGATTGAGAATTCGGACCGTATCGCTGGTCGTTACCCGGGTTGCTGCACGAGCCACTGGATGAACTGCCGATGAATAGCTTGTCGAGGCAACTGTTGAAATAGATCGTGCTGTTGTTGGTGACAACTCCGGTGCCGACAAGCGGGGTGAACTTATTGAGATTGCCAGCAATGGATTTGCCAGGAAAGTAGGAGCCGCTCCGGTAAAAGTCAGTCTGAAGAACGGCACGTTGCAACACGGTTTGGGTAGTGGTGTCCGTCACTCGGTCACCACCGGTCATTGCGTAGCGCAGCATGTCGATTGCCGAAGATGCAGCCCAGTTCAGCAGGTTCCCACTCCACTGGTTGCTGCATTCGATCGAGCCCGCGGTTGTCTTGGTAGCCGTTGCGGCCCTCTTGAAATAGTTGTCGGCTGAGCTGTACGTATAGCAGCCCATCGGATCCCAGTAGCCAATGTAGGTCTGAGTCGAGCTGAAGCTTCCACGGTACGCCGTTCCCGTGGTGGGAAATTCCACCGAGAGGGCGAGCACCATGTTCGGGTTGACGCGCGAACTCGAGGAGAAGAGCGGCCCCTGTGCAATATCCGCTGCGGGAGGGATTGCGTGCGCAGCAACGCCAAACATCAGGCTGGCGCCGAAGACCGGAATCCAGCGCAGCAACCGTGCGAGCAGTTTTTGATGAAACATATTGATCTCTCTGAGGCTCAGGGACAGCCTGGGCTGGCTACGAACTTGCGAACAGTGCTCTGCAGCACGATTTGTGTCTCGTCGCGAACGCCGTAGCCGATGGCGGTCACGCGATAAAGGAATTTTTTCTTTCCACTGCTGGCACTGGCCAGTTGGTCAGCCTCATACCCGCCGTTGTCAGGTATGGCTTCTATGACATAGCGAGGTAGGCGCGCTGTCGAGGCGCTGCCCCCGCCGATTGGTGCCTTCATGTAGGTCTGGCCAGTGAAGGAACCAAGCGCAACGGATTTTGCCGAACCATCAGTGACGCTGAAGTCGACTTGAAGCCATGCGGGTGCGGTGCCGCTCGCACTGGCAGTGCATAAGCCCTGGCTTCCGCCTGGCCCCCCGCAGCTTGGCACGAAGGCGGATATGTCATCCTTGTCGCTGAATGAGCACAGCCGCTGATTGCCGTTGGTGTTGGGGCCAGTGATATCGATCTCGGCATCCATCAGGGCTGCTTCCGCTGCCTGGAATGCCACTTCGGAGTCTCGGTCGTTTCTTGCGCTTCGCTCGTTCACTAAAGACAGTGACGCTGCTCCAACACCCAGCACCGTGATGATGATGAGCATCATCAAAACCATCATGAGCGACATGCCGCGTTGCGGACGATGGCTTGAAGCGCGCGCCTTCAAGCGCGATGGCAATTGCTGAATACTCACGTTGGCGCTTTCAGAATATTGCGGACGGTCACTGTGAACGTCACTACCCTGCGAATCCGACCGTCATCTGGCGGTGCAAAGCTGACAGCTGAGAATTCGGGGCCCAGTGGGTACAAGCGATATGCCGATGCGCTGCCAATTTGTTTTTGCGTCGTATTGTCTTTGGAGCTTCGCAAAACCATGCCCACTCGCACTGCGACTACCTTGCGCCATTTGTCGTTGTTCGTGCATGACGACGGCATGCAAGAGTCGGTTCCTGCAGTCAGTGTCTGGGACGCAACCTGCTTCGCGTCCAGCCACTTGTTCGGCGTGCCGTCGTTGTTGACGTCGTAGCCATACATGACCTTGAAAACTTCGACGCCCCGGACAATTGATTCCGTTTTGAAAGTCCCAGTGTCGGTGCGGTACTTGCAGTTGAGTTCCGGTTCATTCGCAGGTCCCGTTGCGACATAGAAAAGATTCCACGTCCGGTCGGCCATGGTGGGGGTAGCCCCCGGGGGTGTTTGTGGCAAACCGATGCAATTGATGATGGTGCCGTCGGCCTCGTCTGCCTTGCCACTTTCCCAATTGGCGCGACCAAAGAATCTCACTAGAAGCGAATCGCTGGCGCCCGCTGCAGTATTGCTGTCATTGGTGCCGTAGCCAGTGGATGTGTCGACAGAACTGCCGGCGACATTTGCTGCACCGACGAGATCGAGGTTCTGTGTGTCCGACGGATTGCCCGTCGGCATCGAAAAGGTGCTGGCGATGCTGACAGTGCCATCGGCCTTGACCGCGTCAGGCGTCAAATCGGTATAGCCTGCCTGGCGAATAACGGTCTTGATGAGATAGCCAGCGAAGCGGGTGGAATCCTGCAATCCCTGGGTTTCGGAGTCAGCGTTAAACAACTGCTTGCTTGCAATAAAGGCAGCACTCGCAGTCAATACGATCAACAAGCCCAAGACTAGGGCGATCATCAACTCGACCAAGGTTACGCCGCGCTGGACAACCCTGGCGCTGAACCTGCCCATCCGATCAGATGAATATTGTTCAAGGAAGAAATTTCGCATGGGATTTCTTAGAAGCCAACAGGGGTGTACGAGCCGTAGCTCTGTCCTGGGACTAGCTGAACAACAACTCTTGGTGGTCGTGTCGCTGCATCGTTGTCATTCAATGCACTGTTGGTTTGCCTAGGCGTCCAGCTCAATTTGACGACCAAGTTGCGGCCGGCTGGATCGCAGGCCCACTTGTAGGCAGAGCTACTTGTATCCCAGGGATCCGAGTCGAGGCACACCTTCACCCTTGACCCCGGAAGCGCCGCGTCGACGCGCTGCACCCAGTTGTTTACGTCCCACGACGCGAGTTGCACGTTGGTGCAGTCAGCGCTGATGCATGTCGTGCCTGCCGTGCTTGCTCCTGGGGTCGTATCCCCGCTCTTCCAGTCCAGGAGGTAAGCGTTGTCAGCGGCTGCCGTTTTTATCGCAATGACCTTGTTGGCGCGGGTTTTCTCCGAAAGCTCGCGTGCAAGGTTGACCGCCGACGAGAAATTGCCGGACTCGCTGGTAGTGCGCATGGCGGACAAGAGCATGCCGCTCGCACCTAATAGACCCACGGTCAACACGATGATCGACACGAGGACTTCAAGGAGCGAAAAACCTGCAATCGTGGCGCGCGATGGACGGGCGGTTTGCACGGTGATGACCTTTGTTAATTGGTGACGCTAAGGTTGCAAATTGTCACCAAATGGCCGCGCTATGCCGCACCCGCTTGTCCGCCGGTGAATACCTTTCGTCCGCTGAACAAACGGTCTAAAGAGCGGTTTCCGAGGAAGGAGGCCCGGGACTGGGCCATGCGGGAGACCGTTCAACGATCTCTTGGCCTCCGAGATTAGGTGGGCAAAGTTTCGATGCGTGGCAAGTGCATACTTGGCGATACAGGTGGCTTGGAGATTTCCGCCAGCATCAGATACTCGGGTACAAAGCGTTGCAGCTTTACTCCGCCACCCAACTCCCCGACTTCCCCCCATGCTTCTCCAGCACATGCACATCGGTAATCCGCATCCCCCGGTCCACCGCCTTGCACATGTCATAGATCGTCAATAGCGCCACCTGCACCGCCGTCAACGCCTCCATCTCGACCCCCGTCGGCCCGACAGTCTCGACGGTCGCCGTGCAGACCACTTGCGGCACGCTCCCCGCGTCGGCAAGCGCAAACGCCACAGCCACCCGCGTCAACGCCAGCGGATGACACAGCGGAATCAGATCACTCGTCTTCTTCGCCGCCTGAATCCCCGCGATCCGTGCGATGCCCAGCACGTCGCCCTTCTTCGCCGTCCCCGATTCGATCAGCGCCAGCGTCGCCGCCTGCATCTCGATGCGGCCGGTGGCGACGGCCACGCGGTGGGTTGCGGGCTTGCCGGCCACGTCGACCATGTGGGCCTGGCCCTGGGCGTCAAAATGGGTGAGAGTGCTCATGGTGAACGTTCGTTTTGAAGACGCATCATACGAGCCCGAGCCACAGACGAGGAATGCCGCGCTTGACTCCCCATCGCCCCACGAAAAGCCTGCCGATGCCTGCCTTGCGGTCGTTGTGCGCTACTTTTTTAATAGCTTCCCAGGTGCTGTTGCCGGTGCCCGCGCTGGCGCAGATGCAGCAGATCCTGCCCGGGATGGGCGACGGCGGCGAGATGACCGCCAGCGCCGAGCGCCACCTCGGCGACCAGATCGCCCGCGAGCTGTACCGCGACACGGACTACATCGACGACCCGGTGATCGCTGCCTACGTACAAGACATCTGGCAGCGCCTGCTGACGGCCGCCCGCGCGCGCGGCGAGCTCACGCCCGAACTCGACGAGCGTTTCGCCTGGACCGTTTTGCTGGGCCGCGACCGCAACATCAATGCCTTCGCGCTACCCGGCGGCTACCTGGGGCTCAACCTCGGCCTGGTGGCTGTGGTGGGCAGCCGCGACGAGCTGGCCACGGTGCTCGGGCACGAGCTCTCGCACGTCACGCAGCGCCACATCTCGCGCATCATGAGCAAGCAGGGCAAGCAGATGCCGTTGATGATCGCGGGCCTGATCCTCGGGATGATCGCGGCCGGCAAGAGCCGCAACGGTGACGCAGGCCAGGCCGTGATCATGGGCAGCCAGGCGCTGTTCATGCAGAACCAGCTGAGCTTCTCGCGCGACATGGAGCGCGAGGCCGACCGCATCGGTTTCGGCGTGATGACGCAGGCGGGCTTCGCGCCGCAGGGCGCGGCCGCGATGTTCGAGAAGCTGCAGTACGCCTCGCGCCTCAACGACAACGGCTCGTACCCCTACCTGCGCAGCCACCCGCTGACGACCGAGCGCATCTCCGACATGCAGGGCCGCTTCCAGTTCCGCATGGACGCGGCGCCGCCGGTTCCGCTGGCCATGGACCACGCGATGATCGCCTCGCGCGCCCGCGTGCTGACGCGCCCGGGCGTCGACGTGCTGCGGCTCTGGATCGAATCGGCCTCCAGCGGCGAGTTCGCGAAAAGCTCGCCGGCACAGCAGGCCGGCACGCTCTACGCGGCGGCGTTGTCGGCCAAGGAAATGCGCGACTACAAGAGCGCGCGCACGCTGGTCGAACGACTGGTCGCACGTACGGCGGAAGACCCGGCCGCAGCGAAGCAGGCGCGTTGGCTCAGCGCGGAGATTGAACTCGCCGCAGGCGCGGCCCCCAAGGCAGCTGCGCTGCTCGACGCCAAGTCGAAGGAGCGGCCCGAGATGATGCTCGCCGCCGAAGCCGCCACGGCGATGCGCCAGCCCGCGCCGATGATTCCCGTGCTGCGCGACTGGGTCGCCGCGAACCCACGCGACGCCACGGCGTGGCGCACACTCGCCAATCTCTACGGCGCCCAGAACGACACGCTGCGCGCGGTGCGAGCCGACGCCGAGGCGAACGTGGCGATCCTCGACTACCCGGCCGCGCGCGACCGCTTCAAGGCTGCACAGGAACTCATCCGCCAGTCCAGGGTGGTCGACCACTACGAGGCGTCGATCATCGACACCCGTGCGCGGACAGTGGAGGCGTTGGTGAAAGAGCAGGCCGCGGAGCCGCCGCTGAAGTGACGCAGCGCGGCAGCCGCTGCAGATTCAGCGCTTGGACAGCAGCCCGCCCAGCGCGGACTCGATCAGCAGCCCCAGCAGCGAATACAGCAGCGAGCCGATCAGCGCGGCCAGGAAGCCGCTGACGTGAAAGCCGCCCAGCAGCCCTGACGCGGCCCAGAACAGCAGCGCGTTGATGATGAACAGGAACAGCCCGAGCGTGACGATGGTGACTGGCAGCGTCAGCACCACCAGCACCGGCCGCACGACCATGTTGAGCAGGCCGATCACCGCGGCTGCGATCAGCGCGGAGCCGAAGCTGTTGACCTGGACACCGCTGTAGAGATAGGCAACCGCCAGCAGCGCCACGGCGCTGAGCAGCCATTTGATGATGATGCGCATAGGGCGCTCAGGATACCCCAGGGCCCACAAAACAACGAGCCCCGGTGCGTTGCCGCACCGGGGCTCGTCAGAGAGACTCGTCCTGCCTTACTCGGCCAGTTCGTTCGCCAGCACCAGCAGCGCGCCCATGCCCATCACTGCGCCGGGAAAGGCCCAGCCCGATTGATGGGCCGGTGTCTGGTCGGGCGTCACCGGCTCCAGGTCGACGCCGATCTTCGGGCGGCGCGCATCGACCACGTGAACGGCCGAATGCTCGCGCTTGAGCTGTGCCGTCAGTTCGGTCAGCGGGCCCTTGGCCAGCACCGGGGTCACCTGGCCGCCATTGCGCTCCAGCAGCGGCAGCATCTGCGCCTGCACCTTGCTGAACCACTTGGCACGCCAGTTCTCGCGCGCGCTGTGGCTCACCCACTTGCTGATGCGATGCGTCATGCGCGGCGCACAGGCCACGAGCACCCAATGGCGCGCCACGACGGTGCTCGCGTCCGGAGCAAGTTCGGCGAACTGCTCGCAGGCGTAGGTGACGTCGTCGACATAAAGAATGATCTTTTCCATGGCGTGCTCCTTCAGGTAGTTAGAGTGACAGAGACTGGTTTGGACAGGAAGTTCGTGGTTGAGCAGTGACCACCGGCTCAGCCGGTCGTCACCGCCTGTTGTTCAGGCTTGTTGCGGGCGTGGCGCGCAGCCACCCACTTGCCGATTGCCAGCACCAGCAGCGCACCGGCGATACCGGCTGCGTACTTGACCACGTCGGTCTGCGGCACCTTCGGCACCCAGGTCCAGGCGGCGGCGTTTGCCAGTGCGGGGTCGGACACGGCCATCGTGCCGGCGATCCAGCCGAGCAGCATGCCGCCCAGCGTGATGATCATCGGGAAGCGGTCCATCAGCTTGATGACCAGCTGGCTGCCCCAGACGATGATCGGGATGCTCACGAGCAGGCCGAAGATCACGAGCGGCATCTGGTGGCCGTCGCCCGCGCCTTGCGCGGCACCGGCGATGGCGATCACGTTGTCGACGCTCATCACGAGGTCGGCCACGATCACGGTCTTGACCGCGCCCCACAGCTTGTCGCTGCCGGTGATGTTGCCGTGCGCGTCGTCGTGTTCAGGGGCCAGCAGCTTGACGCCGATCCACAGCAGCAGGATTGCGCCCACCAGCTTCAGGAACGGAATGGCCAGCAGCGTCAGCGCAAAGAAGATCAGGATGACGCGCAGGATGATGGCGCCCGCTGTGCCCCAAAGAATGCCCTTGGTGCGTTGGGCCGGCGGCAGCTTGCGGCAGGCCAGCGCGATCACGACGGCGTTGTCGCCGCCCAGCAGGATGTCGATCATGATGATCTGACCGACCGCGACCCAGAACTCCGGGGTCATGAACATTTCCATAGATTCCTCTTTTGTCTTTGCGCCCCAGCCTCTCCCTTCAGGGGCGACGACGGAAGGCGCATGCCGATGCGTTTCGATTCATCCCGTGCGGGAAGATCGAAAGCGAGGAATGAAGTCCGGGGGTGACACCGGGAGCTTGCGAACGCTTCGACCAAACCTGCACAGGTTCAAATCGAAGGTCTCGCTCGACAGCGCCCGCGCGAGTGCGCGTACGTTGTCCGGCAGGCCGGAAGTGTTTTGCTTCGTATTGACGACCTGACGATTCGCGCTGCCGTGGACAGCGGTCGGGAGCTACTCCCCTTCGTGGGGCGGATTAGAGCATCGAAGCTCGCGGCGGTGCAATCGAAAGTTTCCACGGGTTTAAAGAGAACACCTTCGAACTGCCGATGAACAGGGGGCGTGGTGCTCTGTTTTTCATAGCAATCTTGTCCCTTCAGCGTTTCGGGACATTGCCGGACTATGATCGCCGTCCGCTGCTTTTTCACGTTCCATGGCCGCCATACACATCACCGACATCGAGGCCGCCATCAACCACTGGCGCGAGAAGACGCCGTCGCCCGACGGGGTCACGCTCGGCCCCGAATTGCGCGCGCTGGCCGAGGTCTACGCGCTCATGGTTTTCCATCACGAGGACGAGGTCGACGAGGTCGGCTTTCCGCCCAAGGCCTGGGCCGCGTGGATGGCCTGGTACGAGAGCACGCCCGATACGCCGTGCATCGCGATCTGCTCCACCAGCCAGGGCGACGACGAATGCAAGGGCTGCGGCCGTACCTTCGACGAGGTGCAGTTCTGGCCCGGCATGACACCCGTCGAGAAGCGCGCCACATGGCGCCGCATCACGATGGAAGACTCGGCCTGGCGCTTCAACCGCTATGCGGAACGGGCGCGCGAGGCGGAACCGCCGCCGTCCGCCGCCGAGCCCGACCCCGACGACGAGAAAAACTGGACCCCCTGACCATGCGCCGCCTCGCGCAAGCCCCCAACCTCGCGATCGCGACCGTGTGGGTGCACGCGCTGCGCGAAGAGGGCGTGGCCGCCACCGTGCAACGCGAATTCCTCGGCGCGGTGATGGGCCAGTTGCCGCCCGACCAGTGCCTGCCAGAGATCTGGATCGACGACGAGAGCCAGTTCGATCTGGCCAGGAGGCTGCTGCACGAACTGCAGCATCGCCCGCAGCGCAGCTGGCTGTGCGTGTGCGGCGAGCAGGTCGAAGGCGGCTTCGAGCAGTGCTGGCAGTGCGGCGAGATGATGCCGGCCGCCTAGCCGCGCGGCATTACTTCCAGCGCAGCAGTTCCACGTCGATGCTGTTGACGCCGTCGCCCAGCGTCAGCGTGTTTTCCTGAATGGTCGCCTGCAGCTGCATGCTGCGCTGCGCCAGCGCGGCCAGCGCCTGCGAGGCATTCGTCGGCACGCGATAGACCTTCAGGTTCTGCGGCCGCGTGAGTTTGTTCTCGATCCCGCGCCACCAGATCTCGGCCGCGTGGTTGAAGCAGTAGACGATCACCTCGTCCGCCTTGCCGCAGGCCTTGATGATGGGCTTGTCTTCCGGCTGGCCGACCTCGATCCAGATCTTGACCTCGCCCGTGAAGTCGCGCAGCCACACGTCGGGTTCGTCGACGTTCGACAAGCCGGCGCCAAAGGCCAGCGTGCCGTCGCCCTGGCAGACGTCCTGCAGCTGATGCGCATTGAGCGCGAGCGCGACAAGCCGGATCATCATCCGCTCGTCGGTTTCACTTGGGTGGCGCGCCAGGGTCAGCGCATGGTCGGCGTAGTAGCCGTGGTCGATGTCGGCCACCGCGAGGGTGGCCTTGAAGATGGTGGACTTGAGGGCCATCAGATGCGCTTGGCCAGCTCGGCAGCCTTGCCGACGTAGCTGGCCGGCGTCATCGCCAGCAGACGGGCCTTTTCCTCTTCCGGAATTTCCAGCGAACGGATCAGCCCGTGCAGCGCCTCGGCCGTCACGGTCTTGCCGCGCGTCACTTCTTTCAGCTGCTCGTAGGCACCCTGCACGCCGAAGCGGCGCATCACGGTCTGGATCGGCTCGGCCAGCACTTCCCACGAGGCGTCGAGGTCTTCGGCCAGCGCTTCCTCGTTGAGCTCCAGCTTGCCCAGGCCGGTGGCCAGGCTGGCGTAGGCCAGCGTGGCATAGCCGAAGGCCACGCCGATGTTGCGCAGCACCGTGCTGTCGGTCAGGTCGCGCTGCCAGCGGCTGATGGGCAGCTTCTCGCTCAGGTGGCGCAGCACCGCGTTGGCCAGGCCCAGGTTGCCTTCGGCGTTCTCGAAGTCGATCGGGTTGACCTTGTGCGGCATCGTCGAGGAGCCGATCTCGCCCTTCTTCAGGCGCTGCTTGAAATAGCCCAGGCTCACGTAGCCCCAGATGTCGCGCGAGAAGTCGATCAGGATCGTGTTGGCACGCGCCACCGCGTCGAACAATTCGGCCATGTAGTCGTGCGGCTCGATCTGGATGCTGTACGGCTGGAAGCTCAGGCCCAGTCCCAGCGGCGCGGGCGTCTCGATGACCTTGCGGCTGAAGGCTTCCCAGTCGAAATCGGGCCAGGCGGCCAGGTGGGCGTTGTAGTTGCCGACCGCGCCGTTCATCTTGCCCAGCAGCTGCACCGAGGCAATCTGCGCGCGCGCCTTCGACAGGCGCACCGCCACGTTGGCGATTTCCTTGCCGACCGTGGTCGGGCTGGCGGTCTGGCCGTGCGTGCGCGACAGCATCGACACGTTGGCGAACTGGTGCGCCATCTCGCGCAGCTTGGTGATCAGGCCGTCGATGGCCGGCAGCACCACCTTGTCGCGCGCGGCCTGGATCTGCAGGGCGTGGCTGGTGTTGTTGATGTCTTCGCTGGTGCAGGCGAAGTGCACGAACTCGGCGGCCGCGAGCAGCTCGGGCCGGGCCTCGAACTTGGACTTGATCCAGTATTCGACCGCCTTCACGTCGTGGTTGGTGGTTTTCTCGATTTCCTTGATGGCCAGCGCGTCGGCCTCGGAAAAGTGCGACACCAGGCCCAGCAGGTACTTGCGGGCGCCGCCCGTCAGGGGCTTGAATTCGGCGAAGCCGCAGTCGGACAGCGCAATGAACCACGCCACCTCGACTTGCACGCGCCGGTGCATATAGCCCTGTTCGCTCATCAGCGGACGCAACGCCGCGAGTTTGGCCGCGTAACGGCCATCAAGGGGGGAAAGGGCGGAAACGGTGGAAAAGCTCATGCCCGAATTTTAGGCGGCCGGCGGTCCGTGGGGCGGTACCGACACATTGGGGTCGATTTGGGACTCTGGTTTTCCCGTTCACCTAAAATGACTATTAACAAACGTCATTAAAGCTAGGGAGAGAGCCTTCATGAAACTGATCGGATCCGCCGCCAGCCCTTATGTGCGCAAGGTGCGCGTGGTGCTGGCCGAAAAGCGGCTCGATTACCAGTTCGTGATCGAAGACGTCTGGGCTGCCGACACCACGATCTCCAACTCCAACCCGCTCGGCAAGGTCCCCTGCCTGATCATGGAAGGCGGCGAGGCGATGTTCGACTCCCGCGTGATCGTCGAATACCTGGACACCCTGTCGCCGGTCGGCAAGCTGATTCCGCAGCAGGGCCGCGAGCGCGCCGAGGTCAAGACCTGGGAAGCGCTGGCCGATGGTGTCATGGACGCCGGCGTGCTCTGGCGCCTGGAAGCCACCTGGGCCGGGCGCAACGACGGCGAGCGCAGCGCGGCCTGGATCGAGCGCCAGCGCGCCAAGGTCGAGGACGGCATCGCCGCCATGGCCAAGGGTCTGGGCGACAAGCCCTTTTGCAGCGGCATTCACCTGAGCCTGTCGGACATCGCGGTGGGCTGCACGCTGGGCTGGCTGGACCTGCGCTTCCCCGAAATCGACTGGCGCGGCGACCACGGCAACCTCGCGAAGCTGTTCGACAAGCTGATGCTGCGGCCCAGCTTCATCGACACCAAGCCCTGAGAAACGAGCCCTGAAGAAAGGCGCCGCGCGGCGCCTTTTTCTTTTCAGCGCTTGCGCAGCGTGTACTGCACCACGTCGATGTTCGCCTGCGAGAACGCGGCCTCGCAGTAGGCCAGGTAGAACTCCCAGATGCGCATGAAGCGCTCGTCGAAACCCAGCTGCAGGATGCGGCCGCGCTGCCCGAGGAAGCTCTCGCGCCAGCGGCGCAGCGTCTCGGCGTAATCGGCGCCGAAGGCGAATTCGTCCACCACCTCCAGCCCCGCGGCCTCGGCCTCGCGGCGAAACTCGCGCGGGCACGGCAGGCAGCCGCCCGGGAAGATGTACTGCTGGATGAAGTCGGTCGAGTCGATGTAGCGGTCGAACAGCAGATCGTCGATCACGATGCTCTGCACGCACGCGCGGCCGCCCGGCTTGAGCAGCCGGCTTACGCTCTGGAAGTAGGTCGGCCAGTACGCGCGGCCCACGGCTTCCACCATTTCGATGGAGCACACCGCGTCGAAGGGCGCGTCGGCGATGTCGCGGTAGTCCTGCAGGCGCAGGTCGGTGGCCAGCCCGGCGGTGCGCTCGCGGGCGTAGGCGAGCTGCTCGGTCGACAGCGTCGCGCCCGTCACCGAAGCGCCGAAGTCCGTCGCCGCCATCTCGGCCAGCGCGCCCCAGCCGCAGCCGATTTCGAGCACGCGGTCGCCGGGCTGCACGGCCGCCAGTTCGAGCGCGCGGCGCACCTTGGCGCGCTGCGCCTCGGGCATCGGCTTGGACAGGTCGCCATCGAACCAGGCCGACGAATAGTTCATCGTCTCGTCGAGCCAGAGTTTGTAGAACGCGTTGCCCAGGTCGTAGTGCGCGTGGATGTTGCGCGAGCTGCCGGCCTTGCTGTTGCGGTTCATGAGGTGCCGCACGCGATACAGCAGGCGGCCGGGCCAGCTGCCGTACACCACGTCTTCGATGGCGCGGCGGTTGGCGATGAACACCTTGATCAGCTCGGTCAGGTTGGGTGTGGTCCAGTCGCCGGCGATGTAGCTCTCGGCAAAGCCGATGTCGCCCGACTTGAGCGCTGCCTTGCAGGCATTCCAGTTGCGCAGCGTGAGCGAGGCCGTGGGGCCACTGCCCGGCGTGGCGCCGAAGTGCCGCACCGAGTCGTCGGGCAGGCGCACGGTGAGCGAGCCGTAGGCCAGCCGCTGCAGCAGGCCCAGCACGGTGCGCGCGGCGGCGGGTGCGCCCTGGGGCAGCGAGAAGCGGGAGGCCGTGGTTGAGTTCATGGATTCGCCTGCTGCTGGTTGTCGCGTGAAACGAAGTGCGTGGGCGGCGCCGGCTTGGCGACCAGAGGCACGTGCTTGAGCCACAGCTTCACGGCCTGCCAGTGGATGCGCGCGATCAGCCCGAAGGTCATGGCCGGATAGCGCCACAGCGCGCGGCGCACACTGGCCGCGGTCATGGGGCCGAGGTCGCCGCTCACGCTGGTCTGCAGCAGCGGGCCGTCGGCATCGTCGTGGTCGATGCGCACCACCGTATGTGCGCGCCCGGCATCGACGAAGAAGCGAAAGCGGTAGCTGCCGTCGACGCGGCAGAACGGCGAGACGTGGAAGGCCTTGGTCGCCTGGAGTTCCGCGCCGTATGTCGGGCGGTCCAGCAGGTAGCAATGGCGCTCGCCGAAGGTGTTGTTGACTTCGACCACGATCGCCCGCAGCACGCCTTCGGGCGTGTGGCAGTACCAGAAGCTCACCGGCTTGAAGGTGTAGCCGAACACGCGCGGGTAGCAGTGCAGCCAGGCTTCGCCACCGGCGTCGAGGATCTGGTGGGCGGCCAGCAGATCGTCGAGCCAGGCCAGCGCGCCGCCTTGTGCGGGCGGGCGGGCGTCGCCGTGGTCGACGTCGTGGAAAGAGATGGCGGCCGCGCGGTTGAGCGCCACGGCCTTGCTGCCGTGCGCGCGCAGGGTGCGCATCGGCAGCATCAGGAAGTAGGTCGGATAGACGAAGGCGTTGCGCGCCGGGCGCAGGCGCGTGTGGCGGACTTCGCCGAAGCCCATCAGCGGCACTGCTGTCTGCGCCGGTGTCATGCCGCAAGCCTCGCCGTCGTGTTTTCGCCGGCGAACAACCGTGCCCGCAAGCCCTCGGCCACGGCCAGGCCGGCCTTCAGGCCGTCTTCATGGAAGCCGTAGCCCATCCATGCGCCCGCGAACCAAGTGTTGCGCTGGCCTTGCAGGGCGGGCACCTCGGCCTGCGCGCGGATCGCGGCGAGGTCAAGCACCGGGTGGTCGTAGTCGTATTCGGCCATGACCTGACTACGCTGGACTTCGCGCACCGGATTCAACGAAATGACGACCGGTTGTTCCCAAGGCAGCGGCTGCAGCTTGTTCAGCAGGTAGTGCAGGCAGATGCGGCCCGATTCGCGCTCGCCGGCTCGTTCGTAGTCGGCGCGCTCGTAGTTCCAGGCGGCCCAGGCCGCGCGGCACTGCGGCAGCACCGTTGCGTCGGTGTGCAGCACGGCATGGTTCGACTGGTAGCGGATCGCGTCCAGCACCGCGGCCTCGGCGGGGCTCGCGTCGCCGAGCATGGCGAGCGACTGGTCGGAGTGCGTGGCCAGCACGACGTGGTCGAAGCGCTCGACGCCTGCGTCGGTGGCCACCAGCACCCCGGCGTCGCTGCGGGTGATGCCGCGCACGGACGTGTTCAGGCGCTTGTCGGGCAGGCCCGCCACGATCTTCTCGACGTAGTGGCGCGAGCCGCCGCGCACGGTGCGCCACTGCGGCCGGTTGGCGATCTGGATCAGGCCGTGGTTGTGGCAAAAGCGGATCATGGTCGCGACCGGAAACGCCAGCATCCGCGTGGTCGAGCAGCTCCAGATGCAGCCCATCATCGGCAGGAAATACCACTCGCGAAACGCCGCGCCGAAGCGGTGGGCGTCGAGAAATTCGCCCAGTGGCTGGGCCATTTCTCCCTCGGTGCCGGCCTCGGCGATGCGCGTGGTCAGGCGGTTGAAGCGCAGCAGGTCGCCGAGCATTCCCAGGAAGCGGCGGTCGAACAGGTTGCGCCGCTGCGCGAACACGGTGCCGAGGCTGTTGCCGCTCCACTCCAGCCGGCCGCCGCTGTTGTCGCGCGCGGCCTGGACCGAGAACGACATGTCGGAAGCAGCCGTCTCGACGCCGAGTTCGGCGAAAAGACGGATCAGGTTCGGGTAGGTGCGGTCGTTGTAGACCAGGAAACCGGTGTCGACGCCATGGGCGACCCGGGTGGTGTCGGCGGAGGAGCGTGGAAGCTCGATCGTTGCCGTATGGGCGTGGCCACCGAAGTAGCCACTGGCTTCAAAGAGGGTGACGGCGGCCGCGTCGCGCAGCGAATGCGCTGCGGCCAAACCAGAGATGCCGGCGCCGATGACGGCGACGCGAGGGGGCCGCGTCATCGCGAAACCCCAGCCCGGCTGGAAGACAAAAATGCTGCGAGGCGCCCCGACGCGAAGGAGGGAGGGAGGGAGGAGGAGAAGAATCGCCTCGGGATTTCGACCAGACGGCAGGCGCCCGGAAGACCTCGCAACATGAAAACTGCTGGGCAATCACTGCCCACGCAAGTTAGGAGCGCGACATCCGCGGCACGGTTCCCGCGCGTTTGGTAAACGTTTGTGACGCCGAGTTCACGATGATTTAGACGCATCGGTAAATAATATTACCGATTCGTTTTCTTGTGAACTGCTCAGTCTCAATTTGACCCGAGCTGCTTCTCGATGACGTTCACAAAGCCGTTTTCATCGGGCGCCGTCATGCTCGACCACGCCTGCACGACCTTGCCGTCGCGCCCGATCAGATACTTGTAGAAGTTCCACTTCGGCGTGGTGCCGGAGGCCTGCGCGAGCTGCTTGAACAGCGGATTCGCCTCGGTGCCGCGCACCGACGACTTGGCGAACATCGGGAATTTCACGCCGAAGGTGCTTTCGCAGAAGTCGGCAATTTCCTTGTTGGAGCCCGATTCCTGGGAGAAATCGTTGGACGGGAAACCCAGCACCACGAGCCCGCGCGAGCGGTATTTCATGTCCAGCGACTCCAGCCCCTTGTATTGCGGAGTGAATCCGCAGAAGCTGGCCGTATTGACCACCAGAACCACCTTGCCGGAGTACTGGCACAAAGACTGGGGTTTTTCATCCTGCAGCCGCGGGAAGGTGTGTTGCAGGATCGCCGGGCATCCTGCGGCCTCTGCCGCAGCGGGCGCGGCGGACGCCGTCTGGGCGTGGGCGGGAAGGGTCGAAAAGAGGCTTGCCACGAGGGAAATCGCGGGGGCGCAGCGCCAGAGCGTCGACAATCGGAAGAGGGTTCGCATGGCGGGCTCCTGGGTCAAAAAGGGGGGTGTGCATCCGTGCCGCAACGGCGCACGTATTCGCATCATCGCGCGTCTGTCATGGTCGCGCCAAACTGGCCGACTAAAATCGGCGGCCATAGAAAGACATTGATGCTCTATCCGGAACTCTTCAGACAACTCGAATCCGTCCGCTGGGACATGGACAAGGACATTCCCTGGCAGTCGTTCGACGCTTCCTTGCTGTCGGAAGAGCAGGCGCAAACCATCAAGATGAATGCCATCACCGAGTGGGCGGCGTTGCCGGCCACCGAGATGTTCCTGCGCGACAACCGCCACGATAGCGACTTTTCCGCTTTCATGTCGATCTGGTTCTTCGAAGAGCAGAAGCACTCGCTGGTGCTCATGGAGTACCTGAAGCGCTTCAGCCCCAAGCACGCCCCCACCGAAGAAGAGTTGCACGAAGTGCGCTTCGACTTCGACCCGGCCCCGCCGCTCGAGACCCTCATGCTGCATTTCTGCGGCGAAATCCGCCTCAACCACTGGTACCGCCGCGCCGCCCAGTGGCACACCGAGCCGGTCATCAAGCACATCTACACCACGCTGAGCCAGGACGAAGCCCGCCACGGCGGCGCCTACCTGCGCTACATGAAGCGCGCGATGGAAAAGTTCGGCGACGAGGCCCGTGCCGCGTTCACCAAGGTCGGCGTCCTGATGGCCAGCGCGCGGCGCACGGCGCAGGCCCTGCACCCGACCAACCTGCACGTCAGCAAGGCGCACTTCCCGCGCGACACCATCCAGAGCCGCATGCCCGATCCGGACTGGCTCGAGCATTGGCTCGACAAGCAGATCAAGTTCGATGCCGTCTGGGAAACCAAGGTTGGCGAGCGCATCCTGCACAACCTGAGCCTGCTGATGAACCGCAGCTTCAAGACGGTCCAGGAACTGAACCGCTACCGTAAAGAATTGGCGGCCACCCTGGGGCCCAAGCCCGAATACCAGGGCGCATAAAGAAAAACGCCCCGCACGCCGGGGCGTTCTTTTTTGAAGGACCCGTGTCACAAACCGGGGACGCCAGCCGTCTAGCTCCCATGGACGACGCCACCCTCACCTTCGATCGCCACCGCCCTCGCCTGCAGGGCATCGCCTACCGCATGCTCGGCTCCATGGCCGAGGCCGAAGAAGTCGTGCAGGACGCCTGGCTGCGCTGGCACGAAGCCGCCAAAGACACCTTCGACAGCGCCGAAGCCTGGCTCGTGACCGTGGTCACGCGCCTGTCGATCGACCGGCTGCGCGCCGCCAAGGTCCAGCGCGAGCACTACATCGGCGCCTGGATGCCCGAGCCCATGCTCACCGAGGCGCCCGACACGCCCGAGCAACTGCTGGAGCGCGCCGACAACATCTCCGTTGCCTTCCTCGCCGTGCTGGAGCGCCTCGCCCCCGAGGCCCGCGCCGCCTTCCTGCTGCGCGAGGTGTTCGACGCCGACTACGACGAAGTCGCCCGCACCCTCGGCAAGAGCGAGGCCGCCTGCCGCCAGCTCGTGCACCGCGCCAAGGCTCAGGTGCAGGAAGGGCGTCCGCGCTTCACCGTGCCGCGCGAAACCCACGAGCGCCTGTTGCGCGCCTTTGCCGACGCCGCCGCGCGTGGCAGCCTGCAGGACCTGAAGGCGCTGATGGCCGAGGACGTCGAACTCATCGGCGACGGCGGCGGCAAGGTGCAGACCTTCAGCAAGATCCTGCGCGGCAGCCAGCGCCTGGCGCAGCTGTACTACTCGCTGTGGCGCCGCATGGGGCCGGCGGTGCGCATGGAAATGGTCGACATCAACGGCGAGCCGGGCATGCTGCGTTTTCTCGACGGCGAACTCGAATCGGCCCAGACCTTCGAAATCGAGAACGACCGCATCGTGCGCATCCGCGCGCAGCGCAACCCCGACAAGCTGGCGCGCATCGCGCAGCTTTTTTCTTCGAAATAGTTCGCGCGGCGTGTCACAGGGCGCATGGCTCGCCCGTCTTCAGTGGGTAGCAAGCAGATTTCATCGCAACCCACCTGGAGAAACCCATGAACACCACCGCACGCCTGAACTGGTTCAAGCTCGTCCCGAAGTCCTTCGAGGCCATCCTCGCCGTCAACACCACCATCGAGTCGAGCACGCTCGGCAAGACACTGGTCGACTTCGTCTTCGCCCGCGTCTCGCAGATCAACGGTTGCGCCTACTGCCTCGACATGCACGTGCGCGACCTGCGCAAGCAGGGCGAGGAGTGGCAGCGCATCAACAGCCTGCCCACCTGGCGCGAGGTGAGCTTCTTCAACGAGCGCGAACGCGCTGCTCTGGCCTGGGCCGAATCGCTCACGCGCCTGGCCGACGACCATGACGAACGCGAAGCAGAATTCGCCGCGCTGAAGGCCAATTTCAGCGACGTGGAAATTGCAGAACTCACCGTGGCAATCGCGCAGATCAACACCTGGAACCGCCTCAACGTCGGCATGCGCGTGCCGGTCGCGGTCAAGCCGCTGGCCTGAACGGGCTTACCTGCGCTCCACCACCATCGGCGAGATGCGCAGGCTCTCGCGCAACTGAGCGACCGCCTCGCCGGCCGCATTGCGCGAGGCGAAAGGCCCGGCCTGCAGCCGGTGCGTGCCGGCTTCGCTGAACACATGCAGCTGCGGCGCCAGCGAAGGCAGGCCGCGTGCGGCCTGGTTCATCAGGCTCTGTGCACCGTCGCGTTCGCGAAAGGCGCCTAGCTGCACCCAGAAGCCCGGCAACGCCAGGGGCTGTGCAGCACCGACAGGCGGCGGTGACGCAGGCGCCGCCTGCAGCGGGGCCAGGTCGCTCACCACGATGGCCTGCCGGGTCGGCGGAATGGACGGCGGCGACTGTGCCGATTCCGGCTCGGCCCCTGGCGGCAGCGCCGCGGCCATCGGCGTCTGCGGCGCGACGGGCATCGTCGATGCCGGTGGCGGCATGTCGTCATTCACTGTCGCGACCGGCGCCGCCCATTCGGCCGGCACGCGCACCTGCTGCGCGCTCGCCACACGCACCGGCGCCGCGCGCACGGGAGCGGGCGCTTCAGCCGCTGCATACGCCGTCCCCGAGTCCCGTCGCCATGCGCCCGTGCGGATGTCCTCGTTCGTGATCCGCTCGATCTCCACCGGCGCGACGCCGCGCAGCAGGTCGAGCTTGAGCGCGGCCGTGTAGCTCAGGTCGATGACGCGGCCGTCCACGAACGGGCCGCGGTCGTTCACGCGCACGATCACCTCGCGCCCGTTGGCCGGGTTGCGCACGCGCACATAGCTCGGCAGCGGCAGCGTCTTGTGCGCGGCCGTCATGGCGTACATGTCGTAGGGCTCGCCGCTGGAGGTCGACGCCGCGTGGAACTTGCGACCGTACCAAGAGGCCAGTCCCGACTCGCGGAACGGCCGATCGTCGGTGAGCGGCGCATAGCCGCGACCCAGCACTGTGTACGGCTTGCTGGTGCCGCCGCTGGTGCGGATGGGCTCGATGCGGGGTTCGGCATCGGGCACGTTGGCGAGGTCCGGCGGAATGTTGGTGCCCGGCCCGTCGCGGCCGCTGGCTACGCCGCTCCCGCTGCGCGGACCGCTCGCACAACCGGCCAGAAGGACGGCGACAGCCACCGCGCACGCTGCCAGCGCGGTGGCGGCGGAGGAGCGAGCGCCGTCAGCCAAATACCGCCTTCCACAGCGCCAGCATGGCCTCGCGCTCAGGGGCCAGTGCGGGCGGGGTGACCTGCGTCGGTTCTTCGTTCAGGCGTGCGCGATGCTGCACGCGGCGCAGCTCGCGATACGCCCGCGCCGCGCTGCGGCCCACGCCTTCGGGCAGCAGCCCCGCCAGTTCGGCGCGCAGCAGCAACGCGATGTTGCCCACGTTCGGAATCAGCTCGGGATGCTCGCCCGACGACGACAGCACCAGAAACTGCACCGCGAACTCGGCATCGACCATGCCGCCAGGGCTGTGCTTCACGTCGAAGCGGTCGGCCTTCACCGGCCGCGCGCCGCGCAGCTTCTCGCGCATCGCGATGATCTCGGCCTTCAGCGCCTCGCGGTCGCGCGGCGACACGAGCACGGCCTCGCGCACCTGGTCGAAGCGCGCGCCCAGTTCGGCGCCGTGGTCTTCGCTGCCGAGCACGAAGCGAGCGCGCGTCATGGCCTGGTGCTCCCAGGTCCACGCGGTGTTGCTGCCGCGGCCGAGCTGGTATTTCTCGTAGGCCTCGAAGCTGGTGGTGAGCAGGCCCGAGTTGCCGTTTGGACGCAGGGCAGTGTCGATCTCGAACAGGTCGCCCTCGCGCGTCTTCACCGTGAGCCAGTTGATGAGCTTGCGCACGTAGGCTGCATAAACTTCGCCGGCGCGCTCGTCGTCATCGTCGTAGACGAACACGATGTCGAGGTCGCTGCCGTAGCCCAACTCTTTTCCTCCCAACTTGCCGTAGCCGATGATCGCGAACTGCGGCACCTCGCGGTGCCGGTTGCGCACGTGCGGCCAGCACCAGCGGGCGGTCACGCGCAGCGTGGTGTCGGCCAGTGCGCTCAGGTCGTCGGCCACCTGCTCGACGGTGATGCGACCGTCCACGTCGCGAGCCAACGTGCGGAACACCTCGGCGTGGTGCGCGTGGCGCAGCAGGTTCAGCAGGCGCTCCTCGTCGGCTTCCCCGGTGCGGGTAAGCGACGCGTGGCGCGCCTCGAGCTCGCGCTCGAACTCGGCGGCGACGAAGCGGCCCGACAGCATTTCGTCGCTCGCCAGTTCGTCGATCACGCCCGGGTGCTGCATCAGGTAGCGTGCCGGCCACTTGGCCGCGCCCAGCAGGCGCAGCAAGCGTTCCTGCACGGCCGGTCGTTCGACCAGCAGCGCGAGATAGCTCTCGCGGCGCATCAGCGGTTCGATCCAGTCGGCCCAGCGCATCGCGGCATCGACGTGGCGCGGCGTTTGTCCGGCGCCATCGCCATCGGGCTCCTTGAGCCACTGGCCGGTGCGCTGCACCAGCTGGCGCAGCCGCCCACGCGTTTCTTCGCGCAGGGCCAGCACGCGGGGCTGCTCGCACCAGTCGCGGATGCGCTCGGCAAACACCGGGGGCAGGTCGTCGAGCAGGTCGGCCAGATCGGCGGGCGCGGCGGTCTTCTTGCCGCTGCACTTGCCGTTGCAGGGCTTCTCGCCGCCGAGCAGCTTGTCGAACTCCTGCGCGACGAACTCGCGGTGCGTGTCGAGCTGCGCCAGGAAAGGGCAGCACTCGGGATAGCCCAGGGTCTGGGCGATCCAGCGCAGATCGTCGTCGGACACCGGCAGCACATGGGTCTGCTGGTCGTCGAGGTATTGAATACGGTGCTCCACGCGGCGCAAAAACTCATAGGCCGCGGCCAGCGCATCGGCCGTTTCCTGCGGCATGAGGTTGGCGCGCGCCAGGCGCTGCAGCGCATCGAGCGTGGGCCGCGTGCGCAGCTCGGGAAACTGGCCGCCGCGCACCACCTGCAGCAGCTGCACGGTGAACTCGATCTCGCGGATGCCGCCGCGCGACAGCTTCACGTCGTTCGCGCGCTCGGGCCGCCCGGCGCTGCGGCGCGCCGACTGCTCGCGGATCTGCCGGTGCAGCACGCGCAGCGAATCGAACACGCTGTAGTCGAGATAGCGACGGAACACAAAAGGGAGCACCGCGCCGCGCAATCCCTGGGCCTGGCCCGCGAGCACGATGTCGCGCGGTGCCACCACCCGGCTCTTCATCCAGGCGAAGCGCTCCCATTCGCGGCCCTGCACCTGGAAATACTCTTCGAGCGCATCGAGCGAGACCACGCTCGGGCCCGAGTTGCCGTTGGGCCGCAGAGCCAGGTCGACGCGGAACACGAAGCCGTGCTCGGTGGTGTCGCCCACCAGCGCATAGATGCGCTTCACGGCGCGCGCAAAGTACTCCTGGTTGGCCAGCCGGCCGCGCCCGTCGGCGTCGCCCTTGGTCTCGCCGTCCACGTCGTAGAGGTAGATCAGGTCGATGTCACTCGACACGTTGAGCTCGCGCGCGCCGAGCTTGCCCATGCCGACGATCCACAGCTGAGCGCGCTGGCCTTCGGGGCCGAGAGGGGCGCCGTGCACTGCGTCGAGTTCGTGGCATGCGTCCTGGCACGCAATATCGAGTGCCAGTTCGGCCAGCTCGGTGACGGCGGTGGTCACCACGGCCAGCGGCGCCTGCTCGTCGCAATCAAGCGTTACAAGCCGCTCCATCACAAGCTGCCGCACAATTCGCAGTGCATCGCCAACGCTGTCCCCACGTTGGCGCAATGCCTCGTAAGCCACCGTCATCGACTCGCGCCGCGGCGCACCAGGGGGAAGCAATGAAAGCTCGGCCGCATACCTGCGACGCAGGCGCTGCACGAAGCGTGAGTAAGAAGAGAGCGCGCTGCGCGTTGAAGTGGCTGGCAACTGGTTCACACTGATGCTGGTTTCCGTGGAACCCCTCTGAATGCTGGCGGTCATAATTCCCGACACAGCGCGATCCTCAATGAACGACACGGCGTCTACCCCTTCACGTCTGCTCAAAATCACCGCTGTGACGGCGCGCTGGCTGCTGGGTCTGTTGATCGCTGCATGGCTTCTGCTGGCGCTGTCAGTCGTTGTCCTACACGCGTGGATTGTGCCGCGAATCGGCGATTTTCGCGGCGCACTGGAGGCACAGGCTAGCAAGGCCATCGGCGTGCCGGTACGCATCGGATCGATCACCGCCCGCTCCGAAGGGCTTTTCCCGGCCTTCGAACTGCGCGACGTGGTGCTCCAGGATGCCGACCAGCGAGAGGCGCTGCGCCTCGTGCGCGTGGTGGCCAGCGTGTCGCCGCGCTCGCTTTGGCGGCTCAACTTCGAGCAGCTTTACGTGGAGGGCCCGGAGCTCGACGTGCGCCGCGACACTCAGGGAAAACTCCATGTGGCTGGATTGCACATGGCGACCGATACGACCGGAGAGACCCGCGGTGCCGACTGGTTTTTCGCCCAGCGCGAGCTGGTCATCGAAGGCGGCACCGTGCGCTGGACCGACGAGCAGCGCCAGGCCGAACCCCTGCTGCTGACCGACGTGCGTTTCGTCGCGCGCAACAGCGCCCGGCGCCATGGCCTGCGGCTCGACGCCACGCCGCCGGCCGGCTGGGGCCAGCGCTTCACCCTTCGCGGCCAGTTCCGCCAGCCGCTGCTGTCGATGCGCAGCGGCCACTGGCAGACCTGGGACGGCCAGCTCTATGCCGACTTGCCCTACATCGACGTCACGCGGCTCGGCCAGTACGTCTCGCTCGACGCCCGCATTCGCCAGGGCAACGGCGCGCTGCGCCTGTGGGCCGACGTCGACGACGGCCAGGTCGTCGGCGGTGCGGTCGACCTGGGGCTCGACAAGGTCGACGTCTCGCTCGACAAGGGCCTGCCGCCGCTGGTGCTGAACGCCGTCACCGGTCGTCTCGCGGGGCGGCTCTCCGAGGAAACGCTCGAGTTCTCGACCACCGCGCTGCAGTTCGACACCAGCGACGGCCTGCGCTGGCCCGGCGGCAACCTGTGGCTGCAGCACACGCCGAACAGGGGCCGCACGCCCGAGCACGGCGCGCTGCGCGCCGACCGCCTCGACCTGGCCGCGCTCGCCCTCATCGCCGACCGACTGCCGCTGGGCGACGCCACGCACCGCGTGCTCGACGCCTATGCGCCGCGCGGCCTCGTCGAGCACGTCGACCTGAACTGGCAGGGCTCGCTGGGCGCGCCCAGCCGCTACCAGGCCAAGGGCCGCGTCAGCGGCCTGCGCATCGCCTCGCAGCCCGGCGCGGCGGATGAGGCGGCGGGCCCGCCCGCGGCGGCGGCCTCGGCACCGTCGGCGACCACCGCTGCGGCCACCCCGCCCAGGGTCCATGCCGGCACCCCCGGCCTGAGCGGCGCCACGATCGACTTCGACGCCACCCACACCGGCGGCACCGCCACGCTCGCCATTGCAAAGGGCACGCTCGAATTCCCGGGCGTGTTCGAGGAGCCGGTCATTCCCATCGACCGGCTCTCGACGCAACTGCAATGGAAGCTCGACAACGGCAACGCGCAGCTGCAGATGTCGAAGCTGAGCTTCGCCAACGCCGACGCCGAAGGCGACGCCCAGGCCAGCTGGCGCACCAGCGACCCGGCCACATCGAGCAGCAAGGCCCGCTTTCCCGGCGTGCTCGACCTGCAGGGCAAGCTGACCCGCGCCGACGGCACGCGCGTGTTCCGCTACCTGCCGCTCGACATTCCCCAGCACACGCGCGACTACGTGCGCGAAGCCGTCACCAAGGGCGTTGCCAGCAGCGTCGACTTCCGCGTGCGCGGCGACCTGCACGACATGCCGTTCAAGGACCCGAAGCAGGGCGACTTCCGCATCGCGGCCAAGGTGGCGGACGTCAACTACGCCTACGCGCCGCCGTCCGTCGCAGCGCCGTCGCGCAACGGCGTGCCCGCCCCGGTGTGGCCCCCGCTCACCGGCCTTTCGGGTGAGCTGGTGTTCGAGCGCGACGGCATGCTGGTGCGCAACGCGCGCGGTCGCCTGGTCGGCGCCACCGGCGTGGAGGTGACCAAGGGCGAAGCGCAGATCCCCGAGCTGTCGCACCACGCGCAAGTGCTGCGCGTCGATGTACAGGCCAAGGGCCCGCTCGGCGAGGTTCTGCGAGCGGGCGCGCCGCTGGCCGGAGAAACCGGCGAGATCATGCGCACCGCGCGCGCCACCGGCTCGGCCGACTACAAGCTGCACCTCGAACTGCCCCTTGCGGCCATGGAGAACGCCAAGGTGCAGGCCTCGGTCGTGCTGGCCGACAACGAACTGCAGGTCGTGCCCGAGGCGCCTTCGTTCACGCAGGCCAAGGGCACGGTCAGCTTCACCGAAACCGGCTTCTCGCTGGCCGGCGTGCAGGCCAGGCTGCTGGGCGGGGACATCCGTGTCGAGGGCAAGGGCCGCTTCAGCGGCCCCAACCGCGAAGTCGCCCTGAAGGCACAGGGCACGGCCACCGCCGAGGGCCTGCGCGGCGCGCGCGAGATCGACTGGCTCGCCCGCCTCGCGAAGAACTCGACCGGCAGCACGCCCTACGCGGCCACCTTCTCGGTGCGCGACGGCACGCCCGAGTTCTCGCTCACCAGCAGCCTGCAGGGCCTGGCGCTGCAACTGCCGCTGCCGCTCGTGAAGACCGCCGAAGAGCAGATGCCGCTGCGCATCGAGAAGAAGGTGCTCGCGCGCGAAACCCGCCAGGGCACGAGCGTTGCCACGCAGGACCAGCTCTCGCTCGACCTCGGCCGCGTCGGCGCCGTCCAGTACGTGCGCGATCTCGTCGGCAACGAGGCGCGCGTGCAGCGCGGCAGCATCGGCGTCGGCCTCGCGCAGGGCGAGACGGCCAGCCTGCCCGACAAGGGCGTGTTTGCGAACGTCAACGTCGCCAAGCTCGACATGGCCGCATGGCAGGCGCTGATCGGCGACGCCGCCAGCACCGGCACCGAGGCCGCGGAGCGGGCCGATGATCCGTCGCAGGCCTACCTGCCAACACGCATCGCGGTGCGCGCGCAGCAGCTCGGCATTGCGGGCCGCACGCTGCACAACGTGGTGCTCGGCGGCACGCGTGAAGGCACCGTCTGGCGCGCCAACATCGACGCCACCGAACTCAGCGGCTACGCCGAATACCGCCACACGCAGGCCGGGCGCCTCTACGCGCGGCTTGCGCGGCTGAAGATCGCGCCGGCCGAGGCCACGCAGGTCGAGGCCCTGCTCGACGAGCAGCCCGGCACCCTGCCGGCCCTGGACATCGTGATCGACGACTTCGAGTTGCTCGGCAAGCGCCTCGGCCGCGCCGAGATCGACGCCGTCAACCGCGGCGGTGCAGGCCGCGAATGGGCGCTCAACAAGCTGGTCTTCACCATGCCCGAGGCCAGCTTCGCGGCCAAGGGCAGTTGGGCAGCCGTGCCCGGCGCCGCGGCCGGCCAGCGCCGCACCGCCATGACCTTCAAGCTCGACATCGCCGATGCTGGCGAACTGCTCACGCGCTTCGGCATGCCGGGCGTGCTTGCGCGCGGCCGCGGGCGGCTCGAAGGCGACGTCAACTGGCGCGGCTCGCCGTTCTCGCTCGACTACCCGAGCCTGGGCGGGCAACTGCAGGTCGACGTGGAGCAAGGCCAGTTCCTCAAGGCCGACCCGGGCCTGGCCAAGCTGCTCGGCGTGCTGAGCCTGCAGGCGCTGCCGAGGCGGCTCACGCTCGACTTCCGCGACGTCTTCAGCCAGGGTTTCGCCTTCGACTTCATCCGCGGCGACGCGAAGATCAACAAGGGCATCGCCAGCACCAACAACCTGCAGATGAAGGGCGTCAACGCCGCCGCGCTGATGGACGGCTCGGCCGACATCGTGCGCGAGACGCAGAACCTGCGCGTGGTGGTGGTGCCCGAGATCAATGCCGGCACGGCCGCGCTCGTGGCCACCGCCATCAACCCCGCCATCGGCCTGGGCACATTCCTGGCCCAATGGGTGCTGAGCAAGCCGCTCGCGGCGGCCGCCACGCAGGAGTTCCACGTCGAGGGCACCTGGGCCGACCCCAAAATAGCGAAGGTGCCGCGCACCCTGCAGCTGTTGCCACAGAGCATTCCGAACATCCCCGGCCTGCCGGGCTCGTCGACGGCAGACGAAGGCAAGAAAACGGAGATCACGCAATGAAAGTCGCAGCCATCCAGATGGTGTCGGCCATCGCCCGCGAAGCCAATCTGGCGCGCGCCCACGACCTGCTCGCGCAGGCTGCTGCGGCCGGTGCCGAACTGGCGGTGCTGCCCGAGTACTTCTGCATGATGGGCGCGCGAGACACCGACAAGCTCGGCCTGCGCGAGACCGCCGGCGCGGGTGCGGTGCAGGGCTTCCTGGCCGACGCGGCGCGCGAGTTCGGCCTGTGGATCGTCGGCGGCACGCTGCCCATCGAGAGCACCGACGCCGAGCACGTGTTCAACAGCTCGCTGGCCTTCTCGCCCGAAGGCCTGTGCGTGGCGCGCTACGACAAGATCCATCTCTTTTTCTTCGACAACGGCACCGAGCGTTACGACGAGCGCCGCGTCATCGCGCCCGGCAAGGAGCCCGTGGTGTTCGACCTGCCCTCGCGAGACGGCCACAGCTGGCGCGTGGGCATGAGCGTGTGCTACGACCTGCGCTTTCCCGAGCTGTACCGCGCGCTCGCCAAACAGGGCGCCGACCTGCTGCTGGTGCCCAGCGCCTTCACGCGCACCACCGGCGCGGCGCACTGGGAGGTGCTGCTGCGCGCCCGCGCCATCGAGAACCTGGCCTGGGTGGTCGCGCCCGCGCAGGGCGGCACGCACGAGAACGGTCGCCACACCTGGGGCCAGTCGCTGGTGATCGACCCCTGGGGCACGGTGGTGGCGCAGCAGGCCAGCGAAGAGGGCGTGGTGCTGTTCGACATCGATGCCGCACAGGTCGAGCGCACGCGAACCCAGCTGCCCGTGCTCTCGCACTGCGTTCTCTAGCAATGTCCGATGCGCTGCTGACCGTCGCACCGCAGCGGTGGGCGCTGCTGGCGTACGCGCGGCTGCGCTCGCTGTGGCAGCGCTGGTTCTTGTGGCTGCTGCTGGCGGTGCTGGTGTCGGTGCTGCTGGTCACGGTGGTGTGGCTCGCGGGGCGGCATGAGGTCGAGCAGGTGCAGGCGGCGCTCGACCGCGACACCGCCGATGCGGTCTCCGACCTGCGCAGCGGCTTCCAGCGCAATGCGCAGAGCCTGCGCGCCACGCAGGCTCCGGGCGTCGACCGCGCGCAATGGTCCGAGGTGGCGGCCGCGCTGCTGCGCGAGCATCGCGAATGGCTGCGGCTCGAATGGCGCGACGCTGCGCTGCGCCCGCAGCAGGCCGTCAACACGCCTTATCGCATGCGCATCCTCGACGAGGAGAGCCGCGGGGCCGAGCAGTCCGACGTGACGCTGGCCTGCGCCGCCGCGCGCAAGCTCGGCGCGCCGGCCTATTCGCCGAGCCACTACGTGCCGATTGCCGGCGGCGGCGGCATCGAGGTGATGGAGCTGTGCGTGCCCATCGATGCCGGGGGCTATCTCGTGGCCAGCTACTCGCTGCGCGACGCGCTGATCGAACTGGTCGGCCCCACGCTCACGCGCGGCCAGGAAGTGGCCTTCACCGAGGCCGACGGCACGCGGCTGGTAGCGCTCGGCACCTCGCGGCGCACCGGCACGCGCGTGTTCACCTCGCAGCAGCTCATCGACCTGCCGGGCACTGCGTTGATGCTGCGTGTCGACGGCTGGCGCGCCGCGCCCGACCTGTTCCCGAACATGCTCACGGCGCTGGTCACGGCGATCTCCATCGCGCTGGTGTCGGTGCTGGTGCTGCTCGCGCGCGACACGCGCCGCCGCCTGCGCGCCGAGCGCGACCTGGCCGATGCGCTCGCCTTCCGCAAGGCGATGGAAGACTCGGTCATCACCGGCCTGCGTGCGCGCGACCTGCAGGGCCGCATCACCTACGTGAACCCGGCCTTCTGCGAGATGGTCGGCTTCAGCCCCGAGGAGCTCATGGCCGACAACGCCGATGCGCCCTACTGGCCCACCGAGCTGGCGCACGAATACCAGCAGCGGCAGGCGCGGCGCCTTGCGGGCGGCATGCCGCCGCGCGAAGGCTTCGAGTCGGTCTTCATGCGCAAGGACGGCACGCGCTTTCCGGTGCTGATCTTCGAGGCGCCGCTGATCAACGCGCACAAGGTGCAGACCGGCTGGATGAGCGCGTTCATCGATGTGAGCGAGCAGCGCCGCATCGAGGAGCTTTCGCGTGCCAGCCAGGAGCGGCTGCAGGCGAGCGCGCGGCTTGCAACGGTGGGCGAGATGGCCTCGCTGCTGAGCCACGAGCTCACGCAGCCGCTGGCCGCCATCGCCAGCTACGCGAGTGGTTCGCTCAACCTGCTCGGGCCGCATGCCAAAGGCGACCAGGGCGAGGTGGCGATGGCGGTGAGGCGCATTGCCGAGCAGGCCGACCGCGCGGGCCAGGTCATTCGCAGCGTGCACGACTTCGTGCGCCGGCGCGACCGCACGCGCGAGGCCGTGGCGCCGCAGGCGCTGATCGACGCGGTGCTGCCGCTGGTGCGGCTGCAGGCGCGCAAGCTCGGCGTGATCATCGAGGTGGTGCTGGAAGACCGCCTGCCCGCGGCCATGTGCGACCGCACGCTGGTCGAGCAGGTGCTGCTGAACCTCGCGCGCAATGCGATGCAGGCCATGGACGGCCCCGACAATGTCGGCAGCCGCGTGCTGCGGCTGCGCGTGGCGCGCGCCAACGCGGTGGGCGCCGCGGTGCAGGAAGACGGGCGGCGCTGGCTCGAGTTCTCGGTGGCCGACCTGGGCAGCGGCATCAGCGAGGAAGTTGCCGAGCGGCTCTTCACGCCCTTTTTCACCACGCGCGCCGATGGCATGGGGCTTGGCCTCAGCCTGTGCCGCACGGTGGTGGAGCAACATGGCGGGGCGCTGGTGTTCGAGCCGAACAAGCCGCGCGGCACCGTGTTCAGATTCACGCTGCCGGCCGCGGGCTGACGGCGTTTCAATCAATCAAACAATCTTCTGCTGGATCTCACCGCATGCAACCGCTGATCGATGGCTTGATCTTTATCGTGGACGACGACGCCAGCGTGCGCGAGGCGCTGGCCTGGCTGCTGCGTTCGCGGCGCCTGGCCAGCGAGCACTTCGCAAGTGCCGAGGCCTTCGAGCAGTTTCTCGACCAGGGCCCGCTGCCCGAGCAGCCGCTGTGCCTGCTGCTCGACGTGCGCATGCCCGGCACCAGCGGACTGGTGCTGTTCGACCGGCTGGCCGAGCGCGGCCTGCTGCCCTCGATGCCGGTGATCTTCCTGACGGGCCACGCCGACGTGCCGACGGCCGTCGACGCGGTCAAGCGCGGTGCCTTCGATTTCTGCGAGAAGCCGTTCTCGGACAACGCGCTGGTCGACCGGATCGAGCATGCGTTGAATGCGTCGCTTCAGGCGCTGGAAGTGCAGCGCGTGCGGCGCGGGCTGGCCGAGCGCATCGGCGAGCTGACCGACCGCGAGCGCGACGTGATGCGGCTGGTGGTCGAGGGCCTGCCCAACAAGCTCATCGCCGACCAGCTTGCGATCAGCGTGCGCACGGTGGAAGTGCACCGCGCGCGCGTGTTCGACAAGATGGAAGTGAAGTCGGCCGTCGAATTGGCCAACCGACTTCGGGATCTCTAGAAGATCAGGCCTTTTCCGCGACGAAGATTTCGACGCGGCGGTTCTGGGCGCGGCCTGCTGCCGTGCCGTTGTCGGCCAGAGGCTCGCGCGAGCCGCGGCCGTCGGTGGTGATGGCCGTGGTCGACACGCCTCGGCCCACCAGGTGATTGCGCACGCTGTCAGCGCGGCTCACCGAGAGGCGTTCGTTGCCTTCTTCGCTGCCCGTGTTGTCGGTGTGGCCGACCACGCGCACGCTGGCGGCGGTGGCGTTCTTCAGGCCGTCGGCGACCTTGTCGAGCACCTGCGCCAGGTTGCGCTTGACGTTGGCACGGCCGGTGTCGAACGACAGCTCGTTCGGGATCACCACGTGCAGCTGGTTGTCGGCGGTCTGTTCGATCACCGCGCCCGTGCCCTTGGTCGAGGCTTCCAGGTCGGTCTTCAGTGCGGCCAGGCGGGCCGTCCAGCTGTTGGCTGGCGCAGCCGGTGCAGCAGCCGGAGCGGCGGCTGCCGGCGGCGGCGACTGCGAAGCGCAGCCCGCAATAAAAAGCAAAGCGGCCGCAGCCGCACTAGCAACAACAAACTTCCTCATGAATTTCCCTCTCTATGGACCAATGGAACGGTAGTGGTGGGAACCGGCCTTTCAGCGCGGCCGGTTTCCCGGGGTGGTGAACGCTCAGCCCTGCGGCGCGCGCTCGCCCACGTAGATTTCGACTCGGCGGTTCTGCGCACGGCCGGCATCGCTGTTGTTGTCGGCAATCGGTTCGTGCGAGCCGCGGCCCTCGATGCGGAAGGCCGCTGCGTTCACGCCGCGCGCCACGAGGTAGTCGCGGGTGCTGGTGGCACGCTCGACCGACAACGGGTTGTTGATGGCGTCGGAGCCGGTGCTGTCGGTGTGGCCGATGATGCGCACCTCGGCGTTCGGGTTGTTGCGCAGGCCGTTCGCGAACTGGTCGAGCACCGGCGCGAAGTTCGACTTGATGTTGGCGCGGCCCACGTCGAAGGACACGTCGCTCGGGATCTGCAGCTTCAGCTCGTTGTTCGGCGTCTGCGTCACGGCGATGCCGGTGCCCTGCGTGGCGGCTTCCATCTGGCGCTTCTGGTTTTCCATGCGCTGCGACCACAGGTAGCCGCCGAGCGCGCCGGCTGCCGCGCCGAGCACCGCACCCGTACCGATGGCGCCGCGGTTGCCGCCCGTGGCCGAGCCGATGGCGGCGCCGCCGAGCGCGCCGATACCGGCGCCGATGCCGGTGTTGCGCTGCGTGTCGGTCATGCCGCCGGCGCAGCCGGACAGGATGAGCGCTGTGGCAGTGGTGGCGAGTACAAACTTTTTCATGGCGATCCCTTTCTAGGTTGAATCAGGCGGGCCACAGCTTAGCTTCCGGGCGTACGCGATGGTACGGGCTCAAAGCCCCACAGAAAATAAGAAAAGTTTCGCCATAGCGCATGAATGCTACGATGATTGCTACTAAAGTAATAGCGATGGGGTAGTTGTCCGACATGGCGGCGCGGCGCGGGACTGCACAAGCAATTCACGTTTCCGGCGGCGGGTTTCGATCGGTGGCGTCGCGGCCTGCTTCAGGCTCGTCGTCGTCATGCAATTCACCCTTGTTGCGGCCGGAAAACATGGTCCACCAGATGATCAAGATGAACACGAGTCCCGCGGCGAGGGCTTCAAGCAGAATCAAACCCATGAGAAATGGACTCCAGTGGCTGGTCGGGCTTGTGATCGTAGCAACGCTCGCCGCCTGTTCCACCGGCCCGCGCGCGCCCGAGGCCCCCACCCGCCCCCCCGCCACCCAGCCGCGAGACCTCGGTCCGCTCACCGGCTCGCTTGCGCACCCCAAGAGCCGCTGGGTGCCGGTCGGGTGGGGCGAGCTGCCCGGGTTCGGCGAAGACCCGCTGCACGAGGCCTGGATCGCGCTGCTGGCGAATTGCTCGCGCCCCAACGCCGCCTTCGCGCCGCTGTGCCGCGACGTGCGCCAGCTGACCATTGCCACCCCCGAAGAGCAGCGCCAGTGGATGACCGACCGGCTGCAGCCCTATCGCATCGAGGCGCTCAACGGCCAGACCGAAGGCAAGCTCACCAGCTACTACGAGCCGGTGTACGAAGCCTCGCGCGTGCCCACCGCCGCCTTCAACGTGCCGATCTACCAGGCCCCCGACGGCCTGGTGCCGCGCCGCCCCTGGTACACGCGCCAGGAGATCGAGACCCTGCCCGAAGCCCAGGCTGCGCTGCGCGGCCGCGAGATCGCATGGATGGCCGACCCCATCGACGCGCTGATGCTGCACATCCAGGGCTCCGGGCGCCTGCGCATCACCGAGGCCAACGGCTACCAGCACACCGTGCGCGTGGCCTTCTCGGCCACCAACGAGCAGCCCTACCGCAGCGTGCAGCAATGGCTGATGAGCCAGGGCGTGAGCAAGGTCGGCAAGTGGCCCGACGACACAAAAGCCTGGGCCGCGCAGAACCCGCAGCGCGTAACGCAGCTGATGTGGAGCAACCCGCGCTACGTGTTCTTCCGCGAAGAGACGATGAGCGAGGTCGACGCCGCCTTCGGCCCGCGCGGCGCCCAGGGCGTGCCGCTCACGGCCGGCCGCTCCATCGCGGTCGACCGCGAGAGCATCCCGTACGGCACCCCGGTGTGGCTTGCGTCCAACGGGCCGGCGGCGCAGCTGCAGAAACTGGTGGTGGCGCAGGACACCGGCAGCGCCATCCTCGGCGCCGTGCGCGCCGACTACTTCGCGGGCACCGGCGCCGATGCGGGCAGGCTTGCGGCGAGCATGAACCAGCCGCTGCGCCTGTGGGCGCTGTGGCCGCGGCAACTGCCCGCGCCCTGAGCCGCGCGGGCCTGAAGGGTTGATGAAGAGGTGCTGAAAACAGCCTGATTCAACCTGACTGGAACCTGAGCAATTCACGGAGTCGTCATACGAAGTGCCTAACTTCGCGGGCTGGTTTCTCCCCCAACCCACGAAGAAAGACATTGCGCATGACCGCAAATACCCGCACCGACGATCCCTCGGTCGACCTCGACGACATCGGCACCAACCCCACGTCGAACCCCTCGTTCACCGACCTGATCGCCTCGCGCCTGAGCCGCCGCCATCTGTTCGGCCTGGGCGTCGGCACTGCCGGTACCGCGCTGCTCCAGGCATGCGGCGGTGGTGGCGGCGGTGGCACCAGCTTCCCGGTCCTGCCCCCGGCCCCCGCACCCGCCCCCCCTGCGCCAGCTCCCGCTCCTTCCCCCGCTCCGATGAAGCTCGGCTTCAATGCCGTCGCAAAGAGCCTCGCCGACGTCGTGACCGTGCCTGCCGGCTACACCGCCAGCGTGCTGTACCGCCTGGGCGACCCGATCGCCTCGGGTGTCGCTGCCTACAAGAACGACGGCACCGACGACGCCACCACCTACGACCGCCGCGCCGGCGACCACCACGACGGCATGACCTTCTTCGGCATGAATGCCTCGAACAAGTGGGATGCCGCCAACGCCTCGCGCGGCATGCTCGTGATGAACCACGAGGCCATCACGCCGCTGTTCCTGCACCCCGCCGGCCAGACCATCACCGGCACCGGCAATGCCGCCGTGCGTACCGTCGCCGACGAAGTGCTGCGCGAGTTCTACCTGCACGGCGTGAGCGCGATCGAGGTCAACAAGAGCGGCAGCACCTGGAGCTACAAGCAGGACTCGAGCTTCAACCGCCGCGTCCACACGCTGACCGAGATGACCTTCTCGGGCCCGGCCGCCAAGACCGACTACCTGAAGACCAAGTACTCGACCGACGGCAGCAAGACCCGCGGCACGCTCAACAACTGCGCCAACGGCACCACGCCGTGGGGCACGTACCTGACCTGCGAAGAGAACTGGGCCGGCTACTTCCGCCGCATCAAGGCCAACGACGACCCCCAGCGCACCGCGAAGGAAATCGCAAGCTTCACCCGCTATGGCGTGGCCAGCGCTGGCCGCGAGCTCTGGGCTACCGTCACGCCCGACACCGCCGACAACCTGTATGGCCGCTGGAATACCGAAGTCATCGGCGCCACTGCCGTCGACGACTACCGCAACGGCTCCAACACATACGGCTGGGTGGTCGAGATCGATCCGTTCACCCCCGCCAGCACGCCGAAGAAGCGCACCGCGCTCGGCCGCTTCGGCCATGAAGGCGCCTGCCTCGGCCCGGTCGTGGTCGGCAAGCCGCTGGTCTGGTACATGGGCGACGACTCGCAGAACGAGTACCTCTACAAGTTCGTGTCCACCAAGAACTGGGACGCGGCCGACGTCGGCGGCGGCATTGCGGCCGGCGACAAGTACATGGACGACGGCAAGCTCTACGTCGCCAAATTCAAGGCCGACGGCACGGGCGACTGGCTCGAACTGAAGCTCGGTGTCAACAACATCACCTCGGGCTACGCCGGCTATGCATTCGCCGATGCGGCCGATGTCGTGATCAACGTACGCCACGCAGCCGATGCGGCTGGCGCCACGAAGATGGACCGCCCGGAATGGACGGCCGTCAACCCGAAGAACGGCGAGGTGTACCTCACCCTCACCAACAACTCGGCACGTCCGGTCACTGGCACCGACGCGGCCAACCCGCGTTCGTACAACGACCCGAAGAACGGCGTCGATCAGAAGGGCAACCCGAACGGCCACATCATCCGTTTCGCGGATGCCGGTGGCGACCCCGCTGCAGTCACCTTCAAGTGGGACGTGTACCTGTTCGGCGCGCGCTCGACCGCGTCGGCCGACGTGAACCTGTCCGCCCTTGGAGCTGACAACGACTTCTCCAGCCCTGACGGCATGTGGTTCAGCCAGGCCGCGCCCGGCCTGCTGTGGATCGAGACCGACGACGGCAAGTACACCGACGTGACCAACTGCATGCTGCTCGGCGCCCTGCCGGGCAAGGTCGGCGATGGTGCCGCGAAGACCATCACCAACGTCGATGGCGGCACCACCGCCACGCAGGCCACCTTCGTCGGCAAGGCCCCGGGCACCGACGGCCTGCGCCGCTTCCTCGTTGGCCCGGTTGATTGCGAAATCACCGGCATCGCCGAATCGGGCGACGGCCGTGCGCTGTTCGTGAACATCCAGCACCCGGGCGAGAACACGGCCAAGGCCAACATCAGCGATCCGACGAAGTTCCTCAGCCACTGGCCGCAAGGCGGCACCGCCCGTCCTCGCTCGGCGACCGTGGTCATCACGAAGGACGACGGCGGCCTGATCGGCCTCTGAGCGTTGAATCCCTAGGCCCCTCCGGGGAACACCGTGGAACCGGCTCTGCCGGGCCACCGGTGTTGCCCCCGGCGAGGGGGTGGGCGAAGCGACACGAAGTGCGCGAAGCCTGGGGGAGCACCTACTCCCTCGGCAACGGCAGCGCCGTTTTGTATCGCACTTGCTTGAGCGCAAAGCTCGAGCGGATCTTCTCGATTCCCGGAATCGGCGTGAGCTGTTCCAGGATGAATTTTTCCAGCGCAGCCATGTCCGCCACCGCGATACGGATCAGGTAGTCGCTGTCGCCCGTCATCAGGTAGCACTCCATCACTTCGTCGTGTTCGGCGATGCGTTGCTCGAAGTCGGCGAGCGACTGCTTGCTCTGCGTCGTGAGGCTGATCGAGATGAACACGTTGAGCCCCAGGCCCAATGCCTTCGCGCTGACGAGTGCCACATAGCGGTCGATCACGCCGTTCGCTTCAAGCACCTTCACGCGCGCCAGGCAGGGCGACGGCGACAAGTGCACGCGCCGCGCCAGCTCCACGTTCGACAGCGCACCGTCGCGCTGCAGCTCATCCAGAATGCGCAGGTCGATGGCGTCGAGTTGCATGAAATGCTTTGAATTCAAGAAATTGCGGAATTTTATGCTGCGAGGCTGGCGTGGGATTGCCCGCGCCAGTAGCTAATTTTCCGCAAGGCGGCCTAAAGTGCCGGTATGAACGCCCCGATTTCCGCCGACCAGATGCGCGCCTTGCTGCTCGACCCGCAGCTTTCGCACGACCCCGATCCCGCCGAGACCGCCGAATGGCGCGACGCCTTCGTGGCGCTGGCGCAAACACAGGGGCCGCAGCGCGCCAGGCAGATGCTGGTCGAGCTGGCCCGCCTCGCGCGGCAGCAGCGCATCGGCTGGCAGCCCGAACTCGCGACGCCGTACGTCAACACCATCGCCGCGGAAGACCAGCCGCCGTTCCCGGGCGACCTTGCCATCGAGGAAAAGCTCGCCTCGCTCATGCGCTGGAACGCACTCGCGATGGTGGCCAAGGCCAACCAGGCGTATGGCGAACTCGGCGGCCACATCGCCAGCTATGCCAGCGCGGCAGACCTGTTCGAGACCGGCTTCAACCACTTCTTTCATGCGCGCAGCGAGCAGCACCGCGGCGACCTCGTGTTCTTCCAGCCGCACAGCGCCCCAGGTGTCTATGCGCGGGCCTACCTCGAAGGCCGCCTGAGCGAAGAAGACCTGAAGCACTACCGCCAGGAGCTCACCGCTCCCGCCTTCGTCGACGGCAGCGGTGCGCGCGGCCTGTGCAGCTATCCGCATCCGTACCTGATGCCGGACTTCTGGCAGTTCCCCACCGGCTCGATGGGCATCGGCCCCATCAGCTCGATCTACCACGCGCGCTTCATGCGCTACCTCACGCACCGCAACCTGCTGAACTGCGAAGGCCGCAAGGTGTGGGGCGTGTTCGGCGACGGCGAGATGGACGAGCCCGAATCGATGAGCGCGCTGACGCTCGCGGCGCGCGAGAAGCTCGACAACCTCGTGTGGGTCGTCAACTGCAACCTGCAGCGGCTGGACGGCCCAGTGCGCGGCAACGGCCGCATCATCGACGAGCTCGAAAAGCTGTTTGCCGGCGCGGGCTGGAACGTCGTCAAGCTCGTGTGGGGCAGCGACTGGGATGGCCTCTTCGCGCAGGACACGAGCGGCGCGCTGGCCCGCGTGTTCGCCAACACCGTCGACGGCCAGATGCAGACCTTCGCCGCAAAAGACGGCCGCTTCAACCGCGACAACTTCTTCGGCCAGAACCCCGAACTCGCGCGCCTGGCCGAAGGCATGACCGACGAGCAGATCGATCGCCTCAAGCGCGGCGGCCACGACCTCGTGAAGATCCATGCGGCTTACGCGGCTGCGGCCAAGCACAAGGGCCAGCCCACCGTGATCCTCGCCCACACCAAGAAGGGCTACGGCATGGGCAGCGCCGCGCAGGGCAAGATGACCACGCACTCGCACAAGAAGATGGGCGACGTGGACCTCATCGAATTCCGTGACCGCTTCAACCTGCCGCTGACCGATGCGCAGGCCACCGCGATGGACTTCTATCGCCCCGCCGAAGACAGCGCCGAGATGCGCTACCTGCGCCAGCACCGCGAATCGCTCGGCGGCGCCATGCCGCGCCGCGAGACCGCCTGCGACGTGGTGGCCAAGCCCGACATCGCGAGCTACGCGCAGTTCGCCACGGCCGCCGCCGGCAAGGAAATGAGCACCACCATGGCCTTCGTGCGCATGCTGGGCAATCTCATGAAGGACAAGGCCCTGGGCCCGCGCATCGTGCCCATCGTGGCCGACGAGGCGCGCACCTTCGGCATGGCCAACCTGTTCAAGCAGGTGGGCATCTATTCGAGCGTGGGCCAGCGCTACGCGCCGGAAGACATCGGCTCGGTGCTGAGCTATCGCGAAGCCACCGACGGGCAGATCCTGGAAGAGGGCATCAGCGAAGCCGGCGCCATCGCGAGCTGGACGGCGGCCGCCACCAGCTACAGCGTGCATGGCCTGGCGATGCTGCCCTTCTACATCTACTACTCGATGTTCGGCTTCCAGCGCGTCGGCGACGCCATCTGGGCTGCCGCGGACCAGCGTGCGCGCGGCTTCCTGCTCGGCGCCACGTCCGGGCGCACCACGCTCGGCGGCGAAGGACTGCAGCATCAGGACGGCAGCAGCCACCTCGTGGCCGCGACCATTCCCAACTGCAAGGCCTACGACCCGGCCTACGCGGGCGAGATGGCGGTGATCGTCGATGCGGGCATCCGCGAGATGATGGTCGAGCAGAAGGACGTGTTCTATTACGTCACGCTCATGAACGAGAACTACGCGCAGCCCGATGTGCCCGAGGGCGCGGAAGGCGACATCCTGCGCGGGTGCTATCGCTTCGGCACGTATGCGCCGGCATCGGGCAAGGCGAAGAAGAAGGTCACGCTGATGGGCTCCGGCGCGATCCTCACAGAGGTTGTGAAGGCCGCGCAGCTGCTGGCCGAAGAAGGTATCGAGGCCGAGGTGTTCAGCGTCACGAGCTGGAGCGAACTTGCGCGCGACGGGCTGGCTTGCGAGCAGCGCGCGTTGTCGGGTGAAGAAGCCGGCACCGCGTTCATCGCGCAGCAGCTCGGCAAGGGCAGCAAGGCGCCCATCATTGCCGCCACCGACTACGTGCGCGCCGTGCCTGAGAGCGTGCGTGCCTTCCTGCCGGAAGGCCGCCGCTACATCACGCTGGGCACCGATGGTTTCGGCCGCAGCGACACGCGTGCGGCGCTGCGCGGGTTCTTCGGTGTCGATGCGGCCAGCATCGCGCGGGCTGCTCGCCACGCGCTGAACTGAGGCCGCGGCGGTCGCGCAGGGCCTGCGTTAGAGTCGCAGGCCCCACCCCATTCGCGCCCATGACCGCCCGCTTCCAATCCCTCGCCCCCAGCGTCCGCCTGGCCGACCAGGTCGCCGATGCATTGGCCGCCGAGGTGCGCAGCGGGCGCCTTTCCGAAGGCGACCGCCTGCCGACCGAAACCGCGCTGGCCGAGCAGTTCGGCGTGAGCCGCACCGTGGTGCGTGAAGCGGTGTCGCGGCTCAAGTCGCTGGGCCTGCTCGACTCGCGCCAGGGCAGCGGCGTGTATGTGCGTGCCGCCGGCGTCGAGCCGCTGCGCTTCGAGATGCCGCACGTGGCCTCGCGTGAAGCCGTCATCCAGATGGTCGAGCTGCGCCGCGCGCTCGAAGCCGAAGTGGCCGCGCTGGCCGCCGAGCGCCGCACGCCAGACGATGTGCAGCGCATCCGCGACGCCATCGATGCGCTGCACGCCGCCGTGGAAGCGGGTGGCAACGGAGCCGACGAAGACGTGCGCTTCCACCGCGCCATTGCCGAGGCTGCGCGCAACCCCTTCCTCATCGGCACGCTGCAGTACCTGCGGCAGTTTTTGCACGGCGCCACCCGCGTCACGCGCGCCAACGAGGCGCGCCGCGCCGACTTCGCGCGCGAGGTGGCGCAAGAGCATGCGCGCATCGTCGAAGCCATCGAGGCCGGCGATCCGCTGCGGGCGCGCGAGGCGGCCAAGAGCCACATGGACAACGCGATCCGCCGCATCGAGCAGGCCGATCCCGCGTTCTGGCAGCAGGAAGGCGCGCAACTCGCGCGGCCCTTGGTCGAAGGCTGGCCAATAGGCAGCTAAAGCGAGCTTGTAGGCAGCCGAGCCGACACAGAAAGACACCAGAAAGTCGCCGCGAACGGCGCGATCTCCGGGTTTACCCGGGTCAGCTCACAAATCTCAAATTTGTATGATGACCTGACAAATCAACCGAGACAAAGCTTTCTCATGACTTCCTCGACCCTCCAGGCCGGCGCCATGCCGCCGTCCGCCGCAGCCGATGCCGCGCTCGAAAAGCGCACTTACGCCAAGGTGTTCTGGCGCCTCGTGCCCTTTCTCATGCTGTGCTACGTGGTCGCGTACCTCGACCGCGTCAACGTGGGCTTCGCCAAGCTGCAGATGGGGCAAGACCTGGGCTTCAGCGAAACCGTGTTCGGCCTGGGCGCGGGCATCTTCTTCCTCGGCTACTTCCTGTTCGAGGTGCCGAGCAACCTGCTGCTCAACCGCGTGGGCGCGCGCATCTGGATCGCGCGGATCATGATCACCTGGGGCCTGCTCTCGGCCTGCTTCATGTTCGTGAAGACGCCGACCAGCTTCTACATCCTGCGCTTCCTGCTCGGCGTGGCCGAGGCGGGCTTCTACCCGGGCGTGATCCTGTACCTCACGCACTGGTACCCGGCGCACCGGCGCGCGCGGATCATCGCGGTGTTCATGTCGGCCATTCCGGTGGCGGGCATCTTCGGCAACCCGCTGTCGGGCTGGATCATGGACAGCTTCCACGGCGTCTCGTCGATGAGCGGCTGGCAGTGGATGTTCCTGATCGAGGCGGTTCCCGCCGTGCTCGTGGGCGTGATGGTGCTGGTCTACCTCGACAACGGCATCGCCCAGGCGCGCTGGCTGAGTGCTGAAGAAAAGGCGCTGCTGCAGCGCGAGGTGGCGCGCGACGCCGCCCATGGCGCCAAGGGCCCGCACTCGGTGGCTGGCGTGTTCCGCGATGCGCGCATATGGTGGATGGCGTTCATCTACTTCGCCTTCGTCATGGGCCAATACGCACTCACTTTCTGGCTGCCCACGCTGGTCAAGGCCACGGGCGTGCAGGGCAACCTGAACATCGGGCTGCTCAGCGCGATCCCCTTCGTCTGCGCCATCGTCGCGATGAACCTCTTCGGCCGCAGCGCCGACCGCCGGCAGGAGCGCCGCTGGCACCTGATCGTGCCCGCGCTGATGGGCGCGATCGGCTTCACGGTCGCGGCTTCATACACGCAGAACACGGTCGTGTCGCTGGCGTTCCTCTCGCTCGCCGCAGCCGGCGTGCTGACCTGCGCGCCGCTCTTCTGGTCGCTGCCCACCGCTTTCCTCACCGGCACGGCGGCGGCCGCCGGCATCGCGGCCATCAACTCGGTGGGCAACCTCGCGGGCTTCGTGAGCCCGTACCTCATCGGCTACCTGAAAGACCTGACCGGCAGCACGCAGATCGGCATGTACGTGCTGGCCGGTGCGCTGGTGCTCGGCGCCATCGGCGTGTGGCTCACGCCCAAGCAACTCGTCAATCGCTGACCTCGAAAGAAAGAATCCCTGCATGACTTCCAGCACCAACACTCCCGTCGTCGGCCTCGTAGGCCTCGGCGCCATGGGCGCCGGCATGGCGCAATCGCTGCGCCGCGCGGGCCATGCGCCGCACGTGTTCGACGTGCGCCGCGAGGTCGCCGAAGCCTTCGCGCGCGATGGCGGCACGGCCTGCGACACGCTGGCCGCGCTCGGCGCGCAGTGCGACATCGTCGTCAGCGTCGTCGTGAACGCGGCGCAGACCGAGTCGGTGCTGTTCGGCGACGGCACCACGCCCGGCTGCGCCGCATCGATGAAGCCCGGCAGCCTGTTCGTGATGTGCTCCACCGTCGATCCAAATTGGTCGGTGGCGCTCGAAGCGCGCCTTGCCGCGCAGGGCATCCTGTACCTCGACGCACCCATCTCCGGCGGCGCCGCGAAGGCTGCGAGCGGCCAGATGACGATGATGACCGCCGGCACGCCTGCCGCCTACGAGAAGGCTGGCGCGATGCTCGACGCGATGGCGGCCAAGGTCTACCGCCTGGGCGACAGCGCAGGCGCGGGCAGCAAGGTGAAAGTCATCAACCAGCTGCTGGCCGGCGTGCACATCGCCGCGGCGGCCGAGGCCATGGCGCTGGGCCTGCGCGAAGGCGTGGACCCGGCGGCGCTGTACGAAGTCATCACGCACAGCGCGGGCAACAGCTGGATGTTCGAGAACCGCATGGCCCACGTGCTCGCGGGCGACTACACGCCACTGTCGGCCGTCGACATCTTCGTGAAAGACCTGGGCCTGGTGCTCGACGTGGCGCGCGCGACCAAGTTTCCGCTGCCGCTGTCGTCCACCGCGCACCAGATGTTCATGCAGGCATCGACCGCGGGCTATGCGCGCGAAGACGACAGCGCGGTGATCAAGATCTTCCCGGGCATCGAAGTGCCGGCGCCGAAAAAACAGGCCTGAACAAGACAAGAAGGACACACTCGCTCATGAACATCCTCATCACCGGCGGCTGCGGCTTCCTCGGCGCCCGCCTCGCCCGCACGCTGCTCGCGGGCGGCAACCTCGCACTGGCAGGCGGCGCCGCGCAGCCCGTGTCGCGCATCACCCTGGCCGACCGCGTGCCGCCGCCCGCCGACCTGGCCGGCGATGCCCGCGTGCAATTCGTGCAGGGCGATCTGTACGAGCAGGCCGGCAACGGCGCGCTGCCGCTGGCCGACACCGACGCGGTGTTCCACCTCGCCGCCGCTGTGAGCGGCGAATGCGAGGCCGACTTCGACCTAGGCATGCGCAGCAACCTCGACACCACGCGCGGCCTGCTCGAGGCCTGCCGCCGCGCGGGCCACTCGCCGGTGTTCGTGTTCTCCAGCTCGGTCGCCGTGTTCGGCGATTCGCCCGAGCAGCGCCTGCCCGCCGTGATCGAAGACACCACGCTGCCGACACCGCAGAACAGCTACGGCATCCAGAAATTCATCGGCGAGCAATTGGTGGCCGACTTCACGCGCAAGGGCTTCGTGCAGGGCCGCAATGTGCGGCTCATGACGGTGTCGGTGCGCCCAGGCAAACCCAACGGCGCGGCCTCCAGCTTCCTGAGCGGCATGCTGCGCGAGCCGTTGGCCGGCGAGCGTGCACGTTGCCCCGTGTCGCCCGACACGCCGGTCGCGCTGGCATCGCCCGGCAACACCGTCGCGGGCATCGTGCGCGCGGCCACCGCCAGCGCCGCGGAATGGGGTGCACGCACTGCGATCAACCTGCCGGCATTGACGACCACCGTGCGCGAGATGGCGCAGGCGCTCGAACGCATTGCCGGCAAGGATGCCACCGGCCTGATCGACTGGGAGCCCGACGCCGCCATCGCGAAGATCGTCACCAGCTGGCCCAGCCGCATCCACGCAGCGCGCGCCGAGGCGCTGGGCCTGAAGGCCGACGCCAGCTTTGACGCGATCCTGCGCGACTACGTGCGCGAGAACGCACAGGCCGTGAAGCTGCCTGTCGTGAAGGACTGACCCATGGCAAAGCTAGTGCTCGGCTGCATCGCCGACGATTTCACCGGCGCCACCGACCTCGCCAACAACCTCGTGCGCGCGGGCATGCGCGTGGTGCAGGCCATCGGCGTGCCCGAAGGCCCGCTCGATGCCGATGTGGATGCCGTCGTCGTCGCACTCAAGTCGCGCACCATCGCGCCGGCCGAGGCCATCGCGCAGTCGCTCGATGCGCTGCGCTGGCTGCAGGCGCAGGGCGCAAAGCAGATCTACTTCAAGTACTGCTCCACTTTCGACAGCACGGCGCAAGGCAACATCGGCCCCGTGACCGAGGCGCTGATGGATGCGCTGCAATGCGACTTCACCATCGCCACGCCCGCCTTTCCAGACAACAAGCGCACCGTGTTCAAGGGCTACCTGTTCGCGGGCGACGTGCTGCTCAACGAGAGCGGCATGCAGAACCACCCGCTCACGCCGATGACCGACCCGAACCTCGTGCGCGTGCTGCAGGCGCAGTGCAAGCGCAAGGTGGGCCTCATCGACTACACGGTGGTGGCGCGCGGCGCGACTGCCATCGACGAGCGCATCGCTCAGCTGAAGGCCGAGGGCGTGACGATCGCCATCGTCGACGCCGTGTCGAACGACGACCTTCTGCGCATGGGCCCGGCGCTCGCGAAGATGCCGTTGCTCACCGCGGGCTCGGGCGTGGCCATCGGCCTGCCGGCCAACTTCGGACTCGCGCCTTCTTCGCAGGCCAGTGCATTGCCAAAGGCCGGCGGCAAGACGGCGGTGGTCTCGGGCAGCTGCTCGCTAGCCACCAACCGGCAGGTGCTCGATTTCATCCAGCGCGGCGGCGCGGCAATGGCCGTCGACCCATTGCGCATCGCCGCGGGCGTGGACGTTGCCGCCGAGGCTCTGGCTTGGGCCGCGCCCTTGATCGACAAGGGCCCCGTGCTCGTCTACTCGACCGCCGAAGCTGGCGCCGTGAAGTCGGTGCAAGGCAGGCTCGGTGTCGAAGAGGCCGGCGCGATGGTCGAACGCACCATTGCAGCCATCGCGCGCGGTTTGGTCGAACGCGGCGTACACCAGCTGGTGGTGGCCGGTGGTGAAACCTCGGGTGCATGCGTGCAGGCGCTGGGCATCGCGCAGATGCAGATCGGCCCGCAGATCGACCCCGGCGTGCCGTGGTGCCATGCGCGTTCCGATGCTGCGCCAGAGGCAGGCGTGCATATCGCGCTGAAGTCCGGCAACTTCGGAAGCGACGATTTCTTCACCAAGGCCTTTACAGTGCTCGCATGACCGAGAACGAAGCCCGCGAAGAAATCTGCCGCGTCGGCCGCAGCCTGTTCGAGCGCGGCTACGTGCATGCCACAGCCGGCAACATCAGCGTGCGGCTGGACGACGGCTTCCTGATCACGCCGACCGATGCCTGCCTCGGTTTTCTCGACCCGGCGCGATTGGCAAGGCTCGACGCGCAAGGCCAGCAGACCAGCGGCGACCGCGCCAGCAAGACCATCGCACTGCACACGCGCATTTACGCCGCGACGCGCAAGTTCGATGCGAACACCGCCTGCGTGATCCACACACACAGCACGCATTGCGTCGCGCTCACGCTGAACGAGCCGGGAGACGAACTGCTGCCCGCGCTTACACCGTATTTCGTGATGAAGGTCGGCCATGTACCCGTCATTGCGTACCACCGGCCTGGTGCTCCAGAAGCAGCCGAGCAGGTGGCACAAACCATCGAGCGCTTCGGCACCGCCGGCACGCCGATTCGCGCCGTGATGCTCACGCGCCTCGGCCCCAACGTCTGGCACGACACGCCGGCCGCCGCCATGGCAGTGCTCGAGGAACTCGAAGAAACCGCACGGCTTCAGCAGCTCACGCAGGCCGCACGGCCCGAACCGCTGAACGCCGATCAGATCGATGAACTGCGCCGTACCTTCGGTGCGCGCTGGTAGTACAAACACCCCATGCCCCAATTCGCCGCCAACCTCTCGATGCTCTACCCGGAGCTCGCTTTTCTCGACCGCTTCGACGCCGCCGCGAAAGACGGCTTCAAGGCCGTGGAATATCTCTTCCCCTACGACTTCGCGAAAGACGAAATCCTGGCGCGGCTCAAGCACAACGGCTTGCAGCAGGTGCTGTTCAACGGCCCGCCCGGCGACTGGAACGGCGGCGAGCGCGGCCTGGCCTGCCTCCCTGGGCGCGACGCCGAGTTTCGCGAAGGCATTGCCAAGGCTATCGACTACGCCGTGGCGCTCGACTGCCCCCGCATCCACGTCATGGCCGGCCTCGTGCCCGAAGGCCTGGAGCGCGACGCGCTGCAGCCCGTGTACCTCGACAACCTGCGCTGGGCCGCGGCCGAAGCCGCCAAGGCCGGCCGCGACGTGTTGATCGAGCCGATCAACACGCGCGACATTCCGCGCTTCTTTCTCAACCGGCAAGACCACGCGCACGAGATCGTCGAAACGGTGGGCGCACCCAACCTCAAGGTGCAGATGGACCTGTACCACTGCCAGATCGTCGAAGGCGACGTGGCAATGAAGATCCGCAAATACCTGCCCACCGGCCGCGTCGGCCACATCCAGATCGCCGGCGTGCCCGAGCGCCACGAGCCGGACATCGGCGAACAGAACTACCCGTACCTGTTCGACGTGATCGACGAGGTGTCGGCGCAGTGCGGCTGGCAGGGCTGGGTCGGCTGTGAATACCGGCCGAAGCGCGGTTCGGAGCCGGGCGGCACCTCGGCCGGCCTCGGCTGGCTGCGGGCCTGGGAGCAGCGGCACGCATGAAGCTCGAGGCGCTGCGCATTCCGGCGCCGCTGCGTGCATTCGCGGCGGGCGATGCGCAGTTGTTTGATGTCACGTTGACTGGCGACAGCGTTGCATCCATCGTGCCGAGCGCCCAACAGACGCACGCAAGCGGCACGCTGCTGAGCGCACTGGTCGAGGCGCACGCGCACATCGACAAGAACTACACCGTGCAGGACGTCGGCGCGGCGCAGGGCAACTTGTTCGCCGCCATCGACCGCATGAACAGGCATCGCGACAGCTGGACCGGCGAATCGCTGCGGCTTCGCATGGAGCGTGCGCTGCACGACGCGTGGCAATCGGGCACGCGCGCACTGCGCACGCACCTCGACTGGGTGCAGGCCGAACCGCCGGCCGCGCTGGCTGTGTTCGAGTCGCTGCGCGAGGAGTGGCGCGGCCGCGTCGAACTGCAGTTCGTCTCGCTCACGCCGCTCGACCTGTTCGCCGATCAGGCTGCGGGCGAGCGCATCGCGCGCGAGGTGAAGCGCGCGGGCGGTGTGCTCGGCGCATTCGTCTATCGCAACGAAGGCATCGTCCACAAGCTCGGACGTGTGTTCGACCTCGCGCAGCAACACGGGCTGGGCCTCGACTTCCATGTCGACGAAGGGCTCGACCCCGAGGCCAGCGGCCTGCGCAGCATCGCGCAGCTGGTGCGGGCGCGCGACTTCAGGCACGGCGTGGTCTGCGGCCACGCCTGCTCGCTCTCGGCGCAGGACGACGCGGTTGCCGGAGAAACGCTGGCACTGTGCGTCGGCGCGGGCATTCACCTTGTCGCGCTGCCCACCACCAACCTCTACCTGCAGGGCGCCTGGGACCGCACACCGGTGCAACGCGGCATCACGCGCATCCGCGAGGCGGCGGCACGGGGCTTGCGTGCGAGCCTTGCAACCGACAACGTGCAGGACGCCTTCTATCCCTACGGCAGCTATGACTTGCTGGAGACCTTCGGCCTCGGCGTGCAGATGGCGCACCTGGCGCCGGCCTCCGACTGGCTCGACACCGTCACCGTGAGCCCCGCGAAAGCGCTGGGGCTCGCATGGGACGGGCGCATCGCGCCGGGCTGCCCGGCGGACCTGCTGCTGCTGTCGGCCACAGACGAACACGAACTCATCGGCCCGCGCGGGCGGCAACGCACCGTCATCCGCGCTGGCCAGGTACTGGAGAAAACACAATGAGCACGATGGGCAAGCCAATGGCCAACTACGCCGCCGCCAAGCGCGTCGGCGATTTCGTCTTCATGAGCGGCGTGGTCGCGGTCGACCCGGCCACGCGCCGCGCCGTCGCCGGCTACGACGCGATTCCCGAAGCGGCGCGCACCGCGCTGCAGGGCGTGGGCTATGCCACCGGCCAGATGTCGGTCGACGTGTTCGAGGCGCCCATCGTCGCGCAGAGCTGGTTCGTGCTGGAGCGCATCCGCCAGATCGCCGCCGAGCATGGCGGCACCATGGAAGACGTGGTGAAGCTGGTGCAGTACTTCCGCCACCTGCCGCACTACGCCTTCTACAACCGCGTGCGCGGCTTGTTCTATCCGGGCGAGCCGCCGGTGAGCACGGTGGTGGAGGTGTCGCGCTTCCTGCCGGGGGACGAAGTGCTGGTGGAAGTCGAAGCCACCATGTACCTGCCCCAGCGCTCTTCTACTTGACCCCCGCGCCCTTCAGCAGGAACTCCGTCACCTGCTCGATCAGGTAGCGCCGGTCTTTGCCGTCCTTGTCCTGGCCCTGCTGGGCTGCGTTGCGGTAGTAGGCCGCCTGCGTGGCGTGGTCGGCATAGAACTGCGTCACCGCCCAGATGTGGAACAGCACCAGCATCGGGTCTGCCTTGTCCATCAGGCCCTGGTTCATCCAGTTCTGAATCACGGCTGCAGCCTGGTCGGTGCGCTGCTTGCTCGTGTCCATCATGTTGTTGATGACGGGCGCGCCGCGCATCATCTCGGCCGTGAAGATCCGCGAGCGCAGCGGGTGCTCGAACGAGAACATCATCTTGCGCTGGATCAGGTCGCCCAGCACCTTGCGCGGGCCGAAGGCCTCGTCGCTGAAGCCGAACACCACGATCCAGTCGGTGAGGATGTCCTGCAGCACCTGGCGGTACAACGCTTCCTTGCTCTCGATGTAGTAATGCAGCTGCGCCTTCGAAAGCCCCGCCTTGTCGGCGATGGCCTGCGTGGACGCGCCGGCCAGCCCTTCGCTTGCGAACACCTCGATGGCGGCCTGGTTGATGAGGCCGAGCACCTGCGTGTACTTGCGCGAGCGGCCGCGCGTGGCGGGCGCCTCGGCGTCGCTCTCTTCGTTGACGGAAGCAGGACGCGCGCTCACAGCTGGAGTTCCAGTTCCTGGCCCCTGGCGCGCGAGCAGCACAGCGCAATCTTGTGGCGGCGCTCGCTGCCCGTGAGGCAGAAGTCGCGGTGCTCGGCGTCTTCGCCGTCGCCCTCGACCACGCAGGTGCCGCACAGGCCCTGCTGGCACGACACGGGAATGTCGATGCCGACTTCGTGCAGCGCGTCGACGGCTGTCTGGTCGGCAGCCACCGGCACGGTGATGCCACGCCGGGCGAGCTTCAGCGTGAAGGGCAGGCCGGTGGTGGCGTTGGCGTCGGTCGGTGCGGCGAAGTATTCGGCGTGCAGCGCGTCTTCGGGCCAGTGCGCGGCTGCGTCGCGCACCGCCTTCATGAAGCCGCCGGGGCCGCAGACGTAAAGGTGCGTGCCGGGCGCGCGGTCGGCCAGCAACCCATGCAGGTCGATACGCTGCAAGGCGTCACCCTGGTCGAGGTGCAGCCGCAGGTGCGGCGCCAGCGCGGGTGCGTGCAGCGCATCGGCGAAGGCCAGATGCTCTTCGCTGCGCGCGAACACGCACAGCGTGAACTGCGCGCCGCGCGCCGCAAGCGCCTGCGCCATCGCCAGCAGCGGCGTCATGCCGATGCCACCGGCCAGCAGCAGGTGGTGGGTGGCTTCCTCGCGCAGCGGAAAGGTGTTGCGCGGCGCGCTGATCGGCAGCAGGTCGCCCTCGCGCACGCGCTCGTGCATCGAGGCCGAACCGCCGCGGCTGGCGAGCTCGCGCTTCACGCCGATCACGTAGGAGTTGGCGTCGGAGGGCGCGCGCGCCAGCGAGTACTGCCGCGAGAAGCCGCCGGGCATGTGCACGTCGATGTGCGCGCCCGCCTCGTAGGAAGGCAGCGGCCGGCCCCACGGGTGGGCCAGTTCGAAGGCCAGGATTTCCGGCGTCTGCCGCGAGATGCGTTCGACGCGGACGGTGAGCGTGCGTTCGAGGCTCATGGAGTTGTCTCCCTGTGTCGATGTTTTCTAGATGCTGCCCAGCTTGCGCGACACGCGCTCGATGAAATGGGTCCGGTCGCGTGCGGTCGCTGCGTTCATGTCGTGCAGCTGCAGCCACGTCACCTTGCAGCGCCACGCGAACAGCGCACGCAGCGCGCGCGTGAACAGCCGCCGGCCCGGGTCGCCGATCATCAGCACGAACCAGCGCGGCGAGCCGCCGGTGGTCACCACCGTCAGCCGCCGGATGTGCCGCATGCCCGACTTCGCGAGCTGCCCCTTGCGTTCCGCCGGCAGGAAGGCCACGCCCGGCAGCCACACCCGTTCGAGCCAGCCCTTGAGCATCGACGGCGGCCCGTGGAACCAGGTGGGAAACACGAACACAAGATGCTCGGCCCACAGCAGCGCTTCGACGTGGGGTTTCACGCGTTCGCGGATCAGGTCGGGGTTGTCGAGGTAGGCGATGCGCTCTTCGCGTGTCAGCGTCGGGTCGAAGCCCTCGGCGTACAGGTCGATGGCCTTGACGGGGTGTCGCGGTTCGAGCGCCTCGAGGGCGGTGCGATAGAGCGCGTGGTTGAAGCTGTCAGGGTTCGGATGGCAGTGGACGACTAGCGTTTTCATGGTTGAGGGCCGGTTCGCCCAGGACTTGCGTCGCTGGCGAGACGGGGTCAGAGCCCAAGGAGTGAAAGGCCGCGCGGTGCCTTATGGCAACCCAGGCGCCGGCATCTGACCCCGGCGCAAGCCCCGCGCGACCCACGGGAAAAAATCGGTGTGCTTACTTGCCTGTGAGCTTCTTGCGGACGTCGACGCCGACGCCCTTGTTGACGAACTGCGTGGTCACGACTTTCGAGAGATCGACCTCGCCGGTCTTGTACAGGCCGGCCTTGACCATCTTGTCGTAGAAGTCCTTCACGCGGGCCTCGTCCATCGCGCCGATGCCCTTGGTGAGCGATTCGCCGCTGTCGACGATGCCCATCTTCTTCATCAGCTCGATGGAGCCCTGCGAGGCGGCCACGGGCGAGTCGGGGTTGATCTTGGCGATCATCTCGTTAGCGGCCTTGTTGTCGCCGTAGAGGTAGTTGTTCCAGCCGATGATCGAGGCCTCGACGAACTTGCGCACCGTCTCGGGCTTGGTCTTGATCAGGTCGGCGCGCGTCTCGATGGTGGTCGAGTAGGTCGAGAAGCCGTTGTCTGCCAGCAGCTGCACCACCGGGTCGAAGCCGGCCTGCGCCTTGATCGACAGCGGCTCCGAAATCGCATAGCCCTGTTGAATGGACTTCTTGTCGGCCAGGAAGGGGCCCACGTTGAAGGTGTAGGGCTTGAGCTGCGAATCCTTGAAGCCGTGCTCGGACTTCATCCACTGCCAGAAGCTGAACTGGCCGTCCTTGCCGATGAAGGCCACGGGTGCCTTGGTCATGTCCTTGAAGGTGTCGAAGCCCTGGCCCGGGTGGGCGAACATGGCCTGCGGGTCCTTCTGGAAGAAGGCCGCCACCACCACCGTGGGCACGCCGTTCTTCACGTTGTCGAAGGACTGCAGCAGGTTGCCCGTCATCAGGAAGTCGACCTTGCCGGCCGGCAGCATCGGCCGGTTGTTGACCATCGGGCCGCCCTGCTGGATGTCGACGTCGAGGCCGTACTTCTTGTAGGTGCCGTCCACCAGCGCCTGGTAGAAGCCGCCGTGGCCGGCCTGCGCCTTCCAGTTGGTGGCGAACACCACTTTTTCCTGCGCCTGCGCGGCGAAGGCGGCGGCCGCGAGGGCCAGGCCGAAAGCAAGCGGTCGGAGATTGAAAGCGGGGATGCGCATGGGGACGGACTCCTGTGGAGGTTTTGGAAGGTACGGGATGCGGAGACTAAATCTTTTCAGCGTTCGGTAGCCATCTCTGGCGACCAGCCACGCGTCTTGCCGGGATTCATCAGCCCCATCGGATCGCTGCGCTTCTTGAATTCGATCTGCTGCGTGTCGATGGTCTTCATGCCGCCGTCCTCGATGGTGACGACGTGCGGGTTGAAGATCTGGCAGCCGCCCTGCGACTCGATCTCGCGGATCACTTCGTACTGGTGGGCCTCGCCCTTCCAGCGCACGAGCAGGATGCCGAAGGTGCCGCACTCGCCGTTGGCGCGCGCGAAGTCCTGGTGCTGCAGCACGTCGTCGCCGAAGATCTGCAGATGGCGCTCGACCACGGCCGGGTCGAAGGGCTGGGCGTAGGCCACCTGCAGATAGGTCCAGCCGCGGTCTGCCTTCAGCGCCTGCAGCGTCGTGTGGTTGAACGCGCACTCGTAGGCCGGGGGCAGGCCGTCGGCGAGCAGTTCGGCTTCGGTGCCGGCGACAGAGATCGTGCCGCCCTGCGCGTCGGCGAGCGCACGGAAGTCCGCCATCGAATCCGGCGAGACCATGGCGAACACGGCGTGCCGGTCGACAGGAAATCGGTCGCGCATGGCCGTGTAGTAGGGCGAGAAGCGTGCCTCCACTGTCGAGAGCAGGAAGATGTCGAGCGAAGGCGCCTGCGCCGCAATGCCGAAGTCGAGCGCGCCGCGATACGTCTCGAACAGCACCGTGCAGTGCACCCATTCGACGGCGGGGCTCAGCGCGACTTCCACGTCGAGGATCACGCCGTTGGTGCCATAGGCGTGGTGCACCTGCTGGATCTCGTCGCCGTGCAGTTCGATGATGCGCGGCTCGCGCTCCACCGTCATCACGCGTGCGCGCAGCAGGTTGCCGGGGTCGCGCAGGATGCCGTGGCGGAACGAGCCGATGCCGCCGAAGCCGCCCGCGATGAAGCCGCCGATGGACGCCACGTGCCAGGTCGAGGGCCACATGCGCAGCGCCTGGCCGGTCTCCCGCGCGGCGAGGTCGATGTCGTGCATGCGCGCGCCGGCCTCGACGCGGATGCGTCCGGGCTGGATGTCGAGCACGCGGCACATCTGCGTCACGTCGAGCACGATGCCGCCTTCGAGTGGCACGCACTGGCCGTAGTTGCCGGTGCCGCCGGCACGCACGGTGAGCGGCAGCTTCCATTTTGCGGCCACGGCGGCGGCCTGCCGCACGTCGTCTTCGGTGCTGACCTTGACGACGAGGTCGGCCACGCAGCCCGCGAGCTGCGCGGTGAGGATGGGGCTGTACCAGTAGAAGTCTTTCGACAGCTGCTTGCGCTGGGCCGGCGCGGTGATCAGGTTGAGGCCGCGCAGGTCGGCGCGCACGGCATCCCAGTCGACGGCAGGCACGATGGTCCTAGCGTTCACGGCGCATTTCGCTTTCGTGCCAATGCCCGAGCACCAGCCGCGACAAGGCCGCGAACACGATGAAGATCACGATGCCCAGCAACGACACCAGCAGCAGCGCCGCGAACATCATCGGAATCTCGGTGCGGAAACTCGATTCGAGAATGCGCGATGCAAGACCCGTTTCCTTGCCCGCCGTGCCGGCCGTGAACTCGGCCACCACCGCGCCGATCAGGCTCAGCCCGCCCGCGATTTTCAGGCCCGCCATGAAGTACGGCAGCGCGCTGGGCGCGAGCAGGTAGCGGAAGGTCTGCCACGGCGAGGCCTTGTAGAGCTGGAACAGGTCGCGAAGGTTGCTGTCCGCGCTTTTCAGGCCGATGACGGTGTTCGACAGGATCGGGAAGAAGGCCACGATCCACGCGCACAGCAGCAGCGCCGCCGTGGTGCTCGACACATAGATCAGGATCAGCGGCGCGATCGCGATGATCGGCGTCACCTGCAGGATCACCGCGATCGGGAACAGGCCGATCTCCACCCACTTGAACAGCGCGAATGCAATGGCCAGCAGCACGCCGCCGACGATGGCCGCGGCGAGCGCGAGCAGCGTGAGCTTCACCGTGAACCACAGCGCACTCGACAGCGAATCCCAGTTGTCGAACAGCGTGCGAAGAATGAGCGAGGGCGCGGGCAGGATGTAGTGCGGGATGTTGTTGGCGCGAACCGTCCATTCCCAGATGAGCAGCAGCAGCACGACGATGCCCGCGGGCACGACGATGCGCAGCAGCGACTCGCGCCGGCGCAGCCGGTCTTCGTGCGCGCGCAGCGATGCCTCGGAGGGCGCCGCATCCGCATTGGCATCCACGAGGGCGACGGGCTCAGTGATCGATGTCGAGGCCATGCAGGGCTCCGTGCAGGGATTGCGACACGGCAGTGCAGTGCGCGTTGTAGCGGCTCGATGTGCGGAATTCTTCGCCGCGCGGATAGGGTTCGTCGATGCGGATCTCGTCGATCACGCGGCCCGGGCGCGCCGCCATCACCACGATGCGGTTCGACAGGTACACCGACTCGTACACGCTGTGCGTGACGAACACGACCGAGAAGCGGTGTTCGCGCCAGATGGCCAGCAGGTCGTTGTTGAGCTTGATGCGCGTCATCTCGTCGAGCGCGGCAAAGGGCTCGTCCATCAGCAGCAGCCGCGGGTGCGTGACCAGTGCGCGCGCAATCGACACGCGCATCTTCATGCCGCCCGAGAGCTCGCGCGGGTACACGTCGGCAAAGCGCGAGAGGCCGACCATTTCAAGCACCTGCTGCACCACCGGCGCAGCCGCGTCACGGCTCATGCCCGCGAGCTTGAGTGGCAGCCAGACGTTGTCGAACACCTTGGCCCAGGGCATGAGCGTGGGCTCCTGGAACACGAAGCCCAGGTCGCGGTCGCTCTGCGTCTTTCCGGTGTTGGCACCCGACCAGTGCATGTCGCCCGAACTGAGGCGCGTGAGCCCCGCGATGAGGCGCAGCGCGGTGCTCTTGCCGCAGCCCGAGGGGCCCAGGAAGCTGATGAAGTCGTGCTCGCCGATGTCGAGCGTCATGCCCTGCAGCGCGAGCGTGCCGTTGGCGAAACGCTTGCTGACGTTGCGCAGGGTGACCAGCGGCGGGGTGGATGGCGTGGTGCTTTCCATGATGGCTGCGAGCCTAGCGCCAGGCGGGTTGGTTGGCGAGGCGCGACAGGGGGAAGCGGTCGACCTCGTGCAGCAGCTCGACGAAGCGGCGGCCCACGTGGTCGAGCACCGCCGCGCCCTTTTCGGCGGTGGCGCGCGTGGCGTCGCCGGCTGCGCCCGCGGGGTTGATGTCGTGCATCTGCCAGCCGAGCTTGCCGCTGGGGGTGATCGACAGGAACTTGTTCTCGGCGGCCAGCTGCTCCGTCATGGAGCTGAAGTTCTGGAACTGGTCCTTGCGGACGTAGTCGGGCGTGAGGTGCAGCATGACCGAGCTTTCGAGGTCGCCGGCGTGGATGCCGTGCCTGCCTTCGTGCGCGGTGAACAGGCCTTCGGGCAGGCCCAGCGTGTACCAGTTGGCGGCCACGACCATCATGTCGTGGGCTTCGCGCAGGTCGCGCGCCACGATGTCCATCACGCTCATCTGGCCGCCGTGGCTGTTGTAGAGCACCAGCTTGCGCACGCCTGCCTTGGCAACGCAGGCGCCGATGTCGGTCCACAGCGAGATCAGCGTGTTCGCCGACACGGTGAGCGTGCCCGGGTAGCGCGAGTGCTCGTTGCTCTTGCCATAGGGCACGGTGGGCAGGAACAGCACCGGCAGGTCGTCGGGCAGGTGCGGCAGCGTGGCGCGCACCATGCCGTCGATGGTGGCGGTGTCGGTCGACATCGGCAGGTGGGGGCCGTGCTGCTCGGTCGCGCCCACGGGCAACACGGCGATCAGCCGTTCACGGTCGAGGCGGGAGAACTCTTCACTGGTCAGGTCAGACCAGAAACGGCTGCGCAGTGGGGGCGGATTCATCGTGGTGTACCTCGTGGCGACGAACGGGATGATGGTCTAAATTATCCATGCGGTCAAAAAAGATCGGCTATCCGTGGATACCCGTTGATCTCTCATGACCGAGCTCATGCAAGCTGCATGCCATCAAATTTGCTCGAATGGTCAAAAATTGACCCCGAGCGCCCGCCGCCCGGGGTTCACCAGCGCAGGCGCAGCCCCACTTGCCCCTGCACGCCGGTCTGCTCGGTGATGCCGATGGCGCTGGTGTACGCCAGCCCGCCGTAAACCGCCAGCGTCTTGTTCACTTGGCCGACAACGCCGCCGCCGACTTCGAGCGCGCTCGAGTTACGGCGGTTGACGACCTGATCGGTCGGCCCGAAGTAGATCGCGTTGCTGCCGCTGAAGGTGTGCCACAGGTTGACCTTCAGGTAGGGCTTCCAGACGCCGCCGCCCGCGTCGAAGCGGCCTTCGAGCCGCGCGCCCAGCCGGCCGGTGACGGCGTTGTCGCGCTGGAAGCGCACGGTGGAAAGGCCGTCGTCGAAATCGTCGATCGAGCTGCGCTGCCAGATCAGCTGCGCCTGTGGCTGCAGCGTCACGGTGTCGCTCAGGGCAAACGGATAGCCCGCTTCCAGCGATGCGGTGATCGTCTTGCCGTGCGGCCTGCCGCCGCGGTCGAGCGTGGAAATCGCGTCGGTCTTGAAGCGGGTGGCCATGAGCACGGCGTCGCTGTACCAGCCGCTGTTCGCGATACGGGTCCAGTACGCGCCGAGGCTGTAGCCCTCCACGCTCAGCCGGCCGGCCGCCTCGTTGGTGGCCCCGTCGGCGACGCCGCTCGCGCTGCCGCTGGCGCGCGTGTAGCCACCCAGCACGCCGACGCGGTTGCGTCCGCCGGCGGCGTCGGTGCCCACCAGGAAGTCGTGGCCGAGCTGCAGGCCGTGGACGTTGCCGTCGAACTGCGGATTCGCATCGCCGCGCAGGCGCTGCCGCGTGCTCTCGCCGAACACGCGGCCCCACGAGGCCTGCCGGCCTTCGCTGTCCCCGTCGCCGGCCAGCAATTGCTGGTCACCCTGCCGGTCGTGGAAGCTGCCCAGCTGCGCGAGCCCGAGGCGGCGCACCGCGATCGGCAGGGCGCTGTAGAGCGGGACCTCGGGCCGGTAGAGCTTGACCGGCTCCACCGACATGGCGGCTGGCGGCGCGCCGGGCACCGGCGGCGTTTCGTTGAGGACCGCGAGCGCTTCTGTCAGCGAGCCCACCACGGTGCCGCCGACCAGGTAGCCGTTGTTGCGCAGGTACCAGTTGTCGGGGTTGTTGCCGGCCGCGCCGCCTCGGAACAGCCGGTAGTTGTAGGCGCCGGCCTCGACCGCCTGGGTCAGCGAGAACGCGGTGGGGGCCGTGGTGGCGCCGTTGAGTGCCTGCACCACCAGGATGCCGTCGGCCAGCGTGGGCGCGCCCAGGCCGCCGCGGTTGACCACGCGGATGCCGGTGCTGCCCGATGCCGCGCCGCCGTCGATCACCAGCTTGTCCGAGGGCGAGTTGTCGCCCGCCAGCACGGTGTTGACCTGCATCAGCGCGCCGCTGCCGCCGAAGTAGTTGCCGCGCACGGTGAAGGCCCCGAAGTTCACGCCGTCGTTAGGCCCGGGCAGCAGCGTGCCCTGGTTGGTCACGTTGCCCGCGAAGGTGCCGGTGCCGGCCACCGTTGTGCCGGGGAGCACCGTGATGACGGGGCTCGTCAGTGTCGCGGGGAGGTTGAAGCGGCCGGACTCCACCCGTATCGAGTCGGAGAAATTCGCGTCGGTCAGCCACGACCATTCGGTGCCGCGCATCGTCAGGTTCTGGAAATTGCGGAACGTGTTGTCCACCGTGCCGCTGCCTTCGAGGAAGGTGCTGGCAGTTTTTCCGACGCCGCCGTCGGCGCCGCCACGGATGACCGAGCCGGTCTGCAATATCAGCGTGCCGTTGCCCAGCGCGCCCATGTAGATCGCGTCGGTGTTGGCGGCGCCGCCGTGTCCTTCGATGGTGCCGGCGTTGACCAGCACGTCGTTGCCGTTCTGGCCGCGATAGCCGTAGCCGTTGGCGCTGGACAGCGTGCCACCGGCCCGGTTTTCCACGCGCGAGAAGAAGCTGGAGCCGAGCGTGTTCGCATGCACCGCGTCGGCGCCGCCCGCGGGCGAGTTGGCACCGGTGGTGGTGATGGTGCCGGTGTTCACCAGCAGGTTGGCGACGAGGTTGCCGCCCTGCAGGTAGACGCCCTTGGCCGAGGTGCCGCTGGTATTGATGGTGCCGTTGTTGATCACCGTGTTGCCCGGGCCCAGCATGGAGACGCCGTGCGAGCTGCCGCCCGTGGTGCTGATGCTGCCGTTGTTGGTAATGACCGTGCGCGTGCTGCTGTTCGACGTCACCAGGATGCCGGAGGTGCTGCTGCTCGTCGTGCGGATGGCGCCGTTGTTGGTCAGGGTGTTGTCATTGCCCGTGGCGACCATCGCCGCGCGGGCAGAACCCGAGCCGCCCGAGACGGTGATGGTGCCGTTGTTCGTGATGGTGCTGGCATCGCGCACCAGCAGGACCTGCGTGGCATTGGTGCTGAGCGTGGCGCCGTTGTTCACGGTGATGCCGACGCCGGTGCTGCCCGGCGTGGCGATCACGCTGGCCGAGCCGGTCGTTGCGCCGTCGCAGACCACGGAGGTGTTCGAGCCCGGCGTGGCGGTTGGCGCGCAGGCGGCATAGGCGCCATCGGCGGCCAGCGTGGCGAGCGTTGCCGCAAGGCAGCGAGCAAGAGGGGAAGGGGAAGGAAGGTGACGCGGAATCCGATGCGATCGCGCGATGCTCATGCTTGCTCCTTTGTTCTTGGTTGTCTCTCGTGCACGACCCTGGGCTGGGCGGTCGTTTGGCCATTTGCCAAGACATTTGGCACGATTAACAATCAAGAAACAATCGAGCGAATGTTTGCATGTTGCTGTAGTGAGACGGCGCGGGCGCCGGTGTCTTTCAGGCCGCCACGGTCTGCGTCTTGCGGCGCGGCCACGGAATGAGCAGGCATGCGCCGAGCAGCGTGACAACGCCCACCAGGCCGCAAAACAGGGTCACGGAAAAGCGCGGGACGACGGTGCCCAGCGCGAACGAGACCGAGAAGATGCCCAGGTTGAGCAGGCTCGCGTGGTACGAGTTGATGGTGCCCCGGCAGCGCTCAGCCAAGCATGGCGCCCATCATCGGGCCGGCGAGCACCTCCGCCGAACCGATGAGGAAGAGGCAGCCGAAGAGCGTTGCGATCTGCGAGGTTTTCATGCTCATCGCCGCACCACATAGCGCGTGACCACGGGCGGCGATTCGCCGAGGTGAAAGGCCAGCCGCCGCTCGCGCAATGCCATGTCGCTGGCCGTCGCGCGGTTGAAGCGGCGCAGGTGGTCGGTCCACGACTCGTCGACGATCTGCTCCACGTAGCGCTCCGGCTGCGCGATGTCGTGCAGCAGCTCCCAGCCGATGGCGCCTTGGCTCAAGCGCGCGCGGCGGGTCTGCTGCATCACGAGGTGGAAGGCCGCGGCGCGGGCCGGGTCGATCATGAATTCGACGGTGATGACCACGCGGCCGTCTTCCTGCGGCGCCTCGGTCGGCGGGCCGGCGGCCCAGCCGGCCTGCGCGGGGCTGGTGTCGTCCTCGCCGCTGACGTCGGTCACCCAGCGCAGGGCCATGAGCATCAGCAGCGTGCCGCTGATGGCGGCGACGGAAAGGCTGGCGACCAGCGAGGTGACCGTGGCCACCTGCCCCCAGATTGCCGCGCCGATCGCGCTCGCGCCCATGATCGCCATCTGGTACATCGACATGCCGCGCGCGCGCACCCAGTCGGGCAGTGCGAGCTGGGCCGACACCGACAGCGAATTGGCCACCGTGATCCACGCCATGCCGCCGAAGAACATCGCCGGCACCGCGACCCAAGCGTTGGGCGCGAAAGCCATCACGGCCGTGGCGCCCGACTGCAGCAGCGTGCCGCGCAGCACCAGCTGGTCGCGCCCCAGCGCCTGGCGCAGCCGCGGCAGGAACAGCACCGCGATGATCGCGCCCGCGCCCATGGCGGCCAGCAGCAGCGTGAAGGTGCCCGCGCCGCCGCCCTGGAGGTTGCGCGCCAGCAGCGGCAGCAGCGCCAGCAGTGCGGTCGAGTGAAAGAAGAAGATAGAGATGCGCGTGAGCACCGCGCGCATGCGCTGCGACTGCCGCACGAACTGCACGCCCACGCGCATCGCGCTGATGAGCTTCTCGCGGCCCAGCGGGTTGGGCGTGTGCTCGCGCCGCCAGCGCAGCACCACGAAGCCCGAGGCCACCGACAACACCGCGTTCAGCGCAAAGACCCAGATGCTGCCCGCGCTCGCGATCAGCATGCCGGCTGTGAGCGGGCCGACGATGCGCGAGGCGTTCATCGCGATGCCGTTCAGGCCGAGCGCGGCCGGCAGCTGCGGCCGCGGCACCAGCTCGGGCACGATGGCCGCGAACACCGGCCAGCGCAGCGCCAGGCCGATGCCGTTGGCAAACGTGAGCGCCAGCAGCAGCGGCGCGGTCATGAGGTCGAGCGCCAGCGCGGCGCACAGCACGATGGCGGTGCCGGCCAGCCAGAACTGCGTGGCCACCAGCCAGCGCCGGCGGTCGAGGATGTCGGCCAGCGCGCCGCTGGGCAGGCCCAGCAGGAAAACCGGCAGCGTGGAGGCCGACTGCACCAGCGCCACCCAGATGGGCGAGGTGGTCAGCGAGGTCATCATCCACGCGGCGGCCACGTCGTTCATCCACATGCAGATGTTGGCGACGAGCCATGTGCTCCACAGCATGCGGAACACGGGGAGCTTGAGGGGCTCGAGGGCCGCGAGCTTCGTTGGCTGCGGCCGCGCGGGCGGGATCGGTGTCTCTTCGGGGGATATGGGCGGCATGTGCCGCTATTGTGGCGCGGCCTCTTCTCTCAACCCCTGTCGCTGCGTGCCAGGCGGTGTTCGAGGCGGCGCAGCATCGTCGTGAGCACCAGCGTCATCACCCAGTAGATGACCGAGATCGCGAGGTACGGCTCCCAGTAGCGCGCATAGGCGCCGGCCACGGTGCGCGCGGCATAGGCCAGCTCGGCCAGGCCGATGGCGGAGACCAGCGAGGTGTCCTTCAGCAGCGCGATGGCGTTGTTCCCCAGCGGCGGCAGCATGCGGCGGAAGGCCTGCGGCAGCACCACGTAGCGCATCACCTGCGCGGGCGAAAAGCCGATCGAGCGGCCGGCATCGAACTGCCCGCGCGAGATCGACTGGATGCCCGCGCGGAACACTTCGGAGATGTAGGCGGCCGAGTTGAGCGTGAGCGCCACCACGCCCGAGATGAGCGCGCCGTGCTCCTGCTTGAGCGTGCGCGCGAGTTCGCCGTCGATCAGGATGCCCGAGGTCGGGTGGATGAACACCGGCATCACCGCGAAGTGGATCAGCAGGATCTGCACGAACAGCGGCGTGCCGCGAAAGAAGCTCACGTACACCGTGGCCGGCCAGCGCAGGAAGAAACGCGCCACCCAGGTCCACGGCGCATGGCGCGGGTGCGCCAGGCGTGCGAGCGCAAGGCACAGTCCCCAGCTGGAGCCCAGCAGCACGCAGACCACCGTCATGCGCAGCGTCATCCAGGCGCCCTGCCAGAACAGGTCTTTGTATTCCACCAGGATGTCCCAGCGGAACCATCCGAAAAGCAGCACTGGTTGTTCCATGCTTGCGTCCTCAACTCTCAGTCAACGAAAAACGAAACGGCCGCGTGAGGGCGGCCGTGTTCAGGGAAATGCCGTGCGGCTCAGCGCACGTTCGGGTCCTTGTTGAACCACTTCTTGTAGATCGTCACGTAGCTGCCGTCGGCGCGAATGGCCGCGAGGCCGGCCGTGAGCTTGTCGAGCAGGGGCTTGTCGCCCTTCTTCACGACGATGCCGAAGCCTTCTTCGGGGAAGGACTTGTCGTCCAGCGTCTTCAGCTCGGGGTTCTGCGCCACGCGGTAGGCAATCACGCCGTTGTCGCCCATGGCTGCATCGACGCCGCCGCCGGCCAGCTCGGAAATGATGAGCGGCGTGCTCTCGAAGCGGCGGATGTCGGGGTTGGTCTTGCCGAATTCGCGCGAGGCGATGTCGTCGGCGGTGGAGGCGCTGACCACGGCGATCTTCTTGCCGGCCAGGTCCTTCAGCGAGGCGACCTTGCTGTTCTTCGGCAGCGCGATCAGCTGGCGGGCCGCGAAGTAGGGAGGCGTGAAGTCGTAGCTCTGCTTGCGCTTCTCGTTGATGGTGACGCCCGAGATCACGAGGTCGACGTCGCCGTTGTTCAGCGCGCCGAAGATGCCGGTGAAGGGCGTGTTGACGATCTTGATCTTCAGGCCCTGCTGCTTGGCGATGGCGTTGATGATGTCGATGTCGAAGCCGACGATCTGCTTGTCCTTGTTCTCGAAGGCGAAGGGCGCGTAGGTGGCGCTGGAGGCCACCGTCAGTTCGCGGTTCTGGGCCTGGGCGCCAAGGGCGAGCGTGGCGGCAGCGAGGCCGAGGGCCAGGGCGCGGCGGAGTGGATTCATTCGGGGTCCTTGCTTTTTCGCCGTCCGGCGGGAGGTGGTGGGCGGGGATTTTAGGCTGTCGCTATCGGCCGCCCCCGGGGCGCTCCCCGCAGTGCGGGGCTAACTAAGGTTCTCCGGGAGAGATGAAGGGCATCGGGGAGCGAACGTGGCCTGCTGACTAGTATCCGGAGCTTTCCGGTTCAGGAGCCTTGCATGACGACCTCGCGGCTTGCTTTTCTTCTCTGTGGCATCGGCCTCACATGCAGCGCTGCGAGCGCGCTGGCGGCTGATCCTCCGGCGCCGCGCTTCGATCCGCAGCGCCTGTCGCAGATCGTGAAGACGGTTTCCGGCGACGACTTCGAAGGCCGCGCGCCGGCTACGCCAGCGGAGGCCAAGACGGTCGACTATCTCGTGGCCCAGTTCAAGGCCGCGGGCCTCGCACCCGGCGGCGATCTCGAAGGCGGCCGGCGCGGCTGGACGCAGTCGGTGCCGCTGGTGAAGACCGAGTTCCGCGGTACGCCGCAGATCACGCTGCAGGTGGGCACGCAGCGAGACGCGCTGGCGCAGGGCGAGCAGATCGCGGTGCGCGCGGCGCTCGACGGCTCGACCGCGGTGTCGATCCAGCAGGCGCCGCTGGTCTTCGTGGGCTATGGCGTGAGTGCGCCCGAGCGGCGCTGGGACGACTACAAGGGCGTCGACCTGAAGGGCAAGATCGCCGTGGTGCTGGTGAACGACCCCGACTTCGAGACCGGCAGCGGCGACTTCGGCGGCAAGGCCATGACCTACTACGGCCGCTGGACCTACAAGTTCGAGGAGGCCGCGCGCCGCGGCGCGCTGGGCGTGCTGATCGTCCACGAGACAGCGCCTGCCGCCTACGGCTGGGCCACGGTCAAGAACTCCAACACCGCGACCATGCTCGACATCGAGCGCGAGCAACCCGCGTCGGTGCACCCGAAGCTGGAGGGCTGGATACAGCGCGACGTGGCGGTCGACCTGCTGCGCCGCGCGGGGCTGGACTTCGAGGTGCAGAAGAAGCTCGCGCAGACGCGCGAGTTCCAGCCGCAGCCGCTGAAGGACGCGAGCCTGTCGGCCGAGTACGCGATCGACCGGCAGGTGATCGTCTCGAAGAACGTGGTGGGCCGCGTCGAGGGCCGCAAGCGGCCGGGCGAGACGGTGATCTACAGCGCCCACTGGGACCACCTGGGCGTGGGCGCGCCCGATGCCAGGGGCGACAAGATCTACAACGGCGCGGTCGACAACGGCACGGGGCTGGCCGCGCTGATCGAGATGGGCCGCGCCTTCGCGAGCGCCCCCAGGAAGCCCGAGCGCTCCGTCGTCTTCCTGGCCGTGACGGCCGAGGAGCGCGGCCTGCTCGGCTCCGAGTACTACGGCGCCAAACCGCTGTATCCGCTGGCGCGGACCGTGGCTGTCATCAACATGGATGCGCTCGGCCCGGAAGGCCCGGCGCGCAATTTCAGCACCTCGGGCAGCGCGGCCTCGCAATTGCAGGATCTGCTGGTCGAGCAGGCCAAGGGCTTCGGCCTGGCCTATGCGCCGGACCCGCACCCCGAAGCCGGCTATTTCTTCCGCTCGGACCATTTCTCGTTTGCCAAGCGCGGTGTGCCGGCCTTGTCCTTCGCCTCCGGCAACGACCTGGTGGAAGGCGGCCTCGCGGCCGGCGAAGCGGCCAGCAAGGCCTACACCGCCGAGCGCTACCACCAGCCGGCCGACGAATGGCGCGCCGACTGGTCCTTCACCGGCATGGCGCACGACCTGCCGCTGCTCTATCGCGTGGGCGAGACGCTGGCCAACAGCCGCCGCTGGCCGGAGTGGGGGCAGGGGTCGGAATTCCGCGCGATCCGCGAGGCCAGCCGAGGGGAGCGGCGCTGACCTAGGACGCGCGCGTCCGAGCGGAACCGCCGAGATGGCCCAGCGGCAGCGCGCTGCTGGCCTTCACCTCGCCCAGCGAGAAGCTGGTGTGCAGGTCCTTCACGTTCGGCAGGTTCATCAGGTGCTGGCGCGCGAAGGCCGAGAAGCTGTCGAGGTCCTGCGCCACCACCTGCAGCTCGAAGGTGCCGGTGCCGCTGATGTAGTGGCAGGCGATCACGTCGGGCAGCTTGCGGATCGCGTCTTCCAGCCGGCGGGTGGCCTCGTGGGTGACGCGCTCGGTATCGACCCGCACGAAGGCGAGCACGCCCAGGCCGATCTTGTGGCGGTCGATTTCGGCGTGATAGCCCTTGATGAAGCCGGCCTCTTCCAGCGCGCGCACCCGGCGCCAGCAGGGCGCGGCCGAGAGGCCCACGCGCTGCGCAAGCTCGGCATTCGTGAGGCGGCCGTCGGCCTGCAGTTCTTGCAGGATTGCGAGGTCGAACTTGTCAATGCTTTCCATGGATGGCAATCTTAAGCAAGATTCTTTCTGGAAGCGGGTTTTTCAGGGCAAAGAACGCAAACACCTGTCGCGGACCCCGGCATACACTTTGCACGATCATGGGCTCGTGCCCTACCCGGGCACAGACCCACAGTAATCAGCCAGGCTCACAAGGCCCTGCCATACGGAGACAAAGAACATGAATGCACCGCTACCTGCGCACATTCGCAAGGCCCTGGAGACCGTCACGCTCGACGACAAATACTCTCTGGACTACGGCCGTGCCTTCATGAGCGGCGTCCAGGCCCTCGTCAAGCTGCCCATGCTGCAGCGCCTGCGCGACCAGCAGGCCGGCAAGAACACCGCCGGCTTCATCAGCGGCTATCGCGGCTCCCCGCTCGGCGGCTACGACCAGGCGCTGTGGAAGGCCAGCAAGTTCCTCAAGGAACAGAACATCGTCTTCCAGCCCGGCGTGAACGAAGAGCTGGCCGCCACCGCGCTGTGGGGCACCCAGCAGCTGGGCTTCTCCCCGCAGGGCACCAACAAGTTCGACGGCGTCTTCGGCATCTGGTACGGCAAGGGCCCGGGCGTGGACCGCTGCTCCGACGTGTTCAAGCACGCCAACATGGCCGGCACCACCGAGTTCGGCGGCGTGATCGCTGTGGCGGGCGACGACCACATCTCCAAGAGCAGCACGGCCGCGCATCAGAGCGACCACATCTTCAAGGCCTGCGGCACGCCGGTGTTCTTCCCGGCGAACGTGCAGGAAATTCTCGACCTGGGCATCCACGCCTTCGCGCTGAGCCGCTTCTCGGGCGTGTGGTCGGGCATGAAGACGATCCAGGAAATCGTCGAGTCCAGCGCCACGGCCATGATCGACCCCGAGCGCGTCGAGATCGTCATTCCCACCGACTTCGAAATGCCGCCCGGCGGCCTGCACATCCGCTGGCCCGACCATGCGCTGGAGCAGGAAGCCCGGCTCATGCACTACAAGTGGTACGCCGCGCTGGCCTACATCCGCGCCAACCGGCTGAACCACAACGTCATTCAGGGCCCGAACGACCGCTTCGGCATCATGGCCAGCGGCAAGGCCTACAACGACACCCGCCAGGCGCTGATCGACCTGGGCCTGGACGACGCGGCCTGCCGCCAGCTCGGCATTCGCCTGCACAAGGTGGGCGTGGTGTGGCCGCTGGAAGCGCAGCTCACGCGCGAATTCGCCACCGGCCTGCAAGAGATCCTGGTGGTCGAGGAGAAGCGCCAGGTCATCGAATACCAGCTCAAGGAAGAGCTCTACAACTGGCGCCCCGACGTGCGGCCCAACGTGGTCGGCAAGTTCGACGAGGGCGAGGTGCATGCGGCCGAGGGCTACTCGGGCGGTGAATGGTCGATGCCCAACCCGACCTCCCACACGCTGCTGCGCGCCAACGCCGACCTGAACCCCGCGCTCATCGCCAAGGCCATCGCCACGCGCCTCAGGAAGACCGGCCTGCTGGCCGCCGCCGGTGCGGACATGGCCGCGCGCATCGACGCGCAGCTCGCCATCCTCGAAGCCAAGGAGCGTTCGATGGTGGTGCAGCAGGCTTCCACCAGCGTGGTCGACGCCACGCGCCAGCCCTGGTTCTGCTCGGGCTGCCCGCACAACACCAGCACCGTGGTGCCCGAAGGCTCGCGCGCGATGGGCGGCATCGGCTGCCACTTCATGGCGACCTGGATGGACCGCTCCACCATCGGCTTCACGCAGATGGGCGGCGAGGGCGTGCCATGGGTGGGCCAGCAGCCCTTCACGACCGACCAGCACATCTTCGCGAACCTGGGCGACGGCACGTACTTCCATAGCGGCCTGCTCGCCATTCGCCAGAGCATCGCGGCGGGCGTGAACATCACCTACAAGATCCTCTACAACGACGCGGTCGCCATGACGGGCGGCCAGCAGGTCGGCGAACGGCCCGAAGGCCACTCGGTGCTGCAGATTGCCGAGAGCCTGCATGCCGAGGGCGCCAAGAAGGTCGTCATCGTCACCGACGAGCCCGAGAAGTACGAGGGCGTGAACATCCCCGGCGACCACGTGCAGGTCAAGCACCGCGACCTGCTCGACGACGTGCAGCGCGAGTTCCGCAAGATCCCCGGCACCACGGCCATCATCTACGACCAGACCTGCGCCACCGAGAAGCGCCGCCGCCGCAAGCGGGGCACAGCCGTCGACCCGGCCAAGCGCGTGGTCATCAACGAGCTGGTCTGCGAAGGCTGCGGCGACTGCAGCGTGCAGAGCAACTGCCTGAGCGTGGAGCCGCTGGAGACCGAATTCGGCCGCAAGCGCACCATCAACCAGAGCAGCTGCAACAAGGACATGAGCTGCCTGAAGGGCTTCTGCCCGAGCTTCGTGACGGTCGAAGGCGGCCAGCTCATGAAGAAGGGCAAGAACAAGGCGGCCACGCCGGCCGAGTTCGGCCTGCTGCCCGAGCCCGCGATTCCGTCGCTGGTGGGCGGCAAGGTCTGGGGCGTGGTGGTGGCGGGCGTTGGTGGCACCGGCGTGATCACCATCGGCCAGCTGCTGGGCATGGCCGCGCACATCGAGGCCAAGGGCATCGTCACGCAGGACGCGGCCGGCCTTGCGCAAAAGGGCGGCGCCACCTGGAGCCACGTGCTCATCGGCGACACGCAGGACGACATCCGCACCACGCGCGTGGGCACCGCGGCGGCCGACCTGATCCTGGCCTGCGATCCGCTGGTCACGGTGAATGCCGAAACCATGGCGCGCATGCGCGAAGGGCGCACGCACGTGGCGCTCAACAGCCACAGCGCACCGACGGCCGCCTTCGTGCGCAACGCCAACTGGCAGAACCCCGAAGACGCCTGCGCAGCCGAGATCGCGCGCGCCGTGGGCATCGACGGCATGGGCACCTTCGACGCCGACGCCGCCGCGACCACGCTGATGGGCGACACCATCTACGTCAACCCGATGATCCTGGGCTACGCCTGGCAGAAGGGCTGGATCCCGCTGGAGCACGAGTCGCTGATGCGCGCCATCGAGCTGAACGCCGTGGCGGTCGAGAACAACAAGACGGCGTTCGAATGGGGCCGCCAGGCAGCGGTGCGCCCCGAAGAACTGCAAAAGCGCGTGCGCCCTGGCCAGGTCATCGAGTTCAAGAAGCGCGAGTCGGTCGAGGCCATCGTGGCGCGCCGCGTGGAGTTCTTGACCGGTTACCAGAACGCGGCCTATGCCGACGAATACAGGCAGTTCGTGGGCAAGGTGCAGCAGGCCGAGTCGGCCACCGGCAAGAGCACGGCGCTGACCGAGGCGGTCGCGCGCTACCTGTTCAAGCTGATGGCATACAAGGACGAGTACGAAGTCGCCCGCCTGCACACCGACCGCACTTTCCTCGACCGCGTCGAGGGCATGTTCGAAGGTGACTACAAGCTCAACTACCACCTGGCTCCGCCGATCATCGCGAAGAAGAACTCCAAGGGGCAGCTGCAGAAGCAGAAGTTCGGCCCCTGGATGCTCACTGGCTTCAGGTTCCTCGCGAAGCTCAAGGGCCTGCGCGGCACGGCGCTCGACATCTTCGGCCGCACCGAAGAGCGCAAGACCGAGCGCGCGCTGATCGGCGAATACCGCGCCAGCATCGAGGAAGTGATCGGCGCCCTGCGCGCCGACAACCACGCGCTGGCGCTGGAGATCGCCAGCCTGCCCGAGCAGATCCGCGGCTACGGCCACGTGAAGGATCGCAACCTGGCAGCGGCCCGCACCCGCTGGAGCGAACTGATGGCCAAGTGGCGCAACCCGCAGGCGCAGCGCGTGGCGGCCTGATTTTCAGGGCTGATTGATCATGCAAAGGGCGCCCATGGGCGCCCTTTGCTATTGAAAACGTAGCAAAACACGATCAGCCCGAATAGCAGGAAAGCCCTCCCCACCGCGCCGGATAAGCGCCCGGAGCGGCTATCCGCCCCGAATACAATGCCCGGTGCTGTGCGCGGCCAAGCCCCGCCAAGCTTTGATTTGCGGCCCGTTTCCCTTGTGGCCGCGAAGCCGCGAAAGAGGCGGAATGACGGACCCCGGTCCGCGCTCCTCTCGTTTTCTCTTCCCTCTGCTGGAGACTCTCTTGTTCATTTCCTCTGCTTTCGCCCAGACCGCGCCCGCTGCAGCCGGCGGCGGTGACATGTTGTCTTCCCTCGGCAGCATGCTGCCCCTGGTGCTGATGTTCGTGGTGCTGTATTTCGTCATGATCCGGCCCCAGATGAAGCGCCAGAAGGAAGCCCGCGCCATGATCGAAGCCCTGGCCAAGGGCGACGAAGTCGCCACCGCCGGCGGCGTGCTCGGCAAGATCACCTCGCTGGGCGACCAGTACCTCGGCCTCGAGATCGCCAACGGCATCGAGATCAAGATCCAGCGCAGCGCCGTCGTGCAGGTCCTGCCCAAGGGCGCCGTCAAATAAAAGCGTGAGCCGAGCCTTGCGCTTTGCGGCGCAGGGCCCCATTTCACGCCGTGTTCCATTTCTGAAAAGCTTGTAAAAAGCGCCCTCTCATGAACCGTTACCCGGTCTGGAAGTACGCGATCATCGTGATCGTGTTGCTCGTGGGACTCGTCTACGCCCTGCCCAATTTCTTCGGTGAGGCGCCTGCAGTGCAGGTGTCGGCGGCCAAGTCCACCGTCAAGATCGACGCGGCTACCCAGGCCAGGGTCGAAGGCCTGCTCAAGACGGCCGGCCTCACGCCCGATCTGCTGAGCCTCGAACCCACCGCGGTGCGTGCGCGCTTTGCCACCACCGACGACCAGATCAAGGCACGCGACACGCTGCAGCAGGCGCTGGTGCCCGATGCGGACGACCCCTCCTACGTGGTGGCGCTGAACCTGGTATCGCGCTCGCCCTCGTGGCTGACCGCGCTGCACGCCTTCCCGATGTACCTGGGCCTCGACCTGCGCGGCGGCGTCGACTTCCTGCTGCAGGTCGACATGCGCGGCGTGCTCGACAAGAAGGCCGAGTCCTTCGCCGGCGACATCCGCATGGGCCTGCGCGAAAAGAAGGTTCGCGGCAGCGCCGTGAACCGCAACGGCCAGACCGTCGAGATCACGCTGCGCGACGCCGACAGCGTGGAAACCGCCCGGCGCCTGATCCAGGACCAGATGCCCGACCTCACCACGGTCGAGAGCCAGCAGGGCTCCGAATGGCGCATCGTGGCCAGCATCAAGCCCGAAGCCGCGCGCCGCATCCAGGACGCGGCACTCAAGCAGAACGTGACGACGCTGCACAACCGGATCAACGAACTCGGCGTGGCCGAGCCGGTGATCCAGCAGCAGGGCATCGACCGCATCGTCGTGCAGCTGCCCGGCATGCAGGACCCGGCCCAGGCCAAGCGGATCATCGGCCGCACCGCCACGCTCGAAATGCGCCTGGTGGACGAAAGCGCCGAAGGCCGCTCGGCCGAACTGAACGGCGGTCCGGTGCCCTTCGGTTCCGAGAAATTCCTCGACCGCTCGGGCCGTCCGGTGATCGTGAAGAAGCAGGTGCTGGTCACCGGCGAGAACCTCACCGACGCGCAGCCCGGCTTCGACCAGCAGAGCAACCAGCCCAAGGTCGACCTGACCATGGACTCCAAGGGCGGCACCATCATGCGTGACGTCAGCCGCGAGAACTACAAGAAGCGCATGGCCATGCTGATCTTCGAGAAGGGCAAGGGCGAAGTGCTCACGGCCCCGTCGATCAACGGCGAGCTGGGCAACCGCTTCCAGGTGTCGGGTTCGATGACCGTGGCCGAAGCCAACGACCTCGCGCTGCTGCTGCGCGCCGGCTCGCTGGCCGCGCCGATGGAAATCATCCAGGAACGCACCATCGGCCCGACGCAGGGCGCGGAGAACATCAAGAAGGGCTTCGACAGCGTGATGTACGGCTTCGCCGCGATCATGGTGTTCATGTGCATCTACTACGCGCTGTTCGGCCTGTTCTCGTCGATCGCGCTGGCCGTCAACCTGATGCTGCTGGTGGCCATTCTCTCGATCCTGCAGGCCACGCTCACGCTGCCGGGCATCGCGGCCATGGCGCTTGCCATCGGCGTGGCCATCGACTCCAACGTGCTGATCAACGAGCGCGTGCGCGAAGAACTTCGCAACGGGGCGTCGCCGCAGGCGGCCATTCATGCGGGCTACGAGCGTGCCTGGGGCACCATCCTCGACTCCAACGTGACCACGCTGATCGCGGGCATCGCGCTGCTGGCCTTCGGCTCGGGCCCGGTGCGCGGCTTCGCGGTGGTGCACTGCATCGGCATCGTCACCTCGATGTTCTCGGCGGTGTTCTTCTCGCGCGGCCTCGTGAACTTCTGGTACGGCCAGAAGAAGAAGCTCAAGACGGTGTCCATCGGCACGGTCTGGCGCCCCAAGACCGACGGCGCTGCCGTGGCCGAAACGAAGTAAGAGGCAGAAGAGACAGTCATGGAATTCTTCCGCATCCACAAGACCATCCCGTTCATGCGCCACGCGCTGGTGCTGAACATCGTTTCCTTCGTCACCTTCGCGCTGGCGGTGTTCTTCCTGCTCCACCGCGGGCTGCACCTGTCGGTGGAGTTCACCGGCGGCACGGTGATGGAAGTCGCCTACACGCAGTCGGCCGATGTCGGCAAGGTCCGCGAAATCGTCGGCACGCTGGGCTACACCGAAGTGCAGGTGCAGAGCTTCGGCAAGTCGGTGCAGATCCGCCTGCCCGTGAAGAAGGGGGCAACTTCCGCCCAGCAGAGCGCCGAGGTGATGACCGCGCTGAAGGCGGCCGAGCCGACGGTGGAACTGCGCAGCAACGAATTCGTCGGCCCGCAGGTCGGCGACGAGCTCACCACCAACGGCCTGAAGGCCCTGGCCATGGTGGTCGTCGGCATCATGATCTACCTGGCGTTCCGCTTCGAATGGAAGTTTGCGCTGGCTACCGTGCTGGCCAACCTGCACGACGTGGTGATCATCCTGGGCTTCTTCGCCTTCTTCCAGTGGGAGTTCTCGCTGGCGGTGCTGGCGGCGGTGCTGGCGGTGCTGGGGTATTCGGTGAACGAGTCGGTCGTGATCTTCGACCGGATCCGCGAGAACTTCCGCCGCTACCGGAAGATGTCGACCACCGAGATCATCGACAACGCGATCACCTCGACCATCAGCCGGACCATCATCACCCACGGCTCCACCCAGCTGGTGGTGCTGTCGATGTTCTTCTTCGGCGGCCCGACCCTGCACTACTTTGCGCTGGCGCTGACCATCGGCATCTGCTTCGGCATCTACTCGTCGGCCTTCGTGGCGGCGGCAATCGCCATGTGGCTCGGCGTGAAGCGCGAAGACCTGATCAAGGGCGGCCCGGCCAAGCGCGACGGCGAGTCCGAAGACGACCCGAACGCCGGCGCCGTGGTCTGACGGATACTTCGGGGTTCAACAAAGCGGTGGCGGCAATGCTGCTACCGCGGTCCGCAGGCAACGCCGGGTACTCTTCGCACTTGTGCGGTAGCGCTTCCCGATGCAAGCTCGCGGTTGTTGCCGATGAATCGATCACCCAGGCCTTTCCGACTTTTCAATGAGCATTGCGCGGTCCGCCTCTTCCCTGCAGCTCGCACGCGAGACGCGTGAGCGTTTCGTATTGGCCACGGAAGGCGCCATTGCGCCGCTGGCCCGCGCGATCCGGGACCGGCTGACGTCGCTGTCCTCCGAGGCCGGCACCGCCCGCGCCATGCAGGAAAACCGCGACGACTTCGTCGCCTTCCAGGGACAGGCCACGCAGTGGGTGACGCTCTCGCAGACCGGCTGGCGCAAGGCGCTGGGCGCCGGCTCCGGCAGTCCGTCGACGCTGCCTTCGGCGCTGCGGCTCGAGCTGATCGGCGACGAAGTGGTGGAAAGCAACATCCTCTCCTCGCGCCTCGCGCAGCTGATCCACGACAAGGCCAGCTTCGAACTCAGCGATCTGCGCCTGCGCATCCAGCACCTCGAAGGCACCACCGAACTCGACGCCAAGGACGTGCTCAAGCCCGAGACGCTGGCCAAGCTGCTGGTCGAGCAATGGCTGGCGGTCGGCCTGAGCCGCGGGCTCTGGACCCGGGTGCAGGACACGGTGCAGCAGGGTCTGGTCGAAGTGGTCGTCAAGGCCTACGAGAGCGCCAATGCCTACCTGATCGCCAATGGCGTGATGCAGGAGATCGACCTCAAGAGCTTCGTCCGTCGCACTGGCAGTGCGGGGGGCGGCGGTGGCAGCGGTGGTGGATCGGGCGCCGCGCCGGTGGACAGCGGCATGTCCTCTGGCGGACCCCACAGCGCGCAGCGGCCTGGTTATGGATTCGGAGGACAGCAGGCATCCGTGCCGTCGACCGTGGCCGCGGCGCCCGCGTCGACCACCGGCGGCTCGCCGCTCTCAATTGCGCGGCAGCGAGCGCAGACCGCGCTGCTGAGCCTCAAGCGCTTCGTGACGGCGCGCATCGGCGGCGAGGCGGGCGGCTCCGCCGCACAGTTCCAGACTGCGGGCGCGGAAGGGCGCGCCACGGGTGGCAGCGGCCAACCGGGCCAGGGCGGCGGCATTGCGGCGCCCCGCGTGTTCTCCAGGACCTTCGCCGGTGCCATCGCCGACGCCGAGGTCGCCTACCGGATGGCTGCCACGCAGTACATGGACGGCGCGGCCGAACAGGCCACGCTGATCCAGCAGACGGCGGTCGACCTGCGCCGGCGCAGCACCGAGCTCAAGAAACGCGCGCCCACCACGGCCGACAAGGCCACGGTCGAGATCGTGGCGCTGATGTTCCAGGCCATCCTTGCCGAGGAGCGAATTCCGTTTTCGGCCCGCGTGTGGTTCGCGCGCCTGCAGATGCCCGTGCTGCGCGTGGCCATTGCCGAGCCCGAGTTCTTCGGCACCCTGCAGCACCCCGCACGCATGCTGATCGACCGCATGGGCTCGTGCGTCATGGGCTTCGACGCGGCAGCCATCACCGGCAGCGCGCTCGAAGGCGAGATCCGCCGCGTGGTGCAGGTGATCGAGCAATACCCCGAAACCGGCCAGCGCGTGTTCAAGCTGGTGTTCGACGAATTCGTTGCCTTCCTCAACCGCTACCTGACGCAGAGCGACACCACGCAGCGCGTGATGAGCGTGGCGCAGCAGGTCGAGCAGAAGGAAACGATGGCGATCCAGTACACCATCGAGTTGCGCAAGATGCTCAACGACATGCCGGTGCGCGACGAGATCCGCGAGTTCCTTTTCAAGATCTGGGCTGAGGTGCTGGCCATTGCCGCGCTGCGCTACGGCGCGCAGGGCGAGCAGACCGTCATGCTCAAGCGCGTGGCCTCCGAGCTGGTGTGGGCCGCGAGCGCCAAGCCCAACCGCACCGACCGCGCCCGCGTCATCCAGGACCTGCCGCAGTTGCTGCAGCGCCTGCGCCAGGGCATGGCGCTGCTGGGCATCGTCGACGAGCCGCAGGAGGCCCATATCAAGACCATCGGCGCCACGCTGTCCGACGCCTTCCTGTCGAAGACCGAAGCCATTCCGCAGGCCAAGATCGAGGCGATGGCCGAGCGGCTGGCGCACCTGGAAGACTTCGTGAGCGACGTGGGCGGCACCGCCGACCTGCCGCTCGATGCCCACAGCATCGAACTGCTGCTGGGCGTGGATGCAGCGTCGATCGAAGTCATACCGGACGCCGCCGGCGCCAGGGTGCCCGAGGACATGATTGCCTGGGCGCACGAGCTGCAGGTGGGCAACTGGTTCATGCTCGACCACAACGACCGCGTGAGCCAGGTGCAGTTCGTCTGGCGCAGCGAGCGCAAGCAACTGCATCTGTTCGCGACGTCGGACGGGCGCAGCTTCCTCATTCAAGCCGGCCGGCTCGCAACCTACCTGCAGGCGGGCCTGCTGGTGCCGGCGGAAGAAGAAACGCTCACGGTGCGCGCCACGCGCGAGGCGCTGGCGAAGCTGGATGCCAACCCGGAACGGCTGCTGAACTAGCGGCGAGCCTGGGTCAGTGTGCCGTGCGGCCTTCGCGGCTCTCGCACAGTTCGTCGAGCACCAGCGCATCGGGCTCGATGCCGGTGCTCCAGTGCACCATCAACACGATGATCTTCAGCTCGTCGAGCGCCACCGGGTCGCCAGGCGCGGCCATTGCGCGCTCAACGACGATCTCGCGCAAGCCGCAGGGCAGCACGTTCGATGATTCGAGAAAGCGGATGAAGCCGAGGCACTCGGCGCCAAGGTGTTCCTGCTCGGCCTGCGAATAGACGCGCATCGCGTCGTCAGATTGGGGCATTGCCGCTTCGGGTGTGCCCCGAAGAATGACCGTGGCGCTGGCCTCGTCGTTGGCGCTGCGTTCGATCTGCATGCCTTGCGTTGCAAGGCTGAGGCCGTCGAGCCAGTGAAGGGCCTCGCGGATTTCTTCTGCCTCGAAGCCGTGTGCACTGAGCTTGCGGCCCAGTTGCTCCGGCTCTGGGCAGGCATCGCCGCGCCAATAGTTTTCGTACACAAAAACAAGCACTTCGAACATGAGCCCAATATAGCCGACGTTCGTGCAATCCAGACTAGGTGGAAGCCGCTCGCTGGAAGAGTCCGCCCGGCAGGCGTGAGATATGGCCTTCCAGCTCGAGTTCGAGCATCTTCGCCTGCAGCGCGGCCGCACTCCATCCGGTGCGCGCGCTCAGTGCGTCGAGGCTGACGGGGTCGAAGCCGAGGGCCTCCAGCAGCGGGTCTTCGGTGGTGGCGGCCGGGTGCCCGTTGCCGGCAGAGGGCGCGGCCGCAGCTGGTGCCCCGAGGGGCGGAAGTTCTTCGAGGATGTCGCTCACCGACTCCACCAGCTTCGCGCCCTGGCGGATCAGCGCATGGCAGCCGCGCGATTGCGGCGAATGGATCGAGCCCGGAATGGCGAACACTTCCTTGCCCTGCTCCGACGTGAGCCGCGCGGTGATCAGCGAGCCCGACTGCAGCGCCGCCTCGACCACCAGCGTGCCGCGTGCAAGCCCGGCGATGAGCCGGTTGCGCTTCGGAAAATTCTGCGTGAGGGGCGGCGTGCCCAGCGGCAGCTCGCTCACGATCAGCCCCTGCAGCGTGATGCGGTGCGCCAGGTCGCGGTGCCGCGCGGGGTAGACGCGGTCGAGCCCGGTGCCCACCACGGCCACAGTCGCGAGCCGCGAGGCGTCGCCGGCCGCATCGAGCGCGCCCTGGTGCGCCGCACCGTCCACGCCCAGCGCGAGTCCTGAGACCACGGGCAAGCCCGCCTCGCCCAGCGCCCGCGCGAAGCTGCGCGCATTGGTCGCGCCCTGCGGCGTTGGATTGCGGCTGCCCACCACGGCAATGCTGTGGCCGAGCTGCGTGAGGTCGAAGCCGGCGGCGCCGACCACGTAGAGCATCAACGGCGGGTCGGCCATTTCGAGCAGCGAGGCCGGGTAGCTGGCATCGCCCAGCGTCACGACACGGCGCGAGACACCGTTGTCGGTCGTGTGGAGCCACTGCCAGGTCTGGTCGATCTGTGTCTGCAAGCCCACGGGCGGTTGCAGCAGCGCCTCGGCCTGCGCAGAGGAGACGACCTCGCGCAGCGCGGCATGCGGCTGCGCGAAGACGCCCTCGGGCAGGCCAAAGGCCGCGAGCAAACGGCGCGCGGCACCGTCACCGATGCCGGGCGTCAGTGAAAGTCGCAGCCAGCCTGCGAGTTCTGCGCGTTCCAAACGAGTGTCGAGAAGGAAAGCCGGAGTCGCAGGTCAGGGATTGACGAGGAAGTCGCCGGCGCGCGGAGTGTCGTTGATTTCGAGCACCAGTGCGTACGAAACCTTCTCGAAGGTGCGGAACACCATCAGCAGGCCGATGCGTTCGTTCGGCAGCTTGATGGTTTCCTTGCGGGTGCCGGTGCGGTCGAGGATGGTCTCGCCGTTCTTCAGGATGGCCAGCACGTGGCCGTTGTCGATGCCGTCGCGCGTGCCCTTGTTGATGGCCACCACCTGGTTCTGCGCCGCGAACTGCACCGCGTTGCCGTAGACCGAGATGATGCGGCCGTCGACCTGTGTCGACGGTGCGCGCGGCACGTAGCTCAGCAGTTGGCGCGGCGGCTCGGGCAGCAGGCGGTCGCCGGCGCGCATTTCCTCGCGCGACGCGATGATGTCGATGCTGGCGGGCACCACGGTGATGACGTCCTTGTCTTCCACCGTTTCGACGGTGGTCGATTCGCCGCGCTGCAGCCGGGCCTTGCCCAGGTACTGAGCCTCGTAGCCGAGGATTTCGCCCGTGCCCGGGTCCTTCAGCGGCGTGGCGTTGCGGAAGATGCGGAAGTTCTGCACCGGGCCCGGCACCTCGACCAGCGGCGATTCGGCGTTGCCGCGGGCATAGGCCCGGTCGCCGCGCGACAGCAGCACGCGGCTGTCGTTGCCCGCGACGATCCGCGGGGCGCTTTCCAGCGTGCCGGCGTCCACCACGATGGGTTCGCTGAGGAAGGGCTCGATGATGCTCGGGTTGAGCGTGGGCAGTGCCATGCCGGCCAGCGAGTCGAAACGGGTGCGAGGTGACAGCTTGATGGTTCCGCCGTCGCCGCTGAAGCCGCCGCGGCGGGTGGTCAGGCGGGCGCGGCCACCGCTCTTGTCCAGGTAGAGCACCTGGCCCGGATAGATCCGGTGCGGGTTGGCGATTTCATTGATGTTCATGCCCCACAGCTCCGGCCAGCGCCAGGGGTGCAGCAGGTAGAGGCGGGAGATGGCCCAGAGCGTGTCGCCTGACTTGACGGTGTATTCGTCGGGCGCCTTGGGCGACAGTTCGTTCAGCGGCACACCGGCCTGGGCGGTCTGCTGGGCGGTGGCGCGCTGCTGCGGCGTGACGGGGTAGTTTTGAGCCCAGGCTGTCGTGGCGCCGCAACTGCCGATCACCGCCAGGGCTGTCAGCGTGGCAAGGAGGGAGGGGCGCTGGCGGTCGGTGAGTCTGAGCTTTTTCATGTCTGGATGGGTGAGCGCGCGACGTATCGCTGCGCATACGAATCTCACAATTTGCTACGAATTCTGCGCTGAACCCCTTGGGAGGGCAACGTTTTCGGGGCCAGATGGCGCGTCACGTCGCGGAATTGGCGAAAATAGCCACAACTTTCCCCCGATTTCATGGCCAAACGAATCATTCTGAGTTACCCGGACAAACGCCTGCACACCGTGGCCAAGCCGGTGCAGGGCGTCGACGCGCGCATCAAGACCCTGGTCGCCGACATGCTGGAAACCATGTACGACGCCAACGGCATCGGCCTGGCAGCGACCCAGGTCGACGTGCACGAGCGCCTCGTCGTCATCGACGTGTCCGAGGAGCGTAACCAGCCGATCGTGCTGATCAACCCCGAAATCACATGGGCCAGCGACGAAAAGGTGCTGAATGAAGAAGGCTGCCTGTCGGTGCCCGGCATCTACGACGGTGTGATGCGCTCGACCTCGGTCAAGGTGCAGGCGCTCGACGAGAACGGCGAATCGCGCAGCATCGAGGCCGACGGCTTGCTGGCCGTGTGCATCCAGCACGAACTCGACCACCTGCTGGGCAAGGTGTTCGTCGAATACCTCTCCCCCCTGAAGCGCAACCGCATCAAGAGCAAGCTGCTGAAGCAACAGCGCGAAGACATGCGGGAAAGGGCTTGAACGCCATGGCGGCACGGCGCTTCGGCTCCCTTGCGGCACTGGGGGTCTTCGCGGTCGCCGGGCTGGGACTCATTGCCGGCTGCGCCAACGAACCCACGCGCGTGCAACCCGGTGCCACCGCCGCCGACACCCTGCAGCGCCTGGGCGCCCCCACCGGTCGCTACCCGCTCACTGGTGGTGGCGAGCGGCTGCAGTACTCGCGCATGCCGGCCGGCTTCGAGGTCACCGACATCGACGTCGACGCCTCGGGCAAGGTCGTCTCGGTGACGCAGGTGCTCAGCGAAGCGCGCTTCGGCTACGACATCAAGGTCAACCAGTGGCGCCAGAACGACGTGATGGCCTTCTATGGCCGTCCCTATGAAATCACCCGTGTCAGCTCCTTTGACGGCGCGGTCTGGACTTGGCGCTACAAGGCCGTGAACGAGCGCCGCATGCTGTACATCTACATCGATCCGACCGGCGTGGCCCGTCGCTATCACACGGGGGACGATCTCGATTTCGATCGGATCCGGGATTGAGCCGCCTCAGAGTCATTTTTGCGGGCACGCCCGAGTTCGCGCGCGTCGCCCTCGAAGCCATTGCCGCCGCCGGCCATGACATCGTGCTGGTGATGAGCCAGCCCGACCGCCCCGCCGGCCGTGGCATGAAGCTGCAGGCCTCCCCCGTCAAGCAGTGTGCTGTTGCCAACAACTGGCCCGTGGCCCAGCCGCGCAGCCTGCGACTGGATGGCAAGTACCCCGACGAGGCCTCGGCCGCGCGCGACACCCTGCTGGCCGCCAGGCCCGACGTGATGGTGGTCGCGGCCTATGGCCTGATCCTGCCCCAGTGGGTGCTCGACCTGCCGGCGCACGGCTGCCTCAACATCCACGCCAGCCTGCTGCCGCGCTGGCGCGGCGCTGCGCCCATCCACCGCGCCATCGAGGCGGGCGACGCCCAGACCGGCATCACCATCATGCAGATGGACGCCGGCCTCGACACCGGCGACATGCTGCTGCGCGAGGCCGTCGACATCGGCAGCGACGACAACACCGCACGCCTGCACGACCGCCTGGCCGATCTGGGCGGAAAGATGATCGTCGAGGCGCTGGCGCGCATCGGCACGCTCACTCGCACGCCGCAGCCCGCCGAAGGCGTCACCTACGCCAACAAGGTCGAGAAGCACGAAGCGCTGATCGACTGGGCCCAGCCGGCCGACGCCATCGTGCGCCGCATTCGTGCCTTCGACCCGTTCCCGGGGGCCAACAGCCCGCTCGACGGCGAGACCGTCAAGCTCTGGGCCGCCCACTCTGCAGGCTCGCCCGAGGCGTCCGCCGCGCCGGGCACGATCCTGGCCGTCAGCGATGCCGGCGTGGCCGTCGCGGCCGCCGGCTCGGTCGTCAACGTCACCGAACTCCAGCGTCCGGGCGGCAAGCGCCTGCCCGTGGCCGATTTCCTGCGCGGCTTCGACCTGAAGCCCGGGCAGGTGTTCGGCTGATGTTTCTCTCGAAAAGCATCCGCAGCCGCCCTGAATTCCGCGTCGGCATGCGCGACATGTCCCCGGTGGCGATGGGCATCGGCGCCTGGGGCCTCATGACCGGCGTGGCCATGGTCAAGTCGAACATGAGCACGGTCGAGGCGCTCGCGATGACGCTGCTGGTCTACGCGGGCAGCTCGCAACTCGCAGCCATTCCGCTGCTGTTTGCCGGCGCCCCCGCCTGGGTGATCCTGGCCACGGGCTTCTGCGTCAACCTGCGCTTCGTGGTGTTCAGCCTGCACCTGCGGCCCTACCTCATGCACATGCCGCGCTGGCGCCGCATGACGCACGGCTACCTCACGGCGGACATGAGCTACGCGCTCTTCACGAAGAAGTACCCGAAGCCGCCGCTGACCATCGCCGAGCAGGAGTCGCAAGAGGCCTACCTCACCGGCAATTACTTCGTGACCTGGGGCGCCTGGATGGGCATGAGCCTGCTGGGCGTGGCGCTGGCCAACTTCATTCCGCAGACCTGGGGCCTGAGCTTTGCTGGCGTGCTGAGCCTGGTGGCCATCGTCTGCTCGATGGCAACGACGCGCCTGCGCGTGCTGGCCGCGCTGATTGCCGGCGCCACTGCCGTCGCGGCTTACTCGCTGCCGCTGAAGCTCAACATCGTGGTCGCCATCGGCGTGGCCGTGCTGCTGTGCTTCTGGCTCGAAAAGCAGTTCGGCCTCGACCCCACCGCGGAGGACGACAAGTGAGCGGCGCGAGCGCGACCACCGACTGGTGGACCATGGGCGTGATCGTCGGGCTGGCGCTCGTCACCGTGCTCACGCGCTGCTTCTTCTTCATCCTCGACCGGCCCTGGGGCCTGCCCGAGTGGGCGCACCGCGCGCTGCACTACGCGCCGGCCGCCGCGCTCGCGGGCGTGATCGCGCCCGAGATCGTCATGACGCAGGGCCATCTCATCACCACGCTGCACGACGCCCGCCTGTATGCGGCGGTCGTCGGCGCGGCGTATTTCTACTGGCGGCGTGGCGTGCTCGGCACCATGCTCGCCGGCATGGCGGTGTACCTGCCGCTGCACCTCGGCCTGGGCTGGTAACGGGCGGCCGCCGCCGGGCCGCCCCAAGGCGGGCCGCGCCTCCCCCTTGGGGGGTGGAGTTACACGCAGCGAAGCGAAGTGAAAAGCCCGGGGGGCTCGTGGCTCGTCAATCCAGCTTCACGCCGGCGGCCGCAATGATCTTGCCCCAGCGCTCGCTCTCGGCGCGAGACAGCTTGTAGAAATCCTGCGGTGTTCCGGGCAGCGCCTCGAAGCCGAAGTCCGCGAACAGCTTCACCACCTTCGGCGCCTTCATCGCCTTGTGCAGTTCGCCGTTGAGCCGCGCCACCGTTTCGGGCGGCATGCCGGCCGGGCCGATCAGGCCGTGGAAGGCGTAGGCGTTGACGTCGCTGAAACCAGCCTCGACGAAGGTCGGCACCTCGGGCAGGGCGCTCGCCCGCTGCGGCAGCGCAATGGCCAGCACCCGCACCTTGCCCGACCTGATGATCGGCAGGCCCGAGGCCAGGTCCAGCATCATCGTCGGCACCTGGCCGCCCATCACGTCGGTCATGGCGGGCGCGGCGCCCTTGTACGGCACGTGCGTGATCGTCAGGCCGGCCTTCTGCTTGAAGAGCTCCATCGCCATGTGGTGCGGCGAGCCGTTGCCGGGCGAGGCGTAGCTCACCTTGTCGGGGTTGGCCTTCACGTAGCGCACGAACTCGGCCACGTTCTTCGCGGGAAAGTCGGGGTGCACCACCAGCGCCACCGGAAAGCGGCCGATGGTGCCGATGTAGGTGAAGTCGCTCGCGGGCTTGTACGGCAGCTTGGCGAACATGTGCTCGTTGAAGAGCAGCGCCGCGTTCTCGGCCTGCATGATCGTGTAGCCGTCAGGCTTGGCCTGCATCATCACGGACACGCCGATGTTGGTGGACGCGCCGGGCCGGTTGTCGATGATGAGCGGCTGCCCGAGCGAAGGCTGCATCGCCTCGGCGAGCGTGCGAGCCAGGTTGTCGGTGCCGCCGCCGGCCACGTAGGGCACGATCCATTTGACGGGCTGGCTGGGGTAGGCGGCCGGCTGCGCCGATGCAAGGCTGCTGGCCAGCGTGAGGGCTGCACTCAGCAGGGGCAGAAGGAATCGCTTCATCGTCTCTTGTCTCCGTTGCTTGTTTTGAAATCGGTTCAGGTCATTCGCCGCGCAGCGTCTGCCACAGCTCGCGGTCGCGCTCGGCGGTCCACACCACGGGGTGCTCGATGCCGCGCAGTTCGTCGTACGCGCGCGAGACGTCGAAGGGCAGCACGTGCTGGAACACGGGCCAGTTGCCGAAGCGCGGCGTCATCGCCGCTTCGGCGCGCGCAAAGCAGCCCTTGAGCGTGTCGCCCGCGGCGATGCCGGCCTTCACGCCGTCGAGCAGTGTCGAGAGAAATGCCTTGGTCAGGCCGATGGCCTCGGCGCATGCGGCTTCGTCCTGCAGCACCGCGCCGCGCCCGGGCACCAGCATGCGCGGCTTCAGCGCCGCCACCGCGTCGAGCGTGCCGGCCCAGTCGCCGATGTAGGCGTCGCCCGCGTACACGCCGCAGCGGTTCTCCACCACGTCGCCCGAGAACAGCACGCCGCAGTCGGGCAGCCATGCGACCGTGTCGCCGCCCGAGTGACCGCGGCCCAGCGCCTTCAGATGCAATTCGCGGCCACCGCCGAGCTGCAGCGTCATCTCGCGCTCGAAGACCTTCGTCGGAAGGGTCAGGCCCGGAATCTCCTCGACGCCGGCGAACAGGCGCGGAAAGCGGCCGACCTCCGAATCGAAATCGGCCTGGCCACGCGTGCGGATCCAGTAGAGCGTGCCGTTGCTCGCGATGATGTCCTTCACTTCGTCGAAGGCGCTTGCGCCCATCACGCGCACTGCGTGGTAGTGCGTGAGCACGATCGTGCGGATGGGCTTGTCGGTCACCGTGCGGATGGCCGCGAGAAAGTCGCGCGCCATGCGCGGCGTGGGGCGCGTGTCGATCAGCACCACCTGCTCGTCGCCGACGACGAAGCCGCAGTTGGGATCGAAGTCGCTGATGTAGCCGTAGGCACCGGGCGCGAGCTCGCGCAGTTGCGGCTTCTGCTCGCGGGTGTCGGACGCAGAGGCGAAAGAGACGGAAGTGGTCATGGGGCGGTTGTTGTCGTGGTGTCTTCGGCGGCTGCGCGGATGCAGGCGAGCAGCAGGTCTTGGTCGGCACACTGGTTGGCCAGCAGCAGCACGAGGCGGGCGTTGAGGTCGGCGCTCTGCGCGTCGGTGCGGCCTTCGTGCGCGGCGAGCAGGGCCGCGTAGAAGCCATCGGGGTCCGGAATGCGGGGCTCGGTGATCATGGGTTGCTGTCGTGGCCCAGCGCGGTGCGCAAGGCGGAGGCGATGATTTCCGGCGTGGCATTCGCCAGCACGGCGGCGCGATAGGCGTCGGGCCGCACGAGAGCAAAGCTGCCCGCATCGCCGATGCCGAGATGGCTCGCGAGCCTGTCGTCGGCCTGCAGCGTGGGCAGGCCGCTGTCTCCTCCCACGGCCAGCAGGCGCAGCGGCAGCGACGCCGTGGCATCGAGGGCCGCCTTCGCCTGCTCGCGGGTCGGCGCGAACCAGAGGCCGATGCAGTGCGTTCCCTCGGACAGCAGTTGCATCAGCGTCGTCTCGCGGCCATCGGCCCAGCGCAGTGGCAGGTTCTGCACCGAGCGCGCGCCTTCGGGCAGCAGCGGCGCGGCCGGGTAGTCGTTGGCGACCGACATGCGCCCGGTGTTCACCAGCGCCCGCGCAAAGGGATGGCGCGCCGCCAGCGCCACCACGGCGCGGCGCAGCGTGTGCTCGGCCGGCGAGCGCGGCGCCAGGAAGCGTGCCGATCGGCTCGTCACCTGCAGGTTCTGCTGCGCGGCGGGTTGGCGTTCCGCGTCGTAGCTGTCGAGCAGGGTGTCGCCGGCCTTGACCTGCGCGACCAGCGCGAGCTTCCAGCCCAGGTTCGCCGCATCCTGGATGCCGCTGTTGCCCCCGCGCGCGCCGAACGGACTCACCACATGCGCCGCATCGCCGATGAAGAACACGCGGCCATGCCGGAAGCTGTCGAGCAGATGGTCGCGGTAGCCGTACGGCCCGATCCACACGAACTCGAACTCCACGTCCGGCCCGAGTTGCTCGCGCAGCCGCGCGCCCGCCACTTCGGGCTGGCTGATGTAGGCCGTGTCGCAGTCTTCGGGCATCTGGTAGTCGATGCGCCACACGCCGTCGGCCATCAGGTGCTGCCACACGCCGCGGCCTTCGTTGAAGGGCGCATCGACCCAGGTCCAGCGCTCGGTCGGCAGAGGCTTCCTGAAGCGCACGTCGCTGATGCACCAGCGGTCGGTGCTGCGCGACGCGTGCGCCTCGATGCCGAGCTGCGTGCGGATCGGGCTGTTGGCGCCCGTCGCGTCGATCAGCCGGTCCGCCTCGATGGTGTAGCTGCCGGCGGGCGTTTCGATGTCCAGGCGCACGCCATCGGCCAGTTGCTCGACGCGCGTCACGCGGCTCTTCCAGCGCAGGTCGGTCAGCCTGAGTTCGAGGATGCGCTCGACCAGAAACCACTCGACGTAGAACTGCTGCAGGTTGATGAAGGGCGGCTGCTTCGAGACGCTGTTGGCCTGCAGGTTGAAGTTGTAGACCTCCTGCTCTCCCGAGAAGGTGCGCCCGAACGACCAGGTGATGCCCTTGGCCGCGATGCGTTCGTAGATGCCCAGGCGTTCGAAGATCTCCAGGCTCTTCTGCGCATAGCAGATGCCGCGCGACGAGGCGCCGCGCACGCCGACGGTGTCGTCTTCGTCGAGCAGCACGGCGCGCACGCCGCGTTGCGCGAGGTCGCAGGCCAGCGTGAGGCCCGAGGGGCCGGCACCGACGATCACGATGGGGTGGCGCACGACCTTCGCGCTGCCCAGTTCGGGCGGTGGCGTGAAGGGCCAGACCGGCAGTTCGTAGGCCGGCGCGAAAGCAAAGTTTTCCATGTCTCTTCTACAGCGCGTGCGCGAACTCGGCGATGGCGTCCGCCGCCTTGGGGATCAGCTCCGGCTGCCCCGCGAGGTAGTGGTTGCCGCCGACGATGTCGACGTTTCGGATGCGCGACTCGTCCGCTGCCATCCACGCATCGCGCGTGCTCGGAAAGGTCGACTGGTCGCCCGTGTAGGTCAGCAGCAGCTTCGGCACCGTGGTGCGCGCAAGGTTTGTCGGCCCGTCGGCCTGCGAGCGCGACGACCATTGCGAGAGAAACGCCGTCAGCGAGGTGGTACGCCCCATCGCATTGGCCGAGTAGTTCACCTGCCGGGCGTCGCCCCACACGCTGCCCGGAAGGCGGTCGTTGGGGTCGAGCGACAGGTCCACGCAGCGCGGATCGGCATGCGTGCGATAGACGATGAAGGTCTGGTCGCGCGGCGCGCCCGGCGTGTTGCGCAACAAGGCAAGCCGGTCGATGGCCCATTGCTCGATGCGGTCCAGCCGCGCCTTCTGCGCAGCGCTGAAGCGCGCGAGAAAGTCGCTGTCGTAGGGCACGCGGTGGCGCGGGTCGTACATGTCGAGTTCGGGGTTCACCGAGAGCGGGTCGTGCTCGTCGGTGACGGACGGGTCGATCCAGTCGCGCATCAGCCGCGTGCGGCCCAGGTGCGCGGCGCACAGCGCGATGCCGTCCACGGGCGGAAGGTCGCTCGGGTGCAGGTGCGTGGGGTCACCGTCGGGCAGGTGCGTGGCCGTGAGCTTCTCGGCCTGCGCCTGGTAGAAGCTCGCGAGCGCCGCGCCGCCCGAGTTGCCGACGAGAAACACCTTTTCGTAGCCGGCAGCGCGCAGGTACTGCACGCCGGCGCCCAGGTCTTGAATGGCACGCTCCATCAGCAGCACCGTGTCGTTGCCCACGAAGCGCGAGTTGAGCCCCATGCAGCAGATGCCGCGCTCGGCCAGCGGGCCGATCAGGTAGTGGCCCATGAAGTTGCTGGTCGGGTGCATCACGATGGCGGCGACCTTTTTCGGGCCTTGCGGCGCGCGGAAGGCGCCGTAGATGCGCGGGCGCAGCATCTGCAGGCCCGACTGGCTTTCCATCGCCGCGCCGGGCTTCACGTCGATGACGGCGAGTTGCAGCTCAGACATTCGGCGCACCCTTTGCTGCTGTCGCACGAAGTTCGGCCTTGCGCGCGGTCCACGCATCGAGGTCGGCGCGAGCGCGCAGCGCGTGCGCGTCCATCTCCGCTTGCGGCACGGTCGGCGTGGTCAGCTCCACGCGAATGCCGTTGGGGTCGAAGAAGTAGATCGATTCGATGATGTGGTGGTCGGTCACGCCCAGTACCTCGACGCCCGCGCCTTCGAGCCGCGCCTTGGCCGCCAGCAGGTCGGCCACCGAATCGACGCGCAGCGCGATGTGGTTCACCCACGAGGGCGTGTTGGGCGAGGGCAGTGCGGCGATGTCGTCGCCCAGGTCGAAGAAGGCGATGTACGAGCCGTCGCGCATCTGGAAAAAGATGTGCACGTAGGGGCAGTACTCGCCCGTGCTCGGCACGTGGTCGCTCTTGATGACGTGGGCCAGCGGCAGGCCCAGCAGGTCTTCGTAGAAGCGGCGGGTTTCCTCGCTGTCGCGGCAGCGCCAGGCGAAGTGGTGCAGCCCGCGCACGGGTGGGGGGATCGGCATGGCTCGTGTCTCCAGTGAGCCGTTATTGGGCGATGCCGCGTCTTATGATGCAATCGAAATTAATTCATCGATTGATGAAATAACCGTATATATGAATCTCACCCTGCGCCAGTTGCGCGCCTTCGCCGCCGTGGCCGAAACCGGCAGCTTCACCGCGGCGGCGCAGCAGCTGCACCTCACGCAGTCGGCGCTCAGCGTGCTGGTGCGTGAGTTGGAGCGAGAGATGGGTGTGCAGCTGCTCGACCGCAACACCCGCAGCGTGCAGCTGTCGGAGGCGGGGCGCGAGTTCTTGCCGTCGGTGCATCGCCTGCTTGGCGACCTGACGAGCGCGGTGGCCGGCGTCACGGATTTGCGTGACAAGAAGAAAGGCTTGCTACGGCTTGCGGCGCCGCAGCTCATGGCCTGCACGTTGATGCCGCGCGTGATCGCGCTCTACCGCGAGCAGTACCCCGACGTGGATGTGCGCCTGACCGACACGCTGCCCGAGAACCTGCTCGCAGGGGTGACGGCCGGCGACGTGGAGTTGGCCGTGGGGCAGGATGTGGCCGTCGACAGCGCCATCGAGCGCCGCACGCTGCTGCGCGACCGGCACTGGCTGATCTGCCCGCCCGGCCATGCCTTTGCCAACCGCCGCAAGGTTCGCTGGCACGAGCTCGAGCCGTACACCTTCATCGCCCCCACGCGCGATTTTCGCCAGCGCGTGCTGCCCGAGCTGGCCGCGGCAGAGCGCGACTACATGTTGCGCCCCGCCACGCAGGAGGTGTCGTACATGACCACCGCCCTCGGCATGGTGGCCTCGGGGCTGGGGCTCACGGTGTGCCCGACCTATTCGGCGCCGCTGGTGCGCGCCCATGGCCTGCAGATGGTGAGGCTCGAATCGCCCGACTTTCACCGCGAGGTGTGCGTCTACAGCGCGGCGCGGCGCTCGCTGTCGCCGGCCGCCGCGAGCTTTGTCGGCGTTCTCGAAAGCTTCGCCAAGGCGCAGCAAAAGGGCTGAAAAGCATCGGAGCGCTGCAACAGGCGCGTAGAGCGGCAGTGGGGCCAAACCTACAATGCAGGCCGACCCGTCTTCCACCTCCTCCAGATCCATGAACGTCATTCGATTCACCGACCTCTGCGCACAGGGCAAAGCCGCCGGCCAGCGCGTCTTCATCCGTGCCGACCTCAACGTGCCGCAGGACGACGCAGGCAACATCACCGAAGACACGCGCGTGCGCGCCTCGGTGCCTTGCATCCAGCTGGCGCTCGACGCTGGTGCAGCAGTGATGGTCACGTCGCACCTGGGCCGCCCGACCGAAGGCGAGTTCAAACCCGAAGACTCGCTTGCCCCCGTCGCCAAGCGCCTGGGCGAACTGCTCGGTCGCGAAGTGCCGCTGGTCGCCAACTGGGTCGACGGCGTCGACGTCAAGCCCGGCCAGATCGTGCTGCTCGAGAACTGCCGCGTCAACAAGGGCGAGAAGAAGAACGACGAGGCACTGGCCAAGAAGCTGGCCGCCCTCACTGACATCTACGTGAACGACGCCTTCGGCACCGCCCACCGCGCCGAGGCCACCACCTACGGCATCGCGCAGTTCGCGAAGATCGCCGCGGCCGGCCCGTTGCTGGCGGCCGAGATCGACGCCATCACCAAGGCGCTGGCGCAACCCAAGCGGCCGCTGGTGGCCATCGTGGCCGGCTCCAAGGTCAGCACCAAGCTCACCATCCTCAAGAGCCTGTCGGCCAACGTCGACCAGCTGATCGTGGGTGGCGGCATCGCCAACACCTTCATGTTGGCGGCCGGCCTGAAGATCGGCAAGTCGCTGGCCGAGCCCGACCTGGTCGACCAGGCCAAGGCGGTGATCGACGCCATGCGCGCGCGCGGCGCCGACGTGCCGATTCCGGTGGACGTGGTCACGGCCAAGACCTTCGCGGCCGATGCGGCCGCCACCGTCAAGGACGCAAGCGATGTGGCCGACGACGACCTGATCCTCGACATCGGCCCGAAGACGGCCGCGATCCTGGCCGCGCAGCTGCGCGAAGCCGGCACCATCGTCTGGAACGGCCCGGTGGGCGTGTTCGAGTTCGACGCCTTCGCCAATGGCACCAAGGCCATCGCGCAAGCTATTGCCGACAGCAGCGCCTTCTCTATCGCCGGCGGCGGCGACACGCTGGCGGCCATCGCCAAGTACGGCATCGAAAAGCGGGTCGGCTACATCTCGACCGGCGGCGGCGCCTTCCTGGAAGTGCTGGAAGGCAAGACCCTGCCGGCCTTCGAGATCCTGTCGAAGCGCGCGGCCGGTTGAGCAAGGCCCTGCGCGGGAAAACCCATGGGTGACTTCCGTCCGACACACAAAGTGTATACAGTAGCGAATACAAAACGGAGACTACCCTCATGAGCACGGACCGCATCCCCCGCCACGCCACCAAGATCGTTGCCACGCTCGGTCCGGCGTCCAGCACCCCCGAATTGCTGGAAAAGATGATCCAGGCCAAGGTCAGCGTGGTGCGGCTGAACTTCAGCCACGGCACCGCGCAAGACCATATCGACCGCGCCGCCATGGTGCGCGAAGCCGCCCGCAAGGCCGGCCGCGAAGTGGCCATCATGGCCGACCTGCAGGGCCCCAAGATCCGCGTCGGCAAGTTCGCGCAGGGCAAGGTCTGGCTGGAGCCGGGCGCCAAGTTCGTGCTCGACGCCTCGCGCACCGAACTCGGCGACGCCGATGCCGTGGGCCTCGACTACAAAGACCTCCCGCGCGATGTGAAGCCTGGCGACAGGCTGCTGCTGAACGACGGCCTCATCGTGCTGACCGTCGACGCCGTCAAGGGCGAGGCCGTGCACACCACCGTCAAGCTGGGCGGCGAGCTGTCGAACAACAAGGGCATCAACAAGCAGGGTGGTGGCCTCACGGCGCCCGCGTTGACTGCCAAGGACATGGAAGACATCAAGACCGCGATGAGCTTCCAGGCCGACTACGTGGCCGTGAGCTTCCCGAAGAACGCCACCGACATGGAAATGGCGCGCCAGCTGTGCAACGTGGCCGCGGCCGAGTACGGCCACAAGCCCGGCATGATCGCCAAGATCGAACGCGCTGAAGCCATCCCGAAGCTGGAAGAAATCCTGCGCGCCAGCGACGGCATCATGGTTGCGCGCGGCGATCTCGCGGTCGAGGTGGGCAATGCGGCCGTGCCGGCGCTGCAGAAAAAAATGATCCGCATGGCGCGCGACATGGACAAGGTGGTGATCACCGCGACCCAGATGATGGAGTCGATGATCACCAACCCCGTGCCCACGCGCGCCGAAGTGAGCGACGTGGCCAACGCCGTGCTCGACGGCACCGACGCCGTGATGCTCTCGGCCGAGACCGCCTCGGGCCGCTACCCGCTCGAGACCGTGCAGGAGATGAGCCGCATCTGCGAAGCCGCCGAAGCTGCCGAAGACAAGACGCTCGACGCCGATTTCAGCGGCAAGACCTACAGCCGCATCGACCAGTCGATCGCCATGGGCGCGCTGTTCACTGCCCACCACCTGGGCGCCAAGGCCATCGTGGCGCTGACCGAGTCGGGCTCCACCATCCTGTGGATGAGCCGCCACCGCGCGCACATTCCCATGTACGCGCTGACCTCGCGGCTGGCCACGCAGCGCAAGCTGGCGCTGTATCGCAACGTGCGTCCGCTGCTGATGGATTCGGAAAGCGACCGCGACACCGCGCTGCAGCAGGCCGAAAACCACCTGAAGAAGCGCGGCATCGTGCAGAGCGGCGACGTCTACGCCATTACCTGCGGCGAGCCGATGGGTGCCCCTGGCGGCACCAACATGCTCAAGATCTGCCGCGCGAGCTGAGTCGGCTCAACCGTTGCGGAACAGGAAGCTGTAGGCGTTCAGCGCGGGCACCCCGCCCAGGTGCGCATACAGCACCTTCGAGCCGGCCGGGAATTCCCCCAGCCGCACCTTCTCGATCATCCCGTGCATCGACTTGCCCTCGTACACGGGGTCGGTCAGCATGCCCTCGAAGCGCGCGCACAGGCGAATGGCTTCCAGCGTGCCGTCGTTCGGCAGCCCGTACTCGGGGCCGCCGAAGCGGCGGTCGAGCACCACGTCTTTCTCGGTGATGTCGCGGCCCAGCTCCACCAGCTCGGCCGTGTTCTTCGCGATGCGCAGGATCTGGTCGAAGGTCTGCTGCGGCTTGGCCGAGGCGTCGATGCCGATCACGCGGTCGGCCCGGCCGTCGGCCGCGAAGCCCACCACCATGCCGGCCTGCGTGCTGCCGGTGACCGCGCAGACCACGATGTAGTCGAACTTGAAGCCCAGCTCGGCCTCCTGCTGGCGCACTTCTTCGGCAAAGGCGACGAAGCCGAGCCCGCCGCGCGGATGCTCCGAGCAGCCCGCCGGAATCGGAAACGGCTTGCCGCCTGCCTTGCGCACGCTCTCCATCGCGTCTTCCCAGCTCTTGCGGATGCCGATGTCGAAGCCTGCCGCGTCCAGCCGCACGTCGGCGCCCATGATGCGTGACATCTCGATGTTGCCGACCCGGTCGTACACCGCGTCGGAGTAGTTGACCCAGTTCTCCTGCACCAGCACGCACTTCAGCCCGAGGTGCGCGGCCACCGCGGCCACCTGCCGCGTCTGGTTCGACTGGATGCCGCCGATGGACACCAGCGTGTCGTAGCCGCCCTCGAGCGCCTCGGGGATCAGGTATTCGAGCTTGCGCGTCTTGTTGCCGCCGAAGGCCAGGCCGCTGTTGCAGTCCTCGCGCTTGGCATAAAGGTCGACCTTGCCGCCGAGGTGCGCGCTCAGCCGCTTCAGCGGGTGAATCGGCGTGGGGCCGAAGGTCAGGGCGTAGCGGGGAAACTTCTTCAGATTCATGGGAGCGGCTCCAGGGAGTTGAAGCCTTAGATCGTAGAAAGAAGCGAACGCAACGTGCTTGCGAAGTTTTGTGGATTCTCTAGAGAAAAAAAGGCACTATGGCCAGATCGAAAACTTTCAAGACGAAAAATAAGGCATGAGCACAACAAAATTGCGTATCGCGCCGGAGCTCGATCGCACCGACCGCGCCATCCTCCGCGCCCTTCAGCGCGACGCCTCGCTGTCGAACGTGGCGCTGGCCGCCAAGGTCAATCTCAGTGCGGCCGCCTGCCTGCGCCGCGTCGAGCGGCTCAAGGCGGAGGGGTTCATCAAGGGCATCGTCGCCCTGCTCGATGCCGACGCGCTCGACGTCGGCATGCTCGTGATGATCGGCGTGGTGCTTGACCGCTCCACGCCTGACTCGTTCGCCGATTTCGAGAAGGCCGCGCAGAAGGTGTCGGGCTGCCTCGAGTGCCATGTGGTCACGGGCGAGTTCGACTACTTCATGCTCGTGCGCACGCGCGACAACGACAGCTTCAACCACCTGCATGCCGAGCAGCTGCTGTACCTGCCGGGGGTGCGGCAGGTCCGGACTTTCGTTGTGCTCAAGCAGGTGCTGTCGACCACGCAGTTGCCGATCTGACGAAACCGGCGCCCGCCCGCGTGCGTACTGTTGCGATGAGTCTTCCCACCTTCGCGTCACTCCACCGGCGTCGCGGCGCTTTCTTCATCGCCCTCTGCGTCATCGCCGCCGCGGTGCTCCCGGCCTGCTCGCCGGTCAAGGTGCTCAACGGCCTGGTGCCAACCGACACCTACCGGTTCCAGGGCGGCATCGCCTACGGCCAGGCGCCCCGCCAGTTGCTCGACGTGTACCAGCCGTTGCCGGCCACCCAGCCGGCCCAGGGTGCGCGGCCGCTGGTCGTGTTCTTCTATGGCGGCACCTGGACGACCGGCGACCGCGCCAGCTACAGGTTCGTCGGCGAGGCGCTGGCCGCGCGCGGCGCGGTGGTTGTGGTGCCCGACTACGGGCTGTCGCCGGCCTTCACCTACCCGGCATTCGCGCGCGACAGCGCGCTGGCCGTCAAATGGGCGCTCGACAACGCGGCCCGGCTGGGTGCCGATCCGAAGCAGGTGTTCGTGATGGGGCACAGCTCGGGTGGCTACAACACCGCGATGGTGGCACTCGACGAGCGCTGGCTCGGCGAGGTGGGCGCCAGCCCGAAGCAACTCGCGGGCTGGATCGGCCTGGCCGGCCCCTACGACTTCCTGCCCATCGGCGACCCGCAGGCGCAGGTTGCCTTCAACTGGCCGGACACGCCGCCCGACTCGCAGCCGCTGGCGCATGTCACGCCAGCCTCGCCGCGCGTGCTGCTCATGGCGGCATCGAAAGACGACCTGGTCTACCCCGACCGCAACACCGGGCAGATGGCCACGGCGCTGCGCGCGGCGGGCGTGCCGGTGCAGGTCAGGCTGTTCGACAACCTGAGCCACGTGACGCTGATCGGCGCTTTCGCCAGGCCCATCCAGTGGCTGGGTGGGCCGGTGCTGCCGCCGGTGATGGAGTTCCTCGGGTTGGCGTCAGTCCTGTCCCACAAGGGGGCTCGGTAGAATTGCGGCAGTTTTCTCTCGTCTTTCCGCCTTCTTCTTTCCCTAATTTCCGCGAGGTATTTCCATGGCACTCGTCTCGATGCGCGAACTGCTCGACCATGCCGCAGCCAATGGCTACGGCATTCCGGCCTTCAACGTCAACAACCTCGAACAGGTCCAGGCCGTCATGGAGGCCGCCAAGGAAACCGGCGCGCCCGTCATCCTGCAAGCCAGCGCAGGCGCCCGCAAGTACGCCGGCGAAGCCTTCATCAAGCACCTGATCCAGGCCGCCATCGAGCAGTACCCGAACATCCCGCTGGTCATGCACCAGGATCACGGCCAGAACCCCGACGTCTGCAAGGGCGCCATCGACCTGGGCTTCAGCTCGGTCATGATGGACGGCTCGCTCGAGGCCGACGGCAAGACCATCGCCAGCTACGACTACAACGTCGACGTCACCAAGAAGGTGTCCGACATGGCCCACCGCCTGGGCGTTACCGTCGAAGGCGAGCTCGGCTGCCTCGGTTCGCTCGAGACCATGAAGGGCGACAAGGAAGACGGCCACGGCACCGACGACACCATGACGCGCGAACAGCTGCTCACCGACCCCGAGCAGGCAGCCGACTTCGTCAAGCGCACCCAGATCGACGCGCTGGCCATCGCCATCGGCACCAGCCACGGCGCCTACAAGTTCACGCGCGAGCCCACCGGCGACATCCTGGCGATCGACCGCATCAAGGAAATCCACCGCCGCATTCCCAACACCCACCTGGTGATGCACGGCTCGTCGAGCGTGCCGCAGGAACTGCTGGCCATCATTCGCCAGTACGGCGGCAACATGAAGGAAACCTACGGCGTGCCCGTCAAGGAAATCCAGGAAGCCATCAAGCACGGCGTGCGCAAGATCAACATCGACACCGACATCCGCCTGGCCATGACCGGCGCGGTGCGCAAGTTCCTGGCCGAGAACCCCGAGAAGTTCGACGCCCGCGAGTGGCTCAAGCCCGCGCGCGAGGCCGCAAAGCTGATCTGCAAGCAGCGCTACATCGAGTTCGGCTGCGAAGGCCAGGGCGCCAAGATCAAGGGCGACACGCTGCAAGTGGTCGCCGCCAAGTACGCCAAGGGCGAACTGGCTCAGGAAGTCGTCTAAAAACTTCCTTGCGATTCGAAGGCCACCGTTCGCGGTGGCTTTTTTCTGCGCGCACAATCCGCTTTCCCGTCATCAGTTTCCCCACAGCATCTGTTCCCATGACCACCGTCCACACCTCCTCCATCCAGAGCCTGCCCCTGCTTGCGCGCGGCAAGGTGCGCGACAACTACGCCGTCGGCGAAGACCGCATCCTGATGGTCGCGAGCGACCGGCTCAGCGCCTTCGACGTGATCATGGGCGAGCCCATTCCCGGCAAGGGCGAGATCCTCACGCAGATGGCGCTGTGGTGGTTCGAGCGGCTGGGCCAGATCTGCCCCAACCACCTGACCGGCGACGCGCCCGAAAGCGCGGTCACGCCCGACGAAGTGCCGCAGGTCACGGGTCGCTCGATGCTGGTCAAGCGCCTGAAGCCGATTCCGGTCGAGGCCGTGGTGCGCGGCTACCTGGCCGGCAGCGGCTGGAAGGAATACCAGGAAAGCCGATCGGTCTGCGGCGTGCCGCTGCCCGAGGGCCTGACCAACGCCAGCAAGCTGCCGCGCCCCATCTTCACGCCCGCCGCCAAGGCGGCAGCCGGCGAGCACGACGAGAACATCAGCTACGACCGCGTGGTCGAGATCGTCGGCCCCAAGCTGGCCCAGCAGATCCGCGAGACCAGCATCGCCATCTACGAAACCGCCGCCCAGATCGCCCTGACCAAGGGAATGATCATTGCCGACACCAAGTTCGAGTTCGGCCTGGACGAGGCCGGCACTCTCGTGCTGATGGACGAAGTGCTCACGCCAGACAGCTCGCGCTATTGGCCGGTCGAGGGCTACCAGGCCGCGCTGGCCACCGGCGCCAACCCGCCGAGCTACGACAAGCAGTTCGTGCGCGACTGGCTCGAAGCCACCAAGATCAACGGCAAGCCGTGGGACAAGACGCCCCCGGCGCCGCGCCTGCCGGCTGAGGTCATCGAGAAGACGGCGGCCAAGTACCGTGAGGCGCTGGAGCGCTTGACGGGCTGATCCTTCAGCGCGACGTTCCCGAGTTCAACAGCGCCACCGTCCGCCCGCCGCCGTCCAGCAGCGCCAGCCGGCTCGGCCCCGCCAGCCGGTAGCTCGCAGTACTCTGCAGCGCGGAAATGAACTGCGCTTCATTGGCCCCACGCACCGGGTCCGCGCAGGCCATGCGGGTAGAGGCCAGTTGGCCGATCCTCAGCGTGATGCCGCTGCGCGTGAAGGTGCCCGAGATGCGGTTGCAGCCGCCCGAGCCGCTGACGCGGCCGCTGCTGCGGTCGAACTGAACTTGCGCTTCGCTCTGCCCGACCGGCTCGTCACCCAACTGAGCAAGGCGCCAGACCGGCCCTTCGATCGGCTCGTCGAGGCTGATGCCGCTGCCGCAACCGGTCAGGGCGGTCAGCAGCGCCGTCGTGGCAAGAAGGGGAAACACGATACGGCGGGCGAAGGAGCGCATGGCCAGTCTTCCTTTTCAATCTGCAACAAGTTGAATCGGGCGTGATCGTATTCGAGGCGGCCACGAAAAAGCGACCCCAAGGGTCGCTTTGTGGATCCGCTTTCCGGATCAGCTCAGCACGATGCTGCTGAGGCGGCGGCGATAGGTGGCCACCACCGGATCGTCCGGCGGGATCTGCCCGTCGGCCACCTTCACCTTCGGCGGCTCGATCAGGTCGAGGATGGCGATGTAGGTCTTGCGGGCCAGGTCTTCGCTCCAGGTCTTGTCGCGCATCAGGATGTCGAGCAGCTCGTCCATCGCGTCGGTCCAGCGCTGTGCGGCCATCAGCAGGCGGGCACGGCCGAAGCGGGCGTCGAAGTCGCGCTTGTTGGCGGCGATCTTCGCCTCGAACTCGGCGATCGCAGGCGCGGCGCCTGCCACCGGTGCTGCGAAATCGATAGCATCCATCCAGCGCTGCAATGCATCGAAGCGGCGTACCAGCGTGGTCTTGGCGATCACCGGGGCGAAGGCGACCTTGGCGTCGTCGACGCGGCCTTCCTGCAGCAGCAGCTTGATGTAATCGAAGCGGGCGTCGTCGTTGGCCGGGTCGGTGGCCACGGCGTGCTGCAGCCGTTCGAGCGCGCCCTGGGTGTCGCCCTCGGCCAGCGCTTCCTGCGCGGCGGCTTCTTCCGAGGCGGCCTCGGCTTCGTCGGCGCCCGGCACGTGCTTGTCGAGGAATTCACGGATCTTCTCGGCCGGGATGGCGCCGACAAAGCCGTCCACCGGCTGGCCGTCCTTGAACATCACGCAGAACGGGATGCTGCGCACGCCGAACATTTCGGACAGCTGCGACGAAATCTGCGGCACCTTGTCGGCGTCGAGCTTGGCCAGCGTGAAGCGGCCGGCGTACTCGACTTCGAGCTTTTCGAGCACCGGGCCCAGCTGTTTGCAGGGGCCGCACCATTCGGCCCAGATGTCCAGCAGCACCGGCGTGGCCACTGAGCCTTCGATCAGTTCGGCCTGGAAATTTTCGAGAGTGATGTCGATCATCGGAACCAGCTGAGGGTGAAACGTAAAATTGAAACCATGAACGAAACCATTCAGGTCGGTGTAGTGATGGGCTCGAACTCCGATTGGGAGACGATGCGCAACGCGGTCGAGATTCTCCAGCAATTCGGAATCAGTCACGAAGCAAAGGTGGTCTCGGCCCACCGGATGCCCGATGCGCTCTTCGCGTACGCCGAAAGCGCCGCCGGGCGCGGGCTCACCGCGATCATCGCGGGCGCGGGCGGCGCGGCCCATCTGCCGGGCATGCTGGCCTCCAAGACCACGGTGCCGGTGCTGGGCGTGCCGGTGGCCAGCCGCCACCTGCAGGGCGTCGATTCGCTCTACAGCATCGTGCAGATGCCCAAGGGCGTGCCGGTTGCCACTTTTGCCATCGGCAACGCGGGCGCGGCCAATGCGGCGCTGTTCGCGGTGGCGATGCTGGCGGTGAACGATCCGGCGCTGCGCGCGAAGCTCGATGCCTTCCGCACGGCGCAGACCGCCGCCGCCGAGGCCATGACGCTGCCGCCGGCTCCTGCCGGCGGTGTCGGAGAAGTGCCCCCCGTGTCCCCTTTCTCGCCGCAAGGCGGAGGTGCCCTGTGAGCAACAGCAAGAATGGTGACCTGCCCATCCTCCCGGGCGCCACGCTCGGCGTGCTCGGCGGCGGCCAGCTGGGGCGCATGTTCGCCCACGCGGCCCAGCGCATGGGCTACTTCACGGCGGTGCTCGATCCCGACACCGACAGCCCCGCCGGCCGCGTGAGCCACCACCACATCCACACCGACTACGACGACGTCGACGGCCTCGCCCGCCTCGCCGGCCTGGCCGATGCCGTGACGACCGAGTTCGAGAACGTGCCAGCGCCCTCGCTGGAGCACCTTGCGGTCGCGCGGCCGGTGTCGCCCGGCGCCTCGGCCATCGCCATCGCGCAGGACCGCATCGCCGAGAAAGCGCATTTCACCCGCTGCGGCGTGCCCTGCGCGCCCTACGCGGTCATCGAGACCGCGGCGCAGCTCGCCGCCGTTGAAGACAGCCTGCTGCCCGGCATCCTGAAGACCGCGCGGCTGGGCTACGACGGCAAGGGCCAGCAGCGCGTGAAGACGCGCGCCGAGCTGGTCGACGCCTGGCAGGCCACGGGCTGCGTGCCTTGCGTGCTCGAGAAGATGCTGCCGCTGGAGTTCGAATGCTCGGTCATCCTCGCGCGCAGCCGCGACGGGCAGATCGTGCACTTTCCGCCGCAGCGCAACCTGCACCGCGACGGCATCCTGGCTGTCACCGAGGTGCATCCGCAGAACATGCCGAAGACGGTGGCGCAGGGCGCGGTCAATTCGGCGAAGAGCATCGCCAACGGCCTGGGCTATGTGGGCGTGCTGTGCGTCGAGTTCTTCGCGCTGGCCGACGGCTCGCTGGTCGTCAACGAGATGGCGCCGCGCCCGCACAACAGCGGCCACTACACGATGGAAGCCTGCGACGTGTCGCAGTTCGAGCTGCAGGTGCGCACGCTCGCCGGCCTGCCGCTGGCCGCGCCGCGCCAGCACAGCCCCGCGATCATGCTCAACCTGCTGGGCGACCTGTGGTTCACCGAGGGCGGCGACAAGCCGGTTTCGCCGCGCTGGAGCGAGGTGCTCGCGCTGCCGGGCGTGCATCTGCATCTCTACGGAAAGATCGACCCTCGGCGCGGCCGCAAGATGGGCCACCTCACGCTCACCGGCGCCACGCTCGAAGCCGTGCGTGCCACCGCCTCGCAGGCCGCGCTGCTGCTGGGCCTGCCGGCGGTGACCACCGCCGATCTCGCATGATCCTCGACGGCCGCTCCCCCGAGTCCATTGCCGAAGCCGCGCGCGTGCTTCGCGCGGGCGGGCTGGTGGCCTTTCCGACCGAGACTGTCTACGGCCTGGGGGCCGACGCGAGCAGCGACATGGCCGTGGCCGGCATCTTCAAGGCCAAGGGGCGGCCCGCCGATCACCCGCTGATCGTCCACGTGGCGGCCGGCATCAAGGGCACCGAGTCGCTGTCGCGCTTCGCGCAGCCGCTGCCGCTCTTCGCGCAGAAACTCGTGCAGGCCTTCTGGCCCGGGCCGCTCACGCTGATCGTCACGCGCCAGCCCGGCGTGGGCGCGGCGGCGGCCGGCGGGCAGGACACCATCGGCCTGCGCTGCCCCTCGCATCCTGTGGCGCAGGCGCTGCTCGAAGCCTGCGCCCAGCAGGGTGTGCCCGGCCTTGCGGGGCCCAGCGCCAACCGCTTCGGCCGCGTCAGCCCGACCACGGCGCAGCACGTGCACGACGAGTTCGGCGACGCGCTGCTGGTGGTCGACGGCGGAGCCTGCGAGGTCGGTATCGAGTCGACCATCGTCGACTGCAGCCGTGGCGCCCCCGTGCTGCTGCGGCCCGGCCTGATCACGCGTGCGCAGATCGAGGCCGCCTGCGGCGAGAAGCTCAGCGACCGCGAAGTGCTCGAAACGCCCGACCCGCGCGCCTCGGGCACGCTGGAGGCGCACTACGCCCCGGACGCCAAGGTGCGGCTGATGGACGCCAAGGCGATCCAGACCGGCCTCGACGTGCTGGGCGCGAATGCCGCGCACATCGCCGTGTGGTCGCGCACCGTGGTGCGCAGCCGCTCGCAGCGCGTGCTGCAGCGGCGCATGCCCGACGACGCGGCGGCCAGTGCGCAGCAGCTGTTCGCGGTGCTGCGCGAGTTCGATGCGCAGGGCGTCAAGCTGATCTGGGTCGAGATGCCACCCGACACGCCCGATTGGGAAGGCGTGCGGGATCGGCTGCAGCGCGCGTCAGCGGCCTGATCCTCGATCAGCCCCCAGCGGCGAGCACGCCCTGGAAGAAGCCGCGGGCGGAGGCCAGGCAGAACGGCGGCGCCAGCGTGCCGTGGTACGCCAGCGTGACCGCCTGCGCCTTGTCAGATGCGCTGCCTGACGTGTTCTGCGCCAGCAGGGCCTTGGCCTGCGCGAAGCCGGCACGGGCCGTCGAGTAGGCGTCGATCGCGGCCGAATCTTCCAGGTCCACCACTGCCAGCGCGGTGGCCGGCACGCCCTTGGCGCGGAAGTAGCCTGACGTGGCGCGGGTGCTCACGAAGTTCACCGTCGGGTCGTTGGCGCCGCCGCACATCAGCATCGGGCGGGTCGGCGTCCAGTTGCGCAGGTCGTTGGCGAGCGCCGCCTTGCGGAAGCCCGTGGACGGCTTGCAGTCCAGCGGCGATGCCGTGCTCAGCGACGCCGACGTGGCCGGCAGCGCGTTGCCGGGGCAGGGCGTGGCCTGGATGTCGCCGGCGGCCTGCGTCAGGAAGCTCTGCTTGATGAGGTTGTTGGCGCCGTAGAAGATCGACAGCGAGGGGCTCACCGGCCCCGGCGTGGCATTGGCCGGGAACAGCGCCAGCTGCGGCAGCTTGCCGCTGGAGAACAGCGTGCCGGGCGAGGTGCTCGGCAGCAGGGTGTCGATGCCGTTGGCGTACTGCGCTTCATACACGTCGCTGGTGGAGCTGTAGACGTTGCCGAACTGCTGCTGCCAGCTGGTCGACAGCAGCGGCACGAACAGCGTGGCGCCCAGCGCCGGCCAGCCCTGGTAGGTGTAGTCCGTCAGCAGGCTGATGGCCGAGGGTGCCGACAGTGGCGCCGACGCCGTCACCGTCTTGCCCGTGGCCTGCATCTCGCGGTGCGCCGCCATTGCCACGTAGCCGCCCTGCGAGTAGCCGGTGATGAACAGCGAGCCGGCGTCGTTCGCGCCGATGCCCGAGAAGGTCTTGCGCGCGGCGGTGAGCGCGTCGACCATGTCCTTGCCCTGCTGGTCGCCGTTGAGATACGGGTGGTAGGGCAGGGTCGACTTGTCGTAGCCCGCGTAATTGGGCGCCACCACGATGTAGCCCTGCGCCGCGAACATGGCGGCAACCATCAGGCCCTCGCCGGCAGCCGCCTGCGTGCTGTCGGTCCACTTGGCCAGGTTGTAGGCCTTGGCGGCGGTGGTGCCGTGGGCATAGAGCACCACCGGACGCTGGCCGCCGCAGGCCACGTCGGAGCCGGTGGGCACCATGATCGCGGCGGTGGCGTTGGTGGCCTCGCTCTTCGCGCCGATGGTGCGGTATTCGAGGTAGCGCAGGTCGATGCCGCACTTGGGCGTGCCCGCCACCTGCAGCAGCGCCTTGCCCTGGTCGCTGGCCTGCAGGCTGGCGGTGAACTGGTCGGCGGTCAGCTTCGCCGTCTGCTCGGGCGGGTTGGTGACCACCGAGCCCCGGCCGTCGTCGGTGGCGGGCGGCGGAACGCCCACCCCGATGCCGATACCCCCGCCGCCACCACCGCCTCCGCAGGCGGCGAGCAGCAACAAGGTTGCGCCTGCGAGCGCCGTCAGGGCTGCTGTCTTGCGCATCGGGACGGACGAATGGGGGTGGGGCTTTGTCAAGGCATGTCTCCTGCGTTGGTTTTGTACGGAAAAGAACGACCGTCCGATTCTGTGCAGGGGCATGCCCGCGCGCAAGCGGGCGTTTGCCCTCAGAAGATTTCAGTACACGGCCGCTGGCCGTGCGCCTTGTCGAGCCGTCGGCCTCAGTTGTCCTGCGAGGCCCAGTCGACCAGCGCGTCGAACGCCGCGCGCGCCGCGCCCGCGTTCTCGCCGTTGGCAATGGCCACCAGCACGTAGCGGCGCCCGCTTGCGCCGTCCACGTAACCGGCCACGCCGGAGGCGTCGCGCAACGTGCCCGTCTTCAGGTGGGCCGAGCCGCCGGAGCGCAGCGTGCGCTTTTTCAGCGTGCCGTCCACGCCCATGGCCGGCAGCGAGGACATCAGCTCCGGCATCACCGGCGAGCGCCACGCCACCTGCAGCATCTTGCCGAGCGCGGCCGCGCTGATGCGCTCGTCGCGCGACAGGCCAGAGCCGTTCTCGAACACCGGCTGCGCCTCGCCCGTGCCGATGCGCTCGCGCCACCACTGGCCCAACGCGGCGCGCGAGGCCTCGAAGGTGCCGCGGTTCTTCTGCGTGAGCCCGATCGTGAGGAACAGCTGCTGCGCCATCACGTTGTTGCTGTACTTGTTGATGTCGCGGATCACCTCGGCCAGCGGCGGCGACTCGAACTCGAAGGCCGGCTTCAGCCCCGCCGGCACGCGCCCCTCGCGCATCTGCCCGCCGACGCGCCCGCCCATCTCGGCCCACATGCCGCCGATGGCGCGCATGGCGTATGTGCGCGGATCGCCGTAGGCCACGGCCCAGCTCTTCTCGCCGCAGCCGGCCGGGAAGCCGCCGTTGAAGCGAATGCGGTTCACGTCGCTGAAGTCGGTGCGCAGCGCGGCGCGCCAGTCGCCGCATTCGCCGGGCACGATCGCCACGGTTGGCGGCATGGCCACGCTCGCCAGCGGGGGCTCGTAGCTCACCCGCGCGATCTGGCCGGCGCGGTCGGGCGCGAAAGTCATGTTGACCGACTTGAAGTTCACCAGCAGCGCGTCGGGCGAGGCGTTGTAGGGGCGCAGCGGCTCGCCGTCGAAGGCGCCCGGGTCGCCCTCTACCGTGGTCTCGAAGGCGCTGCGGTCGATGACGATGTCGCCGCTCACCGTGGTGATGCCCAGCCCCTGCACGTGGCGCAGCAGCAGCCACACGCGCTCCAGCACCAGCTTGGGGTCGCCCTGGCCCTTGATGTAGAGATTGCCGTTGAGCACGCCGTTGTTCACCGTGCCTTCGACGTAGACCGGCGTGGTCCAGCTGTAGGCCGCGCCGAGCAGGTCGAGCGCGGCGTAGGTGGTGACCAGCTTCATGATCGACGCCGGGTTCACCGGCGCCTGCGTGCGCCAGGCCAGGCGCGGCTGGCGCGTGCCGTCGGCCTCGGCCACCAGCACGGTCACGGACTCGCGCGGCACCTTGGCGCGGGCGAGGGCGGCATCGACCTGGGGCGGGAGTGCTTGCTGGGCGAAGGCGCCAGCCGGGGCCAGCAAGGAGAGAGTCAGTGCGCAGGCCGCGCGGCGGAAGGCAAGAGGCATCCGGCGATTATCCCGGCGCAAACACATGCAGCTTCGCGTGATACAGCAGCATCACCGTCTTGGCATCGGCGATGCGGCCGTCGGCCACCATAGCCAGCGCCTCGTCGATGGCCAGCTCCAGCACCTCGATGTCCTCGCCCTCCTCGGCCAGCCCGCCGCCCGCGCCGATGCGCATCGAGGGCTCGTAGGGCGCGACGAAGAAATGCAGCTTCTCGGTGACGGAGCCCGGGCTCATGAAGCTCTCGAAGATCTTCTGCACCGTGCCGAGCCGGTAGCCCAGTTCTTCCTCGACCTCGGCGCGGATGCGCTCCTCGGGCTCCGCGTCGTCGAGCAGGCCGGCCGCGGCCTCGATCAGCAGGTCGTCGTGGCCGTTGACGAAGGCCGGATAGCGGAACTGGCGCGTCAGCAGCACGGTGCGCTGCGCGAGGTTGTAGGGCAGCAGGGTGGCGCCGTTGCCGCGGTCGTAGGTTTCGCGGTGCATGCGCTGCCATTGGCCGTCGTTGCGCCGCCAGTCGAAGGCGGTGGTGCGCAGCGTGTACCAGTTGTCGGAAAGCAGGGTGACTTCGTGCACCCGGACGCGGTCGTGGATGGTCATGGCGGCGAGCATATGTGCGAATTCGTGCAAAAACAAGAAAAAACGTGCAATAAACGGCGCGCACCGATACCATCGGCCGATGCTCACCAGCCAGCGCAAGCAACACATCCTCTCGGTCCTGCGACGTGACGGCAACGTCGTCGCGAAGTCGCTCAGCGAAGAACTCGGCCTGTCGGAAGACACCATCCGCCGCGACCTGCGCGAGCTGGCCGCCGAAGGCCTGTTGCAGCGCGTGCACGGTGGCGCGCTGCCGGTCGCGGCGGCCGAGGCCGACTTCGCGGGGCGCCAGCAACTGGCTCCTGATGAAAAGGTGGCCATCGGCCGCGCCGCTGCGCGCCTCGTGAAGCCGGGACAGGTGGTATTCATCGATGGCGGCACCACGGCCGTGCAGCTTGCGCGCCACCTGCCGGCGAATCTGCAGGCCACCGTGGTCACGCACAGTCCGTCGGTGGCCATCGAGCTGGTGGCGCATGCCGGCATCGAGGTGGTGCTGATCGGCGGGCGCCTCTTCAAGCACTCGGTGGTGGCGGTCGGCTCGGCGGCGATGGCGGCCATTGCGCGCATCCATGCCGACACGTATTTCATGGGCGTCACCGGTGTGCACGCCGAAGCAGGGCTGACCACGGGCGACCTGGAAGAGGCCGAGATCAAGCGTGCGCTGATGGCGTCGGCGGCCGAGACGGTCGTGCTGGCCTCGTCGGAAAAGCTCGGTGCGGCGTCGGCCTGGGTGGTGAACCCGGTGACCTCGGCCACCAGCCTGCTGGTATCGCCGGACGCTCCTGCCAAGGCGCTGGCGCCGCTGCGCAAGGCGGGGCTGGCCATTTTGCGCAGCGATAACGGCGCGTGACCCTGGGGATTGGCCGCCCCTCGATAATCGGCGGATGCCCCTCGCCCTGCCCAAGCTGCTCGCCTTCGACACCAGCACCGAGCACCTGTCCGTGGCCGTGCTTCACGGCGACAGGTTGCTCGCGCACAACGGTGTGGGCGGCGCGCAAGCCTCGACCACCCTGCTCCCGCTGATCCAGCAACTGCTGGGCGACGCCGGGCTGGCGCTGTCCGAGCTCGACGCCATCGTCTTCGGCCGCGGTCCCGGTTCGTTCACCGGGCTGCGCACCGCCTGCTCGGTGGCACAGGGACTGGCCTTCGGCGCCAAGGTGCCGCTGCTGCCGGTCGACACGCTGCTCGCCGTGGCCGAGGAAGCGCGCCATGCCTTCGGTGCCCAACAGGTGGTGGCCGTGCTGGACGCCCGCATGGACCAGATCTATGCCGCGCGCTACGACTTCGCGGCCAACGGCCCGCTGGGTGGCGACGACGAGCCCCTGCTGCTGTCGCCCGAAGACCTCGAAGTGCCCGCCGGCTGGGCGCTCGCCGGCAATGCCTTCGCCGCCTACGGCTTTCGCCTGGCCCCGCCCGCCATCCGTCACGAGGCGCTGCCGACCGCCGCCGCCATGCTGCGGCTGGCCCCCGCGCTGCTCGCGGCCGGGCGCACAGTGCCGGCCGCGCAGGCCTGGCCGCTCTATGTTCGGGATAAAGTGGCGCAAACCACCGAAGAGCGCGCCGCCATCAAGGCGGCCGCAGCCGCCGCCAACTGACCCGCATGAGCGCCGTCCTCCAGCCTGTCGAAGCCCGCCTCGAACCGCTCACCGTCGAGCGGATCGATGCCGTCTGCGCGGTCGAGCAGACGGCCTACAGCCATCCCTGGACGCGCGCCAACTTCACCGATTCCATGGCCGTGGGCTACCACTGCCAGTGCCTGCTGGCGCCCGGCGTGGCACCGGGTGTGAGCTCGCCGGTCACCGAGCTGGGCGAAACGCTGATCGGCTACTTCGTCGCCATGAAGGGCGTCGACGAGGTGCACCTGCTGAACATCACCGTCGCGCCGGCCTTCCAGCGCCAGGGCTGGGCGCCGCTCATGCTCGAGGCGCTGGGCGGCTGGTCGCGCGGCGAGGGCGCGCAGTGGCTGTGGCTCGAAGTGCGCCAGAGCAACCAGCGCGCGCTCGACATCTACATGCGCCAGGGCTTTCGCAGCGTCGGCGTGCGCAAGGGCTACTACCCGGCGCATGACGGCAAGCGCGAGGACGCCGTCGTCATGAGCCTGCGTTTGAACGAATCAGGCTCCGCCTGGGGAGCCTTGCGATGAGTGCGGTACAGACATTAAAGCTCGACGCCCGCCAGCGCGCGATGCTCGACGAGATGGGCGTGAAGGTCTGGTGGCCCGTGCCCGAGGCGGTAGAAGTGGCGGTGCCTGAGACGGCTGCTGTTGCCGAAGAAGAGGTGGCCGTGGCCGAGGAACGCGTGCAGGTCGAAGCACCCGTTGCCGCGCCAGCACCAGCCGCCCGGCCTGCTGCGGCACCAGCACCGGCTGCCCGGCCGGCAACTGCGCCGATGTCCCAGGGCGCTGCCGTGCTGGTCGAGGCGCCTTGCCGTCTCTATGCCGACGCCGGCGCAGCGGAATCCACGCAGGGCGGCTGGCTGGTCGTGGCCGACATGCCGCCCGAAGCCGACGGCCGCCACGGCGAGCCCTTCGAGGGCGACGCCGGCCGCCTGCTCGACAACATGCTGCGCGCCCTGAAGCTGCACGATGGCCATACGCCAGTGCACCTCATGCGCACCCACCGCGGCGTGGCAGCCGGCCAGCCCGGCAGCCCGCGCGCAATCGATGAGGCCTTCGACGAGCACGCCGCCGCGCTTGCACCCCGCGTCGTGCTGGCGATGGGCCCGCTGGCGGCGCAGAGCCTGATGCGCAGCGGCGACCCGCTGGGCAAGCTGCGCGGCCGCGTCGTGCCGCTGGATTCCGTCGGTGGCGCGGCGGTGGTGGCGACCTACCACCCCGCGTATTTGCTGCGCAACCCCGCCGACAAGGCACGCGCCTGGGCCGACCTCTGCCTGGCCGCCGAACAGCACACGCCCGCGCCCAACTGAGGGCCGAAAACGGGCCGCCTAAAATCAGGCCCCATGACTTTCCTCGACAAGCTGGCCGCCGCACAGCAAAAAAACGGTTCCTTGCTCTGCGTGGGGCTCGATCCGGAGCCAGCCAGATTCCCGGGGCAATTCAAGGGCGACGCCAGCCGCATCTATGACTTCTGCGCGCGCATCGTCGACGCGACGGCCGACCTGGTCATCGCCTTCAAGCCGCAGATCGCCTACTTCGCGGCCCACCGTGCCGAAGCCCAGCTCGAACAGCTGATGGAGCACATGCGCCGCAACGCGCCCCACGTGCCCACGATCCTCGACGCCAAGCGCGGCGACATCGGCTCCACCGCCGAGCAATACGCCCTGGAAGCCTTCGAGCGCTACGGTGCCGACGCGGTGACGCTGTCGCCCTTCATGGGCTTCGACTCGGTCGCGCCGTACCTCAAGCACGAGGGCAAGGGCGCCTTCCTGCTGTGCCGCACCAGCAACCCTGGCGGGTCCGACCTGCAGGGGCAGCGGCTGGCGGATGTAGCGGGGCAGCCCTTTTTGTACGAACACGTCGCCAGGCTGGCGCAGGGGCCGTGGAACCTGAACGGCCAGCTCGGCCTGGTGGTGGGAGCGACCTACCCCGCCGAAATCGAGCGCGTGCGCGAGCTCGCGCCGACGGTGCCGCTGCTGATTCCGGGTGTCGGCGCACAGGGCGGCGATGCTGTAGCCACGGTACGCGCCGGCTGGCGTGCCGACGCGCCGATCGTCGTGAACTCTTCGCGCGCGATCATTTATGCGTCGTCGGGCGACGACTTTGCCGAAGCGGCAAAAATCGCCGCGCGCACCATGCGCGACACCCTGGAAGCCGCCAAGCCCTGATCGGCCCCGGGTTCAGCCCCGGCGCAGGCGGGTGAAGAGCTCGAATTCCCAGTTGCGCATGCCCAGCAGCAGCGTGTAGCCCTCGCGGTCCTTGGCCGACAACTTCTGGTCCGTCTGGTGTTGCTGCGCGAAGTCCTGCGCCACGCGCTGCAGGCGCTCCAGGAAGGCTGGCGCCAGTGAGCGGCTGATCGAGCCGTGCACCAGCAGCAGGCCCTCGGCCGGGCCGTCGAAGCCGCCGCGGTAGTAGTCGAGCACCACGTTCTCGCGAAAGAACTCCATCACCGGGCCGTGCGGCCGCCAGCGGAAGGTCTTGGCGAGCTTCAGGCGATACCGGTTGAGCGGGCGCAGTTCGATGATGCCGATGCGGTCCAGCTGCGCCAGGCAGCCGATGCACTCGGCCTCGCTCACGCGGTAGGCCGCCACGATCTGCTCCAGCGTCCACTGGCTCAGCACGCTGATGGCCACCAGCAGCAGCTTCTTGTCCTTGACCACGGCCTTTTCCTGCTCGTGCGTCAGCTCCTTCAGCAGCGGCTGGGCGTCGGCCACGCGGCGCGCCAGCTCGGCGAAATCGATCTTCAGCGCCCGGCAGATGGCATCCACCCGCGACAGCGGCATGTCGCTCTTGGCCAGCATCCGCTTGACGCTGGATTCGGCCATGTCGAGCGACCGCGCCAGGTCGGCGTAGGTCATGCGGGCGCTCTTGAGTTCGTTCTTGAGGGCTTGGACGAGATCGACGGTGGTGCTCATGGGGCGGAAGCGTACACGGGCGCCGGTAAGTATCGATTGAAGATACCGTCAGGTGTGAATTAGTGCCACGTATCGATTCTCGATGCCTGTGGAGCGGCCCGCCACTAAATTCCGCGGCTCGTACAGACCACCCACCGAGGACCGCCATGCTCTTGCCCTCTCTCAGCCGCCGCGAACGCGGGTTGCTTTTCACCTTCGTGCTGCTCGCGCTGATCGCCTTCTTCGGGCCCGAGCTGCCGGCCGCCGAAGTCGCCATCGCCTCGGTGTTTGCCGACGACCGCGCCTGGCACGGCCTGCCCAACGCCATGGACGTGCTGAGCAACATCCCCTTCGTGGTGATCGGCCTGTGGGGCCTGTACCGGCTCAACCGCATCGACCGCTCGCACCAGGAGGCGCTGTCGCAGTTCCCGCTGGCCCCGCCCGCCAGCGACCCGCCCGACAACACGCTGGACTGCGCCTGGCTCTTCTTCGCCGGCCTGATCGCCACCGCCGCGGGCTCGGCCTTCTTCCACCTCGTGCCCGACGCCCCCCGGCTCGCGGCGGACCGCGCCGGCATGGCGGTGGCCTTCGCAGGGCTGATCGGGGTGGCGGTCTGCGAGCGGGTGAGCCAGCGCGCCGGCTGGCCCGCCGCCTGGTTCGTGCTGACGGCCGGCCTGCTCTCGGCCGAGGTGTTCCAGGAAACCGGCAACGTCATGCCCTGGGCGCTGGTGCAGTTCGGCGGCATGGCGCTGGTGGTGACGCTGGCGCTGGCCACGCCGATGCGCAAGTCGGTCGGGTTGAAGCTGGGCTGGGTCATCTTCTTCTACGTGCTGGCCAAGGCTTTCGAGCTGGCCGACCACCAGATCTACGAATTCACGCGGCACACGGTTTCGGGCCATACGCTGAAGCACCTGACGGCCTCGCTCGCCGGGCTGCCCGTGGTGCTTGCGCTCCACAAGCTCGAAATGCGCTGGGAAGCCGCACTACGGCACAATCCGGGCGCCGCCGCCGTGGCCGCCTGAGGAGCACTCTTCGAATGACAAATCCCGCCGCTGCCGCAGCCACACCCGTGGCCCATGAAGCGAACGCCCACGCCAACCAGTTCGCCCTCCTCAAGCAGCGGCGCTTCGCGCCTTTCTTCTGGACCCAGTTCGCCGGCGCGGCGAACGACAACCTCTTCAAGTTCGCCTTCACCGTCATGGTGACCTACCAGCTCCAGCTGAGCTGGATGCCGCCGGCCATGGCGGGGCTGGTGATCGGTGCGCTGTTCATCCTGCCGTTTTTGCTGTTCTCGGCCACGTCCGGCCAGCTCACCGACAAGTTCGACAAGACGAAGATGATCCGCTTCGTCAAGAACCTCGAGATCGTCATCATGCTGATCGCCGCCTGGGGCTTCGTCACGGCCAATGCCGTGGTGCTGCTGGGCTGCGTGTTCCTCATGGGGCTGCATTCCACGCTGTTCGGGCCGGTCAAGTTCGCCTACCTGCCGCAGGTGCTCGACGCGCGCGAACTCACGGGCGGCAACGGCATGGTCGAGATGGGCACCTTCGTCGCCATCCTGCTCGGGCAGGTGGCAGGCGGGCTGCTGGTGGCGATACCGCAGATCGGCCACATGAGCGTGGCCGTGGGCTGCGTGCTGCTGGCGCTGGTCGGGCGGGGCGTGGCGCAGGCCATTCCGAAGGCGCCGGCCACCGACCCGGGGCTGGTCATCAACTGGAACCCCATCAGCGAGACCTGGCGCAACCTCAAGCTCGCGAACGAGAACGTGGTGGTGTTCCGCTCGCTGCTGGGCATTTCGTGGATGTGGTTCTTCGGCGCGGTGTTCCTGAGCCAGTTTCCGAGCTTCGCCAAGGAAGTGCTGCACGGCGACGAGCAGGTGGCCTCCCTGCTGCTGGTGGTGTTCTCGGTGGGCATCGGCGTCGGCTCGCTGCTGTGCGAGACGCTGAGCCGCCGGCAGGTTGAAATCGGCCTGGTGCCGCTGGGCGCCATCGGCATGAGCGTGTTCGCGATCGACCTGTACTTTGCCTCGCGCGGCCTGCTCAAGGTGCCCGAGATGGGCATCGGCGCCTTCGTGCACCATGGCGCGCACTGGCGCGTGATGGCCGACCTGGCGCTGCTGTCGCTGTTCGCGGGGCTCTACAGCGTGCCGATGTATGCGCTGATCCAGCTGCGCAGCCAGCCCACGCACCGCGCGCGCATCATCGCGGCCAACAACATCCTCAATGCGCTGTTCATGATCGGCAGCTCGGTCATCGCCGGCGCCCTGCTGGGCGCGGGCTTCACCATTCCGCAGATCTTTTTGTTCACCGGCATCGCCAACGCGGTGGTGGCGTTCTACATCTTCATGCTGGTGCCCGAGTACCTGCTGCGCTTCGTGGCCTGGGTGCTGTCGCGCTTCGTCTACCGCTTCGATATCAAGGGCGAGTCGCACATTCCCACCGAGGGCGCGGCCGTGCTGGTGTGCAACCACGTGAGCTTCATCGATGCGGTGCTGCTGATGGCGGCGAGCCCGCGGCCGATCCGCTTCATCATGGACCACCGCATCTTCAAGGTGCCGGTGCTGGGCTGGCTGTTCAAGCTGGCCAAGGCGATCCCCATCGCGCCGCAGAAGGAAGACCCGGCAGCGTACGAAGCGGCCTTTGCCAAGGCGCTGGGCGTGCTGCGCGAGGGTGACCTGCTCGCGATCTTCCCGGAGGGTGCGATCACGCGCGACGGCACGCTGCAGCCCTTCAAGGGCGGCGTGATGAAGATAGTCGAGAGCGCACGCGCCGAAGGCCTGGAGCCGCCGGTGATCCCGATGGCGCTGATCAATCTCTGGGGCTCGTACTTCAGCCGCATCGAGCTGCGCGGCGGCGAGCAGGTGGCCATGGCCAAGCCTTTCCGCCGCGGTTTCTTCAGCCGCGTGGGCCTGAACGTCGGCGGCCCCGTGCCGCCGGCCGAGGTGCAGCCCGAGTCGCTGCGCCAGCGCGTGAGCGCCCTGCTGGGCGCCTGAAACACCTCAAAAGTATCGACTGCAGATACCGGTGGCGCTGAAAGCCGCCACTGGTGCAAGCATTCAAGCCTCGCGGTGCGGGGGCGAACCATCATTCGCTCACCTTCACTACGCCGCGAGGCACACATGCAACCCCTCTCATCCACCTCGACCGTTTTCATCCAGCGCGACACGCGGGCCTGGCAGTTCCAGGCCTGGGCTTCGTTCGCGATCGCCGTCTTCCTGTGCGCCACCGGGCTGAGCTGGCTGCCAGGGGAGGCGCTGGACCGGGCGTTCATGGTGATGGGCTACGTGTTCTGCCTGAGCACCGCCTTCATGCTGGCCAAGTTCGTGCGCGACAGCCAGCAGGCCGCCGAGCGCGGCGCCGATGCGGGCCGTGACGTGCCGATGTGGAAGCTGGTCGTCTGGGGCAGCTTCTTCACCGCGATGGGCCTGACCGGCTGGGGCCTCGTGCGCATGGAGATCAACGAGGCCTACAAGGCCTTCCTGGGCGTGAGCTGGCTGTTCCTCATCAGCTCGGCCTTCACGCTGGCCAAGACGCTGCGCGACCGCCATGAGGCCGACATGGCCGAAGCCCGCATGCAGGGCCGCCGCATGGCCCGCGCCGAAGCCGCTGCTTCCTCTGCCGAATAACCCGTGTCCGATCAACGAAAGCCCATCATGAAAAAGTCGATTGCCGCTGCCCTCGTCGCTGCCTGCACCGCCTTCGCCGGCGTCACGGTTCCCCTGCTTGCCCAGGCGCAGAGCGAAGCCTCGGTTGCTCTCTCTTTGATGCCTGTGGCATCGGTGGTGGTTACCGCCTCGGCCGTTGGGGCTTCTGCCACCACGGCGGTTGCGTTGCCTGCCGCGCTGTCGGTTGCCGGCTCTACGCTCACCGTGGTCGCGGTTGAAGCCTCTGCCGACGGCACGGTGTATGTACTCGAACGCGCCTCGGACGGCGCGCGTGCCAGCATCAAGGTGGCAGGGCGCGCGGCCAACGGCCTGTCGAATGCGGTGGGCACCAGCGTCGTCGTCAGCGTGATCGGCACGGGCGTCGTGCTGTCGGCCGCCGGCGAGGTGCTGGCCTTCGTGCCCAACGCCATCGGCCGCGCGCTGCTCTACAACGAGAGGCTGTCATGAAGCGCGGCGCGCTGCCCGTGCTCTGTGGGCTCGCCACCATCGTCGTCTTCGCCGCGATGGCCTTGCTGCCGATGCAGGCCCAGGCCGGCCGCTCGTGCGAGCAGGTCAAGCCGACGCCCGACGTGATCGTCAAGGGCATGCAGATGGCCGAGCGCACCTCGCAGGCGCTCGACGCCAGCGGCGCGCGCGTCGTGATCCTCGCGCGTGCCGGGCAGGACCTGAGCAAGTACGGCCTGCGCTATTCGCACCTGGGCTTCGCCTACAAGACCGATGCCGGCCCGTGGCGCGTGGTGCACAAGCTCAACCAGTGCGGCACCGCAGTGGCCGCCGTCTACCGCCAGGGGCTGGGCGAGTTCTTCCTCGACGACCCGTGGCGCTACGAGGCGGCCTGGGTCGTACCCACGCCCGACGTGCAGACGCATCTGCTGGCTGCGCTGAACGAATCGCCCGCGCGCATCGTGCGGCTGCACACCGCGCCCTACAGCATCGTGAGCTACGTCTGGGGCCAGAAGTACCAGCAGTCGAACCAGTGGGCAGTGGAGACGCTGGCCGCCGCCATGGAGCCCGCCACCATCGGCAACCGAGCGCAGGCGCAGGCCTGGATGCAGTTCAAGGGCTACGAGCCGACCACGCTGAAGCTCGGGCCGCTCACCCGGCTGGGCGGGCGCGTAGGCTCGGCCAACGTGGCCTTCGACGATCATCCGAACGACAAGCGGTTCTCGGACCGCATCGAGACGGTGACGGTCGATTCGGTGTTCGCGTGGCTGCCGCGTGCGGGGCTGGGTGCGGCGCCGGTGACACTCAGGCTTCAATGAAGAAAGACAAGAAGGAGAAAACAACATGAGCAAATCCCTGCGCCTTTCCGAAAAATGGTTCCGCCGCGGCCTCTGGCTGGTGGCGCTGGTGTTCGCGAGCTTCCTCATCGGGCTCGGCAGCACCGTCGTGAGCGACCTGCCGCAAGTCGAGCGCGTGCGCCAGCTCGACGACTTCATCGACAAGCCCAGGGCCGAGCCGCTGCGCGCCACCATCAAGGCCTCGGAAACCGCGGAGCTGCAGGCCGCGCGCGACCTCGACCAGATCCGCCTGCAGCTCAGCGCCGCGCAGCAGGCCAGCGCCAATGCACGCGAAACCTTCGGCAACTGGATCGCCACGCGCCGCGCCACCGCGCAGCCCGACCAGGACACCGAGCTCATCGCGCGCACCAAGACGCTCGACGCCTTCAAGCAGAAGGAAGACGAGCTGCAGCGCAAGGTCAACGCGCAGCAGCAGATCACGCTCGATGCGCGCCAGGCCGAGCAGCGCGCCCGCACGGCGCTTTCCGACCTGGAGCGCGACGCGCAGATCAAGCTCGACGCCGAATACCGCCGCATCGAGCTGCGCGTGTTCGCCTACCGGCTGGCGCTCACGCTGCCGTTGCTGCTGGTGGCCGGCTGGCTGTTCGTGAAGAAGCGCAAGAGCACCTACTGGCCGTTCGTGTGGGGCTTCATCTTCTTCGCGCTTTTCGCTTTCTTCGTCGAGCTGGTGCCCTACCTGCCGAGCTATGGCGGCTATGTGCGCTACGTGGTGGGCATCGTGCTCACGGTGCTGGTGGGGCGCTATGCCATCATCGCGCTCAACCGCTACCTGGCGCGGCAGAAGCTGGCCGAGCAGCAGCCCGACCAGGTGCGGCGCGAAGAGCTCAGCTACGACACCGCACTTGCGCGCCTGGGCAAGAGCGTGTGCCCCGGCTGTGAGCGGCCGGTGGACCTGAAGAACAACGAGATCGACTTCTGCCCGCACTGCGGCATCGGCCTGTTCGACCACTGCGGCAATTGCGAGACGCGCAAGAGCGCGTTCTCGAAGTTCTGCCATGCCTGCGGCACCTCGGCCGCGCCGCGCGTTCTGCTGCCCATTGCGTCACCTGCCGCGTAGTCTGCGAATTCGGTCACAGGAGGCGGCCCGATCGACACACCGTGTAGCTGGCATGCCGCACGGTCGTGCTACAACCGCCGACTGCGACACAAACGTTGCCGCAGACTTCCAGCCAACCCCTTCGACGGAGCACCAGCATGAGCATTTTCGGCAGCATCCTTTCCAAGATTTTCCCGTCCGCAAACGCCGCGCCCGCACCTGCTGCGCCGGCCCCCGACGCACCCGCAGGCGCCCCCGCCGCAGCGGCGCCGCCGCCCGCCATCACCGTGGTGGACGTCGAGGCCCTGCTCGACGGCATGCCCGGCGCGAGCAGCCTGAACTGGCGCACCTCCATCGTCGACCTGATGAAGCTCCTGGGCCTGGACAGCAGCCTCGACGCACGCAAGCAACTGGCCGCCGAACTGAGCTACGGCTCGGACACCAGCGACAGCGCCAAGATGAACATCTGGCTGCATCGCCAGGTGATGACCAAGCTGGCCGCGAACGGTGGCAAGGTCCCTGCCGAACTGCGCGACTGATCCGCTCGCAGTGCAAACAAAAAAGCCCGGCATGCCGGGCTTTTTGCTTGGGGGAGAAGGCGAAGAAAGGCTTCAGGTCCAGCCTGCGTCCACCACATAGTCCTGCGCCGTGCACATGCGCGAGTCGTCCGCCGCCAGGAACAGCGCCATCGCCGCAATGTCCTCAGCCATCACGCGGCCCGGCAGGCATTGCGCCGCATCGATCTCCGCGCCCGATTCGGGCTTGACCCACAGCTTGATCTGCCGCTCGGTCATCACCCAGCCCGGCACGATCGAATTCACGCGAATGCTCTGCTTGCCCAGGTCGCGCGCCAGCGAGCGCGTGAGGCCGCGCGCCGCCGCCTTGCAGGCCTGGTACACCGGGTAGCCCTTGCCCTTGATCATCCAGCTGATGGAGCCGAAGTTGACGATCGAGCCGCCGCCCAGCGCGCGCATGTCGTCGGCCACAGCCTGCGCCGCGAAGAACTGGTGCTTGAAGTTGACGGCCACGAGGCGGTCGAAGTCTTCGCTGGTCACGTCGGCCATCTCGTGGCGGCGGTCGTTGGCCGCGTTGTTCAGCAGCACGGCGATCGGTCCGAAGCGCTGGCGCACCGCGTCGATGGCGGCGGCGAGCGCGACTGTATCGGTCACGTCGCACGGTACGAACAGCGCCGGGTGCTCGCCTTGCAGCTGGGCTGCGAGCGCGTTGCCGGCAGCCGCATCGAGGTCGCAGAAACCGACCTTCGCGTCCTGCGCGTGAAAGGCCCGCACCAGCGATTCGCCGATGCCGCTGGCGCCGCCGGAGATGAACACGGTGCGCCCGGCCAGCGAGGGATAGCGGGCGGTGTAGGGCGAAAGTTGTGATGCGTTGGTCATGTGAATGCAGCAACAGCGGTAAGGAGAGGCGGCAAGCGTACCGGATGCATGTGCCCCTGCCGGGCGCGGGGCCGCCGGCCGGCGTATGGCTTACGGCGAATGGGCAGCGCGGGCCTGTGTGACTACGCTTGCCCGCATGACGAAGACCTTTCCCCGCCGCGCCCTCCTTGCGCTCTCGCTTCTCCCTGCCGCCCTGGCGGTGCGCTCAGTTCGCGCCCAGGCGCCGGCAGCGCCCGTGCAGCTCTTCAAGGTGGTGTCACCGCGTGACGAGGTCGTCGTGGGCGTCGATGCGGCGCAACTCGGCGCGGGTTCCAACCCCGCCGTCGAGCGGCTGGCCGCGCAGCTCGCGGCGAAGGGTCAGCTCACGCTCTGGCAATACGCCTCGCACAAGGATGTGAGCGGTGCGCTGGTGCAGGCGCCGCTCAAGCAGATCGTCGTCTTCAAGAACGAGCTGCTGCGCATCGAGCCCTATGCGACGCCGCTGCCGATCCAGCCCTTGAAGTAGCGGCCGGCAGCCCTGGGCGTCAGACGCCGCGTGCGCGCTCCGACTTGAAGCGCGCGCGAAACTCCGTGAACGTGCCCGCGTCCAGCGCCTCGCGAATCTCGCTCATCAGGTTCAGGTAATAGTGCAGGTTGTGGATGGTCGTGAGCATCGGCCCCAGCATCTCGCCGCAGCGGTCCAGGTGATGCAGGTAGGCGCGGCTGAAGCCCTCGCGTCCGCCGTCGTTCCAGCTCACGCCCGAGGTGCCCGCGCAGGCGTGGCATGTGCAGCTCGGGTCGATCGGCTGCGGGTCGCTCTTGTGGCGCGCGTTGCGCATCTTCAGGTCGCCGAAGCGCGTGAAGAGCGTGCCGTTGCGCGCATTGCGGGTGGGCATCACGCAGTCGAACATGTCGACGCCGTCGGCCACGCCCTGCACCAGGTCTTCGGGCGTGCCCACGCCCATCAGGTAGCGCGGCTTGTTCGCGGGCAGCCGGTGCGGCGTGTGGCCCATGATGTGCAGCATCTCTTCCTTGGGCTCGCCCACGCTCACGCCGCCGATGGCATAGCCAGGAAAGTCCATGTCGACCAGCGCGGCCAGCGACTCTTCGCGCAGGTTCTCGAACATGCCGCCCTGCACGATGCCGAACAGCGCGTTCGGGTTCTCGAGCCGCGCGAACTCGCTCTGGCAGCGCCTGGCCCAGCGCAGGCTCAGCTCCATCGAGATGCGCGCCTCGGCCTCGGTCGTGATGTGGCCCTTGGTGTCGTAGGGCGTGCACTCGTCGAACTGCATCACGATGTCGCTGTTGAGGATGGTCTGGATCTGCATCGAGACCTCGGGCGTGAGGAACAGCTTGTCGCCGTTGACGGGCGACGCGAACTTCACGCCCTCTTCGCTGATCTTGCGCATCGCGCCCAGCGACCACACCTGGAAGCCGCCCGAGTCGGTGAGGATGGGCTTGTCCCACTTCTCGAACTGATGCAGCCCGCCGAAGCTCGCCATCACGTCGAGGCCGGGGCGCATCCACAGGTGGAAGGTGTTGCCCAGGATGATCTGTGCGCCCATCTCTTCCAGGCTGCGCGGCATCACGCCCTTGACGGTGCCATACGTGCCCACGGGCATGAAGATCGGTGTTTGCACCTTGCCGTGGTTGAGCGTGAGCGTGGCGCGGCGCGCGTGGCTGTCGGGGTCGGTCTTGAGGAGTTCGAAGTTCAGCATGTCATTCAGTCCTTGGTCCGTGCGAGCAGCATGGCGTCGCCGTAGCTGAAGAAGCGGTATTGATGGGCGATGGCGTGGGCATAAAGCGCCATCACGCGCTCGTAGCCCGCGAAGGCCGAGACCAGCATCATCAGCGTGCTCTTGGGCAAATGGAAGTTCGTCACCAGCAGGTCGACGTGCTCGAAGGCGAAGCCCGGCGTGATGAAGATGCGTGTGTCGCCCGTGGCCTCGCCGCTCTTGGCCCACGACTCGAGCGTGCGCACGGTGGTCGTGCCGACCGCGACGATGCGACCGCCCCGCGCCTTGCACTCGGCAATGGCGCGTTGCGTGGCCTCGGGCACCTCGTAGCGCTCGGCGTGCATCGTGTGTTCGGCGATGTTCTCGGTCTTCACCGGCTGGAAGGTGCCGGCGCCCACGTGCAGCGTGACGTTGGCGCGCTGCACGCCGCGCGCTTCGAGCTCGGCCAGCAGGCCTTCGTCGAAATGCAGCGCGGCCGTGGGTGCCGCCACCGCGCCGGGCACGCGCGCGAACACGGTCTGGTAGCGGCTTTCGTCGTCGGCCGAATCTGTATGCGTGATGTAGGGCGGCAGCGGCACGTGGCCGCAGCGGGCCATCAGTGCGTACGGGTCTTCGCCCGCGTCGCTCTCGAAGCCGAAGCGGAACAGCGCACCCTGCTCATCGGGCCAGCGGCCGAGCAGCGTGGCGCGAAAGCCGCCGACCATCTCCAGCGTGGTGCCAACAGGCGGCTTCTTGCTGACCTTCATGTGCGCCACGACCTCGTGGCCCTGCAGCACGCGCTCGACCAGCAGTTCGAGCTTGCCGCCGGTGGGCTTCTCGCCGAACAGGCGCGCCTTGACCACACGCGTGTCGTTGAAGACCAGCAGGTCGCCCGCGCGCAGCAGCGAAGGCAGGTGCTTGAAGATACGGTCGACCGGTGCGGGCCCTGTGCCGTCGAGCAGACGGGAGGATGTACGTTCGGTGGCCGGGTGTTGCGCCACCAGATCGGGTGGCAATGCAAAATCGAAATCGGAGAGCGTGAAGGCGCGCATGGTGCTTGAGGGCCGGACGGGCCCGTGCCAAGGAGGCATGGGGAAAAGAAAAAACAGGGCGGGAGCCGGGCAGAATTGTCCCATGCCCGCCGCGTCCAAGCCCGAACCGCCCGAAAAGACCGCAGCCGCGCCTGCGGCACCGGCGGCACCAGGTTCGGGCCTGAGCCTCGTGCAGCGCGCGCTGCGCAAGCTCGGCCTCGTGCGCGACATCGACTTCGCGCTCTACCTGCCGATGCGCTACGAGGACGAGACGCGCATCGTGCGGCTCGCCGACACGCGTGACGGCGACATGGCGCAGGTCGAGGGCGTCGTCACCGAATGCGAGGTGGTGTACCGCCCGCGCCGCCAGTTGCTGGCGACCATCGACGACGGCAGCGACACGTGCCAGCTGCGCTTCTTCAACTTCTATCCCTCGCAGCAAAAGCAGCTGGCGATCGGCGCGCGGGTGCGCGTGCGGGGCGAGATGCGTGGCGGTTTCGTGGGGCGGCAGATGATGCATCCGACCGTGAAGGCGGCCGGCACCGCGCTGCCGAATGCGCTCACGCCGGTGTATTCGACCGTGGCCGGGCTCGCGCAGCCTGTGTTGCGGCGCGAGGTGCGTTCGGGTCTTGCCCGCGCGGTGCTCGACGAGACGATTCCCGTGCAGATCGGCCTGCGCGGTGCGTGGGACCTGCGCGCCTCGCTGAGCTTTCTGCACTACCCGACGCCCGACGTGGCGATGGCCACGCTCGAAGACCACAGCCATCCGGCCTGGCAGCGCATCAAGGCCGAAGAACTGCTCGCGCAGCAGCTGTCGCAATTGCAGGCCCGGCTGGAGCGCGCGGCGCAGCGTGCGCCGGTGCTGCCCGCGCCTGCCGAGCCGGTCGCGACCTCGCTGCACGCGCAACTGCTCGCGGTGCTGCCCTTCGGCCTTACCGGCGCACAGCAACGCGTGGGCGAAGAGATCACGCGCGACCTGGGCCGCGAGATACCGATGCACCGGCTGCTGCAGGGCGACGTGGGTTCGGGCAAGACCGTGGTGGCGGCGCTCGCGGCGGCGCGCTGCATCGACGCGGGTTTCCAGTGCGCGCTGATGGCCCCCACCGAAATCCTCGCGGCGCAGCATTTCGGCAAGCTCGTCGGCTGGCTCGATCCGTTGCTGGCCGAGCGCGGCCTGCGCGTGGCGTGGCTCACGGGCAGCCAGAAGAAAAAGGAGCGCGATGGGATGTCCGCCGCCGTCGAAAGCGGCGAGGCGGCGCTGGTCATCGGCACCCACGCGGTCATCTCGGAGAAGGTGCGTTTCAAGAATCTCGCGCTGGCCATCATCGACGAGCAGCATCGCTTCGGCGTGGCGCAGCGCCTGGCCTTGCGCGGCAAGGCCGGCGGGCATCTGGAGCCGCATCTGCTGATGATGAGCGCCACGCCCATCCCCCGCACGCTCGCGATGAGCTACTACGCCGACCTCGACGTGTCGACGCTGGACGAGCTTCCGCCGGGCCGCACGCCCATCGTCACCAAGCTGGTGGCCGACCACCGGCGCGATGAAGTCATCGACCGCATCCATGCGCAGATCGCGCAGGGCCGGCAGGTGTACTGGGTGTGTCCGCTGATCGAGGAGAGCGAAGCGGTTGACCTGCGCAACGCGACCGAGACGCGCGACGAACTGGCCGAGACGCTGGGCGAGCCCACCCAGGTCGGCCTGCTGCATTCGCGCATGCCCACGGCCGAGAAGCAGGCGGTGATGGCCGCATTCACCGCCAATGAAATCCAGGTGCTGGTGAGCACGACCGTGATCGAAGTGGGCGTCGACGTGCCGAATGCCTCGCTGATGGTGATCGAGCATGCAGAGCGCTTCGGCCTCTCGCAGCTGCACCAGCTGCGCGGTCGCGTGGGGCGCGGTGCGGCGGCCTCGGCCTGCGTGCTGCTCTATGCGCCGGGCGACAGCGGCCGCGTCGGCGAGGCGGCGCGTGCGCGGCTCAAGGCGATGGCCGAGACCAGCGACGGCTTCGAGATCGCCCGGCGCGACCTGGAGATTCGAGGGCCCGGCGAATTCCTTGGCGCGCGGCAGTCGGGCGCACCGCTGCTGCGCTTCGCCGACCTCACGACCGACACGCTGCTGCTCGACTGGGCCCGTGAACTTGCGCCGGTCATGCTCCGCAAGCATCCCGACCTGGCCCAGCGCCACATCGACCGCTGGCTCGGCACCAAGGCCGAGTACCTGAAGGCCTGAGGAAGATCAGGCTGCAGGACGGCGCGTGAAGGCCAGGATGAGGCCGAAGCCGACCATCATGCTGCCGCTCACCCGGTTGAACCAGCGCATCGCGCGGCTGCCATCGGCCAGCCGGCGCATGCGCGCACCGAGCATCGCGTAGAGCGCGATCGCGACCAGCTCGAACACCAGGAAGGTCACGCCCAGCAGCACATAGCTGGAAGCGTAGGCGCCCGGCACCACGAACTGCGGAAAGAAAGCGGTGAACACCAGGATGGCCTTCGGGTTGCCCGCCGCCACGGTGAACTCCTGCCGCGCCAGCGCGCGCATGGAGGGCGGCGCGGATGCGTCGCGCGCCTGCACCTCGGCCGTCGGCGCCGGGGCGCGCAGCAGGCGGATGCCGATCCACACGAGATACGCCGCGCCGATGTACTTGATGACATCGAAGGCCAGCTCCGACGCCACCAGCACTGCGCCCATGCCCAGCCCCGCGATGGCGATCATGATCGCGAAGGCCACCAGCCGGCCGCTGGCCGCGATCACTGCCGGCGACACGCCGTGCTTCGCGCCGTTGGTCACCGACAGCAGGTTGTTGGGGCCGAAAGCCATGTTGATGGCGAAGCAGGCCGGCAGGAAGAGCAGGTAGGCAGACAGGGTCATGGCGGGTCCGTCGGCGGGGCGTTGCAGGGGCTGCCATTATTTCAGCTCATCCCGAGAAAGCCGCGGCGAACGCCATGACAACGAATTCCCCTCTGAAGATACGCAAGGCCGTGCAGGTCGATCTCCCCGCCATCACTGCCATGCTGGCCGACGACGTGCTCGGCGCAGCGCGCGAGCGCCCGGGCGATGCCGCTCTCTACGAAACCGCCTGGCGGCAGAACAAGCGCCGCACCGACGCGTACCGCTTCTACGAGCGCCTGGGGTTCGAGGCCACGCACGAAGGCATGAAGCTCGAACTGGCGGCTGCCTAGTTGTCGATGCCGCTTTCCGGCATCTGCCGCGCGTAGACCGCGAGCACGATGCGCTCGGAGTGAATGAGGTAGTCGTTGAGGGACGCCGAGCCCTCGGCGAACTTGCCGGCCTCGATGAGTTCGAGCAGCTTCGTGTTCATGTCCACATAAGGCGCGTGCAGGAACTCCGGGTCCTTGAGCAGGCCGAAGGCCAGCCGAAGCTCGACCAGGATGTGCGCGAACAGCACGTTCAGCCGCTCGCTGTCGGCCAGCTCCACGATGCCCTTGTGGAACTCCATGTTGGCCGTGCCCACGCCCAGCCAGTCGCCTGCGTCGCGGCATTTCAGGGCCATTTCCACCGCCTCGCGCATGTGCTTCTTGGCCGGGTGGCGCGGGTAGGCCTGCGCCAGCGCCTGGCATTCGATGAGGCGGCGCACCCGGTAGATGTCGATGATCGACGCGATGCTCGGCACCGCCACGAACACGCCGCGGTTCGGCGCGTGCTTGAGCAGCCCTTCCTTGGTCAGCGTGCGGAACACCTCGCGCAGGGTGTTGCGTGAAATCTCGAAGCTGTCGGCCAGCGCGGCCTCCGACAGCCGCTGCCCCGGCGAGAACTCGCCCTTCACGATCTTCTGGCGGATGAGCTCCGCCACCCTGTCGTTGAGCGTCTGCGCGCCGGCGGCTGGCGAGGCGGGTGAAGTCGGGGAGGCCAGTGGGGTCATGCCGGAAGGGGGTGGAAGGAGCGGGGAGTCCGGGCGTTTGTAGCAGGTTTTCCCCGCCGGACGGCACCCGCGCGGCCGCCGCCCGATGCACCAAGTGTTGACACGCTCAGGGTTTTCATGGGGTCAGTCAAGCACTGTTATTGGGCACACTCGAGCAAATTGTTCAACAATTTATGAGAAATGAGTGATTCAGATGATTTGAATTGCTCATTCATTGGCACGCAGTTTGCAAGAAGCGGCTTGCCGGCGCCCCCGCGCAAGGTGTCTCCGAATCCAGAAACGAAAGACCAACATGACTCCTGACATCCCTCATCTGTGGCCGCTGATCGGCGTCGCCGTGATCATTGCGGGCTTCATCCTGCGCTTCAATCCGATGCTGGTGGTGATCGTCACGGCCATCGCCACGGCGATCGCCGCGGGCTTCGGCCCGATGGCGATCCTCACGGCCATCGGCACCGGGTTCATCAAGACCCGCAACCTGCCGCTGATCATTCTTCTGCCGCTGGCGGTGATCGGACTGCTCGAGCGGCACGGCCTGCGCCAGCACGCGCAGAACTGGATCAGCCGCATCAAGTCGGCCACCGCCGGGCGCCTGCTGATCGTCTACCTCGCGGCGCGCGAACTCACGGCGGCAGTTGGCCTGACCAGCCTGGGCGGCCACCCGCAGATGGTTCGCCCGCTGCTCGCGCCCATGGCCGAAGGCGCCACCGAAACCCGCTACGGCAAGCTGCCCGACCGCATCCGCCACAAGCTGCGCGCCTATGCGGCGGCCACCGACAACGTGGGCCTGTTCTTCGGCGAAGACATCTTCGTGGCCTTCGGCGCCATCGTGCTGATGAGCACCTTCCTGCACGAGGCCGGCATCGACGTCGAGCCGCTGCACATCGCGCTGTGGGGCATCCCGACGGCGATTGCCGCCTTCATCATCCACGCCTGGCGCCTGCGCCGGCTCGACCAGTCGCTGGCACGTGAACTGGGCGGCGCACCGGCGTCCGATGCGCCCGCCGTTCCGGCCACGCAGGAAGGCCGCTGATCATGATTCTCTCGATCCAGCACCTCTACATCCTGGTCGGCCTGATCCTCGCGATCACGGCGGTCATGACGCTGGCCGACCGCCAGCACCCCAAGCGCTACACCAGCGCGCTGTTCTGGGGGCTCTATTCGCTGGTCTTTCTGGTCGGCGACAAGCTGCCGCCCGCCTGGGTCGGCGTGGGCGCCATCGGCATGGCCGTCATTGCCGGCCTGCGTGGCGTCGGCGCGGGCAAGCACAGGGAGCCCACGCCGGCCGAGTACGAAACCAGCGCCAGGCGCCTGGGCAACAAGCTCTTCATGCCGGCGCTGGCGATTCCGCTGGTCACGGTGATCGGCACCGTGCTGATGAGCAAGGTGAAGATCGGCGACGCCTTCCTGCTCGACCCCAAGAACACCACGCTGGTGAGCCTGGGCGTGGGCTGCGTGGTGGCGCTGGCGCTGGCCTGCTGGCTGACGCGCGAGACGCCGGTGCAGGGCATGCGCGAGTCGCGCCGCCTGACCGACGCGCTGGGCTGGGCCGTGGTGCTGCCGCAGATGCTGGGCATGCTGGGCCTGGTGTTCTCCGACGCGGGCGTGGGCAAGGCCGTGGCGTACATCACCACGAGCTACATCAACATGGACATCCGCTTCGTCGCCGTTGCGGTGTATGTGCTGGGCATGGCGCTGTTCACCATCATCATGGGCAACGGCTTCGCGGCCTTCCCGGTGATGACGGGCGGCGTCGGCGTGCCGGTGCTGGTGGGCGTGTACCACGGCGACCCGGCGGTGATGGCGGCCATCGGCATGTTCTCGGGCTACTGCGGGACGCTGATGACGCCGATGGCGGCCAACTTCAACATCGTGCCGGCGGCGCTGCTGGAGCTGCCCGACAAGAACGCGGTGATCAAGGTGCAGATACCGACCGCGGCCGCGCTGCTGGTGGTCAACATCTTCCTGATGTACTTCCTGATGTTCCGCTGAGGCGCCGAGCATGACGAAGACCACCGATGGCGCGGCGCCCCGCGTGCTGCTCGCGGGCTTCGAGCCTTTCGAGAACGATCCCGTCAACCCCGCGTGGGAAATCGCTCGCTCGCTCGACGGCTGGACCTGCGAAGGCACCGTGGTGCAAGCGGTGCAGCTGCCCTGCGTGTTCGGCCGCGCCATCGACACGCTCGACGAGGCGCTGGTGGGGCCGGCGCCACGGCTGGTGCTGTGCATCGGCGCGGCAGGCGGGCGCACCGAGATCTCGCTGGAGCGCGCGGCGCTGAACGTCGACGACGCGCGCATTCCCGACAACGCCGGCTACCAGCCCATCGACACCGAGGTGGTCGCGGGTGGGCCGGCGGCCTATTTCTCGACGCTGCCGATCAAGGCCATGGTGCGCGACATGCGCGCAGCGGGGTTGCCTGCGGCGGTGTCGAACAGCGCCGGCACCTTCGTGTGCAACCACATCTTCTATGCGCTGATGCACCGCATCGCGACGAGCCCGGCGCTCGCGCACACGCGCGGCGGATTCATCCACGTGCCCTACCTGCCCGAGCAGGCGGCCTCCAAGCCGGGCGTGGCCAGCATGGCGCTGGCGACGCAGGTCGAAGCCTTCCGCGTGGCGATACGCACCGCGCTCACCGTGCGCGACGACGTGCGCGAGACCGCCGGCCGCTTGCATTGATGACCCTGGGACCAACGATGAACATCGACTTGAACAGCGACCTCGGCGAGAGCCTTGGCGTTTGGCGCATGGGCGACGACGCCGCCATGCTTTCCCTCGTGAGCAGCGCCAATGTGGCCTGCGGCTTCCATGCGGGCGACCCGGCCGGCATTCTGCGCACGCTGCGCCAGGCGAGGGAGCGCGGCGTTGCCGTCGGCGCTCACGTGGCCTACCGCGACCTGATGGGCTTCGGGCGCCGCAACATGGACGTCGACAGCGCCGACTTGCGCGCTGACGTCATCTACCAGATCGGCGCACTCAAAGGCCTTGCCGCCGCCGCCGGCACCACCGTGCGCTACGTGAAGCCGCATGGCGCGCTCTACAACACCATCGCCCACGACGAGCGCCAGGCGCGCGACGTGATCGCTGCCATCCGCGAGATCGACCCCGGCCTGTGCCTGGTGGCGCTGGCGGGTTCGCCGCTGCTGGGCTGGGCGCGGGGCGAGGGCCTGCGCGCCGTGGCCGAAGCCTTTGCCGACCGCGCCTACACGCCGCAGGGCACGCTGGTGTCGCGCCGCGAACCCGGCGCCGTGCTGCACGACGCCGACGAGGTGGCCGCGCGCATGCTGCGGCTGGCCACCGACGGCGTGGTCACGGCCATCGACGGCAGCACGGTGCGCATCGAAGCCGAATCGGTCTGCGTGCACGGCGACAGCCCGGGCGCGGTCGAGATGGCGCGGCAGGTGCGCGCGCGGCTCGAACAGGCAGGCGTGACGATCCGCTCCTTCGTGGAGTCAGCCGCATGACGATGCGCTTCCTGCCGGTCAATTTGAACGCCGTGCTGGTCGAACTCGACGACCTGCCGCAAACCCTCGCGCTGCTGGCCTCGCTGCGCGCCGAACCCATCGCGGGCATCGAAGAACTGGTGCCTGCGGCGCGCACGCTACTGATCACTTTCCGCCCGGCCGCCATCACGGCCGATGAACTGGTGCGGCAGGTCGGCGGGCGCAGCCTCGACGCGCGCGAGACGCGCATCGACAAGCGCATCGAGATTCCCGTGCGCTACGACGGTGAAGACCTGGCCGAGGTGGCCGGTCTGCTGGGCATCACGCCCGAGGAGGTGGTTCGCCGCCACACCGGCAGCGACTACACCGTCGCCTTCACCGGCTTCGCGCCGGGCTTTGCTTATCTCTCGGGCGGACACCCGAGCCTGAACGTGCCGCGCCGCACGGTACCGCGCACGCGCATTCCGGCGGGCGCGGTCGGCCTTGCGGGCAGCTTCAGCGGCGTCTACCCGCAGGCCAGCCCTGGCGGCTGGCAGATCATCGGCATCACCGATGCGCCGATGTGGGACCTGGCGCGCGAGACGCCGGCGCTGCTGCAGCCGGGCGACACGGTGCGCTTCGTGGATGTCACCGGATTGCCACAGGCTGTGCCTGTGACCGTGGCGCCTGTGCCTTCGCAACCGGCTGCTGTGGAAGGCGGCTGCGCCTTCGAGATTCGCGCTGCGGGCCTGCAGGCACTGCTGCAGGACGGCGGCCGGCATGGCCAGGCCGGGCAGGGCGTGTCGGCCTCCGGCGCGATGGACCAGCGATCGCTGCAGGCGGCCAACCGGCTGGTCGGCAACGCATCGGACACGGCCTGCGTGGAGATCGCCTATGGCGGCTTCCAGCTGGTGTGCCGTGGCGACGCGGTGGTCGCCATCACCGGCGCTGACGGCCCCGTCATGCTGACCCGTGCCGATGGCGCGACGTGGACGCTGCCGCGCTACCAGCCCATCGCGCTGGCCGACGGCGACGTGCTTGCGCTCGGCGAGCCGCAGGCCGGCATCCGCAGCTACATCGCCGTGCGCGGAGGCTTCGACATCTCGCCCGTGCTGGGCAGTCTCTCGACCGACACGCTGGCCCGCGTCGGCCCGCCAGCCATCGCCACGGGCGACGTGCTGCCCGTGCGCGCGGTGGCAACCGGCGCCGTGGTCGGTGCGCCCGAAACGCCGCCGGCGGACCTGCCCACCGTGCAGGAAGAAGTCGTGCTCGACATCGTGTTCGGCCCGCGTACCGACTGGTTCACGCCCGATGCGGTCGAGCTTCTGTGCAGCCAGCCGTGGGTGGTCACGCCGCAATCGAACCGCGTCGGCATCCGGCTCGCGGGCGAGGTGCCGCTGGCACGCGCCAATCACGCGGAGCTGCCCAGCGAGGGCACGGCGCGCGGCTCGATCCAGGTGCCGCCCAGCGGCCAGCCCGTGCTGTTCCTGGCCGACCATCCGCTGACCGGCGGCTATCCCGTGATCGCCTCCGTCGCCACCCACCACCTCGACCGCGCGGGGCAGATTCCCGTGAATGCGCGCGTCCGCTTCAAGCCGATGGCCGACGCCGGCTTCGTCGAAACCCTTGCACCGTGAGAGCCTCCCGATGAAAAAACTCCTGATCGCCAACCGCGGCGAAATTGCCGTGCGCATCGCACGCGCCTGTGCCGACCACGGCGTGCAATCGGTCGCGGTGTACGCCGACGCCGACCTGAATGCGCTGCACGTTCGCATGGCCGACGAGGCCTACGGGCTCGATGGCAACAAGCCCGCCGACACCTACCTGAACATCGGCAAGCTGCTGGCGGTGGCCGCGCGCAGCGGCGCCGATGCGGTGCACCCGGGCTACGGCTTTCTCTCGGAGAGTGCGGCGTTCGCGCAGGCCGTCATCGACGCCGGCCTCACCTGGGTCGGCCCGTCGCCGGCCGCGATCGCGATGCTGGGCGACAAGGTGCAGGCCCGCAAGCTCGCGATGAAGGTCGGCGCGCCACTGGTCGCGGGCACGGCCGATCCGGTGAAGAACGCTGGCGAGGTGCTTGCCTTCGCCGAGAAGCACGGATTGCCGGTCGCGATCAAGGCCGCGTTCGGCGGTGGTGGCCGTGGCATCAAGGTGGCGTGGCGGCTCGACGAGGTTGAAGGCCTCTACGAATCGGCGGTGCGCGAGGCGGTAACGGCCTTTGGTCGCGGCGAGTGCTATGTCGAGCAGTTCCTCGACCGCCCGCGCCACGTCGAGGCGCAGGTGCTGGCCGACACGCACGGCAACGTTGTGGTGCTCGGCACGCGCGACTGCTCGCTGCAGCGGCGCAACCAGAAGCTGGTCGAAGAGGCGCCCGCGCCCTTCCTGAGTGACGAGCAGCGCGAACGCATTCACCAGTCGGCGCGCGACATCTGCGCGGAAGCCGGCTACACGGGCGCCGGCACGGTCGAGTTCATGCTGAGCGCGAGCGGTGCGATCTCTTTTCTCGAAGTGAACACGCGGCTGCAGGTGGAGCACCCTGTGACCGAGGAAACCACGGGCATCGATCTCGTGATCGAGCAGCTGCGCATTGCCGAGGGGCTGCCCTTGTCGGTCAGGCAGACGCCGGTGCCGCGCGGCCATGCCTTCGAGTTCCGCATCAACGCCGAGGACGTGGGGCGCGGCTTCATGCCTTCGCCCGGGCCGGTCAAGGTGTTCGATGCGCCTTCGGGCCCCGGCGTGCGTGTCGATGCTGGCGTGGATGCCGGCTCGCAGGTGCCGGGCACCTTCGATTCGCTGATGGCCAAGCTCATCGTCACTGGCGCGACGCGCGAGCAGGCCATTGCGCGGGCGCGCCGTGCGCTGAAGGAGTTCCGCATCGAGGGCCTGCCCACGGTGCTGCCGTTTCATCGTGCCGTGATGGCGCACCCGGACTTCGTGTCCGGCGATGCATTCAAGGTGCACACGCGCTGGATCGAGACCGACTTTGCGAATGGCGATGCGGCAGCGATGCGGCCGGACCCGTTGCCCGATGCGGCCCTGCTGCGCACGTCGATCGAGGTGGATGGGCGGCGAATGTCGCTGGGCCTGCCTGCCGTGCTGCTGAGCGGGTTGTCGGCGGCCGCTGGCGGCGCGGGCGCTGCACCGGTTGAAGCGGCAGCAGTGGTGGACGCCGCTGCCGTGGCCGCGCCGGTCTCCGGCACGGTGCAGGGCTGGAAGGTCGCTGACGGCGACGAGGTCGCAGCGGGCAGTGTCATTGCCGTGATGGAGGCGATGAAGATGGAAATGCAGGTGCTCGCGCATCGCGCGGGGCGCATCGCGTTCTCGGTCGCAGCGGGCGGCTACGTGGCGGCCGGCGCCGCCATTGCGACCATCGGCTGAGGCCATGAGCCAGCCCCTCATCACCCGCCGGACCTTCGCACTGCTGGTGGGCGGTGCGGGCGCCTTGTCTTCCGCCGCATCTGCCGCTCCCGGGGCGACGGTGTGGCGGCTGGCCACCGGCTATCCGTCGGAAAACTTCCACACAGCCAACCTGCTGGCCATGGCGAAGGAGGTCGGGCTCGCGACCGCAGGGCAACTGCGCATCGAGATCCACGCCGGCAATTCGCTGTTCGCGCTGAACGCGATCCGTGCGGCGGTGCAGGACGGCAAGATCGAGGCAGGTGAAGCCATCATGAGCAGCCTTGCTGCCGACGTGCCGCTGGCCGGCGCCGATTCCGTCCCGTTCATCACCAGCAGCTATGCCGACGCGCAACGGCTCTGGCGCATCCAGCGCCCGCTGATCGAACAGGCCTTCGCCGAGCGCGGGCTGCGCGTGCTCTACGCCGTGGCGTGGCCGCCGCAGGGCCTGTATTCGACCAAGCCGCTCGGCGCGATGAGCGACCTGCGCGGCATGCGGATGCGTGCCTACAACGCCACCACCGCGCGCATCGCGACGCTGATGGGGGCGGTGCCCGTCGACGTGCCGGCCACCGAACTCGACAAGGCGCTGGCGGATGGCCGTATCGACTGCATGATGACCTCCGCCGTCACGGGCGTGGAGAGCCGGGTGTGGCAATCCATGCGCTTCTTCTACGAGATCAATGCCTGGTTTCCCAAGAACCTCGTGTTCGTCAACGACAAGGCCTGGAGCGCCCTCGAGGCGCCTTCGCGCGATGCGCTGAAGGCCGCCGCTGCAGCCGCCGAACTGCGCGGTTGGGCGAACAGCGCTGCCGCAGCAGCACGCTCCATGGACGAATTGCGGCGCAACGGCATGAAGATCGAGCAGGTGCCCTTCCTGTTCAGCCGTGACCTGCAGCGCCTTGGCGAGCACTTCTCGCTGGACTGGGTCAAGCAGGTGGGCGTAGCCGCCAACGGCGTTTTCATTCCGTATTTCGACAAGCGGTGAGGCGGCGAACAGAGGGAAGACCCTACTCGTCGCTGAAGAAGTTGCTGCACCGCAACATGCTTTTGTAGCGGTTTTTTTCCGCAATACGACCAAAGATTCCCAATTCCGGAAACCGCGAATTGGGTGATCGCTTTGCGATGAAATCTTTCGCGCTCAAAGCTCCACGTGAAATGTTTTCACTCGGAAAGCTGTCTCTGAAATTGTTGAAACAGCTTGTACATTGATTCGGAGTTTGCGATTGTTTCCTGAGGGATTCGATCGCTGCCGATTCAATTCAAGACGTGGAGAAGTTCATGAGCACGGTCGATCCCCAGGGCGCCGCATCTGCCCTTACCTCGGGTCAGATGGCGATGTGGCTCGGCGCGAAATTCGCCTCGCCCGACACCAACTTCAATCTCGCCGAAGCCATAGAAATCGACGGCTGGATCGACCCCGCCGTCTTCATGGCCGCCATGCGGCAGGTGACCGAAGAGGCCGAGGCCACGCGCCTGAGCTTTGCCGACACCCCGCAGGGGCCGCGCCAGATCGTCGCACCGGCTTTCATGCGCGAAATGCCTTACCTGGATTTCAGCGGCGCAGAGGATCCGGCCGCCGCCGCGCAGTCGTGGATGCACGCCGACTTCAGCCGCAAGGATGACCTGGCGCGGGACCAGCTCTGGATGTCCGCGCTGATCCGCATCGCGCCCGAGCGCCACATCTGGTACCACCGCAGCCATCACATCGTGCTCGACGGTTTCGGCGGTGGCCTGGTTGCGCGCCGCTTCGCCGATGTCTACACCGCACGCATCAACGGCACCGAGGTGCCCGAGGCTTCGCGCATCGCGCCCATCTCGCAACTGGCCGAGGAAGAGAAGGCCTACCGCGAGTCCGGCCGCTTTCCGCGCGACCGCCAGTACTGGACGGAGCGCTTCGGCGACGCGCCCGATCCGCTGAGCCTTGCTTCGCATCGCTCGGTCAACGTCGGCGGCCTGCTGCGCCAGACGGCGCACCTGCCGGCCGCCAGCGTGCGGGCCCTGGCGGACATCGCGCAGCAACTGGGCACCACGCTGCCGCAGATCCTGATTGCCACCACCGCGGCCTACCTGTACCGCGCCACCGGCATCGAGGACATGGTGATCGGCATTCCCGTCACCGCGCGCCACAACGACCGCATGCGGCGCGTGCCCGCGATGGTGGCGAACGCACTGCCGCTGCGGCTCGCGATGCGCCCGGACCTGCCGGTGCCTGAGCTCATCAACGAAGTGGGCCGGCAGATGCGGCAGATATTGCGGCACCAGTCGTACCGCTACGAGCACCTGCGCAGCGACCTGAACATGCTGGTCAACAACCGGCAGCTGTTCACCACCGTGGTCAACGTCGAGCCCTTCGACTACGACTTCCGCTTTGCCGGGCATGCCGCCAAGCCGCGTAACCTGTCCAACGGCACGGCCGAGGACCTGGGCATCTTCCTGTACGAGCGCGGCAACGGGCAGGACCTGCAGATCGACTTCGACGCCAATCCGGCGGTCTACACCGCGCAGGAGCTGGCCGATCACCAGCGCCGGCTGCTTGCCTTCATGACGGCAGTGATCCGCCAGCCCGACCAGGCCATCGGCCACATCGACCTGCTGCAAGCCAGCGAGCGCGAGCAACTGCTGGTGACGTGGAACGACACGGCCCATGCGGTGCCCGACACCCATCTCACCGCGTTGATCGAGGCACAGCTTGCCGCCAACCCGCAGGTCATCGCATTGCGCTTCGCCGGCGAGGACATGCGCAACGACGAGCTCAACCGGCGCGCCAACCGTCTCGCGCACCTGCTGCGCGCACGCGGCGCGGGCCCGGAGCGCACCGTGGCGCTGGCCATTCCGCGTTCGCTGGACCTGATGGTGGCCTTGCTTGCCACGCTGAAGACCGGCGCCGCCTACCTGCCCGTCGACCCAGACTTTCCGCAGGACCGCATCGCCTTCATGCTCGGCGACGCGCAGCCGGTGTGCCTGGTCACCACCGCAGCGCTCGCGGAGTCGCTGCCGGCAGACGCCCCGAAACTTCTGCTCGATGTAGCGCAAACGTTTGCGGATCTGGCGAATTGCGCCGAAACCGATCCCGCCGTCGCGATCGATCCCTCGCACCCGGCCTACGTGATCTACACCTCGGGCTCGACCGGGAAGCCGAAGGGCGCGGTCGTGTCGCACCGCGCCATCGTCAACCGCCTGCGCTGGATGCAGGCCCGCTACGGCCTGCAGGCCGGTGACCGCGTGCTGCAGAAGACGCCGTCGAGCTTCGACGTGTCGGTGTGGGAATTCTTCTGGCCGCTGATCGACGGCGCCACGCTGGTGCTGGCAAAGCCGGGCGGCCACAAGGACGCGGCGTACCTCGCGGGGCTGATCGCAGACGAAGGCATCACCACGATCCACTTCGTGCCGTCGATGCTGGAGGTTTTCCTGCTCGAACCCATGGCCCCCAATTGCACCTCGCTGCGGCGCGTGATCTGCAGCGGCGAGGCCTTGTCGCCCGCGCTGCAATCGCAGTTCCAGCAGATCCTGCCGTGCGAGTTGCACAACCTCTATGGGCCAACCGAGGCCGCTGTCGACGTCACTTCGTGGGAGTGCCCGCGCACGCCCGAAGACGAGCCGTCGTCGAAGAGCGTGCCTACCGTTCCTACCGTTCCGATTGGCCGCCCGATCTGGAACACACAGATGCACGTGCTCGACAGCGGCCTGCAGCCGGTGCCGCCCGGCACGACCGGCGAGCTGTACATCGCGGGCATCGGCCTGGCGCGCGGCTATCTGAACCGCCCGCTGCTGAGCGCCGAGCGCTTCATTGCCAACCCGTACGGCGAACCCGGCAGCCGCATGTACCGCACCGGCGACCTCGCGCGTTGGCGCGCCGACGGCAGCCTGGACTTTCTCGGCCGTGCCGACCAGCAGGTGAAGATCCGCGGCCTGCGCATCGAGCCGGGCGAGATCGAATCGGCGCTGCTGCAGCATCCGCAAGTCGCACAGGCCGCGGTGATCGCGCGTGAAGACGTGCCGGGCGAGAAGCGCCTTGTGGCCTACGTCGTGGCGGCCGATGCGGCCGACCCGCAGGCAGCCGAGCTGCGCACCCACCTCGCGCAAACGCTGCCCGAGTACATGGTGCCCTCGACCTTCGTCGGCATGCCGGCCTTGCCGCTGGGCCCGAGCGGCAAGCTCGACCGCAAGGCGCTGCCGCCGCCCGAACTGCAGGCGGCCACGCCTTATGCCGCGCCTCGCACGCCCACCGAACGCATCCTCGCGGGGCTCTGGGCCGAGACGCTGCACCTGCCGCGCGTCGGCATCAACGACAACTTCTTCGAGCTCGGCGGGCACTCGCTGATGATCGTGCAGCTGATCTCGATGATCCGCCAGCAGTTCATGATCGACCTGCCGCTGGACACGCTGTTCCAGGTCTCCACCATCGCCGGCCTCGCGGAGCTGCTCGACCAGGCCTCGCAGGCGCGGCCCAGCCTCAAGCCGATGCCGCGCCCGGCGCGCATTCCGCTGTCGTTCGCGCAGCGCCGCCTGTGGCTGATGAACCAGCTCGAGAACTCGAACCCGGCCTACAACATGCCGCTGGCCCTGCGCCTTTCGGGCGTGCTCGACCGCGATGCGCTGCAGGCCGCGCTGGACGACCTGGTGCAGCGCCACGAAAGCCTGCGCACCATCTACCCGAACGAAGACGGGCTGCCGTACCAGCAGATCCTCGATGGCGCACAAGCGCGCGCGCTGCTGATCGAAGCCGACAGCAGCGAAGACGAGATCGCTGCCCAGTTGCACGCCGCGGCACGCCTCGGTTTCGACCTCGGCAACACGGCCCCCTTGCGCCCCCATCTGTTCAGGCTGGCCGCCGACGAGCACGTGCTGCTGCTGCTGACGCACCACATCGTCGGCGATGGCGCCTCGCTGCTGCCGCTGGCGCGTGACCTGAGCATCGGCTACGCCGCACGCAGCGAAGGCAAGGCGCCCGGCTGGTCGCCGCTGCCGCTGCAATATGCCGACTACGCGCTGTGGCAGCAGGAACTGCTCGGCAGCGAAGACGACGCCGAGAGCATGGCCGGCCGCCAGCGCGAGTTCTGGCGCGAGACCCTGCGCGACCTGCCGGAGCGGCTGAGCCTGCCGGTCGACCGTCCGCACCCGGCCGTTCCCAGCTACCACGGTGACGTGGTGCCGGTGCAGATACCGGCGCATGTGCACGAGCGCATGCTGCAGCTGGCGCGCGACGGCCAGGCCAGCGTCTTCATGGTGCTGCAGGCCGCGCTCGCGGGCTTGCTGAACCGGCTGGGCGCGGGAGACGACATCGTCATCGGCACGCCGGTTGCCGGCCGCAGCGATCACGCGCTGGACGACCTGATCGGCTGCTTCGTCAACCCGCTGGTGCTGCGCACCGACACCTCGGGGCAGCCGGGCCTGCGTGACCTCGTCGCGCGGGTGCGGGCCACCAACCTTGCCGCGTACGCGAACCAGGAGTTCCCGTACGACCGGATCGTGGAACTGCTGCGGCCGCAGCGCTCGGGCGCCAACCTGCCGCTGTTCCAGGTCATGCTGGGATTCCAGCAGGGCGGCAACCGGCTGTCGTTCAGCCTGCCCGGCCTGTCGATCACGCCGCAGCCGGTGGCCGTGGACACCGCCAAGTTCGACCTGTCCTTCATCCTCGACGAACTGCGCGGCGCCGATGGTCTGCCGGGCGGCATTGCCGGCGGCATCCAGTACAGCACCGACCTGTTCGACCGCAGCACCGTCGAAGCCATCGCGGCGCGACTGGTGCGCCTGCTGGAGCAGGCCTGCGACGCGCCCGACGCCGCGCTGGGCAGCCTGGACATCCTGAGCGAAGAGGAAGACCAACGCCTGCTTGCCGACTGGAGCGGCAGCACGCTCGACATCGCGCCGCTCTCGCTGGCCGCCATGGTGGAGTCGCACGCCGCCGAGCGTCCGAATGCACCGGCGGTGGTGCTCGACGGCGCGACGGTCAGCTACGCCGCGCTCGACGTGCGGGCCAACCGGCTTGCGCACCTGCTGCGGGGCCGGGGCATCGGCGCCGGCGCCATCGTCGCGACGGTGTTGCCGCGTTCGCTCGACCTCGTCGTGGCGCACCTTGCCATCGTGAAAGCAGGCGCGGCCTACCTGCCCATCGACCCGAATCACATGGCCGGGCGCAGCGCCTTCGTGTTCGGCGAGGCGGCACCCGCGGGCGTGTTGACCCATGCATCGCTGCTGCCGGAGTTGGCCGGCATTCCGCATTGCCTGGCGCTCGACAGCGACGAGACGGTCGCCGCACTGGCGATCCAGTCTGACGACCCCGTGGCGCAGTCGCGAGCGGTCGATGCGCGCGATGCCGCCTACGTCATCTACACCTCCGGCTCCACCGGCCTGCCCAAGGGTGTGGTGGTGCCGCATGCCGGCCTGAGCAGCCTTGGCGCATCGATGGCGCAGCGCTTTGCCATCGGCCACGACTCGCGCGTGCTGCAGTTCTCTTCCAGCGGCTTCGACGCTTCGGTGATGGACCTGCTGATGGCCTTCCACGCCGGCGCCGCGCTGGTGGTGCCGTCGCCGCAGCAACTGCTGGGCACGGAACTGGCCGAGCTGCTCGAGCGCCAGGCCGTGAGCCATGCGCTGATTCCGCCCGCCGCGCTGGCAACCCTGCCGCACGGCGAATTCCCGCATCTGCAGACGCTGGTGGTGGGCGGCGATGCCTGCCCCGCCGCGCTGGCCGCGCGCTGGTCGCAAGGTCGCCGCATGATCAATGCGTACGGCCCGACGGAGATCACCATCTGCGCGAGCACGAGCGCGCCGATGAATGCCGAAGAGCAGCCCTCCATCGGCCAGCCGGTCTGGAACACGCGGGTGTACGTGCTCGACGACAGCCTGCAGCCGGTGCCGCCCGGTGTCGCGGGCGAGCTCTACATCGCCGGCAGCGGGGTGGCGCGCGGCTACCTGAACCGCCCGCTGCTCAGCGCCGAACGCTTCATCGCCAACCCCTTCGGCGAACCCGGCAGCCGCATGTACCGCAGCGGCGACCTGGTGCGCTGGCGCGGCGACGGCAGCCTCGACTTCCTGGGCCGCGCCGACCAGCAGGTGAAGATCCGCGGCTTCCGCATCGAGCTGGGCGAAATCGAATCGGTGCTGCTGCAGCACCCGCTGGTGACGCAGGCGGCAGTGATCGTCCGCGAGGACGTGCCGGGCGAGAAGCGCCTCGTGGCCTACGTGGTCGCTGCGGCCGATCCGCAGCCGATCGAGTTGCGCGCCCACATGGCGAAGGCGCTGCCCGACTACATGGTGCCCTCGGCCTTCGTCCACCTGCCGTTCCTGCCGCTGACCCAGAGCGGCAAGCTCGACCGCAAGACATTGCCGGCGCCCGAGCAGCAGGCCGCTGCGCCATACGCTGAACCCCGCACGCCCACAGAAAGGCAACTGGCCGTGCTCTGGGCCGAGACGCTGCACCTGGAACGCGTCGGCATCCACGACAACTTCTTCGAGCTCGGCGGGCATTCGCTGATGGCCATCCAGCTCGGCATGCGCATCCGCCAGCAGGTGGGTGCGGACTTCCCGCACGCCGAGGTCTACAACCGACCGACCGTCGCCGAACTCGCCGCGTGGCTCGACGACTCTGCCGGCACGGCCGAGGCGCTGGACCTGTCGCGCGAACTCGATCTGCCCGCGCACATCCGCAGCCAGGATGCCTCGCCGCCGCTGGCTGCAAAGCGCGTGTTCCTGACCGGCGCCAGCGGCTTCGTCGGCAGCCACCTGCTGGCTGCGCTGCTGCGCGACACATCGGCCTGCGTGGTCTGCCACGTGCGCGCCGCCGACGAAGAGGCGGGCAAGCGCCGCCTGAAGCTCACGCTGGCCCAGCGCCAGCTCGGCGCGATCTGGGACGACACGCGCATCAAGGTCGTCACCGGCGACCTCGGCAAGCCGCTGCTCGGCCTCGACGACAGCGCCGTGCAACTGGTGCGCGACGGCTGCGACGCCATCTACCACTGCGCCGCGCAGGTCGACTTCCTGCATCCCTATGCCAGCCTGAAGCCCGCCAATGTCGACAGCGTGGTCACGCTGCTCGAGTGGACCTCGCAGGGCCGGCCCAAGAGCATGCATTACGTCTCGACGCTGGCGGTGATCGACCAGAACAACAAGGACGGCACGGTCACCGAGCAGTCGGCTCTCGCTTCGTGGAGCGGGCTGGTCGACGGCTACAGCCAGAGCAAATGGGTCGGCGATGCGCTGGCCCGCGTGGCGCAGGCGCGCGGCATGCCGGTCGCGATCTACCGGCTGGGCGCGGTCACCGGCGACCACACCCACGCGATCTGCAACGCCGACGACCTGATCTGGCGCGTGGCGCATCTCTATGCCGACCTGGAAGCGATTCCCGACATGGACCTGCCGCTCAACCTGACGCCGGTGGACGACGTGGCGCGCGCCATCCTCGGCCTTGCGGGCCAGCAGGCGTCGTGGGGCCAGGTGTTCCACCTGATGAGCCAGGAGGCGCTGCGGGTGCGCGACATTCCCCCGGTGTTCGAGCGGCTCGGCATGCGGCTCGAACCGGTGGGGCTCGAGCCCTGGCTGGAGCGGGCGCATGCACGGCTCGCCGTGGGGCAGGACCGCGACCTTGCGGCGGTGCTGGCGATTCTCGACCGCTACGACACCTCGGCCACGCCGCCGCAGGTCAGCGGCGCGGCCACGCATGCACAGCTCGAAGCCATCGGCGCGGCGATCCGCCCGGTGGACCGCGAGCTGCTGCAGCGCTACTTCGTCGACCTCGGCATCGACACCAAGGCACGCCGTGCCCTGGAAACCAGCGCTTCATAGGAGACTCGACATGGCACGCTATCTCATCGCGGCAACCGCATTGCCGGGACACGTGTTGCCGATGCTGGCCATCGCCCAGCATCTGGTGAACCTCGGGCACGAGGTGCGGGTGCACACCGCGAGCCGGTTCCGGGCGCAGGCCGAGGCCACCGGCGCGAGCTTCACCGCCTTCGACGCCGCGATCGACTTCGACTACCGCGAGCTCGACCAGCGCTTTCCACAGCGCCAGCGCCTGCCGTCTGCGCATGCGCAGCTGTGCTTCGGCCTGAAGCACTTCTTTGCCGACGCCATGGCCGCGCAGCGGGCCGGCCTGGGCGCGATCCTGCAAGACTTCGAGGCCGACGCCATCGTGGTCGACACGATGTTCTGCGGCACCTTTCCGCTGCTGCTGGGGCCGCGCGAGCATCGCCCGGCGATCGTTGCCATCGGCATCTCGGCGCTGCCGCTATCCAGCTGCGACACGGCCTTCTTCGGCACCGCGCTGCCGCCGTCGTCCACGCCGGAAGGGCGCGTACGCAACCGGGCGATGAACGCCAACCTCAAGCAGGCGATGTTCGGCGAGGTGCAGCGCTACTTCGATGCGTTGCTGACGTGCGCGGGCCTGCCCGCGCTGCCGGACTTCTTCATCGACGCCATGGTCAAGCTGCCGGACCTGTATCTGCAGCTGACGGCGGCGTCTTTCGAATACCCGCGCAGCGACCTGCCCGCCTCGGTGCGTTTTGTCGGCCCGCTGCTCGCGCCCGCCAGCCGCGACTTCACGCCGCCCGACTGGTGGCACGAGTTGGACGACGGCCGCTCGGTCGTGCTGGTCACGCAGGGCACGCTGGCCAACCAGAACCCGGCGCAGCTGATCGGCCCGACCCTGCAGGCCTTGGCCGGGGCGAAGGACATCCGGGTCATCGCCACCACCGGCGGCCCGCTGCCGGCCGCGCTGAACATGGCGGTTCCCGCCAACGCCCGTGTGCTGCCGTTCCTGCCCTACGACCGGCTGCTGCCCAAGGTGCATGCGATGGTGACCAACGGCGGCTACGGCTCGGTCAACCATGCGCTGAGCCTCGGCGTGCCGCTGGTCGTGGCCGGCGCCACCGAGGAAAAGCCCGAGATCGCCGCACGCGTGGCGTGGTCGGGCGCGGGCATCAACCTCGGCAACGGCCAGCCGAGCGCACGCCAGATCGGCGACGCCGTGCGCAGGCTGTTGAGCGAACCCAGCTACCGCCAGCGTGCGGGCGTGCTGCGCGAGGACTTCGCGCGCCATCACGCATTGACCGAAATCACCACGGCCCTCGTGGCGCTGCGCGAGGCAGCGCCCGAGTCCGTGGAAATGGCTTGAACGCCTGAACCCATTCAAGGAAATCGACCATGAGCAACCCGTTTGACGACAAGAACGCCACCTTCCTGGTGCTGGTGAATGAAGAAGGCCAGCACTCGCTGTGGCCGAGCTTCATCGAGGTGCCCGCCGGCTGGCAGGTCGCGCTGGCCGCGACCGACAGGGCGGCCTGCAGCGCCTTCATCGAGGCGAACTGGACCGACATGCGGCCGCGATCCCTTGCGGCCATGGACCTCGATGCCGCCAAGGCATGAGGGTGTTTGCCCTGCATCGGCGCGGCGCTGCCTGGGCGTATGCGTCCCGGTTCCGGTCGCCTGCTGCCGATGACGTGAACAAGGAACGCACCGAGCCAGTGGGGGGAGGGGCCAGCGTTCTTGCGAAGGCGCCTGGAGCAAGAAGGCAACAACAGGGCAGGCCGCGCCAGCGATGAGCGTCTTGTCCGTCTGGCCGTATTTCGTGCTCGTGCTGGTCGTGCTCGGTGCGCTGGCGCTGCCGGTTTTCCGCGCGGCCGACGAACCACCGCAGCGCGACCAGCGCACCGCCACGCTCGACGGGCTGCGCGGCTTTCTCGCGCTGAGCGTGTTCGTGCATCACCTGACGGTGATCCATGGCTACATCGAGCGCGGCGAATGGACGTTTCCACACTCGGGCTTCCACACCCTGCTCGGGCAGGTCGGCGTAACGGTCTTTTTCATGATCACCGGCTTCCTGTTCTGGGGGAAATTGCTCGACGCCAAGGGCAGGCCGGACTGGACGAGCCTCTACATCGGCCGGCTCTGGCGCATCGGGCCGATGTACCTGGTGGCGGTGGGCCTGATGTTTTTCATCGTCGCCTGGAGAACCGGGTTCGAGCTCAAGGAGCCGGCCTGGTCCGTGCTGGGCGAGATGCTGCAGTGGCTGGCCCTTGGCATCGTGCCGATGCAGCCCGACATCAACGGCTATGACGGGACAAGGTTCATCCTCGCGGGCGTGACCTGGACGGTTTTCGTGGAATGGCTGTTCTACGGATCGCTCCGGCTGATGGCGCCCCTCGCGCGCGGTGGGCGGACGCCGCGCTTCGTCGCCGGTGCCTTGCTGCTGTGCCTGCTGGTGCTGACGTTCTCCGCGCTTTCGCCGGACGGATCGCTTTGGCAGCCGACGCTTTTGCTTGTGGTCGGCGCCCTGGCGTGGGTGCTGGCGTCGTTCCTCATGGGCATGCTGTCGGCTTGGCTGATCCGTCGCGATGGCGCGAGCATGGCGAGGCTGCGACTGCCGGAATGGGCGGCTTCGTTGCTCGCACTGGCCTGCCTGGGCGCCGTGTTCCTCTGGTTCGAGCACATGGTCGGCCCCATTCAGGCCTTGCTGCTCTGGGTCTTCTTCCACCTGGTCTGCCGCGGCAGCACGCTGTTCGGCCTGCTGGCCACGCGTGCGACCCGGCGCATGAGCACGGTGAGCTACAGCATCTATCTGCTGCAGGGGCTCGTTCTGACCGTGGTCTTCGCGGCACCGCCGGTGCGCGATTTCGCGATGACCGGCGCGCTGCAGTACTGGCTGGTGGGCATCCTCTGCGCGCTGCTGCTCGTGGCGGCCTCGGTCGTCAGCTACCGCCTGGTCGAGAAGCCGGGTATCGCGCAAGGCAAGCGTGCGCGATCGGGCCTGCGCCGGCTGCCCGCCGCACAGGGCGCCCGGCCCTGAGGGGGGCGGATCTGCGCTCTCCAAGACCCCAGGCCTGCCGGGTCACGCACCCTTGCGCATAATTGACGCAAGCTATGACTCTCACCGAACTCAAATACATCGTCGCAGTAGCCCGCGAACGGCACTTCGGCAAGGCGGCCGAGGCCTGCTACGTTTCACAGCCGACCCTCTCGGTCGCGATCAAGAAGCTCGAGGACGAGCTCGAAGTCAAGCTCTTCGAGCGCAGCGCCGGCGAAGTGACCGTTACGCCGCTGGGCGAGCAGATCGTGCAGCAGGCGCAGAGCGTGCTCGACCAGGCGGCCAGCATCAAGGAAATTGCCAAGCGCGGCAAAGATCCGCTGGCAGGTCCGCTGAACCTGGGCGTGATCTACACCATCGGGCCGTACCTGCTGCCCGACCTCGTGCGCCAGGTGATCGCGCGCACGCCGCAGATGCCGCTGGTGCTGCAGGAGAACTTCACTGCCAAGCTGCTCGAGATGCTGCGCGCCGGCGAGATCGACTGCGCCATCATGGCCGAGCCCTTTCCCGACACCGGCCTCGCGATGGCGCCGCTGTACGACGAGCCCTTCATGGCGGCGCTGCCCAACAAGCACAAGTTTGCCGATCGCGAATCGATCACCTCCGAAGAGCTGCAGAGCGAAACCATGCTGCTGCTGGGCACCGGTCATTGCTTCCGCGACCACGTGCTGGAGGTGTGCCCGGAGTTCGCGCGCTTCTCCAGCAATGCCGAAGGCATCCGCAAGAGCTTCGAGGGCTCGTCGCTCGAAACCATCAAGCACATGGTGGCCTCGGGCATGGGCGTGACGCTCGTGCCCCGCCTGTCGGTGCCGGCCGAGGCGATCAAGCCCAAGGTCAAGGGCCGCAAGGAGCCCGAGCAGATGGTGCGCTATCTGCCGGTGCGCGATGCGCACGACCGCGACCCGCCCACGCGCCGCGTGGTGCTCGCATGGCGGCGCACCTTCACGCGCTATGAGGCGATTGCGGCGCTGCGCAACGCGATCTATGCGTGCGAGCTGCCGGGCGTCAAGCGCCTGTCGTAGATCGCTGGGATAGAGTCACGCTGTTGCGAAGCCGCGTGCCGGCTTTCAGAATTCAGGTGTTCTCCCCTCCAAATTGAAGAAAGACCTCCCGCCATGGCCAAAGACTCGAAAAAATCATCGTCCGCCTCCTCCGCCGGCAAGGTGCCCAAGAAGGGCGGTGCGGTGGTTGCGCAGGAGTCGGGCAGCCGCAATGCGCCGATCATCAACATCGGCATCGAGCGCCAGGACCGCGCCGCCATCGCCGAAGGCCTGAGCCGCGTGCTGGCCGACACCTACACGCTCTATCTCACCACGCACAACTTCCACTGGAACGTGACGGGCCCGCACTTCAATTCGCTGCATGCGATGTTCATGGGCCAGTACACCGAACTGTGGGGCGCCACCGACGTGCTGGCCGAGCGCATTCGCGCCCTGGGCCACTACGCGCCGGGTTCGTATGCCGAGTTCAGCAAGATCGCCACCGTGCCCGACGTGCCGCAGACCCCGCCCAAGGCGATGGAGATGGTGCGCATCCTGGTGAAGGGCCACGAAACCGTGTCGCGCATTGCGCGCGAATTCATTCCTGTCGCCGAAGAAGCCGGCGACGACCCGACGGCCGACATGCTGACCGCGCGTTGCACGGTGCACGATCAAACGGCCTGGATGCTGCGTTCGCTCCTTGAAGACTGAGTCCGCTCCCCCCGTCACTGCGCCCGCGCCTCCCCGCGGGCGTTTTGCGTTGTACCTCGACCTGATCCGCTGGAACCGCCCGGCGGGCTGGCTGCTGCTGCTGTGGCCCACTCTCGGCGCGCTCTGGTTCGCGGCGAGCGGCTGGCCCGGCTGGCACCTGCTGGTCGTGTTCACGCTCGGCACCTTCCTCATGCGCAGCGCGGGCTGCTGCGTCAACGACGTGGCCGACCGCGACTTCGATCGCCATGTGAAGCGCACGGCGCAGCGGCCCGTTACCAGCGGCGCGATGTCGGTCAAGGAAGCGCTTGGGCTGGGCATGGTGCTGGCGCTGGCGGCCTTCGGCCTGGTGCTCACGACCAACCGCACGACAGTGCTGTGGTCGTTCGCGGCGCTGGCCATCACGCTGATCTATCCGTTTGCGAAGCGCTTTGTCTCGGTGCCGCAGGCGGTGCTGGGCATCGCATTCAGCTTCGGCATTCCGATGGCCTTTGCCGCGGTGCAGTCGACCGTGCCGGTCTTTGCCGCATGGCTGCTCGCGGGCAACCTGTTCTGGGTGCTGGCCTACGACACCGAGTACGCGATGGTCGACCGCGACGACGACCTCAAGATCGGCATGAAGACCTCGGCCATCACCTTCGGCCGCTTCGACGTGGCGGCAGTGATGGCGAGCTACGCGATCTTCCTTGCGGTCTGGACCTGGGCCGGCGCGAGCCGTTCGCTGGGCGTGCTGTTCTACGTGGGCATTGCCGTGGCCGTGGCGCAGGCGCTGTGGCACTGGCGGCTGATTCGCGACCGCACGCGCGAAGGCTGCTTCAAGGCCTTTCGCCTGAACCACTGGCTGGGCTTCACGGTGTTCGCCGGCGTCGTGGCCGGCTACGCCGTTCGCTGAGAGCGCGCATGCTGGAGCGACTGAAGCAGAAGATCGGCCAGGAGGGCTTCTCTGAATGGCACCGCATCACGCAGGAGATGGTCGATCGCTATTCGGAACTGTCGGGCGACGGCGAAGGCGAGTGGATTCACCTCGACCCCGAGCGTGCGGCGCGTGAGGCGGACTACGGCGGCACCATCGTGCAGGGCTTCTTCCAGGTCTCGCACCTCATCCGGCTGACCGGCGAAGCCATGCGCACGCTGCTGCCCTTCGATTCGAACCATGCGCTCAACTACGGCTTCGACCGCCTGCGCTTCGTGCGGCCGATGCCGGTGGGCGCGCGCTTCAGGGCACGGGTGCGCATCGCGGAAGTGACGCCCAAGCCCGGCGACAGCTTTCTGCTGAAGGAAGAAGTCTGGCTCGAGCTGGAGGACGGCACCGTCACGCTGGCCGCCGAATGGCTGTTCTTCCTCGGGCCGCGCGCGCTGCCTGAGGCCTGAAATCAGTCGCGGCCGAATTCCTCGCCCAGCTCGGCGGCGCGCTTCTGTGCCGCGCGGATCGCGGTCTTGAACTGTGCCTTCACGTCGGCTTGCTGAAGCGAGGTGATGGCCGCGTAGGTCGTGCCGCCCTTGGAGGTCACACGCTCGCGCAGCACCGAGGGAGGCTCGGTCGCGCTGTGCGCCAGCGCCGAGGCGCCGGTGAAGGTGCCGATGGCCAGCCGCTGGGCTTGGTCGGGCGTGAGGCCCATCTCGACGCCGGCTTCGGTCATCGCCTCGATGAAATAGAACACGTACGCCGGGCCCGAGCCGGACATGGCGGTCACGGCGTCGAGTGCCGGTTCGGCGTCGACCCAGATCAGCTCGCCGGTGGGCGCCAGCAACTTCGCGACCGTCCAGCGGTCGGTGCTCTCGACGCCTGGCCGGGCGAACAGGCCGGTCATGCCCTTGCCCACCAGCGCGGGCGTATTGGGCATGGCGCGCACCACGCGTTCCGTGCCCAGCCAGCGGGCGATGCTGCCGGACGGAATGCCCGCGGCCACGCTCAGGTGCAGGGCGTCTTCGGCAAAGTCGCGCACCGCGCGGGCGGCTTCGGCAAAGGTCTGGGGTTTGACCGCCCACACCACCACGCCGCAGCGCGACAGGGCCTCGCCCGCCTCGGCCTTCGCGACGATGCCGAAGGACTGGGCCAGCTTCGTGCGGGCCTCCTCGAAGGGCTCGACCACCTCGAACGCATCCGCCGGGGTGCCTTGCTGGATCAGCCCGCCGATGATGGCGCTGGCCATGTTGCCGCCTCCGATGAAGGCGACGGGGGGCAGCGGCGCGGGGCCGGTGCGGGGCAGGAAGGTCACGGCGATGGTCATGGTCGGTCGGCGTATTCGAAGGCTGCGAACTGGGTGATTTGAAGCGGATTGAAATTGTCGTCGCTCACGACCACCAGCATGCGCTTGCCGTTCGGCAGGGGCGGCCCCCAGCACATGCCTTCGGTGTTGTCGAGGCGGGACAGTCCGAGTGCGGCGAAGTCGGCCACCAGCGTCCTGGCGGCCGGCCGGTGGTTGCCTGGTGCCAGCGTGTCGACCGCGAGCACGTCGCTGGCAGCGCGGGTGTCGATTTCGTAGAGGCGCAGCGAATTGCCGGCGCCGGTGGCGTAGGCGCGCTCCAGCACCAGCATGCGGTCGGCGTCGAGCATCAGGATCTCGCTCACGCCGTTATCGGCGTAGCTGCCGGGAATCAGCGGGCGCAGCGGGATGGCGTCGGGAATGTAGGCGATCTGGCGGTCGGCCTGGCCGGTTTGCAGGTCGATCCGGGTGAAGCGGCAGGGGCCGCCGGGCGCGCCGGTGGTGGGCTTGGGGCCGTCCTGGATCAGGGCGTTTTCCATTGCCAGCCAAGCGAAGCGGCTGTCGGGCGTGAGGGCGACGCCTTCGAAGGTCAGGTTGTCGCGCGGGCCGCGGCGCAGGGCCGGGTCGGGCCGGAACATCGCCGGCATCGGGAATTCGCGCAGGAAGCGGCCGTCGCGGGCCGATTCGTACAGCGCGGGGCCGAAACCGCGGGCGATGTCGCCCTCGCTGGTCCAGAGCAGGGTGTTGGTCGTGGGGCGCAGCCGCAGGGCTTCGGGGTCGGGCACGGGAAGCCCATCGACCGCGTGGCGACGATCCGGCCAGGGTCCGCCGCCGGGGCGTTGCAGCTGCACAACGCCCGTCGGTTCGGGCTGTTGCGCGGCCTGTGGGTGGGGCCAGCGGGCGATGTAGTAGCGCACGGGTGCCAGGTCTGACCGGTCATCGCTGATGAGCAGGTACTCACCTCGGATCGGGTCGTAGTCGATGCCGGAGAGGCCGCCGACCACGGTGCCTTCTATATGAAGGCGGTGCGGCCAGCGCGCCTCGCCAATGCGGCGCAGTCGGCCAGGGTCCGGATTCGGAGTCGCGCTCTTGCAGCCGGCCAGGCCCAGCGCTACCAGGCTGGCCCCGCCCGCCAGCAGGTGACGACGCTGGAGCAATGGGGGCGAAAAGGGTGGTTTCAGGGGCTGGCGCACGCCCCGGAGTCTAGTGGCAGCGCGAGATGGTGTAATGGGGTTGTTGACATCGGCATTAGTGCGTGCAACAATCGCGGGCTTCGCTTCTAAAAGGCGAAGCTTTCAGCCCAAAGCGGAAGTGCCTCGAGTGGTTCGAGGCATGGACGACGGGCCCAAGACTGACCGCGGTGCTTCCCTCCTGGATGCACATCGGTACAAGTTGGGAATATCAAGAAATGATCCAAACTGAATCCCGGCTCGAAGTGGCCGACAACACAGGCGCGAAATCCGTCCTGTGTATCAAGGTGCTCGGTGGCTCCAAGCGGCGTTATGCCAGCGTGGGCGACGTCATCAAGGTCAGCATCAAGGAAGCCGCTCCGCGTGGTCGCGTCAAGAAGGGCGAGATCTACAGCGCAGTGGTGGTCCGCACCGCCAAGGGCATCCGTCGCGCAGACGGCTCGCTCGTCAAGTTCGACGGCAACGCAGCAGTGTTGCTCAACGCCAAGCTGGAGCCTATCGGCACCCGCATCTTCGGACCGGTCACGCGCGAACTGCGCACCGAGAAGTTCATGAAGATCGTGTCGCTGGCACCTGAAGTTCTGTAAGGACAACAACGCCATGAACAAGATTCGCAAAGGCGACCAGGTCATCGTGTTGGCCGGTCGTGACAAGGGCAAGCGCGGCACCGTGTCGCTCCGCAAGGACGATTCGCACGTGCTCGTCGAAGGCATCAACGTCGTCAAGAAGCACACCAAGCCGAACCCGCTCAAGGGTACGACCGGTGGCATCGTCGAAAAGTCCATGCCCATTCACCAATCCAACGTGGCGATCTTCAATGCCGCGACCGGCAAGGCCGATCGCGTGGGCATCAAGATCACCCAGGGTGCTGACGGCAAGCGCGTGGCTGTTCGCGTCTTCAAGTCCAGCGGCGACGAAATCAAGATCGCCTAAGAGGTACTCACATGGCACGTCTCCAACAACACTATCGCGAAAAGATCGCGAAAGACCTGACGGAAAAGTTCGGCTACAAGTCGCCGATGCAGGTTCCGCGCCTCACCAAGATCACCCTGAACATGGGCGTGGGTGAAGCAGTCGCCGACAAGAAGGTTCTCGACAACGCTGTCGCCGACCTGACCAAGATCGCTGGCCAGAAGCCCGTGGTTACCAAGTCGAAGAAGGCTATCGCCGGTTTCAAGATCCGCGAAAACCAGCCGATCGGCTGCATGGTCACGCTGCGTGGCGTGCAGATGTATGAGTTCCTGGATCGTTTCGTGACCATCGCGCTGCCGCGTGTTCGCGACTTCCGCGGCATCTCCGGCCGTGCGTTCGACGGCCGTGGCAACTACAACATCGGCGTCAAGGAACAGATCATTTTCCCCGAGATCGAGTACGACAAGGTCGATGCCCTGCGCGGTCTCAATATCAGCATCACGACGACGGCCAAGACCGACGAAGAAGCCAAGGCGCTTCTCGCTGGTTTCCGTTTCCCGTTCAAGAACTGAGGTGATCTGTGGCTAAAGCATCTTTGATCCAGCGCGAACTCAAGCGCGACAAGCTGGTTGCCAAGTTCGCTGCGAAGCACGCGGAACTGAAGGCAATCTCCAACGACGTGAAGAAGAGCGACGAAGAGCGCGCTGCAGCCCGCCTGGGCCTGCAAAAGCTCCCGCGCAACGCGAACCCCACGCGTCAGCGCAACCGTTGCGAAATCACCGGTCGCCCGCGTGGCACCTTCCGTCAATTCGGTCTGGCCCGCGCCAAGATCCGCGAACTGGCTTTCAATGGCGACATCCCCGGTGTCACCAAGGCCAGCTGGTAAGCCAGGCAGGAGCAAACAACATGAGCATGAGTGATCCCATTGCCGACCTGCTGACGCGTATCCGTAACGCGCAGATGGTGGCGAAGCCCACCGTGTCGGTCCCGTCTTCCAAGGTGAAGATCGCGATCGCACAAGTCCTGAAGGACGAGGGCTACATCGACGGCTTCCAGGTCAAGACCGAAGCCGGCAAGAGCGAGCTTGAAATTTCGCTGAAGTACTACGCTGGCCGTCCGGTCATCGAGCGCATCGAGCGCGTGAGCCGCCCTGGCCTGCGCGTCTACAAGGCCAGTGCTTCCATTCCGCAGGTTCAGAACGGCCTCGGCGTTGCGATCGTCACGACCCCCAAGGGCGTGATGACCGACCGCAAGGCTCGCGCCACCGGTGTCGGCGGCGAAGTTCTGTGCTACGTCGCCTAACCGAGACATCGAGGAGTTACTGAAATGTCCCGAGTAGGAAAAATGCCGATCACCATCCCCGCAGGCGTGGATGTGTCGATCAAGGAAGACCAGATCAGCGTCAAGGGCACGGGCGGCACGCTCAGCCTGTCGCGCAATGCACTGGTGAAAATCGTCAGCAATGACGGCAAGCTGAGCTTCGAGCCCGCAAACGAGTCGCGTGAAGCGAACGCGATGAGCGGCACGATTCGCCAGCTGGTGAACAACATGGTCGTCGGCGTCACGAAGGGCTTCGAGAAGAAGCTCAGCCTGATCGGCGTCGGCTACAAGGCTGCAGCGTCCAACAACAAGCTGAACCTGCAAGTCGGTTACTCGCACCCGGTCAACATCGACATGCCGCAAGGCATCACGGTGGCCACCGCGACCCCGACCGAAATCGTGATCAAGGGTGCTGACCGTCAGCGCGTTGGTCAAATCGCCGCTGAGATCCGCGCTGTTCGTCCGCCAGAGCCCTACAAGGGCAAGGGCATCCGCTATGCGGACGAGAAGATCGTGATCAAAGAGACCAAGAAGAAGTAAGGGGCAGCAAAATGATGTTGACCAAAAAAGCACAGCGTCTTCGCCGCTCGCGCCAGACCCGCATTCGCATCGCGACGCAGGGCGTGGCCCGTCTGACGGTGAACCGCACCAACCTGCACATCTACGCGACCGTTATCTCCGACGACGGCACCAAGGTGATTGCAACCGCATCGACGGCAGAAGCCGAAGTGCGTACCTCGCTCGGCGGTTCGGGCAAGGGCGGCAACGCCGCTGCAGCCACCGCCGTCGGCAAGCGCATCGCTGAAAAAGCGAAGGCTGCCGGCGTCGAGAAGGTCGCCTTCGATCGCGCAGGTTTCGCATACCACGGCCGCGTCAAGGCGCTGGCCGAGGCCGCCCGCGAAGCCGGCCTGCAGTTCTAACCGGACACGAGATTCAAAATGGCAAAGATTCAGGCAAGAACGCAGAACGAAGGCCCCGAGGACGGTTTGCGCGAGAAGATGATCGCGATCAACCGTGTCACCAAGGTGGTGAAGGGTGGTCGTATCCTCGGTTTCGCAGCACTCACCGTGGTCGGTGATGGCGATGGTCGCGTCGGCATGGGCAAGGGCAAGTCGAAGGAAGTGCCCGCTGCAGTGCAGAAGGCCATGGAAGAAGCGCGTCGCAACCTGCTGAAGGTTTCGATCAAGAACGGCACGCTGCACCACCAGGTGCAAGGCCACCATGGCGCTGCGACGGTCGTGATGTATCCGGCTCCCAAGGGTACCGGCATCATCGCCGGCGGCCCGATGCGCGCCGTGTTCGAAGTGATGGGCATCACCGACATCGTGGCCAAGAGCCATGGTTCGTCGAACCCCTACAACATGGTTCGCGCCACGCTCGACGGGTTGAAGAACTCGACGACGGCGGGCCAGGTGGCTGCCAAGCGCGGCCTCACCGTCGAAGAAATCTTCGCTTAAGCGCAAGCCGAAAGAAGCATTCAAATGACGACGCAACAACAAACCCTCAAGGTCCAATTGGTCAAGAGCCCGATCGGTACCAAGGAATCGCATCGCGCGACCGTGCGTGGCCTCGGCCTGCGCAAGCTCAACAGCGTGAGCGAGCTGCAAGACACCCCTGCGGTGCGCGGCATGATCAACAAGATCAGTTATCTGGTCAAAGTTCTGTAAGAGAGACTGATATGGAACTCAATGGCATCAAGCCGGCGGATGGCGCCAAGCACGCCAAGCGCCGCGTCGGCCGCGGTATCGGCTCCGGCATCGGCAAGACCGCAGGTCGCGGTCACAAGGGCCAGAAGTCGCGCGCAGGCGGTTTCCACAAGGTCGGCTTCGAAGGCGGTCAAATGCCGCTGCAGCGTCGCCTGCCGAAGCGTGGCTTCAAGTCGCATCTGCTGAAGTTCAACGCCGAAGTCACGCTGACTGCCCTCGAGCAGCTCGGCCTGGCCGAAGTGGACGTCCTGGCGCTGAAGCAAGCCGGCCTCGTTGGCCAGCTCGCCAAGGTCGTCAAGATCGTCAAGACCGGTGAGCTCACCAAGGCCGTCAAGCTGACGGGCGTGGGCGCAACGGCTGGCGCCAAGGCTGCGATCGAAGCGGCCGGCGGCAGCATCGCCTGATCACCATCGGACTGAAAGAAGTTCTTCGTGGCAACTAACGCGGCAACGATCGCAAAAACAGGCAAGTTCGGCGACCTCCGCCGTCGGCTCGTCTTTTTGCTGCTCGCGCTCGTGGTCTACCGGATTGGCGCGCACATTCCTGTGCCGGGTATCAACCCGGACCAGCTGGCGGCGCTGTTCCAGGGCCAGCAGGGCGGCATTCTGAGCCTGTTCAACATGTTCTCGGGCGGGGCGCTGTCGCGCTTCACCGTGTTCGCGTTGGGGATCATGCCGTACATCTCGGCGTCGATCATCATGCAGCTGATGACCTACGTGCTTCCGACCTTCGAGCAATTGAAGAAGGAAGGCGAGGCCGGCCGCCGCAAGATCACGCAGTACACGCGCTACGGTGCGCTGGGCCTGGCTCTGTTTCAGTCGTTCAGCATCGCGGTGGCTCTCGAGTCGTCGGCCGGTCTGGTCATCTCGCCTGGTTTCGGCTTCCGCCTGACCGCCATGGTGAGCCTGACGGCAGGTTCGATGTTCCTGATGTGGCTCGGCGAGCAGATCACCGAACGCGGCCTGGGCAACGGCATCTCGATCCTGATCTTTGCAGGTATCGCGGCCGGTCTGCCCAACGCCATCGGCGGCCTGCTGGAGTTGGTGCGTACCGGTGCCATGAATGTCATCGTCGCGCTCTTCATCGTCGCGGTGGTGGTGCTGGTCACCTACTTCGTGGTGTTCGTCGAACGCGGTCAGCGCAAGATCCTCGTGAACTATGCGCGGCGCCAGGTCGGTAACAAGGTCTATGGCGGCCAGTCGTCGCACCTGCCCTTGAAGCTGAACATGGCCGGTGTGATCCCGCCGATCTTCGCTTCGTCGATCATTTTGCTGCCCGCAACGGTGGTTGGCTGGTTCAGCACCGGTGAAGGCGGCTTCCGCTGGATCAAGGATGTTGCCGGCGCTCTGCGTCCAGGCGAGCCGATCTACGTGCTGCTGTACGCTGCCGCGATCGTTTTCTTCTGCTTCTTCTACACGGCACTCGTGTTCAACAGCAAGGAAACGGCCGACAACCTGAAGAAGAGTGGTGCATTCATTCCTGGCATTCGCCCGGGTGACCAGACCGCTCGCTACATCGACAAGATTCTGGTTCGCCTGACGTTGGCTGGCGCGGTGTACATCACCTTCGTCTGCCTGCTGCCCGAGTTCCTGATCCTGAAGTACAACGTGCCGTTCTACTTCGGTGGTACCTCCCTGCTGATCATCGTGGTCGTCACGATGGACTTCATGGCCCAGGTGCAAAACTACATGATGTCCCAGCAGTACGAATCGCTGCTGAAGAAGGCGAACTTCAAGACGTCGTAGGGCTGTGTTTCAGTATTGAGTCCGGGCGGTAGACCGCCACGTTAAACAGTTTTAGGAGAATGAAATGAGAGTTTCGGCTTCGGTCAAAACCATCTGCCGTAATTGCAAGGTCATCCGCCGTAAAGGTGTGGTGCGTGTGATTTGCACCGACCCGCGCCACAAGCAGCGCCAGGGTTGATTGAAGAGTATTAGAGGACGCACATGGCACGTATTGCTGGCATCAACATTCCGCCGCACAAGCACGCTGAAATCGGCCTGACCGCCATCTTCGGCATCGGTCGCACTCGCGCCCGTCAGATCTGCGAAGCGAGCGGCATCGAATATTCGAAGAAGATCAAGGATCTGACCGACGCCGATCTCGAAAAGATCCGCGACCAGATCGCTCTGTTCACCATCGAAGGCGATCTGCGTCGCGAGACGACGATGAACATCAAGCGTTTGATGGACATCGGCTGCTATCGCGGCTTCCGTCACCGTCGCGGCCTGCCGATGCGCGGCCAGCGCACGCGCACCAACGCCCGCACCCGCAAGGGTCCGCGCAAGGCTGCGCAGTCCCTGAAGAAATAAGGATAGAACAGCATGGCTAAAGCACCTGCAAACAACGCCGCACAGCGCGTTCGCAAGAAGGTTCGCAAGAACGTCGCGGACGGTATCGCTCACGTGCACGCTTCGTTCAACAACACCATCATCACGATCACCGATCGCCAGGGCAACGCCCTGTCGTGGGCTTCGTCGGGTGGCCAGGGCTTCAAGGGCTCGCGCAAGTCGACGCCGTTCGCTGCGCAGGTGGCTTCCGAAGTGGCCGGCCGTGCTGCTGTCGAACAAGGTATCAAGAACCTCGACGTCGAGATCAAGGGCCCGGGCCCCGGTCGCGAATCGTCGGTGCGCGCACTGGCTGCGCTCGGCATCCGGATCAATTCCATTGCCGACGTGACGCCCGTTCCGCACAACGGCTGCCGTCCCCAGAAGCGTCGCCGCATCTGATCGTCAGTCCGCAAGGCGCAGCCAGCTTTGAATAGCGGCTGCGCATTTGTTTTTTAACTAAGCCCACCGCCATCCGCGTTTCGCCGATGGCTCCCGCAGGCAACTGCGGCAGATGACACAAAGGAAAAATCGTGGCACGTTACCTCGGCCCCAAGGCCAAACTTTCCCGCCGTGAAGGCACCGACCTGTTCCTGAAGAGCGCCCGCCGTTCGATCCAGGACAAGGCCAAGTTCGACTCCAAGCCCGGCCAGCACGGTCGCACCTCGGGTCAGCGCACTTCCGACTACGGCCTGCAACTGCGTGAAAAGCAGAAGGTCAAGCGCATGTACGGCGTGCTCGAAAAGCAATTCCGCCGCTACTTCGAAGAAGCTGATCGTCGCCGTGGCAACACCGGCGCCAACCTGCTGTTCATCCTCGAATCGCGCCTGGACAACGTCGTCTACCGCATGGGCTTCGGCTCGACCCGCGCCGAAGCGCGCCAGCTCGTGTCGCACAAGGCGATCACGGTGAATGGTCAGTCGGTCAACATCCCGTCGTACCTGGTCAAGACCGGTGACGTGATCGCCGTGCGCGACAAGTCGAAGAAGCAGAACCGCATTGTCGAAGCGCTGCAACTCGCCCAGCAAGTCGGTATTCCGGCTTGGGTCGACGTGAATGCCGACAAGGCCGAAGGCACGTTCAAGAAGGTGCCCGATCGCGACGAATTCGCCGCCGACATCAACGAATCGCTGATCGTCGAACTGTATTCGCGTTGATTTTTTCTACCCGCTTGCGCGTCTTTGCGCTGGCGGGAGATTGATATTGTTGTTCACGTTCCTGCTCCGCGCTTCGTCGCGGATCAGGTGCTTCACCAGCCTTACCGGTGTAACGAGCCGGGGGTATTGAGAGGAAGTCTGCATGCAAACCACCCTGCTGAAACCCAAGACCATCCAGGTCGAGCAACTTGCCCCCAACAAGGCCAAGGTCACGCTCGAACCTTTCGAGCGCGGCTACGGCCACACGCTCGGCAACGCGCTGCGTCGCGTTCTGCTGTCGTCCATGGTCGGCTACTCGGCCACCGAAGTCACGATCGCTGGCGTTCTGCATGAGTACTCGTCGATCGACGGCGTGCAGGAAGATGTCGTCAACATCCTGCTGAATCTCAAGGGCGTGGTGTTCAAGCTCCACAACCGCGACGAAGTCACGCTGAGCCTGCGCAAGGACGGCGAAGGCCCGGTCCTGGCGTCGGACATCCAGACCCCGCACGACGTCGAAATCATCAACCCTGACCACGTGATCGCGCACCTGTCGCAAGGCGGCAAGCTCGACATGCAGATCAAGGTCGAAAAGGGTCGTGGCTACGTGCCCGGCACGATGCGCCGCTACGCCGACGAGCCGACCAAGTCTATTGGCCGTATCGTTCTCGACGCGTCGTTCTCGCCCGTCAAGCGCGTGAGCTACACGGTCGAAAGCGCCCGTGTCGAACAGCGTACCGACCTCGACAAGCTGCTGGTTGAAATCGAAACCAACGGTGCGATCACCGCCGAAGACGCCGTGCGCGCATCGGCTAAAATCCTGGTCGAACAGCTCGCCGTGTTTGCGCAGCTCGAAGGCGGCGAACTCGCTGCATTCGATGCACCCGCACCGCGCAGCGCGCAGCAATTCGATCCGATCCTGCTGCGCCCTGTCGACGAGCTCGAGCTCACCGTGCGTTCGGCCAACTGCCTGAAGGCCGAAAACATCTACTACATCGGTGACCTGATTCAGCGCACCGAAAACGAGTTGCTCAAGACCCCGAATCTGGGTCGCAAGTCGCTCAACGAAATCAAGGAAGTCCTCGCTTCGCGCGGCCTGACCTTGGGTATGAAGCTCGAAAGCTGGCCGCCGGCTGGTCTCGACAAGCGTTGATTTGAATTTTTGAAATAGGCTCCCTTAAAAGGGCCAGTGCACCGGGCAGTACCTGATACGGCTGCCTGTTTTTATAAAGTAAAGGAAAGCACCATGCGTCACGGACACGGACTCCGCAAACTCAACCGCACCAGCTCGCACCGCCTTGCGATGCTGCAGAACATGATGAATTCGCTCATCGAGCACGAAGTCATCAAGACCACGGTCCCCAAGGCCAAGGAACTGCGCCGCGTCATCGAACCGATGATCACGCTCGCCAAGAAGCCCACGCTGGCCAACAAGCGCCTGGCTTTCGACCGCCTGCGCAGCCGCGACAGCGTCGTCAAGCTCTTCGGCGAACTCGGCCCGCGTTTCGCCGCGCGTCCGGGCGGCTACACCCGCATCCTGAAGATGGGTTTCCGCGTGGGCGACAACGCTCCGATGGCACTCGTCGAACTGGTCGACCGTCCTGAAATTAAAGAAGAAGCAGCCGAGCAAAACGCTGCTGAATAAGCTATAATTCCATCTTGCCGCGCGATGGAGCAGCCTGGTAGCTCGTTGGGCTCATAACCCAAAGGTCGCAAGTTCAAATCTTGCTCGCGCAACCAATTTAAAAGGCCCTTTGAATTTCAAAGGGCCTTTTTTCTTGGCCGGTAAATGAATTGAAAAAGCCCTCGCAAAGAGGGCTTTTTTGTTTCCGGAATTTGCGCGCTCGCCTAGTCTTAACCGTGCCAGGCCGAGCAGCGGATTACGCTGCAGAAGTTGCCCCGGTGGAAGTGCGGCTCTTTGTCCGCGATCACGTCCGCCTTGACGTTCCCGAACGTCGTCTCCGGCTTGTGCCGGATGCCGTCGTAGAAGGCCTTGATGATGTCTTCTTTGAAGTGTTCGGTGCGCGGATGCGCATGCACGACCTTCGTGCGCTCGACCTCGCTGTACTCCTTGTAGGTCAGGCCCAGCACGTCCATCTCGACGCCGGCCGTGACCAGTGCCACCACCGGATGCATGTGCTGCGGGATGCCCGGCGTCGTGTGCAGCGCGATCGAGGTCCACACCAGGTCGATGTCCTGCTGCGAGATCCCGTGCCCGTACAGGAAGTCGCGCGCCACGTTCGCGCCGTCGACTTCGAAGCGCTCGCGCGCGCTGCTGTGCTTCTTCACCAGCCCCATGTCGTGGAACATCGCGCCGGCGTACAGCAGCTCAGGGTCGAAGGTCAGCCCGCGGCGCTTGCCGGCGAGCGCTCCGAAGTAGTAAACCCGGCTCGAATGGTGAAAGAGCAGCGGCGGGGCCGTGTCTCGAACCAGTTCCGTGATCTCGTGTGCGAGCTTGCTGTCGGGGATGCGCACCCCTTCGATATCCGTCGTCGTCAAAGTCATTTGGATTTCTCCTGTGAAGTTGAGACAACTTTAGGAGTAGGCTGTGATGGCTTTAATCGACGTAATACGGCGAATTCAGACATTGTCCGTCCGAAAGCGCCGCAGATCCATGAAAGCTCCGAAGACCGTCGCCATCCTCGCCATGCCCGGCGTCCAGTTGTTGGACGTGTCCGGCCCGCTCGACGTGTTCGCCGAGGCCAACCTGCAAGCCCGCGCGCAAGCCTACAGGCTGCAGGTGATCGCAACCCGGCGAGGGCCCGTGCGCAGCTCCTCGGGTGTGCGGCTCATGCCCGATGCAGTGATCGGCGATGCAATGGACGAACCCATTCACACACTGCTCGTCGCGGGCTCTCCGCACGCGGCCGACGCGGTGTCCGATGCCAACGTGACCACGTGGCTGAGGAAACTCACACCCAAGATGCGCCGTTTCGGCTCGGTCTGCAGTGGCGCCTTCGTGCTGGCCCAGGCCGGGCTCCTGAACGGCCGGCGCGTCACCACGCACTGGGCCGTGGCCGATCAACTCGCGCAGGACTTCCCCTCTGTCACCGTCGACGCCGATGCCATCCACGTGCGCGATGGCCGCCTGCGCACAGCTGCAGGTATCACGGCGGGCCTGGACCTGTCGCTCGCACTGGTGGAGGAAGACCTCGGCCGCGACATCGCAATGAAGGTTGCCGCGCAGCTCGTGATGTTCTTCAAGCGCCCTGGCGGCCAGATGCAGTTCAGCCGCAAGGGCGAGGCCGCGCCCACCGGCCGTTCGGCCCTCCAGGAGGTCCAGCGCTGGATCTCGGCCAACCCTGCCGAGGATCACGGCGTTGCGAATCTCGCGGCGCGCATGGGCCTCAGCGAACGCCACTTTGCGCGGCTCTTCAGGCAGGAGGTCGGGGTTACACCCGCAGCGTGGGTGGAAGACGTTCGCGTGGCCGCCGCGCGCCGCCTGCTGGAGGCTGGAGACGCGGCACCCAAGCAGGTGGCATACGAATGCGGATTCGCCGATGCCGACACGCTGCGCCGCGCGTTCCAGCGGCAGGTCGGCATCACGCCCGCGGAGTACCGCAAGCGTTTCGGGGCGGCGTCAGTCAGTCTGGAATGACCGCCGTTACCTCGATCTCGACCTTCGCGCGGTGCTCGACCAGCGCCGCCACCTGCACGCAGGTCATGGCCGGGAAGTTGCGGCCCATCGCATCGCGGTAGACGGGGCCGAGCTCGGCGAGCCGGCTGCTGTATTCGTCGCGGTCGGTCACGTACCAGGTCATGCGCACCATGTGCTCAGGGCCCGCACCGCCTGCGCGCAGCACCTCGGCGATATTGCGCAGCGCCAGGCCGCATTGGTCGATGAAGTCGTCCGACTCGAACTGCTGCTGCGCATTCCAGCCGATCTGTCCGCCGACGAACAGCGTCGTGCCGCGCGCGGCAACGCCGTTCGCATAGCCTTTGGGAGGCAGCCAGCCTTCGGGCTGCAGGAGTTTGTGGATCATGATGTTGTGTTGAGTTGTCTCAGTTTGAATCGCTGGAGCTTGCCGGTTTCGGTGCGTGGCAGCACCGGCACGAACTCGATTTCCCGCGGGTATTTGAAAGGCGCGATCGTCGCCTTCACGTGGTCCTGCAGCGCCTTCACGAGGGCTGCGTTGCCCTCGTTGCCGGGCTTCAGGACACAGAACGCCTTCACGATCATGCCGCGGTCGGCATCGGGCTTGCCGATCACGCCGCACTCGGCCACGGCCGGGTGCTTGAGCAGCGCGTCTTCGACCTCCGGACCGCCGACGTTGTAGCCGGCCGTGATGATCATGTCGTCGGCGCGTGCCTGGTAGAAGAAGTAGCCGTCGTCGTCCTGCACGAACGAATCGCCCGGATAGTTCCAGCCGTTCTTCACGTAGTCGGCCTGGCGCGGATCGTCGAGATAGCGGCAGCCCACTGGGCCCTGCAGCGCGAGTTTGCCGACCGTGCCGCGCGGCACCTCGTTGCCTTCATTGTCCACCACCTTCGCGGTGAAGCCCGGCACTGCCTTGCCGACCGCGCCGCGGCGCACGTCGTCGCCCGCAGCCGAAATGTAGATGTGGAACACCTCGGTGCCGCCGATGCCGTCGAGCATCTCGATGCCGGTGGCGTCCTTCCACAGTTGGCGCGTGGCGTCGGGCAGGGCCTCGCCGGCACTTACGCTGATGCGCAGGCTGGGCATGCCGTGCTGCTTCACGAACGGCGCCATCTGGCGATAGAACGTCGGTGCCGTGTAGCAGATGGTCGCGCCGACCTCGTTGATGAGCTTCACCAGCCCCTCGGGCGTGAACGGCGCGTCGGGAAAATAGACCGAAGCCCCCGCCCACATCGGGAACACCAGCAGCCCACCGAGGCCGAAGGTGAAGGCCAGCGGCGGCGAGCCCACCACGATGTCGTCGCTGCGCGCGCGCAGCACATGGCGCGGCCAGGTCTCGCACATCGCGAGCACGTCGCGGTGCGTGGTGACGGGCGCCTTCGGCTTGCCCGTGGTGCCTGATGTGAAGGCCAGCAGCGCGATGTCGTCCGATGCCGTGGGGCAGGCCTTGAACACACCGCTCTTCTTCGCCGCGCGTGCAGAGAGCGAGTCATCCGCATCGGGCTTGTTGAATGCAATCACCGTGGCGAGCACCGGATGTGCCTGCTGAGCGATCACGAGCTCGTCGAGCAGGCGCCCATCGCACAGCGCGGCCACGGGTTGCGCCTTCTCGACGATCTCGCCCAGCTCCTTCGCGCGCAGCAGCGGCATCGTTGCCACCGCGATCAGCCCGGCCTTCACCACCGCGAGCCACGACAGCGCCATGGCCACCGAGTTGCCGCCACGCAGCAGCACGCGATTGCCCGGCATGAGCCCGAGGTCTTCCATCAGGACCTGCGCGATGCGATTGACCTCGATGGCCGCTTGCGCGTACGTCAGCGTGCCCTGCGGCGAACGCAGCATCGGCTTGTCGCCGATGCCCTTGGCCACCGCCTTGTCGAGCAGCTCCTCGACCAGGTTCAGCTGGTCGGGCAACTGCAGCTCGGGCAGTTCGTAGCGAAAGACGGGCAGCTGCGCGGCAGGCGGCAGGCGGTCGTGAACGAAGCGGTCGACTTGGGCAGACACGGTGTTTATCCCCGCAGAACAGATTTACCGATGATCAGTTGTTGGACTTCCGTCGCGCCCTCGTAGATGCGCAGCGAGCGGATGTCGCGGTAGAGGCTTTCAATCTTCGTGCCAACCTTCACGCCGAGGCCGCCGTGCATCTGCAGCGACATGTCGATCACGCGGCTTGCGTTTTCGGTGGCGCACATCTTGGCCATTGCGGCTGCGGCAGAGACGTCGCCCACTGCCGGTGCACCGCGTTGCTCTGCATCGTCGCGCATCCATGCAGCGCGGTACGTGAGCAGCGCAGCGCTGTCGATCAGCGCGGCCATCTCGCCGAGCTTGGCCTGCGTGAGCTGGAAGTCGGCCAGCGTCTGGCCGAACATGCGGCGGCTCTTCGAATGCGCAATGGCTTCAGCCAACGCGCGACGACCCATGCCGAGCGCAGCAGCCGCTACCGAAGCGCGGAAGATGTCGAGCGTGCGCATCGCGAGCTTGAAGCCGCCGTTGAGCTCGCCGAGCTGCGCCGAGCGCGGCACGATGCAGTTTTCGAAACGCAGCGTGGCGAGCGGATGCGGCGCCATCACGTCGATGTGCGCAGAGGTGTCGAGGCCGGGCGTCGCTGCATCGACGATGAAGGCCGTGATGCCGCGCGTGCCACCGGTGGGGTCGGTCTTCGCGAAGACGCAGTAGAAGTCGGCGATGCCGCCGTTGCTGATCCAGGTCTTCTCGCCGCTGAGCTTCCAGCCGTCGGTGGTTGTTTCGGCGCGCATGGCCATCGCGCCCACGTCGGAACCCGCTTCGGGCTCGCTGAGCGCGAAGGCCGCGATCTTGCTGCCCTTGGCAACCGCCGTCAGGTAGTTGGCGTGCTGCTCCGGCGTGCCTGCAAGTGTGATCGCCCCGCTTCCGAGGCCCTGCATCGCGAACGCGAAGTCGGCAAGCGGCGAGTGAAAAGCAAGCGTTTCGCGCAGCAGCACGAGGGCACGCGAGTCGAGCCGTTCGAGCGCGCCGCCGGACGTGCCCGGCACGCAGTAGCGCAGCCAGCCGCCGGCGCCGAGCCGCTGAACCCAGTCGCGGCAGGCGGCACGGTCATCGCGCTCGTCGACTTCCTGCGCAGCGGCCCAGGGCAGCAGGCCGTCGGCGAGCGCGCGATGCGCATCGTCGAAGAACGGCAGCGCAAGGTGCGCAGTCGATGGCGGGGCGGGTGCTTTGGTCATCATCGCGTCAGTCTCCGCCGAACACCGGCTTGCGCTTGGCCGCGAAGGCTTCGTACGCGCGCTTGAAGTCTTCCGTCTGCATGCAGATAGCTTGTGCCTGCGCTTCGGCCTCGATGGCCTGGTCGATGGTCATTGACCATTCCTGCGACAGCATGGTCTTCGTCATGCCGTGCGCGAAGCTCGGGCCTTCGGCCAGCTCGCGCGCAACCTTCGTGGCGGCTTCGAGCAGCGCATCGCTTTCATGCAGCGCGTTGAAGAAGCCCCAGGCGTGGCCTTCCTGCGCCGTCATCGCGCGGCCGGTGAACAACAGCTCCGATGCGCGGCCCTGGCCGATCACGCGCGGCAGCAGCGCGCAGGCGCCCATGTCCGCACCGGCAAGACCCACGCGCGTGAAGAGGAATGCAGTGCGCGTGGCGGGCGAGCCGTAGCGCAGATCGCAGGCCAGAGCGATCATCGCGCCGGCGCCGGCACACACACCGTCGATGGCTCCGACGATGGGCTGCGGGCACGCGCGGATGGCCTTCACCAGATCGCCTGTCATGCGCGTGAACTCCAGCAGCTCGGGCATGCGCATGCCGGTCAGCGGGCCGATGATCTCGTGCACGTCGCCGCCAGAGCAGAAGTTGCCGCCCGCGCCGGTCACGACGATCGCCTTCACGTCGGTCGCGTAGTTCAGCGCGCGGAACAGGTCGCGCAACTCGGCATACGAGTCGAACGTGAGCGGGTTCTTGCGCTCCGGCCGGTTCAGCGTGACGGTGCCGACGCCGGCCTCGTAGCTCCATGCGAAGTGCTCGGCCTTGTAGGCTGCCTTCGCTTCGAATTGCGCGCGCATGGGGTTGCCTGCGCCGATGTAGTGCTTCATTCGGTCTCCACGATCAATTGGTTGTGTGAGTGTTCCTTGACCTTGCCGAGCAGCTTGTGGAGCTGGGAGATCTCCTTGCCGCTGAGGCCCGCGAAGGCTTCGACGATCCAGTCTTCGTGCTGCTGCGCCATTTCGTTGAAGAGCTTGCGCCCGCGCGGCGTGAGGCGCACGCGCCAGGCGCGGCGGTCGCCCTCGACGTTGATGCGCTCGACCAGCCCTTCGGTCACGAGCTGGTCGGTGATGCCGGTCACGTTGCCGCCCGTCACCATCATGCGGCGCGAGAGCTCGTTCATCTTGAGACCGTCGGGCGAGCGTTCGAGCTGCGACATCAGGTCGAAGCGCGGCAGCGTGGTGGCGAACTGCGAGCGCAGTTCGTTGCGCACCTGCTTCTCGATCAGCTGGGTGCAGGTGAGCAGCCGCAGCCAGAGCCGCAGTGCTTCGGGGTGTTCGCTGTGCGCGCGCGCTTCGAGGTCCATGTCAGTGCGTCTCCTCGCCGCTCTGGGCGGCCATCGCGGCATTCGCTGCCGCTGCGAGCTGTTGCTGCTTGGCGATCTCGCGGTACATCTGGTCGCGTCCGCTCAGGTATTGCTTGGGCCAGTCGACGTCGCGGCTCTGCAGCTTGGCGGCTTCGTGCAGCGTCCACGCCGGGTCGGCCAGGTGCGGACGCGCGACGGCGCACAGGTCGGCGCGGCCGGCGGCGATGATGCTGTTGGCCTGGTCGGCGTCGGTGATGGCGCCGACCGCGATGGTCGAGATGCCGACCTCGTTGCGGATGCGGTCCGAGAACGGCGTCTGGTACATGCGGCCGTACACCGGCTTCGCGTCGCGCGTGGTCTGGCCGGAAGACACGTCGATGAAGTCGGCGCTGGCTTCCTTGAAGAGGCGCGCGATCACGATTGCATCGGCATCGGTGTTGCCGCCGGGCGCCCAGTCGTGCGCGGAGATGCGCACGCTCATGGGCTTGTCTGCTGGCCACACGGCGCGCATGGCGCGGAACACTTCGAGCGGATAGCGGCAGCGCGCTTCGATGTCGCCGCCGTACTCGTCGGTGCGCAGGTTGGTGAGCGGGCTGATGAAGGCCGACAACAGGTAGCCGTGCGCGCAGTGCAGTTCGAGCCAGTCGAAGCCGCATTCGACGGCGCGACGAGTGGAGGCGACGAACTGGTCGCGCAGCGTGTCCATCTCGGCCCGCGTGATGGCGGCGGGCAGCTGGTTCTGTTCGCCGTAGGGCAGCGCGCTCGCAGCCAGCAGCGGCCAGTTGCCGCTTTCAAGCGGTTCGTCGGTGCCTTCCCAGCCCACGCGGGTGGAGCCCTTGGGGCCGCTGTGGCCGAGCTGCATGGCGATCTTTGCGCTCGACTGCGTGTGCACGAAATCGACGATGCGCTTGAACGCTGCCTGCTGCGTGTCGTTGTACAGGCCCGTGCAGGCCGGCGTGATACGGCCTTCGGGCGTCGGGCTCGTCATTTCGACGAACACCATGGCGGCGCCGCCGAGAGCACGTGCGCCCAGGTGCACGAGCAGAAAGTCTTGCGGCACGCCATCGACCGCGCTGTAGGTGGCCATCGGCGACACCAGGATGCGGTTCTTCAGCGTGAGCCCGCGCACCTTGTAGGGCATGAGCATCGGCGCCATCGCCTTGCCGCCCGCAAGCCATTGCTCGTAGCCGCCGAGCCATTGCGTGTCGCGCACGCGCAGGTTCTCGTGGCTGATGCGCTGCGAGCGCGTGAGCAGCGAATAGGCGAACTGCTCGATCTCCATGCCGGTGTAGCGCGGCACGTTCTCGAACCACTCGGTGGAGTTGCGCGCGGCGTTCTGGATCTTCAGTACCTCGACGCTGCGGCGCGCTTCGTAGCCTTCGAGCACATGGTCGACCGTGCCGCCCTGCGCGAATTCGTTGGCCAGGTCGATCGCGTCTTCCAGCGCGAGCTTGGTGCCAGAGCCGATGGAGAAGTGCGCCGTATGCGCGGCGTCGCCCATCAGCACCACGGGCACCGAGCGGCCTTCGACGTCGATGCGGTGCGTCCAGCGCTCGCACACCACGCGCGGAAAGCGGATCCAGTTGGCCGAGCCGCGCAGGTGCGTGGCATTGCTGATGAGCGAGTGGCCACCGAGGTACTTGGCGAACAGTTTCTCGCAAAAGGCGATGGCCTCGGGCTGCTCCATCCGGTCGAGGCCATGGGCCTTCCAAACGGCCTCGGGCGTCTCGACGATGAAGGTCGATGTCTTGTCGTCGAACTGGTAGGCATGCGCCTGGAACCAGCCGTGCTCGGTCTGTTCGAAGGCGAAGGTGAAGGCGTCGAAGGTCTGGTGCGTGCCCAGCCAGACGAAGCGGCAGTTGCGCAGATCGACGTCGGGCTTGAACACGTCGGCGTAGCGCTGGCGGATGCGGCTGTTGAGGCCGTCGCTGGCAATGACCAAGTCGGCCTTGTACTGCGCGGCAATGGCCTGGTCGTCGGTGGCGTCGGTCTCGAACACCAGATCGACGCCAAGCGCGAGGCAGCGCTCCTGCAGGATGTTCAGCAGCCGCTTGCGGCCGATGCCGCAGAAACCGTGGCCTCCCGAGCGCACGTGGCGGCCCTTGAAGAACACCTGGATGTCGTCCCAGTGATGGAACTCGTTGCCGATGAGCGCCGCGGTGTCGGCGTCGGCCGCGCGCAGGTTGCCCAGCGTCTGGTCGCTCAGCACCACGCCCCAGCCGAAGGTGTCGAAGGGGCGGTTGCGCTCCACCACGGTGATCTGCAGCGCAGGGTTGCGCGCCTTCATCAACAGGGCGAAGTAGAGACCCGCCGGCCCCCCGCCAATGCACAGGATGCGCTGGAGGTCCGAAGCCGGAGCGGATTTGAGCGGGCTGATGCTGTTCATGGTTCAATAGTTTAGACATAAACAATTTCATGTCAATCCCGATTCGCACCGGGCGCCCGGCGTGCCGCTCGCGGCCCCCGCTGACACGGGTAGTCATGCAAAAACTTGGAAAAATCAATACCATGGGCCCCATGCAAAACTTGATACCCAAGATCGAGTCGCAGCTGGCTTCGCTGCCTGTCCCCATCGCGCTGGAGCTGCCAGATGGCCGGCGCGTTGCCCAGGCGGGAGCCCGCGTCACCCTGGCCTTCAAGGAGTGGACGGTGCTCGCCAAGCTGGCGGCCCGACAGGTGGGAGCCATCGGCGAGGCGTATGTCGAGGGCAAGGTGCAGATCGAGGGCGCCATGCGCGACCTGATCGACGCCACCGTCGGCATGCTGCCCGGCAACCCCGCCGAAACCGACACCGGCTGGTGGAGCCGCCTGCAGCACCGGGCCAAGTCCCACGGTTCGCATTCGCTGCGCAAGGACGCGGCCCAGATCGAGTTCCACTACGACGTCTCCGACGACTTCTACGCGCTGTGGCTGGACCCGCGCCGCGTGTATTCATGCGCTTACTTCCGCACGCCCGACCTCACGCTGGCGCAGGCGCAGGAAGCCAAGCTCGACCACATCTGCCGCAAGCTCATGCTGCAGCCGGGCGAGCGCTACCTCGACATCGGCTCAGGCTGGGGCGCGCTGCTGCTGTGGGCGGCCGAGCACTACGGGGTGGACGCCACCGGCATCACGCTGTCGAAGAACCAGCATGCCTACGTGCAGCGGCTCATCGAGCAGAAGGGCCTGCAGGGCCGCGTGCGCGTCGAACTGCGCGACTACCGCGAGCTGTCGGTCGACCAGCCCTTCGACAAGATCTCGTCGGTCGGCATGTTCGAGCACGTGGGTGCGGCCAACATGCCGACCTACTTCCGCAAGATCCATTCGCTGCTGAAGCCGGGCGGCCTGGTGATGAACCACGGCATCACTTCGGGCGAGCTCAACTACCGCCAGCTGGGCGCCGGCATGGGCGACTTCATCGAGAAATACATCTTCCCCGGCGGCGAGTTGCTGCACGTGACGCACGTGCTGCGCGAGACGGCCGCGGCCGGCCTGGAGATGGTCGACACCGAGAGCCTGCGCCCGCACTATGCGCGCACGCTCTGGGCCTGGTCGGATGCACTCGAGGCGCAGCTCGACACCGCGCGCGAGGTGCTGCAGCGCAACGGCGGCCGCCAGGCCGAGAACGCCGAGCGCGTGCTGCGGGCCTATCGCCTCTACCTCGCGGGCTCGGCCATGAGCTTCGAGCAGGGCTGGATCTCGCTGCACCAGATGCTGTCCACCAGGCCCGACGGCAAGGTCGAGCACGGCGTTTTGCGCGGCGCGCAATCGGTGTACCCTTTTGCCCGTGACTACATCTACAAGTGAGTGAAAACACCATGCTCTATCGATTCCAGTCCCGAGCCTCCCCCGACTTCGTGATGCTCGAAGTGCATGCGCGCCAGTTGCTGGACATCGTCGGCAAGTCGGCGGCCCCGCAGGGCATCATCACGGTCGAGCAGATCCCCGGCGCCATCGCGGCCATCGAAGCCGCGCTGGCGCGCGAGGGCTCCAACGCCCACAACAACGACGACTACGCCGTCGAAGGCCACGCCAACGAGGCCGAGAAGCAGCATGTCGGGCTGCACCAGCGTGCAATCCCGCTGCTTCACATGCTCAAGGATTCGCTGGCCGAGAAGAAAGACGTGACCTGGAAGACCTGAGCTCCGTCAGTCGACTTTCGCGCCTGAGTCTTTGACGACCTTCGCCCACTTCACGTGCTCGCTCGCAATGAGCTTCGTGAAGTCGGCGGGTGAATTTCCGCTCGGAATCGCGCCCTGCGCGAGCATCTTTTCCTTGATGGCCGGCGTGCCCAGCGACTTGGCCACTTCCTGCTGAATCCGGTTCACGATTTCGGGCGAGGTGCCGGCCGGTGCCAGCAGCCCGAACCACGAACTCGCCTCGAAGCCCTTGAGCGACGGGCCTCCCACTTCTTCCACGGTCGGAATGTCCGGCAGGGCAGGCGAACGCTGCGCGCTCGTCACGGCCAGGGCGGTGAGCTTGCCTGCCTTGATCTGCGCCATCGACGAGGGCAGGTTGTCGAACATCACGTCGGCGTTGCCGCCCACCATGTCCAGCAGCGCCGGGCCCGAGCCCTTGTACGGGATGTGCGCCATGAAGGTGCCCGTCATGCTCTTGAACAGCTCCCCCGCCAGGTGGATCGACGTGCCACTGCCACTGGAGGCCATGTTCAGCTTGCCCGGGTTGGCCTTGGCGTACTTGATGAAGTCCTGCACGTTGCGGATGTTCAGCGTCTTGGCCTTGTCGGCGTTCATCTCCATCACGTTCGGCACGGCGGCCACCAGCGTGATGGGCGCGAAGTCCTTGATCGGGTCGAAGGGCAGCTTGGGGTACAGCGCGCGGTTGATGCCGTGCGTGCCCACCGTGCCCATCAGCAGCGTGTAGCCGTCGTTCGGCGCGCGCGCCACGATCTCGGCGCCCACGTTGCCGCCCGCGCCCGCACGGTTGTCCACGATGAACTGCTGGCCGAAGGCCTTCGACAGTTCGGGCGCCACGGCGCGCGCCAGGATGTCGGTGGTGCCGCCAGCCGCAAAGGGCACGACGATGCGCACCGGCTTGGTCGGCCAGGTGCCTTGGGCCCACGAAGGGGCGGCCATCAGGGTCAGGGCGGTGGCTACGGATGCGGCCAGCGCGGTGCGGCGACTGGGCTTGAAGAGAGGGAAAGAAGAAGTCATGCGCGCGTTTGTACAGGTGCGCGCCACGGGCGTCGCGGGTGAAAACCCCGTGAGCCGGTGGGTCGACGCACGGTCGGCTCAGGCGACCTGCATGCGCTGCGCAAACCGCTCGTTGCGAAAACGCTCCAGCACGAAGTCGATGAACACGCGCGTCTTCGGCGGCAGCAGCTTCTTGCTCGGGTAGTAGAGCCACACGGCGCCCGCGTCCTGGTGCCATTCGGGCAGCAGCCGCAGCAGTTCGCCGCTGCGCAGCCCGCGCTCCACGAAGGGCATCGGCAGCATCGCCACACCCAGCCCCATCAGCGCGGCATGCGCGATGGCTTCGGGGTCGTTGAAGATCGCGCGCGGCCGGGGCAGATCGACCGTGACCTCCTCTCCGCGTGCCTGCCGCAGCGTCCAGCTGCGCAGCCGCCCCGTGGGCGAGGAGCGGCGCAGCAGGGTGTCGAGTTCCACCAGATCCGAGGGGTGTCGCGGCCGCTTGCGCCCCTCCATGTAGCGCGGCGACGCCACCGCCACCACGTGGATGCGCGCCAGCTCCCGCGCCACCAGCCCGGCCGACAGCTCGATGCCGCCGCCGATGGCAGCGTCGAAGCCCTCGCCGACCAGGTCGACCTGCTGGTTGTCGAAATGCCAGTCCGGCAGGATGGCCGGGTAGCGCGCGAGAAAGTCGCCCATCAGCGGCAGCACGTGCTCGCGCCCGAAGGCCTGGCCCATGCTCACCTTCAGCGTGCCGGCGGGCTGACCGTCGTCGGTGTCGATGCCGGCCACGGCCTCCTGCAGCGTGGCCAGCGCGGGGCCGATCTGCGCCAGGAAGCGCTCGCCGCCCTCGGTCAGCGTGAGGCTGCGCGTGCTGCGCTGGAACAGCCGCACGCCCAGCCGCGCCTCGAGCCGCGCCACATTCTTGCTGACCGCGGCCGGCGTCAGCCCCAGGCGCCGGGCGGCGGCCGAGAAGCTGCCGCCCTCCGCGCTCTGCACGAAGGATTCGAGGTGATTGAGCGGTTCCATGGCCGCATTTTCATTCTCATCTTCAACTTTAGGTTGAATTTGATTGCGCCAATTGATGGCTACCGCCGAGGGAATGAAATGCCGACACTGAAGGTCTTCTTTCTCCCGTCCTCCTTCAACTGATCGGAAAAATCATGACTTCCAGCACTGCTTCTTCTTCCCCCGTCCTGGCCGGCAAGGTCGCCTTCGTCACCGGCGGTTCGCGCGGCATCGGCGCCGCCATCGTGCGCCGCCTGGCACGCGACGGCGCCGCCGTGGCCTTCAGCTACGCCAGCTCGGCCGCCCCGGCCGACGAACTGGTGCGCAGCATCCAGTCCGAAGGCGGCCGCGCCCTCGCGCTGAAGATCGACAGCGCCGACGCTGCCGCGCTCACCGCCGGCATCGACGAAGCGGCCCGCGCCTTCGGCAAGATCGACATCCTCGTGAACAACGCCGGAGTGTTCCTCGGTGGCACCCTCGACGACTTCTCGCTCGAAGATTTCGACAAGACGCTGAACGTCAACGTGCGCGCCGTGTTCGTCGCGGCCAAGGCGGCCTCACGCCACATGGGCGAAGGCGGCCGCATCATCAACATCGGCAGCACCAACGCCGAGCGCATGCCCTGGCCGGGCGGCAGCGCCTATGCGATGAGCAAGTCGGCGCTGGTCGGCATGGTCCAGGGCCTGTCGCGCGACCTCGGCCCGCGCGGCATCACGGTCAACAACGTGCAGCCCGGCCCGGTCAACACCGACATGAACCCGGTCGACGGCCCCAACGCTGCCGCCATGCACGGCCTGATGGCACTGGCCCGCCATGCCCATCCGGAAGAAATCGCCGGCATGGTCGGCTACCTGGCCAGCCCCGAAGCCGCGTTCGTGACCGGTGCCAGCCTGAACATCGACGGCGGCTTCGCGGCCTGACTGTTGCTCGCCAGGCCGGTCCCTTCTTCTCTACTTATTTTTCTTATTAGAGATAGTAGTAGTAGATAAGGGTAAACCCCCGCTGTGGAAACTGTGCTTTTTTCCATGGCTGACAACGACTTGCGCTGCCTGCTTCGCTGTGCGCACCTCTGCTTTCGGGGCTGCCTAGAAAAAGGAACAACTTAAGGGCGATCGGGCCGGCGGTGGACAACCGGTCCCTTGTGCCAAAACTTTCCCCAGAGTTTTCCCGAACGTGTCGCGGCGAACAGTCGCACGACCGATAGCGGCCTCGATTCCTACGCCACTGAAAGACGCCTCGGCAATCGGTTGCAGGACGAGCGCCCGACCTGTGCCGCGGGCCTTCGATCCGCGAACGCGTGTGGCATCGTCCTGTCCTCCTTCCGCTTGCTCGCGGCCATCCACCTGCCAGGAGGCACATACCATGATCAAGATCGGCATCGTCGACGACCACGCCGTCGTTCGCACAGGCCTGAAGGCGTTCTTCTCTACATTCGTCGACTTCCGCGTTGCCGGCGAAGCAGGCACCGGTCGCGAAGCCATCGATCTCGTGCGTACCGCCGACCTCGATGTGCTGGTGATGGACCTGTCCATGCCCGGCCAGAGCGGCATCGATGCGCTCGCCATGGTGCGCGCCAAGGCGCCGGACCTTGGCGTGCTGATTCTCAGCGGCTACCCGGAAGAGCACTACGCGGTGCACCTGATCCGCCAGGGCGCCTCGGGCTATCTCAACAAGGAATGCGAGCCCGATGAAATCGCCAAGGCGATACGCACGGTCGCGCTGGGCCGCCGCTACATCTCGCCGTCGGTGGCCGAACTGCTCGCGGGCCAGCTGGAGCGCAAGGACAACGCGCCGCCGCACAAGCATCTGTCGGAGCGCGAGTTCCAGGTGTTCCTGAAGCTTGCCAAGGGCGAATCGGTGGGCGCCATCGGAGAGGCGCTGTCGCTGTCGGTGAAGACCGTCAGCACCTATCGCACGCGGCTGATGGAGAAGATGAACCTCTCCACCAACAGCGACCTGACCTACTACGCCATCAAGACGCAGCTCATCGACTGAGCACGCGGCGCGTGACCTCCGGCATGCGCGGATCCGACGGAGCTCGCCTATCCTCGGGGCTTTCATCCGACCCGACCCGCGTCCCATGCGCTTCCGATCCATAGCCCCGACACCCGCCGCGAACATCGCGCAAACCGCCATCGACGTATCGCCAGACCGGCCGGCGGCAGGGGGCTGCGGATGCTGAGCCCCGCGGCCCGGCGCCGGACCGTCATTGCGCTCCTGGTCGCCGGGGCGTTCGTCGCGACTGGAGTGTCCGTGTACGGGGCTGCGACCTATCTCAATCTCAATCCGTCGCGGGAAGTGGGCTCGGTGGTCGACGAGTTCAACGGCGTGAAGGTCTACTACAACGGCGGCGTCAACAACTCCGAGGGACGCAACCTGTTCCGCGATGGCTACAACCTGGGCATCAAGTACCAGTGCGTGGAGTTCGTCAAGCGCTATTACTTCGAGCGTTTCGCCCACCGGATGCCGGACCCCTATGGCCACGCCAGAGATTTCTACGACCCGGCCACACCGCACGGCGCCCTGAATGGCAAGCGCGGGCTGCGCCAGTACCGGAACGCGCAGTCCGAGCCGCCGAAGGTGAATGACCTGATCGTGTTCGCGCCCACGCTCTTCAACCCCTACGGGCACGTCGCCATCGTGGCCGGCGTGACGGACCGCGAGATCGAGATCGTGCAGCAGAACCCCGGGCCGTTCTCGCACAGCCGGGCCCGCTTCGCGATGGATGCCGCCGAAGGCCGCTGGACGGTGGCGGGCGGCGTGCTCGGCTGGCTGCGCCCGGACGGCGGTGGCAGCGCTGCCGGCAAGCCTGCATAGTTTTGCCACCCCTCGACCTTCTTCGAAGACCGGCCAGATGACCACAGTGCAGCAGCAAATCGGCATTTCAGTGGCGGCGGATGTCGCCGTTTCCGCGCTGGCAATGTCGCCGCCTTCGGCCGATGCCTGCCTGGTCCTGGCCCATGGTGCCGGCGCGGGCATGGCACATCCGTTCATGAACGCGGTGGCCGAGGGGCTCGCGCAGCGGCGCATCGCCACGCTGCGCTACCAGTTTCCCTACATGGAACAGGGCGGGAAGCGCACGGACGCGCCGGCCCTGGCGCATGCCACGGTCCGCGCGGCGGTGGCATGCGCGTGCGCGCACTTCGGGGGGCTTCGCCTCTTCGCCGGCGGCAAGTCCTTCGGCGGCCGCATGACCTCGCAGGCCCAGGCGCTGGCGCCGCTGCCGGACGTCGAAGGGCTGGTCTTCCTTGGCTTTCCGCTGCACCCGTCGGGCGCGCCGTCGATCACGCGCGCCGCGCATCTGCAGGACGTCGACGTGCCCATGCTCTTTGCACACGGCCCGCGCGATACGCTGGCCGAGCCGCGGCAGTTCGACGCAGCAATCCAGGCGCTCGGGCCGATGGCCACCGTGCTGGAGATCGACGGTGCCGACCACTCGTTCCACGTGCTCCGGCGCTCCGGGCGCACCGACGAGGAGGCGCTCGACGAACTGCTCGACGGCATCGCCGTGTGGGCGCAAGCGTGGCGCCTCGGCTGAGCCGGGCCGCCGATGCTTCAGCCGGCCATGGCCGTGCGCTTCACGAAAAGGCCGGGACCTCCCGGCCTTTTTCACGCGCGCCTTCGCCCGGATAGCGCACGCATTGCAGCGCCTCGAAACCCTTCTGCGTGACCGCCAACACTTGCACCACGCGCAGGCCCGGCATCTTCGCGATGTCCGCGGCCGAGGGCACCAGCGCGAGCACCAGTCCGGCTGCACGCAGTTTCAGGACTTCATCGATGTCCTTGCGCGAGGACATCACCATGGGTAGCCGCGTGGCGGCAATCTGCCTGAGCATGAGCATGTCTGTGAGCATTTCTTGTCTCCTTGTTCATCGGCGACAAAGGCCGGGAGAGCGTTCGGAATAAGGCCTCCCGCCAGGCGGGAGGGATGCGAAAGGTACCGGGCCGCACACGCCCGCAACGTAGGACCGCATCCCGCGACAAGGGTCGCAATGCGCTCCGGGAATTCCCGGATGCCCAGAGCCCCGCCGCGATGGGATAGTTAGTTCGCCCTTCAAACTAACTAATTTCTTACACGGCTGATCCCTGCGGGGCGCACCAACATTGGAGAGACATCGATGCAACTGAAACACACCCTGGCCGCCATGGCCTTCGGTCTTACGGCCGTGGGCGCGATGGCGCAGACCGTGGTCGGCGTGAGCTGGTCGAACTTCCAGGAAGAACGCTGGAAGACCGACGAGGCTGCCATCAAGGCCCAACTGGAGAAGCTCGGCGCCAAGTACATCAGTGCCGATGCGGGCGGCTCGCCCGAGAAGCAGCTCGGTGACATCGAGGGCCTGATGTCCAAGGGCGCCAAGGCGCTCATCGTGCTGGCGATGGACAAGGACGCCATCCTGCCCGCCGTCACCAAGGCCACGCGCCAGAAGGTGCCCGTGGTGGCGTACGACCGGTTGATCGAGGCGCCCGGCGTCTTCTACATCACCTTCGACAACGTCGAGGTCGGCCGCATGGAGGCGCGCGAAGTCTTCAAGGTCAAGCCCAAGGGCAACTACGTGATCATCAAGGGCTCGCCGAGCGATCCGAACGCCGACTTCCTGCGCGCAGGCCAGCAGGAAGTGCTCGACGCCGCCGTCAAGAAGGGCGACATCAAGATCGTCGGCGACGAATACACCGAAGGCTGGAAGCCCGAGGTCGCGCAGAAGAACATGGAGCAGATCCTCACCAAGAACGGCAACAAGGTCGACGCGGTGGTCGCGGCCAACGACGGCACGGCCGGCGGCGCGGTGGCTGCGCTCACGGCCAAGGGCATCCGCGGCATTCCGGTGTCGGGCCAGGACGCCGACTTCGCAGCGCTCAACCGCATCGCGCTGGGCACGCAGACCGCCACCATCTGGAAGGACTCGCGCGAACTCGGCCGCGAAGCCGCCACCGCCGCCGTGGCGCTGGCCGCCGGCAAGCCGGTAGACAAGGCCGCGCCCTGGGCCGGCGGCGCCAAGAAGATCTCGCTGTCCTCGCGCCTGCTGACGCCGGTGCCGATCACGCGCGACAACCTCGACGTGGTCGTCAAGGCCGGCTGGATCAAGAAGGACGAGCTTTGCAAGGGCGCCTCGGGTGCGAGCGCGCCCGCCGCCTGCAAGTAAGCCGTAGCAACGGACGCGCCGGTCGCGCGTCCATCCGCGCAACGCTGCCGCCTCGGGCTGGCCCATCACGGGCCCGGCCAGGGCAGGTTGCGCACCTGTAGTCCCTGGGGGTTTCAAGAATGAGCAATCCAACACCGGGCTGGTGGCGCCGCACGGGCATCGACCTGCGGCTGATATTGATGTGCGTGCTGCTGGCCGTGATGGCCGTGGTGTTCAGCGTCATGTCGGGCGGCGTGTTTCTGTCGCCCGAAAATCTCTACAACGTCGCGCAGCAGACGGCCGTGGTCGGCATCGTGTCGACCGTGATGGTGCTGGTCATCGTGGCGCGCCACATCGACCTGTCGGTCGGCTCGGTGATGGGCTTCGTCGGCGTGCTGATCGCGTACCTGCAATACACCTCGGGCTGGTCGTGGCCCACGGCCTGCCTCGCGGGGCTCGCGGTGGCGCTGCTGGTGTCCATCTACCAGGGCTGGCTCACGGCGGTGCTCGGCGTGCCGTCGTTCGTGGTCACGCTGGGCGGTCTCATGTCGTTTCGCGGCGCGGCCTTCCTGGTGGCCGACGGCAAGACGCAGCCGGTGAACGACGAATTCTTCCAGCGCCTGGGCGGCGGCTACGACGGCGGCATCGGCGTCACCGCGAGCTGGGTGCTCGCTGCCATCGTGGCGCTGGTGCTGTTCGGGCGCATGCTGCAAAAGCGCCGTGCGCGCCAGCGCTACGACATGCCGACCGAGGCGCTGTGGCTCGACGTGCTGATCACCGCGGTGCCGGTGGCGGTGGTGATCGCCTTCGCATGGGTCATGAACAACTACCAGATCTCATCGAAGAGCGAGCCGCAGGGCATTCCGATTCCGGTGCTGATCTGGGCGGTGGTGGCGATCGTGCTGTCGTTCATCGTGCACCGCACGCGCTTCGGGCGCTATGTGTTCGCGATGGGCGGCAACCCCGACGCGGCAGCGCTGGTGGGTATTCCGGTCAAGCGCGTCACGCTGATGCTGTTCGCGCTGCTGGCGGTGCTGGTCACCATTGCGGCCATCGTGTCGATCGCGCGGCTCAATGCGGGCACCAACTCGCTGGGCACGGGCATGGAGCTGTACGTGATCGCGGCGGCCGTCATCGGCGGCACGGCGCTCGCGGGCGGCAGCGGCTCGATCTTCGGGTCGGTCCTGGGCGCGCTCATCATGCAGTCGCTCGACAGCGGCATGCTGCTGCTCGACGTGCCCATCGGCAAGCGCATGGTCATCATCGGGCAGGTGCTGATCGTGGCCGTGGTGTTCGACGTGCTGTATCGCCGCAAGTTTGGGGAGAACTGAAATGGCAGACATCGACACCTCCAGACCCCTGGTGGAACTGCGCGAAATCCGCAAGGCCTTCGGCGGCGTCAAGGCCGTGGACGGCGTGAGCGTCAATCTCTACCCCGGCGAAGTGGTCGCGCTGCTGGGCCACAACGGCGCGGGCAAGTCCACGCTGATGAAGATGCTCGCGGGCGCCTACCCCATCGACTCCGGCGACACGCTGATCGCGGGCGAGAAGGTCAACATCCGCACGCCCGCCGAAGCGCAGGGCCAGGGCATCGAGACCATCTACCAGACCCTCGCGCTGGCCGACAACCTCGACTCGGTGTCGAACCTCTTTCTCGGCCGAGAGAAGATGACCCCGTGGCGCACGCTCGACGATCACTTCATGGAAGTGCAGGCGCGCAAGGTGTTCCACCGCCTCAACAAGAACTTCACCAACATCCGCGTGCCGGTGCGCAGGCTCTCGGGCGGGCAACGGCAGGTGGTGGCGATCTCGCGTGCGCTGTACTTCAACGCGCGCATCCTCATCATGGACGAGCCCTGCGCGGCGCTCGGCCCCGAAGAAACCGCGATGGTCGGCGGCCTCGTGAAGCAGCTCAAGGCCGATGGCGTGGGCATCTTCCTCATCACGCACGACATGCCCGACGTGTTTTCGTTGAGCGATCGCCTCGCGGTGATGAAGAACGGCAAGCTGGTCGGTACCTACCGTACCGCCGACGTGACCGAAGACGAAGTGCTCGGGATGATCATTGCCGGCAAGCGGCCCGAGGGCAAGGAGCAGGCCCATCACGCCGACACCGCCGCGCTCGCCTGATGTTGTCGTGAAGACGATAGGCGACCAGCAACTGCTCAAGCGCATGAACCGCAGCGTGCTGCTGCGGCTGCTGCGCGCGCAGCCCGGCCTGTCACGCGCGCGGCTGGCCAGCGAGAGCGGCCTCACCAAGTCGACCGTGAGCCTGCTGGTGCGCGAGCTGATCGACGAAGGCTGGCTCAGCGAGGCCGGCGCCACCGTGGCCGACGGGCTCGGCCGGCCTTCGACGCCACTGCAGATCAATGTCGGCGTGCGCGCGCTGATGGGCGTGGAGATTGCGGTAGAGACTGTGCGCCTCGTGTGCGTCTCGCTGCAGGGTGAGGTGCTTCACTCGAACACCCACGCACTCACCGACGGCTCGCCGGCCGGCGTGTGCGCGCAGGTCGCGCGCATGGCGGCCGCCGCGAATGCGCAGCTGGAGCAATTGGGCCTGCGCCTGTCGAGCATCGGCGTGTGCGTGCCCGGCGCGGTGGACGACTGCACCGGCGTGGTCCGCTTCGCGCCCAACCTCGGCTGGCGCAACGTGAGCCTGCTGCCCGCGCTCGAAGAAGCCTTTGCCGCCATTGGCCTGCCTGGCGTGACCGTGCAACTGCAGAACGACGCCGATGCCGCTGCGCTTGGCGAATACGAGTTCGCGGCGGGCGAGGGCGAAGACCCGCTGGTCTTCGTCAACTGCGACGTGGGCGTGGGCGCTGGCGTGGTGCTGAACGACCGGCTCTTCACCGGCGCGCAGGGCATGGCCGGCGAGATAGGCCACACCATCCTTGAACTCGACGGGCCTCTGTGCTCGTGCGGCCGACGCGGTTGCGCCGAGGCCTTCTTCGGCTCGCGCGTGCTGGAGCGCAAGGGGGTCGACCTGCCGCGCGCCGCCGCCTTCTTCGGCGTGCTGCTGCAGAACCTGTGGGTCACGTTCAACCCGCGCGCGATCGTGCTCGGCGGCAAGGCGTGCGCCGAGCATCGCGGCTTTGCGCAAGCGGCGTTCGAAAGCATGAAGCGCCACGCCGACGATGCCGGCATGCCCGCGCCCGACCTGCGCACCGCGCGCTACGGCGCGCTGGCCCCTGCGGTGGGCGCAGCTGCATTGGCGCTGCACGAATACCTGCGGCCGTTGCAGCCCGATGCGAAGGCGCGTCGCGCGCGTGCGCTGGCCCGCGCCGCGGCCTGATCAGTCCGCGGCGTCTTCTTTCCAGCCGCGCAGCCGGCGATAGAGCGTGCCGCGCGACACGCGCAACTGCCGCGCCGCCTGCGACACATTGCCGCCGTGCGCCACTAGCGTTTCCTCGATCAGCTTGCGGCTGTGCTCGCGCAGCGTTGTCTCGGCATGGGGCTCGGGCTCGCAGGCTTCGGCAGCAGGCATCTGCGCATCCTGTTCGATGGCCAGCGGCGTGGCTTCGCCGGGCATCGCCACCGCATGCCGGAAGTCCACGCCATCCGCGCCCTTCAGCCGCGCCTGCACCCACACGCCTAGCCCGCTCGCCAGCCGCAGCGGCTGCGCCGCCTCACGCCGCCCAAGGCGCAGCAGGCTCGCAAGGTCATGCCCCAGCAGGCATTCGACATCGCGCTCGTCCGCCGCTTCGGGCAACCGCCCCAGGAGCCGCGCGCCCGCGTTGTTGAGCCACGCGATCGTGCCGTCGGGCGCGATGCCGGCCAGCGCCTCGAGCGGCGTGCCCAGCAGCGTGGGGCTGGCCTGGAAGCGCAGGATCAGGTGGTCGCGCGACTGCGCCTGCAGCAGCCGGTTCTCGATGGTCGTGGCATAGAGCGCCACCATCGATGCCGCATCGAAGCCGAAGCGCCGCGCCTCCGCCGTGAGGTCGAGCACGCCGGCCAGTTGCCCCGTCACGTCGCGTATCGGTGCTGCCGCGCACTGCATCTGGCACAGCACGTCGAAGTAGTGCTCCGCGCCGTTGACCGTGCAGGCCTGGCCGGTGCTCGCCACGATGCCCGGTGCCGTGGTGCCGACGATGCGCTCGGAGATGTTCACGCCCACGCGCGCGGTCTTGCACAGCACCGGCTGGTGCGCCATGGCGGGCTGCTGCGTGACGTGCACCAGCACGCCCTCGCTGTCGGTGAGGATCACGCGGCAGTCGGTGCCCGCGAGCGCGTGCTCCATCTGCACCAGCTCCTGCCGTGCCACCTCGAGCAGTTCGCGGTTGCGCGCGAGCGTGGCGTGCAGCCGGCTCGGCGTGACCGCGTCGAAGGGCACGATGCGCTGGCGGTCGGTGTGCGTGCGGCTGCAGCGCATCCACGACTGGATCACCGCCTCGCCGACGAGGCCCGAGGGGCGCACGCCTTCCTCGAAGAACTGCTGCCGCGCGAGCGCCACGCGCTGCGCGGGCGTGCTGGCAAAGAGTTGGCGCGGCGCATCCGCCGTGCCGATTCTTCTTCCGTCGAGGGCCATGGTGTTCGCTGCCTCCCGCAAGGGACCGAGTCCGGGACCAACGCTGAATGTGTTCCGCAATGGAACAGCGCCGGACTGGGGAAATCCCGAAGATGAATGCGAAGCCCGCACAGACCATCCTTGAGCCACAAAGGAGACCTGCGATGAAAAAAACACACTCCGGGCTGCTCGTGCTCGCCGGCGCTTTGCTGTGCCTGGGCGCAAACACGGCGGCCACGGCCCAGAGCGCACAGGACCGCGCGGCAGCCGCCACCAAACGCGTGGACGGCAGCTTCATCCGCGCCAACGCGGCGCAGAAGAAAACACCCGACTGGCCCAGCGTCGGCCTCGACTATTCGGAGTCGCGCTTCAGCCAGCTCGACCAGGTGAACGCCGGCAACGTCAAGCAGCTGGGGCTGGTCTGGTCGTACAACCTCGAGTCGACGCGCGGCGTGGAGGCCACGCCGCTGGTGGTGGACGGCATCATGTACGTCACCGCCTCGTGGAGCGTGGTGCATGCCATCGACACCCGCACCGGGCAGAAACTGTGGACCTTCGATCCGCAGGTCGATAAGTCCAAAGGCTTCAAGGGCTGCTGCGACGTGGTGAACCGAGGCGTTGCGATCTACGAAGGCAAGGTCTACGTGGCGGCCTACGACGGCCGCCTGATCGCGCTCGACGCAGCCACCGGACAGAAGGTCTGGGAGAAGAACACCATCGAGGGCCAGAAGGGCAGCTACACCATCACTGGTGCGCCGCGCGTGTTCAAGGGCAAGGTCATCATCGGCAACGGTGGCGCCGAGTACGGCGTGCGCGGCTTCGTCACCGCGTACGACGCGAAGACCGGCGACCAGAAGTGGCGCTGGTTCGTGGTGCCGGGCGACCCGGGCAAGCCCTTCGAAGACGAATCGATGGCGCGCGCTGCCAAGACCTGGGACCCGAGCGGCAAGTACTGGGAAGCCGGCGGCGGCGGCACCGCATGGGACAGCTTTGCCTTCGACCCCGAACTCAACCTGATGTACGTGGGCACCGGCAACGGCTCGCCATGGGCCGCCAAGGCGCGCAGCCCCAAGGGCGGCGACAACCTCTACCTGGGCTCGGTGGTGGCGCTCAACCCCGACACCGGCAAGTACGTGTGGCACTACCAGGAGACGCCCGGCGATAACTGGGACTACACCTCCACGCAGTCGATGATCCTGGCCAACGTGAAGATCGACGGCAAGGCCCGCAAGGTGCTGCTGCATGCGCCGAAGAACGGCTTCTTCTTCGTCATCGACCGCACCAGCGGCAAGTTCATCTCGGCGAAGAACTTCGTCGAAGTGAACTGGGCCACCGGCTACGACAAGAACGGCCGGCCCATCGAGATTGCCGCCGCGCGCCAGAACGAGAAGCCCGGCGACAGCATCCCCGGCCCCTTCGGCGCGCACAACTGGCACCCGATGTCGTTCAACCCGCAGACCGGCTTTGCCTACCTGCCAGCGCAGCACGTGCCGATCAACCTGATGGACGACAAGGACTGGAAGTTCGACCAGAACGCGCCCGGCCGTCCGCATGCCGCGCTGGGCTGGAACACCGGCAAGTTCGCCAACGTCGAGCCGCCCACCAGCAAGCCCTTCGGCCGCCTCGTGGCGTGGGACCCCGTCGCGCAGAAGGAAGCGTGGGGCGTCGACTACGCATCGCCATGGAACGGCGGCACCCTCACCACCGCCGGCAACCTCGTGTTCCAGGGCACGGCCGATGGCCGCCTGCTGGCCTACAACGCGAAGACCGGCGAGAAGCTGTGGGAAACGCCCACCGGCACCGGTGTGGTGGCCGCGCCCTCGACCTACATGGTCGACGGCAAGCAATACGTGTCGGTCGCGGTGGGCTGGGGCGGCGTGTACGGCCTGGCGCAGCGCGCCACCGAGCGGCAGGGCCCGGGCACGGTCTACACCTTCGCGGTGGGCGGCACGGCCAAGATGCCCGACTTCGTGCAGTACCGCATGGACAAGCTGGTGCAGGGCGTGAAGTACGACCCCGCCAAGGTTCAGGCCGGGACCATGCTCTACGTGAGCAACTGCGTGTTCTGCCACGGCGTGCCCGGCGTGGACCGCGGCGGCAACATTCCCAACCTCGGCTACATGGACCCGGCCTACATCACGAACCTGGACAAGTTCATCCTCAAGGGCCCGGCCATGGCGCGCGGCATGCCCGACTTCACGGGCAAGCTCTCGGGGGACGACATCGAGAGCATCAAGGCCTTCATCCAGGGGACGGCGGACGCCATACGCCCGAAGTAGGGAGGGCCGCTCTCTCCTTCTCTACCGGCCGCCGTACCAGTACTGGGTGCTGGCGGCCCAGGTCGAATCCGGGTATTTCGCGTGCAGGGTCTGAAGGCCCTTGCGCGACCAGTCGCCCACCGCCTTGTCCGGGCAGGCGTAGCGCGCCATCTTCACCGCGACCGATAGCGCCTGCGGCACCAGCGGATCAGCGCGGTTGCGCTGCATCAGCGCCAGGCTTTCCTGGGTGAAGTAGATCGAGTCCTGCGGAATGGCGCGCAACTTTGCGACCAGCGCGGCCTGTTGCGCGCGCTCTTCTTGCGGCAGGAACTCGGGCATCTCGAAATCGGCAGCCGTGGCGGCCTGCGGGCCGGTGGTCATCACGCCGAGCGGGCGGCACCACTTGCTGTAGCTGCCGGTGGCCATGCTGCGGTCGTACGCCGGTTCGAGCCAGGGCTTGAGCGGCGTGGGCCGGATGCCGTCTGCCACGGGCCAGTGCGGCGGCAACAGCACCTCGGTGGTGCTTGCCATGCGCTCCAGCAGCAGGTGACGCCAGGCGGCGGTGTCAGTGACCGACAGCGCCATCGAGCGGCGGATGCCGGCGATCATGTCCGGCCCCTTGGCGGTAGCCCCCTGCGACGGTGACGCGATACGCATCTGCGCAGCGCGGCGAGCGCTGGCGTAGTCCTCGGCCAGCACGGCGCGGGTCCATGCGGTCTCCAGCAGGGAGTCGCGCAGCGCGGGCGAGAGCGCCGGGTCGGCCGCGAGCCGCAGCCACATTGCGAGCGGCGCGCGCGTGTTCAGGAAGCGCGTCGCGTCGTCGTCGAAGGTGCTGGCCAGCGGCACCGCATTGGGTTTGGCTTCCATCGCCTCGGGGTCGCGGCGAGCAACCACCAGGCGGATCGCCAGGCGGCGCCATTCCTCTTCCGACGAGGCCGTGGGCAGCAGCAGCGCCTTCACGAGGTTCTGGCCCGAGAGGCTGTGTGCGATCAAGGGCGAATCGGCTGCATCGGCGATCAGTTCGCGTGTCTCCTTGAAGCGGCCCTGGGCAAACAGGCGCTGGGCGCGCAACTGGGTGGCGGCGAAGCGTGCGGGGTGGTCTTCGGGCACGGCCGCCAATGCGGCCTGCAGTTCGGCCTCGCGCTTGTCGTCGGTGGCGGTGCTCACGGGCACCAGGCTTGCCGCGGCCATCAGCCAGGCGAGGTCGTGCGTGCGCTGGTAGTTGCTCCAGCTGAACTTCTCGCGCCACTTGTCCTGGGCGGTGATGCCGCTCGCCGGACCGTTGAAGCCGCGCACCGTGTTGAGCCACTGCACGAGATCCGACTTCTGATCCGGGCCGGCGTACGAACAACCGGCCATCATGCAGTAGCGGAACTCGTGGTTCAGCAACAGCAGCCTGGCGGCGGCGACATCGGGTGCGCCCATGGTCTTCAGGCTGTCGGCCAGGCGCTGCAGGCGCGTGCCGGGCGTGAGGTAGCGGATGCGCAGTGCCTCGGCCAGCCGGTGCACCGACGGATGCAGCGCCTGGAGGCGTGGGTTCTTCAGCAGCGGCAGCGCGATGGCATCGACCGCTTTGGTAAGTTCGGCCTGCTGCTTCAGCGCCTCGGGGCTTTCCTTGCCGGCGTCGTCCCGTTCCGAGAAAGACGGCTCGCCGCCCGGGTTCTGCCGCGCCAGCACGCGCAGCCGCATGTAGGCCGCGAGGTCGCGCCAGGGGCTGGCCTTGTCGGCCGCGATCTCGGTGAACGCGGTGTCGGCCTCGTCGAGATCGTCGGCGTAGAAGCGCTGTGCGGCCAGCTGGTAGGCATGGTCGGCCTGCAGCCAGGCGGGGGCGCGGGGTGGCAGTTCGGGGATGGTGCCGGGCTCCTTGTTGCAGGTGTCGAACACCGCGTCTTGCGCCTGCAGCCAATGCCGCACGTAGGGGGTGGCCGCCTTGTCGCCGGCGGCACGCGTCATGCGCTGGGCCAGCGTCTTCGTGGCATTGCGGAAAGCGTCGCCGTAGAAGCAGTTGGGGCTCGCCTGCAGGCTGTTGGCGTTCCATTTCGGCTGCTGCTGCGAAGGCGCCAGCAGGGCAGGCCTGTCGCGGGGCGACTGGGGATCGAGCTTCGCATTGGCGTCGTCGCGCGCTTTTCGCCATTCGATCCAGGCGTCGTCCGTTTCGGCCATGCCGTTGTCCTCTCGCGGCAGCTTCTCCAGCAGATCGGAGAAGGCCCGCACGGCGTCGGAAGAGAACGGCTGGCCGTGCAGGCGCCAGTACCAGAGCACCTGGTAGGGCACGAGGTAGTCGGTGTAGTAGCCCGCGGGCCGCTCGACGAACTCGCGCACCGGCTGGTCGGGCCGGGTGGTGGCGAAGAACAGGTCCTCGGGGTCGCCGCCGCCGCTGGCATGAGCCGCGAGAGTGCTGCCGAGCAGCGCAGCCATTGCGAGCAGCCTGGCGCCGGCGCGCATCGCGTTTGCTGTTGAAAGAATCATTTATGCGAATCCCTGTTGCCGAGTTGTTCGAAGTCTTCGTTCTTCCATGCGCCCGCGTGGAACACGTAGCGCCGCTTCACGCTGCCGAGCACGGGCCATGCCTCGCCGAGCATCAGCCCCGCCGCGTCGCGGCAGGCCGGCACCGTGGCCGCGCCCGTCGCGTCGAGCCGCTGGCGGATGCGCGCGGATTCCGCCCCCATGCGGAAGTACATCGGCACGATCTCGTCGAGCAGGCCGGGAGGCAGCCACGCGTCGCTCATGCACCATGAGGCGAGCGCCGTGGCCGAGAGCCGCACGCCGCCGGCGCGCACCGGCTGCAGCCGCCGCAGCAGTGCGACATACGCCTCGCGCTGGCTGCGGCGCGCCTCGAAGTCGAGCTGCACCCAGCCCGATCGGTTGCCGTGCTTCGCGGCATGTTCGATGGCGGCGGCAATGGCCTCCTGCTGCGCGTCGTTGACGGGCGAGGGCGCGAGGTTGTCGAGTGAAACATGGACCACCGGCACCACGGTGGTGGCGCGCGGCGCGATGCGCAGCGGCCACTGACGCCAGCTCGTGCGGCTGCGCTCGCCGCTCAGCTGCACCGTGGCATGCAGGTAGGCCACGCCCGTGCCTTCTGGCAGCGCGGAAAAAAGCTGGGGCCGGTCCCAGACCCACAGCAGCGTCTGCGGCTGGGCCATGCCGTCATGCGCCAGCAGGGCCAGGAAGACCGGAAAGGCCGCGCTGCGAAAACGCATGGGAGAGGGCGAAAGGGGCGGGAGGGTGGAAGAAAAATTCCGGCCAGCATAACGAAAAAAGCCGCCTGGCCCGGGGGGCGCAGGCGGCCTTGCGGCTGCTTGTGGCTGCGGTGAATCGATCAGTCGGCGTACACGCCGGCAGCCTTGATGATCGGACCCCACTTCGCGATTTCAGCCGAGACGAACTTCTTGTGCTCCGCCGGCTCGACGCGCTTGTCGGTCGTGATCACGGCGCCCAGCGCTTCTTCGCGCTTGATGAAACCCGGGTCCTTCATCGCGGCCTTGATGGCCTCGTTGAGCTTCTTCAGCACCGGCGCGGGCGTGCCCTTGGGCGCGTACATGCCGTGCCAGATCGTCACTTCGAAACCCTTCAGGCCCGACTCGTCCAGCGTCGGCAGGTCTTTCAGCGCGGGGGTGGTCAGGCGCTTGGCGGTGGTCACGGCATAGGCCTTGACCTTCTTGGCCTCGATCTGCGACGTGGTGTTGGTCGTCTGGTCGCACAGCAGGTCGATCTGGCCGCCCAGCAGGTCGGCGATGGCCGGGGCCGTGCCCTTGTACGGCACGGGCGTCATCTCGACCTTGATCGCGCTCTGGAACAGCAGGCCGCACAGGTGCGACGCAGCGCCCAGGCCGGCGTTGCCCAGGTTGATCTTGCCCTTGTTGGCCGCGATCCAGGTCGTCAGCTCCTTGTAGTTGTTGGCGGGCAGGCCGGGCTTGCCGATCAGCGTCATCGGCACTTCGTTGACCATGCCCAGGTATTCGAAGTCGGTCTCGACGTTGAAGGGCAGCTTGCGATACAGCGCCGGCATCGTCGACATGCCGATGTGGTTCAGCAGCAGCGTGTAGCCGTCGGGGTTGGCGCGCGCCACCTTGGCGGTGCCGATGGAACTGCCCGCGCCCGCGGTGTTGTCCACCACGATCGTGGTGCCGAGCGTCTTCTGCATGGCCTCCGCCAGGTCACGCGCGACACGGTCGGTCGGGCCGCCGGCTGCGAAAGGCACCACCAGCGTAACGGTCTTGCCCGCGGGAAAGTCCTGGGCGTGAGCACCGGCGGCTGCGGCGGCAATCGCCGCGAGGGCGAACAGTTTCTTCATGTCGTCTCCGGGAGGGGGTAATAAAAACGCCGCGATCTTAAAGGCTGACTGCTGCCTGACCTATAGCGAATAGCCCTTAGGTTCGCGTCGTCATCCGATACCCTTGCTTCTTCCGCGCATGCCACCGCATGCGCCATGTAAAGCGAGAAAAAGCATTCCCATGACGACGACCCCTTCCCCCGCAAGCGCGCAGCGCCTGCCGCGCGATCTTGCGCTCGTCACCGTGGCCATCGATGCCGCGATGGTGCTGGTCAACATGGCCATCCAGCTCTGGCCCGATTCGCCCCACGGCGAGCAGCTGCGCAGCACCTATGCCCTGCCGGGCGTGTGGATACCGATGGTGTTCAGCATCGGCATGGCCTGGGTGCTGGCGGCGGCACTGGCCTGGAGCCATGGGCGCAACGCGCTCGAAAAGCGCGGCGTTGGCAGCGTGGCCCGGCTGCCGCACCCTCGCATCCGCTACGCCGCGGTGTACATCGCGGTGCTGGTGCTCAACTTCTACTTACTGAGCCCGCTCTTCTACGAAGTGCAACTGCTCTTCATGCCGGGCGGCCGCCTGCATGATCTCTTCGGCTCGACGTCCATGAGCGCGGCGATGGCGCTGTTCACGGTGCTGCAGTCCGTCGCGCAGTTGATCTTGCTCGTGCTCGGCGTGTGGGTCTCGGCCTGGTTCGCGTTGAGGGCGGCCAGTGCAGCGCCTTCCGATGCGCAGCAGCAGGACGGCGATGAAGCCATCGGTGCATCGCCACGCCGTGCCGTGGCACTGGTGGGCGCCGCGGTGTTCGCATCGCTGCAGATGTGGAGCGGCGTGGTCGTGAGCCGCTGGACATCCGTCGCGCGCGGCATGGATGGGCTCGAACTGCTGATCGCCTGGATGCTGCCGCCATTGGTGGCCTTCGCGCTCGCGTTCTGGGGCGGCTGGCTGGGCGCCAATGCCGGGCTCGCGCGGGTGCGGCCTTTCAGGGCCGTGGCGGCCGCGGTGCTGGCCTTCGTGCTGGTGCAGGTCAGCTGCATCGCCATCGCATTGGCCTGGGTGATGCTGGCGACCTGGTCGCACAGCTTCGACAACGCGGGCGGACTCATCGGCTTCGCCCTGGCGCTCGTGCTGGTCTATTCGGTGCTCGTGGTGGTGTTGATGCGTGCCGCCACGCGCTGGCTGTACCGCCGTTACTGACTGGCTACTTGTAGCTGCGCGCGTCCTCGATCACCTTGCCGTCGTTGGGCAGACCGCCCGCACCCACGACGACGACCTCGCCACGCAGCTTGGTCACTTCGCGGATCACCGCGCTCACGCGGGCCTCGAGCCCTTCGGGCACCGCCCCCGCGCATTCGAGCTGCAGCGTCATCTTGTCGTCGCCCATCTCGCCGGACACGATGAGCCGCGCGCGCTGCACTTCGGGAAAGCGCCGCGCGATCTCGGCCACCTGCGAGGGATGCACGAACATGCCGCGCACCTTGGTGGTCTGGTCGGCGCGGCCGAGCCAGCCCTTGATGCGCTTGTTGGTGCGGCCGGTGGGGCAGGTGCCCGCGAGCACGGCAGAGAGGTCGCCGGTGCCGAAGCGCACCAGCGGGTAGTCGGGGTTGAAGGTGGTGACGACGATCTCGCCGACCTCACCATCGGGCACCGGGTCGCCGGTGCCGGGCCGCACGATCTCGACCAGCACGCCTTCGTCGATCACCAGCCCTTCGCGCGCGCTGGTCTCGTAGGCGATCAGGCCCAGGTCGGCAGTGGCATAGCACTGCGTGCCTTTCACGCCGTGCGCGGCAATCCAGTCGTGCAGGCTGGGTGGAAAGGCTTCGCCGGAGACGAGCGCCTTGGTGAGCGAAGGCAGCTTCTGCCCTTTCTCCTCGGCCTTCTCCAGCAATATCTTCAGGAAGCTAGGCGTGCCCGCATAGCCTTCGGGCTTCAGGTCGACCATGGCTTCGAGTTGCTGCTCGGTCTGCCCGGTGCCGCCCGCAAACACGGTGCAGCCCATGGCACGTGCGCCGCTTTCCATGATCGAGCCGGCGGGCGTCATGTGATAGCTGAAGCTGTTGTGAATGAGCTCGCCGCTGCGAAAGCCCGCCGCATGCAATGCCCGAGCGGTGCGCCAGTAGTCGCGCGCTTCGCCCTCAGGCTCGTAGATGGTGCCGGGGCTCGCGAACACGCGCGGCATGCGCGGGCCGCGCACGATGGTCGAGAAGCCGCCGAAGGGGTCGTCGGTGCGGCGTGCCTTCTGCAGGTCGAGCAATTCCGATTTGCGCGTGACCGGTAGTTTCGCCAACGCCTCGCGTGTCGTGATGTCTGCGGGCTTCACGCTGGAGAGGATCTTTGCGAATGCGGGTGCTGCTGTCTGGGCCTGTGTGATCTGTTTTGGCAGCGCGGCCAGCAGGTCGCGTTCGCGTTCGGCCGGGTCGCGGATCTCGAGCTTGTCGTAGTGGTCGGTCATGTCCGTACCCTTTGTCTTTCAGTTCGGTTTTTCGCCACGCTGGCGTTCGTTCGGGGTGCGTGCGAATGGCACCGGGTGCTCCCCTCCGAGAATGTCCCCTGTCGGCGTGATCGCACCCCGAGCAGCGACACATGAATACATCAAGCCAGCCACCTCTTGCGCCGCTTGTAGCTCTTCACATCGCGAAAGCTCTTGCGATCCGCACCGCCAACGCCAAGGTAGAACTCCTTCACGTCCTCGTTCTCGCGCAGGCTCTTGGCCTCGCCATCCATCACGATGCGCCCGTTCTCCAGGATGTAGCCGTAGTCGGCGTAGCGCAGCGCCATGTTGGTGTTCTGCTCGGCCAGCAGGAAGGTCACGCGCTCCTTGGTGTTGAGGTCTTTCACGATCTCGAACACCTCTTCCACGATCTGCGGCGCCAGGCCCATAGAAGGTTCGTCGAGCAGCACCATGCTCGGGTTGGCCATCAGCGCGCGGCCGATGGCGCACATCTGCTGCTCGCCACCCGATGTGTAGGCCGCCTGCGAAGTACGCCGCGTCTTCAGGCGCGGGAAATATGCGTAGACCTTCTCCAGCGTCTGCTGCACCGCCGCCTTGCCATCGGTGCGCGTGTAGGCGCCGGTCATCAGGTTCTCTTCGATGGTCAGGTGGGCGAAACAGTGGCGGCCCTCCATCACCTGGATCAGCCCGCGCTTCACCAACTCGGCGGGCGAAAGCGCCTCGATGCGATCCCCGCGCAGCTCGATGGTGCCTTTGGTGACAGCGCCGCGCTCACCCGCGAGCAGGTTGCTCACCGCGCGCAGCGTGGTCGTCTTGCCCGCGCCGTTGCCGCCGAGCAGCGCCACGATGCCGCCGTCGGGCACCGTGAGCGACACGCCCTTGAGCACGAGGATCACGTGGTTGTAGATGACCTCGATGCCGTTGACATTGAGAAGGATGTTGGGTTCGCTCATGGTGTGGTCCGAAGCATTCGCAAGAACAGCGCGTGCAGCGCAGTGCTGTTCTTGCGAATGGCGGCTCTCGCGAGCCGCCACGGCACGCTCAGTGCATCAGGACTGGCAATCCGCTGCCTCGCGGCGCGTCAGCTTCTTCTCGCCCGCGTACTTGTCGGCAGCAGACTTCACCATCGGCTTGATGATCTGGTCGTCGGCCTGGTACCAGTCGGACATATCGCCCCACTTCGCGCCGTCCCAGGTGTGCACGCGCGCCCAGGTCGAGCCCATGTGGTCCTGGCACGAAGTGCTCACCGGACGCATCACGCCCGAGAAGCCGAGTGCGTCGAGCTTCTTCTGGTCGAGTGCCAGGTTCTCCATGCCCCAGCGCACTTGCTCGCCGGTCATGACCTTGCCCTTGCCGAAGCGCTCCTGCGCGCGCTTCACGGCCTCGACGGTCAGCATCTGGATGATCACGCCGCGCGTGTAGAGCACCGAGCCCACTTCGTCCTTCGGCCCTGTGCCCTGGCCCTTGTCGTGCACCTGCTTCAGGATGTCCTGGATCACCTTGGGCTGCGTGCCCGAGGTGTTCAGCGCCAGCGCGTGGTAGCCCTTGGCATTGGCGCCCACGTCCTTCACGTCAGGCTCGGCACCGGCCCACCACACGCCGTACATCTTCTCGCGCGGGTAGCCCGTGGCCACGGCCTCTTTCAGCGCGGTGGAGTTCATCACGCCCCAGCCCCACAGCAGCACGAAATCAGGGCGCTGCTGGCGCACCTGCAGCCAGGCCGACTTCTGCTCCACGCCGGGCGCGGTCACCGGGATCAGCGACAGTTCGAAGCCGTTCTGCTTGGCGCGCTCCTGCAGCAGCGGAATGGGTTCCTTGCCGAACGGCGAGTCGTGGTACACGAGGGCGATCTTCTTGCCCTTGAGCTTGTCCATGCCGCCTTCGGCTTTGCCGATGTGCTGGATCAGGATGTCGGCCGCGGTCCAGTAGGAGCCCATCAGCGGAAAGTTCCACTTGAAGACACCACCGTCCTGCGAGGCGGCCAGGCCGTAGCCCAGCGTGATCAGCGGGATCTTGTCGGTCGGCACCTTGTCGGTCAGCGCGAAGGTGATGCCGGTGGCTTGCGGGTCGAACAGCGCAACGCCCGGGCGGCCCTTCAGGCGCTCGTAGCATTCCACGCCCTTGTCGGTGGCGTAGCCGGTCTCGCATTCTTCGTATGTGATCTTCACGCCGTTGATGCCGCCGGTCGCGTTGACCAGCTTGATGTAGTCCTGCTTGCCGTTGGCCCAGGGCGTGCCGTTGGGTGCATAGGGGCCCGTGCGGTACACCAGCAGCGGGAAGAACTGCTCCTTGGCCTGCGCATTGGCGAGCGATGGCGCGAGCAGGGCGCCGAGGGTGCTGGCCACCAGGGCGGCGGTCAGAGCGAGCGATTTCAGTTTCATGCCTGTCTCCTTTGTGGGCACCTCGGTGCCGGGTTTTTTACGAACGGGAACTAACTCATCAATCAGTGAGGGAAGGGCCAGAGCCGCAGCTTCTCTTTGGCCGTGGACCACAGCCGCGCAAGACCGTGCGGCTCGACGATCAGGAAGAACACGATCAGCGCGCCGAAGATCATGGTCTCCAGGTGCGAGGCCAGCGCGGTCGAAATCGAGAAGCCCAGCCACCCCGGCAGCTGGTTCAGAAACAGCGGCAGCAGCACGATGAACGCGGCGCCGAAGAAGCTGCCCATGATCGAGCCGAGCCCGCCGATGATCACCATGAACAGCAGCTGGAACGAGCGGTCGATGCTGAACGCCGCCGGCTCCCACGCACCCAGGTGCACGAAGCCCCACAGCGCGCCGGCCACGCCGACGATGAAGCTGCTCACCGCAAAGGCAGTGAGCTTGGCGTACACCGGGCGAATGCCGATCACCGCGGCTGCCACGTCCATGTCGCGCATTGCCATCCACTCGCGGCCGATGGCGCTGCGCACCAGGTTCTTTGCCAGCAGCGCGAACACCACCACGAAGAGCAGGCAGAACAGATACTTCTGCACCGGCGATTCGATCGGCACGCCGAACACGTTGAGCCCCGCCACGCTCACCGAGCCCGACGAAGAATTGTTGGTGAACCACTGGATGCGCAGGAAGGCCCAGTCGGTGAAGAACTGCGCCGCCAGCGTGGCCACAGCAAGGTACAGCCCCTTGATGCGCAGGCTCGGTATGCCGAACAGCACGCCGATCACCGTCGCGCACAGGCCGCCCAGCAGCAGCGATGCGATCAGCGGCATGCCGTCGATGCGCACCTGGAAGTTGTAGGCCGCGTACGCGCCCACCGCCATGAAGGCACCCGTGCCCAGCGAGATCTGGCCGCAATAGCCAACCAGGATGTTGAGGCCCAGCGCCGCGAGCGAAAGAATCAGGAAAGGCGTGAGGATCGCGCGCATCCAGTAGTCGGACACACCCAGCGGCACCACGACGAAGGCCACGAGCAACAGCACCAGCATCGCGATGCGATCCTGCGCAATCGGAAAGATCTGCTGGTCGGCCCTGTAGCTCGACTTGAACTGACCGTTTTCTCTGTAGAACATTGCTCAGACCCGATCGATGATTTTTTCGCCGAACAGGCCTTGAGGCCGAACGAGCAGGAAGACCAACGCCAACACATAGGCAAACCAGATCTCGATGCCGCCACCGAGCATGGGGCCGAGATAGATTTCAGACAGCTTCTCGCCCACGCCGATCAGCAGGCCGCCGATGATGGCGCCCGGAATCGAGGTGAGCCCGCCGAGGATCACCACCGGCAACGCCTTCAGCGCCACCAGCGAGAGCGAGAACTGCACGCCGAGCTTCGATCCCCAGATGATCCCGGCCACCAGCGCCGAGAAGCCGGCCACCGACCACACGATCACCCAGATGCGCTTGAGCGGAATGCCGATGGACTGCGCGGCCTGGTGGTCGTCGGCCACAGCGCGCAGCGCGCGGCCCGTAGCCGTCTTCTGGAAGAAGATGGCCAGCACCACCACGAGGCCGGCCGCCACCAGCGCGGCGATCAGGTCTTCCTGGCTCAGCAGCAGCCCGCCCTGGAAGGTGCCTTCGAGCACCATCAGCGGTTCCTTGGGCATGCCCACGTCGATCTTGTAGATGTCGTTGCCGAAGATCGTCTGGCCCACGCCGTCGAGAAAGTAGGCGATGCCCAGCGTGGCCATCAGCAGCGTGATGCCTTCCTGGTTCACCAGCTTGCTGAGCGCGAGCCGCTCGATCAGCCAGGCCACCACCACCATCACCGCCATCGCGGCAATGAAGGCCAGGATGTTCGCGAGGATCTGGCTCTGGAAGCCGAACCACAGCGGGAACCACTCGGAGAAGCGCGCCATGGCCAGCGCAGCGAAGAGCACCATCGCGCCCTGCGCGAAGTTGAAGACGCCCGAGGCCTTGTAGATCAGCACGAAGCCGATGGCGATCAGCGAATAGAGCATGCCGACCATGAGGCCGCCGAAGAGGGTTTCAAGAAAAAAGCCCATCGTGTTCTTTCGTGATCAGTGCTCGACGCCGAGGTAGGCGCGGATCACGTCTTCGTTGTTGCGCACTTCATCCGGCGTGCCGTCGCCGATCTTCTTGCCGTAATCCAGCACCACCACCCGGTCGGAGATGTCCATCACCACGCCCATGTCGTGCTCGATCAGCACGATGGTTGCGCCGAACTCGTCGTTCACGTCGAGGATGAAGCGGCTCATGTCCTGCTTCTCTTCCACGTTCATGCCGGCCATCGGCTCGTCGAGCAGCAGCACCTGCGGCTCCATTGCGAGCGCGCGGCCCAGGTCGACGCGCTTCTGCAGGCCGTAGGGCAGGCGGCCCACCGGTGTCTTGCGGTGTGCCTGGATTTCGAGGAAGTCGATGATGTGCTCGACGAATTCGCGGTGCCGCAGTTCCTCGCGCTCGGCGGGGCCCCAGCGCAGGGCTTGTGCGAGCAGGCCGCTCTTCATCTTGAGGTTGCGCCCCGTCATGATGTTGTCGAGCACGCTCATGCCCTTGAACAGGGCCAGGTTCTGGAAGGTGCGCGCCACGCCCATCTCGGCCACCTGGCGCGAGTTCATGTGCTTGAAGGTCTGGCCGCGGAAGGTGATGGAGCCCTGCTGCGGCCAGTACACGCCGTTGATGCAGTTCAGCATCGAGCTCTTGCCCGCGCCATTCGGGCCGATGATTGCGCGCACCTCGTGCTCGCGCACGTTGAAGCTGATGTCGGTCAGCGCCTTCACGCCGCCGAAGCTCAAGGAGATGTTCTGCACGTCGAGGATGACCTCGCCTGTCTTCCGGGTGCTCATGCCGCCGCCTTCACGATGGGAAACGTCTTCGCTTCGACGACTTTCAGCGTGGCGCTGACAACCCCCGTGCGTCCGTCCTCGAACTTGACCTGGGTCTCGATGTACTGCTCGGTCTTGCCGCCATAGAGCGCGGCCACCAGCACCGCGTATTTCTCGGCGATGAAGCCGCGGCGCACCTTGCGCGTGCGGGTCAGTTCGTCGTCGTCGGGGTCGAGCTCCTTGTGCAGCACCAGGAAGCGCGCAATCTGCGTCTCGCCCATGCCGTCTTCGCTCGCGAGGTCGGCGTTGACCTTGGCGATGCAATCGGCCACCAGCGCCAGCACGTCGGGCTTGCCGGCCAGGTCGACGTAGCCGCCGTAGGCGAGACCGCGGCGCTCGGCCCAGTTGCCGACGGCTTCGTAGTCGATGTTGATGGCCGCGCACACTTCGTCTCGCGCGTTGCCGAAGCACACGGCTTCCTTGATCTGCGGGAAGAACTTGAGCTTGTTCTCGATGTAGTTGGGCGCAAAGATCGCGCCGCTCACGAGACGGCCCACGTCCTTGGCGCGGTCGATGATGCGCAGGTGCCCTTCGCTGTCGAGCACGCCCGCGTCGCCGGTGTGGAAGTAGCCGTTTGCATCCAGCACTTCGGCCGTGGCGTCGGGGCGCTTGTAGTACTCCTTGAGCACCGATACGCCACGCACCAGCACCTCGCCGTCTTCCGCGATCTTCAGCTCGATGCCCGGCGCGGCCGTGCCCACGGTCTGCAGCTTGACCTTGCCGTCCTGCTGCAGGCACACATACGCGCAGGTCTCGGTCTGGCCGTAGAACTGCTTGAGGTTGACGCCGATGGAGCGGTAGAAGCGGAACAGGTCGGGCCCGATGGCAGCGCCAGCGGTGTAGGCCACGCGGATGCGGCTCATGCCAAGCACGTTGCGCAGCGGTCCGTAGATCAGCAGGTTGCCCAGGCCGTACATCAGGCGGTCGCCGGTGCCCACGGGCGCTCCGTTCAGGATGTCCGCGCCCACGCGCCGCGCCAGCGCCATGAACTTCGCATAGAGCCAGCGCTTGGGCGCGGCCGCGTCTTCCATGCGGATCGACACGGCCGTGAGCAGCCCTTCGAAGGTGCGCGGCGGGCCGAAGTAGTAGCTCGGGCCGATCTCGCGCATGTCGTTCATCACCGTCTCGGCCGACTCGGGGCAGTTGAGCGTGAAGCCGCCCACCAGCCATTGCGCCACCGAGAACAGGTGGTCGCCCACCCACGCCATCGGCAGGTAGCTCATGATGTTGTCGCCGGGGCCGAGCTTGTCGGTCTGCACGCCGCCGCGGCCGGCAGCGATGAAGCTCGCATGCGTCTGGCATACGCCCTTGGGGCGGCCGGTGGTGCCCGAGGTGTAGAGGATCACGCCGACATCCGTAGCCTCTCCGCTGGCCACCGCGCGGTCGTAGTAGCCGACGTTGGCCTTGTCGAACTCGCGGCCCAGCGCGCGCAGTTGCTCGTAGCTCATCAGGCCCGGCTGGTCGTAGTGACGCAGGCCCTTGGGGTCGTCGTAGATGATGTGGCGGATGCCGTGCTGCTGGTCTTTCTGGAGCTCGCGGCATTCGAGCAGTTTGTCGACCTGCTCCTGGTCTTCGACGATCACGAAGTCGATGGCCGCGTCCTGCAGCATGAAGACCATCTCGCTTGCCACCGCATCCTGATACAGCGGCACCGGCACGCCGCGCAGGCTTTGCGCCGCGACCACCGCCATGTACAGGTGCGGCCGGTTGGCGCCGACGATGGCCAGGTTGTCGAAGGGCTTGAAGCCGAGGCTCGCGAGACCGCAGGCCATTTCGCGCACTTCCTGCGCCACGGCGTTCCAGGTCCAGGTTTGCCAGATGCCGAGATCCTTCTCGCGCACGGCGGGCGCCTCGGGTTGGGCGTCGGCATGCGCGAGCAGCAGACGGGGGAAGGTGGGGGCGGTTGTTTGCACAGTGGGCGGATCGTAGGTCTCACTTTGACGCCCGGTTGTCGTTCCAACGACAATCCTAGGGACACTACTCCCCGGAGTTTCCCGATGCCTCACGGCAATCTCAACCACAACGTGCTCGGCGGTTCGATCAAGGATCGCGTGCGTCCCGCCAATGCCGCGGAGCTCGAAGGCATCCCCTGGCTGCCCACGCTCACGCCCGCCGAGCGCCGCCGCGCCGAAGCCGCGCTGGTGGTGGGCGAGGCCGAGCCCGGCGACCTGGTGTGCCGCGTCGGCCGCTCGCCGACCTACTGGTTCGGCGTGGTCGAGGGGCTGCTCAAGATGAGCAACGACAACGCCGACGGCGGCTCGGTCACCTACACCGGTGTGCCGCCAGGCGGCTGGTTCGGCGAAGGCACGGTGATGAAGCGCGAGCCCTACCGCTACAACATCCAGGCGCTGCGGCGCAGCCTGGTGGCGGGGCTGCCGATCGAAAGCTTCCACTGGCTGCTCGACCACTCCATCGGCTTCAACCGCTTCGTGATGAACCAGCTGAATGAACGGCTGGGCCAGTTCATCGCGGCGCTGGAGATCGACCGGCTCAACAACCCCGACGCGCGCGTGGCGCGCAACCTGGTGTCGCTGTTCAACCCGGTGCTGTACCCGGGCGTAGGCGAGGTGCTGCGCATCACGCAGCAGGAGCTGGCCTACCTGGTCGGCCTCTCGCGCCAGCGCGTGAACGAGGCACTGAACGGCCTTTCGGCGCAGGGCCTGATCCGCGTGGAGTACGGTGGGCTGCGCGTGCTCGACCTGCCGGGCCTGCGCGCGACCGCGATGTCGAACAGGAAGAACGCCTCGGCGGAAACGGAAAACACATGACCCTCAAAGACCAGCTCCAGGTGGTGCCCGCGAACGCGGAAGCCGCTTTCATCCCACCGTCAGAGGCGCCGAAGACGAAGGCCGAGGACAGCGGCCCGACGCTGCAGGAGGCCATCGAACGCAACGAGGCGTTGAACGAGAAGCTCGATGCGCTCAACGAAATACTGGCCAAGCCGCTCAGCGAAATTCTTGCCGACCGCGAGAAGTCCGAAGAGGCCGCGCTCGCGTGGGACCGCTTCGGCGCGATGTGGATGCTCTCGCAACGCGCGATGCGACGCGTGGCGCTCGACCTCGCAGCGCAGCTCGGCGTGAGCGAGGAAGAAGTCGTCGCGCGTGCCATGGCCAATGCCAATGCAGTACTCAACGGCGCAGACGAGGTCGACCTCGACGGCACCATCGCTCCTGCGCAGCTGCAGCACATCGCCCGCCACCGCAACTTCCTGCGCAAGCAGTTCCGTACCGGCTGAGCACCAAGGCCTCTCGATACCGCTTAACCTCCCCGCCTTCGTTCAAGAAAGAGCTTCCCGATGACCGCTTCCCACCTCACCCTCATCACCGGCGCCTCGCGTGGCCTGGGCCGTGCCATGGCCGAACAGCTGCTGCAGGCCGGCCACACGGTGCTGGGCATCTCGCGCAAGCAGGATCCGGCGCTTGCCGAAGTAGCCAAGGCCGCCGGCGCCGAACTCGTGCAATGGGAGCAGGACCTGTCCGACCCCGTGGCCGCATCGGCCCGCGTGTCGGCATGGCTCAAGACCATCGACGCGCAACGCTTCGACAGCGTCACGCTCATCAACAACGCCGGCACCGTCGGCAACCCCGCGCCGCTGTCGAGCGCGGTGGAGGCCGAGCTCTCGCTGGCCCTGCGCATCGGCCTCGAAGCGCCGATGCTGCTGACGGCAGCCTTCCTCGGCGCGACCCGCGAATGGCGCGGCGCACGCAAGGTGCTGAACATCTCGTCGGGCCTGGGCCGCAACGCCATGGGCAGCCAGGCGCCCTACTGCGCGGCCAAGGCCGGCATGGATCATTTTTCGCGCGCCGTGGCGCTCGAGGAAGCGAATGCACCGAACGGCGCGCGCATCGTCTCGCTTGCGCCCGGCGTGATCGACACCGACATGCAGGTGCAGCTGCGCAGTGCGTCGGCCGAGAAGTTCCCGGACCGCACGCGCTTCGTGAGCATGAAAGAGGACGGCCGGCTCGACAGTCCCGCCACTGCGGCGGCCAAGGTACTCAAGTACCTGGCGCGCGAAGACTTCGGCAACAACCCCGTGGCCGACGTGCGCGACCCTGCCTGATCGAAACGAAGGACACGCACGCCATGGCCACCGCCAAGTCGATCGACACCATCGAGTACAAGCTCTTCCCGTCGCCGAGGAACGTGCACCGCATCGTCTTCGAGCACCAGGTCTTCGTGCCGTACCCGTACGCACTGATCGTGATGGACGAGTTCTACTTCAAGGGCCGCTACAGCCTGTTCTCGGCCTGCAGGCTGAGCGACGGGAAGATGGGGCAGGTGGCGACGTTCGAGGATGCGTCGGACGTCGCCATCTTCAACACGAAGTTCGTGCCGGACTGAACTGCGACTACTGCATCGCGAACCGGTCGCGCTGCGCCTGCGCGCATTCGCCCATCACGTTCAATGCGCGCTCCACCGTGGGCGTGCCCATCACGAAGGGGTTCGCCGCGCCGGCCGGCTGCTGCCGCATCGCCGCCATCTTGGCCTGCGAGCTGTCGACGTTCGAGTGGTTCGACAGCATCACGTCGATGCCTTGCGCCTTCACCAGGGAGTCCATGCGCCGGGTGGACGCGATGTAGCTGTCCAGCCGAGGCACGTCCTTGCCGAAGTTGAAGCCTGTGCCGCCCCAGAGCATGGCGCGGTGCTTCCTGCCGTTCTCGCTCACGTCGAACACCGGCGAGAGCGTGCCCATGGTGTGGCCCGGCGTGAGGTACAGCGTGACGGTGGTGTCGCCCAGGGTGACGCGGTCGCCGTCCTTTGCCGAGATGTCGCCCGCGCCGCGCTTGGGCGGCGCGCCCCAGATGGGCGTGGCGAACTCCAGCTTCGTCTCGGTCATCGTCCAGTCGGCCTCGCTCATCACCACGCGCGCGCGGTACTTCTGCGCGAGGTAGGGCGCGCCGCCGTAGTGGTCGCCGTGGCCGTGCGTGACGATCACGTACTTGATCTGCGCCGGGTCGAGGCCCAGCTTGCGCATGCCGCCTTCGATCAGCGCGGCGGCCTCCACCTGGTTGTTCAGCGCATCGATGAGGATGATGCCGTCGGAGGTCTTGATGGCCCAGGCACTGACCCAGTCGGCGCCCACGAAATACAGGTTGTCGAAGGCCTTGGCGGGCGGTGGCGCCGGCTTGTTGATGAGCAGGGGGAGTCCCTTGTCGAGCTCCTCCTGCGGCGGACGAGTGGCTGGGGCGGGCTTGCATAGCGTGAGCAGCGGACCGAGGTCGGTGCCCGCGGCCTGCGTGGCCGCCGCGACGTGGGCGGCCACGGTTGCGTCGGAGGGTTTCTGCGCGGGCGTCTGTGCGCAGCCCTGGACGAGGGCGACAACCGCCGCGCTGGCAGCTGTCTTCAGGGAAAAGGAAGGAACCATCGGTGTCTCCATGCCGTCGTTGCGGCTTGTTCTGGAGACACCATTCTGCGGCGCGCAGGCTTATTCGATTGTCGCGCCCGAGGCTTGCACGATGCCCTTCCACTTCTCGTAGTCGGTCTTCAGCAGCGCGCCGAACTGCTCCGGCGTCATGCTCTGCGGCTCCGCGCCCTGCGCGATGATGGCCGCCTTCATTTCAGGCGTGGCCAGCAGCTTGTTGATATCGGCATTCAGCAGCGTCACCACGTCCTTCGGCGTACCGGCCGGCACGAAGATGCCATACCAGGTGCTCACGTCGAAGTCCTTGTAGCCGAGCTCGGCCACGGTGGGCGTGTCGGGCAGCGAGGTGCTGCGCCTGGCCGAGGTGACTGCCAGCGGGCGCAGCTTGCCTGCCTTGATCTGCGCCATGGCCGAGGGCACCGACGACACCATCAGGTCGACGTTGCCCGCGAGCACGTCCATCATGGCCGCGTTGGAGCCCTTGTAGGGCACGTGGCGCATCTTGATCTTGGCGGCGCTGTTGAAGATCTCGCCGGCCAGGTGGATGGTGGTGCCGTTGCCGGGCGAGCCGTAGGTGACGGTGTCTGGCGCGGCGCGCGCGGCTTTCACCACGTCGTCGAGCGTCTTGAACTTGGAGTTGGCCTGCGTGACGATCACCACCGGCGTGTAGGCCACGTGGGCCACCGCGGTGAGGTCTTTCACGGGGTTGTAGCTCAGGTTCTTGTAGAGCCAGGGCGCAACGACCATGTTGTCCTTCTGGCCCATCACGATGTCGTAGCCCGTGGGCGCGGCGCGCGCGGCCTCGGCGATGCCGATGGTGCCGCCGGCACCCGCGCGGTTGTCGGGCACCACGGTCCAGTGATTCACCTCGGTGAGCTTCTGGGCCACCAGGCGCGCCAGGATGTCGGTGCCGCCACCGGGCGGGAAGGGCACGACCATGCGGATGGGCTTGGCGGGGTAGGCCGCGGTCTGTGCATGAGCGGTGGCCGTGAAGGCCAGGGGGAATGCCAGCGCGAAGGCCAGCTTGCCGAGGTGTCTGCGGATCATGGGTTGTCTCTTTGTCGGGGTCGATTCGGGGTTGCAGTCGTTGCCGTCGTCACTGCACCGGGGGTGCAGTGTGCCGGAAGCCGGGTAAGAAGGATTTCTTCATTTGCGATGGGGCTCGTATCGACTTGCGGGGTGCCATTTTCCGATGCCTTGACAGGGCCCTGTCCGACGCAAATACTGCACCGTATGGTTGAGTATTTTTGGCAAGCCCGGCATGCGTCGATGGCACGCCGGGCCTCCCCGAAGGAAACCCAGGAGACTCGCATGCTCGGAAACATCAACGCAGTGGCCAATCTCGCGGTGAAAGACCTCGCGGTGGCCCGCCGCTTCTACGAAGACACGCTGGGCCTGTCGCAGGTCGATGCGGAGGGCGATGAAGTCATCGTCTACCGCAGCGGCAACACGCGAATCAACGTGTACCGCTCGCAGTTCGCCGGAACGAACCAGGCGACGGCCGTCACCTGGCAGGTGGGCGAAGACATTGAGCGCCTCGCCGCTGCCCTCAAGGCCAAGGGCGTGCGCTTCGAGCATTACGACATGCCCGACACGAAGCGCGTGGGCGACCTCCATGTCATGGGCGACATGAAGGTCGCATGGTTCAAGGACCCGGACGGGAACATCCTGAACCTGATCAACGGCTGATCGATCAGCCGAAGTTTCAGCCGAAGTTCTTCGCCGCGAAGTCCCAGTTCACCAGCTTGACCAGGAAGGTCTCGACGAACTTCGGGCGCAGGTTGCGGTAGTCGATGTAGTAGGCGTGTTCCCAGACGTCCACCGTCAGCAACGCGGTGTCTGCAGTGGTCAGCGGCGTGCCCGCGGCGCCGGTGTTCACGATGTCCACCGAACCGTCGGCCTTCTTCACGAGCCACGTCCAGCCCGAACCGAAGTTGCCCACGGCCGACTTCACGAAGGCTTCCTTGAAGGCGTCGTAGCTGCCCCACTTGGCTTCGATGGCCTTGGCCAGCGCGCCGGTGGGAGCGCCGCCGCCCTGCGGCTTCATGCAGTTCCAGAAGAAGGTGTGGTTCCAGATTTGCGCGGCGTTGTTGTAGATGCCGCCGCTGGACTTCTTGATGATCTCTTCGAGCGTCAGCGACTCGAACTCGGTGCCCTTTTGCAGGTTGTTGAGGTTCACCACGTAGGCGTTGTGGTGCTTGCCGTAGTGGTACTCGAGGGTTTCCTGCGAGTACTCGGGTGCCAGCGCATCGAGGGCGTAGGGCAGGGGTGGGAGCTTGTGTTCCATCGTGGTTTCCTTGTGGTGGTTGCTGAAAAAACAGAGTCAGGCATTCGCCTTGGGTTCGACCCGGTAGGCGCACCTTCGCGCGCCCGCCAGCACGTGTTCGACGCGGCTGACGCTCACTTCGGGCCCCAGCACTTCGTCGAAGAGTTGCAGCTCACTGCGGCAGAAGCCCGTGCAGGCCTGCGCCGCGGTGCAGATGGGGCAGTGGTTCTCGATGAATAGAAAACCCTTGCCCTGTTCGTCGGGCCGGAACTCGGCCATGTAGCCCTCGCGGCTGCGGATTTCCGCCAGCCGCTCCAGCCGAGCCTTGAGGCTGCGCGCGCCGCGCATGGCCTCGGTGTAGTTGGCGCGCATGGTGGCTTCGCGCGCGCTGATGAGCTGGTCCATGCCCTTCTCGCCGAACACGCTGATGACGGCGCTGATCATCTGTACCGTTATCTCGGCATGCGTGTCGGGAAAGCGCTTGTGGCCCTCCCCGGTGAGCCGCCAGATCTGCGTGGGCCGGCCGCGGCCGCTGGAGCGGCTCTCGGCGTCGACCAGGCCTTCGGCTTCCAGCTTGGCCATCTGCTGGCGCACCGCCTCAACCGTGACGTTCAGCACCTTGGCGATGTCGGGAATGCCGAGCGCGCCGCGGGTCTTGAGCGTCGAGAGGATGCGGTCTGCCGGCTGGTGCGGCATCCAGGTGGGCTTGGCATCGGGGGCGGACATGGCGGATTCGGTCGTAGGGAGGAAACAGCGCCATTGTCAGGTGGTTGGCACTCCCTTCGCAGCGGCGGGTGCTTGCCAGCCGCCGCCCAGCGCCTTGTAGAGCGCGACGAGGCTGGTGTACGAGGCGGTTTCAGCCTCGGCCACCGCGTCTTGCGCGCGCAGCAGGGTGCGCTGCGCATCGAGCACGCTCAGGTAGGGCGCGGCCCCTTCGCGGTAGCGCACCTCGGCCAGCTCGGCGGCGCGGCCGCTGCGGGCGGAGGCTTCCACCAGCCGCTGCAGGCGCAACTGGTTCTGGCCGTAGCCGGTGAGGGCGCCTTCCACGTCCTCGATGGCGCGCAGCACGGTCTGCTCGTAAAGCGCACGGTCGCCTTGGGCGCGGGCTTCGGCGCCACGCACGCGGGCCTTCACCGAGCCCAGCCGGAGAGCCGGCCAGCTCACGCCCGGCGTCACGCTGAAGGCGCGGCTCGGCGAACTGCCCAGGTCGGAGCCCCGCAGCGCGACGAAGCCCAGGAAGCCGCCGATGTCGAAGCGCGGATACAGCTCGGCCGTGACCGCACCCACGTCGGCCGTGCTGGCCGCCAAGCCGCGCTCGGCGCGCAGCACGTCGGGCCGGCGGCGCAGCAGTTCGGCCAGGTCGCCGATGGGCAGGCGCTTGTCGAGCACGCGCAGCTGGCGCGGCTGCAGCATCGGCTCCAGCTCGCCGGGGCGCAGGCCGGCCAGCACCGCGACGCGGTAGGCCGACTGCCGGCGTGTGGTTTCGAGCGCGGGCAGCTGGCTTTCGGTGGTTGCCAGGTTGGCCTGCGCGCTTGCCAGATCGCCTTCGAGGCCGCGGCCGGTCTGCACCTGCGCCTCGGTCACGCGCAGGCTCTGGCGCAGGCTGTCGAGCGTGCTGCGCGTCACGGCAATGCGTTGCTCGGCGCCGCGCATCTCGTAGTAGTTGCGCGCCAGCTCGGCCACGGCAACGATGCGCACCTGTTCGAGATCGGCGGCGCTGGCCTCGGTGCGCGCGGTCGCTGCCCCGTCGAGCCGCTTCAGGCGGCCGAACAAATCGATTTCCCACGAGGCGTCGAAGCCCGCGCGGCTGCTCTGCGACAGCGAACGCACATCAGGCTGCGTGCCGCTGTTGCCTTGCGCAATGCTGCGCGTCTTGCTCGCAACGGCGGTCACGACCGGCAGCCGGTCGAGCTCCGCCTCGGTCTGCGTGGCGCGGGCTTCGAGCAGCCGGGCCTGCGCGATGCGGATGTCGTGGTTCTCGGCCAGTGCGCGGTCGATCAGCGCGTCGAGCTGCGGATCGTCGAGCTGGCGCCACCAGTCACGCTGCACCGCGTCGTCGGCGAACAGCGAGCGCTCGGGCGCAGTGATGGCAACGGGTGCGTCGGCCGGCGCCTTGTAGTCCGGCCCGACGGCGCAGCCGGCCAGCACCAGCATGCTCAATGCGAAGGGAGCGGCGTAGGAAAAGAGTCGGTTCATGGTCATGCTCCTTCGGCCAGCGCATCGAGTTCGGCCGCGCGCTGCGAGTGGCCCGCCGCGCGGTGGTCGCGCGCCAGCAGCGTGTACATCGTGGGCAGCACGAACAGCGTGAACAGCGTGCCCACCAGCATGCCGACCACGATCACCAGGCCGATGCTGAAGCGGCTGTTGGCACCCGCGCCGCTGGCAAACAGCAGCGGCACAAGGCCCATCACCATCGCGGCCGTGGTCATAAGAATGGGGCGCAGCCGGATGCGTGCGGCCTCCTCGATCGACGCGCGCCGGTCGAAGCCCTTGTGCACCTGGATCTCGTTGGCAAACTCCACCATCAGAATGCCGTGCTTGCTGATGAGCCCGATCAGCGTCACCAGCCCGATCTGCGTGTAGATGTTGATGGTGCCGAAGCCCAGTGCCAGCGGCACCAGCGCGCCGCAGATCGACATCGGCACGCTGATCAGAATGATCAGCGGGTCGCGCAGGCTCTCGTACTGCGCGGCCAGCACCAGGTAGATCACCACGATGGCGAACACGAATGCCATCACCAGCGCCGAGCCCTCCTGCGTGAACTGCCGTGCGTCCGACTGCCAGTCGTAGCTGAAGCCGGCCGGCAGCTTCTTCGCCTCTTCGCTCAGGAAGGCCACCGCGTCGCCCATGGTCACGCCGGGCATCGGAATGGCCTGGAAGGTAGACGCGTTGAGCTGGTTGAACTGCGTGAGCTTGTTGGGCCCCACGCTGGTCGACAGCTGCACCAGGTTGGCCAGCGGCACGGGCTGGCCGCTGGCGCTCTTCACGAAGTAGCGCGACAGCGCTTCTGCCGACAGGCGCTGCTCGCGCGGCGACTGCGGAATCACGTCGTACGAGCGGCCGTCCATGCCGAAGCGGTTGACGTAGTTCTCGCCCACCAGCACAGCCAGCGTGTCGCCGATGGACTTCATCGTCACGCCCATGCTGTTGGCCTTGGCTCGGTCGACGCGGATCTCGACCGTGGGGTTGTTGAATTCCAGGTCGCTGTCGACCACGGCGAACTTGCCGCTGTCGCGCGCCGACTTCTTCAGCGCTTCCATCGCCTCGAACACGGTGCGATGGTCGCCCGCGCTGCGAATGACCATCTGCACCGGCAGCCCGCCGGTAGAGCCCGGCAGCGAGGGCAGCTGGAACGCGAAGACGCTGCTGCCTTCCACGTCATTCATGCGGCTCTGCGTGTCGCCCTGGATCTGGTCGGCGTTGCGCTTGCGGTCTTTCCAGTCGGACAGCTGCACGCCGCCGATGCTGTTCGACACGCCGTCCGAGCCGTTGATGAGCCAGCGGCCGGTGTTCTCGGGCAGCGTGGCGAACACCTCGTCCCACTTCTTGCCGAACTTCTCGACGTAGTCGATGTTCGCGTGCTGCGGCGACTTGATGGCCGTGAGCACCATGGCCTGGTCTTCACTCGGGGCCAGCTCGCGCTGCGCCGCGTTGTAGAGGAAGGGCAGGCTCACCAGCACCAGCGCCGCGAACGTGCCGGTCACCCAGCGGTGGTGCAGCGACACGTCGAGCAGCCGGCCATAGCCCGTGGCGAGCCGGTGGAAGAAGGCCTCGGCAGCGCGCGCCATGCGGCTGCCTGCGGTGTCCTGCGGCAGCAGGAACGAGCTCATCACCGGCGACAACGTGAGCGCGATCACGCCCGACACCACCACCGCACCCGCCAGCGTGAAGGCGAACTCCTTGAAGAGCGAACCGGTGAGCCCGCCCATGAGCCCGATGGGCGCGTACACCGCGGCGAGCGTGAGCGTCATCGCGATCACCGGGCCGGCCACTTCGCGCGCGCCTATCAATGCGGCCTGCACGCGCGACTTGCCTTCTTCTATGTGGCGGTGCACGTTCTCCACCACCACGATGGCGTCGTCCACCACCAGCCCGATGGCCAGCACCATCGCCAGCAGCGTCAGCAGGTTGATGCTGAAGCCGAACAGCAGCATCAGCGCGGCGGCGCCCAGCATCGACAGCGGAATCGTCACCACCGGAATGAGCACCGCGCGGATCGAGCCCAGGCACAGGAAGATCACGATCACCACGATGGCGATGGCTTCGAGCAGCGTGTGCCGTACCTCGTCGATGGAAGCCTCGATGAAGCGCGCCAGCTCGAAGGGCAACTGCACTTCAACGCCCGGCGGCAGGTTCTGCTTGATGCCGGGCAGCAGCTCGCGGATGCGCTTCACGATCACCAGCGGGTTGCCGTTGGGCGCCGCCTGCAGGCCGAGGTAGATCGCGGGCACGCCGTCCATCGTCGCGCTGCTGTCGGCGCTTGCAGCGCCCAGCTCCACCGTGGCCACGTCGCCCAGGCGCACGATGGCGTCGCCGTCTCGCTTGATCACCATGTCGCGGAACTCGGCCACGTTCACCAGGTCGGTGTTCACGCGGATGTTCGACACCACGTACAGGCCCTTCACCTGGCCGGGTGCGGCCTGCACGTTGTTCTGGCGCAGCGCGTCGGCCAGTTCGCCGGCCGAGATGCCGCGCGCGGCCATGCGGTTAGGGTCGAGCCACACGCGCATGGCGAGCGTCTGCCCGCCCGACACCTCGACGCCCGATACGCCGGTGATGGAGGCGAACTGCGGCTGCACCACGCGCGAGAGGTAGTCGGTGAGCGCCGGCATCGGCATCGTCTTGCTGGAGAAGCCGACATAGGCCACAGCGGTTGCCTCGCCCGACGACTTCAGGATCACCGGGTCGAAGGCCTCGGCCGGCAACCGGTACTTCACCTGGCTGACCTGCGCCATGGCTTGCGTGAGCGCCTGGTTGGCATCGGCGTTGAGCTTCATGCGCACGCTGATCACGCTGCGGCCCAGCGTGGAAGACGACGAGAGGTAGTCGACGTTCTCGATGGTCGCCACCGCCTGCGCGATCGGCTGCGTGACGAAGCCCTGCATCAGCTCCGGCGAAGCGCCGGGGTACTGCGTGGTGATGGTGAGCGTGGTGCTCTCGGTCAGCGGGTACTGCCGCACCGGCAGGTCGCCCAGCGCACGCGCGCCGAGCAGCAGGATGAGCGTGCTCACCACCAGCGCCAGCACGGGGCGGCGCACGAAGAGGTCGGTGAACTTCATGACTTCGATTCCTGCGCGACGGCCAGCGTGTCTTTTGCAGTCGGCATCACGGCGGCGCCGGTGTACAGGCGCAGCTGGCCGGAGGTGACGACCTTGTCGCCGGGCATCAGGCCTTTTTCGATGACGACCAGGCCGTCCTGCCGCTCGCCGGCTTTCACGAACACCTGCTGCGCCGTGAAGCCGTCACCCTTCTCGGCGGGCCGCACCACGAAGACCGAGTCGCCGTGCGTGCTGTAGGTGATGGCCGTCTCGGGCACGGTGATGGCGTCGGCACGCGCCGGCAGCGCGACCTTGCCGTTGACGAACATGCCCGGCGTGAGGGCGCCGTCGGCGTTGTCGATAGTGGCCTGCAGGCGCACCGTGCGCGTGTCGCTGCCGATCTGCGGCTCGATGGTGCTGAGTCGGCCCTGGAACACGCGGCCCGGGTAGGCATCGACCGAGAGCGCCACCTGCTGGTTGCGCTTGAGCACCGGCAGCGCTGTTTCGGGCAGCGTGAGGTTGGCGAACAGCGTGCGGCTGTCGGTGAGCGACACCAGCGCATCTCCGGCCCGCACGAACTGGCCGAGGTTGACGCGGCGGATGCCGAGCACGCCGTCGAACGGCGCCTTGATGCGCTTCTGCTCCAGCAGCGCCTGCACGCGCCGCAGATCGCCGCTGGCCTGGTCGAAGGCGGCCTGCGCCTGTTCGAGCTGTTCCTGCGTGGCCGCCTGCTGCGGCACCAGGCGGCGCGTGCGGTCGAGCAGTGCCTTGGCATTGGCGCGCTGGGCCGTCAGGCGCTCCAGGTCGCCCTGCTCGGGTGCGTCGTTGAGCTGCACCAGCAGCTGCCCCGCGCGCACTTCGCCGCCGGGCGTGAAGAGAATCTTCGCGACGCGGCCTTCCACTTCCGCCGGCACTTCGACCTGCCGGTTGGCCTCCAGCGTGCCGATGCCGCTGAGGAAGCGTGCCACCTCAGTCTTCTGCGCGGAGGCCACCGCCACCTTGGCCGGCGGCCTGCCGCCACCCTCCGCATGCGCCGGCGTGAGCTTCGTGACGAGCCCGTAGCCGGCTCCCCCAATTACCAATGTCGCGAGGCCGGCGCCTAGCCACGCCCTTGATTGCTTGTTCATTACGACGTCCATTATTAATCAAAGAAAATACTTTGATTATTAAAAGATGCCGGTGGCCTGTCGATGAAGGCGTGGCAATGGCCGTCATAGGCCGGGGCTATTTGTGCAAGGCTGTGCATGTCGAGTTCTCCAGGGTTGCGCGGGGATTCCCGCTGACCTCAAGAAGACGCGCCACCCACCCGGGTTGTGACAACCCGGTGCCTTGCTATCTGTCTATCTGTAGTGAGTCGCCATGAAATCGATGAAGGCGCGCACCGCGGGCTGCACGTGCCGCGTGCGCGGATAGAGCGCCGCATAGGTGCGCTGACCGAGCGTGACCTCCGGCAGAACGCGCACCAGCGCACCCGCCTGAAGATCGGCGCGCACCGTGTGCCATGTCAGCGCCGCAATGCCCAGCCCGCATTTCGCGGCCGAATACAGCGCGGTGATCGTGTCGCACGCGAAGCGCGCATCCGGCTTGAGCGTTTGCTGTTGGCCGTCGCGCAGGTGGAGGGTCCAGTGCGCAGGGCTTTCCGGCCCGTTGTGCTGCAGGCACTGGTGCTGCGACAGGTCTTCCGGCGTGCGGGGCAGGCCGTGCTCGGCCAGATAGCGTGGCGCGGCGACCAGCACCATGTCGGAGACGGCCAGCGTCCGCGCCATCATCGAGGCATCTTCCAGCTCGGCGCTGATGCGCAGCGCGACGTCGATGCCTTCGGCGACCAGCTTGGTGAAGCGGTCGGTGCAAACGACTTCCAGCCGGATGCCTGCATGCCGCGCCTGAAAGGCCGGCAGCCAGTCGGGCAGCTCCAGCGTCGCGATCGAGAGCGGCATGCTTACCTTCAGTGTTCCCGAGGGCGCCTTGCTATCCGCCGCCGCATCGGCATGGGCCGCATCCAGTCGCGAGAGGATGTCCGTGCAGGCGGCGAGATAGCGATGCCCCGCTTCGGTCAGCGTGATACCGCGCGTGTCGCGCCGCACCAGCTGCGCGCCGAGCGACGCCTCCAGTGCCTGCAACTGGCGCGACAGGCTGGAGTGCGTGGTGCCCAGCGACTGCGCCGCCGACGAAAGGCTCTTCGCCTGCGCGATGCGTTGAAAGGCGCGCATCGCCTTCACCTGATCCATGCGCCGCCCTCCCGCGGGTTCTTTAGATTTCTCGCATTTTCAGGCAACCGGCAATGCCAGGATCTGCGCGGTGGTCAGCACCTCGCCGAAGGTGTCTTCGATCTCGGCCAGCGCTGCGCGATGCAGGCTGTCGTGCGAAACGGTGTCGCCGTTCTCGCGGAGGATCGACCGGGTGGCCGTGGCATCGGACGACACCACCACGTCGAAGCCCTGCACAGCGGCGTCGCGGGCCGCACCAGCCACGCATGCGTGGGTCATGAGCCCGGTGATGACGAGCGTCTGCACGCCGGCTGAGCGCAGGCGCTGTGCGATGTCGGTGCTGGCGAACACGCTGACGGTGGTCTTCTGCACGACCGTATCGCGCGCCCTCGGTTGCATGTCTGCGTGGAACTTCACGGTGTCGCCACCTTGGGCGAATGTCGCGGAGCCTGCCGGTGCCACGTGCTGTATCTGGAACACGGGGAAAGCGTGCCGGTCCGCCCACGCCAGCAGGCGCTTCGTGCGGGCGACGGCATCCGATGCGTCGGCAATGGGCATGCGGCCGGTGAAGTATTCGTTCTGGAAGTCGATCACCAGCAAGGCGGTGGCCTTGCCGTTCAATTGCTGCAGAGGTTTCGCGCCCGACATGGCGCGAAGGGTCGGCGTCGGTGCGGGGGAAGACGCGGGTGCGGCAGCGGAAGTGCCGACGATGCCGGCCGCGCAGGGCACGGCCAATACGCTCATGAGTCCGCGGCGAGAGAGTCCTGACATGGTTGCTGTTCCTGGAAGAGATTCATCAAAAGTGATGAGGAAGTCTAGGAACGGCAGCGGACAGCGACTAGGCCGGCACGGCGACAAGTGTTGTGCGGCTTGCGCACACCGCCGCCGGACGCGGATGCAATTCAAGCCGCGTCGGGCATCCGGCTGATGAGCTTGTCCAGCGTGATCGGATAGTCGCGCACCCGTATGCCCGTCGCGTTGTGGATCGCATTCGCCACCGCCGCACCCACGCCGCAGATGCCGAGTTCACCGACGCCCTTGGCCTTCATCGGCGAAGAGATCGGATCGGTCTCGTCAAGGAAGATCACTTCCTGGTGCGGGATGTCGGCATGCACCGGCACCTCGTAGCCGGCCAGGTCGTGGTTGACGAAGAAGCCCAGGCGCTCGTCCACGGCGAGCTCTTCCATGAGCGCGGCTCCTACCCCCATGGTCATCGCGCCGATGACCTGGCTGCGCGCCGACTTGGGGTTGAGGATGCGGCCCGCGGCGCAGACGGCGAGCATGCGTCGCACCCGTATCTCGGCAGTGAATGCGTCGACCCCAACTTCCACGAAGTGCGCGCCGAAGGTGGACTGCTGGTATTGCTTGTCGAGGTTGCCGAACTCCAGCACGTCTTCCGCGACGATGCTCTCGCCGGCCGCGATACCGGCGAGCGGCACGCTGCGGCCACTGGCGCGCACCATGCCATCCGCGAAGACGGCGCCGGCGGAGTCAAGGCCCGCCCGCTGCGCGACGGCCTCCCGCAGCTTGGTGCAAGCAGCGTAGACGCCAGCCGTCGAGCAGTTGGCGCCCCATTGCCCGCCGGAACCGGACGACGCGGGAAAGTGCGAATCGCCGAGCCGCACGACCACGCGTTCGAGCGGCACGCCCATCATCTCGGCGGCCGTCTGCGCAATGATCGTGTAGCTGCCGGTGCCGATGTCCGTCATGTCGGTCTCGACCGTCACCACGCCGCGCGCATCCAATGCCACGCGTGCGGCCGACTTCATCACCTGGTTGTTGCGGAACGCCGCCGCCACGCCCATGCCGACGAGCCATCGGCCGTCGCGCACGAGGCCGGGCCGCGCGCTGCGCTTGTTCCATCCGAAGCGCTCGGCACCCGTGCGCAAACACTCGATGAGGCGGCGCTGCGAGAACGGACGGCTCGGGTTGGCCGGGTCTACCTGCGTGTCGTTCAGCACGCGGAACTCGATGGGGTCGATGCCCAGTTGCTGCGAGATTTCGTCGACTGCAATCTCCAGTGCCATCAGCCCCGGCGCCTCGCCCGGTGCGCGCATCGCGTTGCCTTCGGGCAGGTCGAGCAGAGCCAGCCGGGTGCCGGTGAGCCGGTGTTCGCCCGCGTAGAGCAGGCGCGTCTGCTGCACTGCGTTCTCGGGTTTGCCGTCCACCAGGTTGCCGGACCAGCTTTCATGGCCGATGGCGGTGATCTTTCCCTGCGCAGTGGTGCCGATGCGAATGCGCTGGATCGTCGCGGGCCGGTGCGTGGTGTTGTTGGCGATCAGCGGGCGCTGCAGCGCGACCTTGACCGGCCGGCGCGCAATGCGCGCGCCCAGCGCCGCCAGCAGCGTGTCCGCCCGCAGGAACAGCTTGCCGCCGAAGCCGCCGCCGATGTAGGGAGACATGAGGTGGACCTTGTCCTTGGGTATGTCCAGCGTCTTCGCGAGTTCGCCGGTGGTCCAGTCGATCATCTGGTTCGAGGTCCACACGGTGAGCCTGTCTCTATCCCACGCGGCGATGGTGGCTTGCGGCTCCATCATCGCGTGCGAGTGGTCGGGCGTGGTGTAGGTCTGGTCCAGCCGCACCTCGGCCTTGGTGAATGCGCCGGCGAAGTCGCCGACGGTGTTGTCGCGGTTGATCGTTTTCTTGTCCGTAGAAGCCTTCGCATCCGCGAGGCCGAAGCTGCCTTCGGCGCGTGCGTACTTCACCTGCACGAGCTGCGCCGCGGCGCGCGCCTGCTCGAAGGTCTGCGCCACGACGAGCGCAACGGCCTGGTGGTAGTGGTCGATGACGGGGCCGCCGAGCAGCCGGGCCGTATTGAAATTGCCCTTGCCAAGCTTGCCTGCGTTCTCGTGGGTGACGATGGCGATCACGCCCGGCGCGGCCTTCGCGCGGCTCAGATCGATCGAAACGATCCGGCCCTTGGCAATGGCCGATCCGACGATGTAGCCGTAGGCCTGGTTGGGCACCACGTCATGCCGCTCGTATGCGTAGGGCGCAGTGCCCGTGGTCTTGAGCGGACCGTCGATGCGGTCCACCGGCTGGCCGACCACCTTCAGCTGGTCGATGGGGTTGGTGGTGGCGGGGGTGTCGAACTTCATCGCTCAGCTCCTGGCTTGCGTCAGCACCGCATCGAGCGTGCGCTCGACCAGCGACACCTTGAAGGCGTTCTGTGAAGTGGGCTTGGCGCCGGCAAGCAATGCCGCGGTCACGGCCCTGGCACCGCGAGGCATCTCGGCCTCCGCCGCCTCGACGCGCCACGGTTTATGTGCGACGCCGCCCACCACAATGCGGGCACTGCCGTCGCGCTGCACGATCGCGCCTACCGAAACCAGCGCGAAGGCATAGGAGGCCCGGTCGCGCACCTTCTGATAGATGTGCCTGCCGCCCACCGGTGCGGGGAGCTTGACCGACGTGACCAGCTCGCCGGGGGCCAGCGATGTTTCAACATGCGGCGTGGCGCCGGGCAGCTTGTGGAAGTCGGCGATCGGGATGGTGCGCCGCGAGCCGTCGGCGCGGATGGTCTCCACCGTTGCGTCGAGCGCACGCATCGCGACGGCCATGTCGCTGGGATGCGTCGCGATGCATGCATCGCTCGTGCCCACGATCGCATGCTGCCGGGTGTATCCGCCGATGGCCGAGCAGCCGCTGCCGGGCTGGCGCTTGTTGCAGGCCTGGTTGGTGTCGTAGAAGTAAGGGCAGCGCGTTCGCTGCAGCAGGTTGCCCGCGGTCGTTGCCTTGTTGCGCAACTGGCCCGAAGCGCCGGCGAGCAGGGCGCGCGACAGCAAACCGTGGTCGCGCCGCACGCGGCTGTCGGCGGCAAGATCGGTGTTGCGCACCAGCGCGCCGATGCGCAGGCCACCGTCTGGCGTGCTTTCGATCTTGTCGAAGCCCAGGCCGTTGACGTCGATCAGGTGCGCGGGCGTCTCTATCTCCAGCTTCATGAGGTCGAGCAGGTTGGTGCCGCCCGCGATGAAGCGCGCACCCGGCACCCTTGCCGCCTTCATGACGGCCTCCGTCGGCGACGACACGCGCTCGTAGGTGAAGGACTTCATGCCGTTCTCCCCGCGGCCGCTTCGGTGATCGCATCGACGATGTTGCTGTAGGCCCCGCATCGACAGATGTTGCCGCTCATGCGCTCGCGCAGTTCCACCACCGTGACCTGGGGTCTTGCCGTCAGGTCGGCGCTCACGTGGCTGGGGATGCCTTCGCGAATCTCGTTCAGCACGGAGACGGCGGAGCAGATTTGCCCCGGCGTGCAGTAGCCGCACTGGTAGCCGTCGTGCTTCACGAAGGCGGCCTGCATCGGGTGCAGCGCACCCGGCTTGCCCAGGCCTTCGATGGTGGTGACCTTGGCGCCTTCGTGCATCACCGCCAGCGTCAGGCACGAGTTGATGCGGCGGCCGTCCACCATCACGGTGCAGGCGCCGCATTGGCCGTGGTCGCATCCTTTCTTGGTGCCGGTCAGGTGCAGGTGCTCGCGCAGCGCATCGAGCAGGGTGGTGCGGTTGTCCAGTGTCAGGACGTGTGTCTTGCCATTCACTTCAATGGTCGTCTTCGACAGGCCGGAGAGCTTTGGCGCGGGGGTCGTCGCCGCGTTGGCCGCGGGAGCCTCCGCGACCACTGCCGCCGAAGCGGCCCCGGCAATCAGCAGATCGCGCCTGGAGATGGTGGTGGGTTCGTCGGGGGTATTCATGCCGTGCCGCGTGCCTTTCATCTCGAACAACTGCAATCCACCAATGTAGGCCGGTACCCCCGGGCCGAACTAGGCGGAACGGCCTTGATGCACTGACAAGTTGCTCTTGATAATCGACGGCCACACTGGAGGCCTTTATGCCTATCAATGAACTGCGTTCCATCGCCACATTCGCCAGGACGGCCGAACTCGGCAGCCTGCGACAGGCCGCTGCGGCGCAAGGGATGACGCCGCAGGCCGCCAGCCAAGCCCTGGCCCAGCTGGAGCAGCACCTCGGCGTGCGGCTGTTCCATCGCACCACGCGCAGCATGGCGCTCACAGACGAGGGGCGGCAGTTTCTTGAAGCCGCGCAGCCCGCGCTGCTCGGCCTGCAGCGTGCCCTGCACATGGCGCGCCGGGCAACCGACGAGATTGCCGGGCCGCTGCGCATCGTGGGGCCGCGATCGACCTTCGCTCCCGTGTTCTGGCCCCTGCTCGACGAGTTCTGCAGGCTCTACCCTGAAGTGCAGCCCGACGTGCAACTGGATGACCGCATCGGCAACTGGGTGGAAGACCGGGTCGACGTGGGTTTTCGCGTCGGCCCGTCGCCGGCCGAGGGCGTCATTGCACGAAGGTTGTTCGGCCTCCAGCTCATCGTCTGCGCGGCCCCGTCGTACCTTGACCGCCATGGCGCTCCCGACAGCCTGAACGCGCTGGCTGCGCATCGCTGCAGCGGCTTCCGTCTCCCGAGCACGGGCAAGGTCATGCCCTGGTACGTGAAGGTCGGGGAGGATGTCGTCGAGCATCACATCGTTCCGGCACTGTGCGTCAACGACGAAGCGCTGGAAACCGAAGCGGTGCTGGCCGGGCATGTCATCGGTTCGATGACCAGCGTGAGCGCCAGCGCGCACATCCGGGCCGGGCGGCTGATACCGCTGCTGAGCGAGCACGCCGCCGACCGTTCGGCCGTGTTCGTCTACTACGGAAGCCGCGCGGCCCAGCCCGCGCGCGCCAAGGCATTCATCGACCTGGCCATCGAGCGGCTGACCAACAACCCCGCCTACCTGCTGACGGCGGAAGAACTGCGTTCCGCGGAATCCGCAGGGCGGCTTGCACATGCACGTCGTTAGGGTGAGTCGACATTCAATCCGATGCGCTAACCTGTGCCGCCGATGAACGACGTTTCCCGCCCTGATCCCGACGCCCTGCTGGCCCAACTGCGAAACGACGAAGCGCGCGCATTGCGCGGCAAGCTGCGCATCTACTTCGGCGCCAGTGCCGGTGTCGGCAAGACCTG
>NZ_FOII01000038.1:0-17361 GCF_900111625.1 Variovorax sp. OV084 | reverse complement strand
ACCCCGTGGACGGCCGCCGCGTGAGAAACTACCAGCTTGATGTAGCCGATGTCCATGCTGATGGTGACGGGACCGGCGCCTTCCTTGGCGCGGTCTTTGCCGAACTGGATGAGCCGCTCGCGCGTGAGGTCCTTCAGCTTCAGTTTGCCCAGCTTCGTCTTGAGCGCATCGAGGGTGAAGGCCTTGGAGCGCCGGGGCGCTCGCAGAACCTCCTTCATGTCGGTGATGGATAAATCGGAAACCTGAGAAAAATCAAATACTTAGAGATGCTCGTGTGCACTTTGTGTGCACCGGATTTGACAGATTCGATCTTTTTTCCAATGAGCCAGGTTCGGCGACTACGAGTACGGGTGCAGGAGGTTGAAGGTGGCCGTCGCCTCCCTGAACACGGATTCGTTTTCGTCAAACGAAGCTGCGACGATGGATTGCAGCTTCCCCTCGCCGCTCAGCAACTGCAGCAGCGTGTGCTGGCTGCTTGAGCATATGGAGACCTTCTCCTCTCGCATCGGCACACGGATCACGCGCCTTGAGTGGCGGGCGCAACTGCGTGACAGCGGCGAGGTTCAATGGTGGGCCCCTCCACCGAGGCCGAGTTCACTGCTATAGAGAATTCGCTCGGCGTCTGCATCCGCGGATCGCTTCGGGACGTCATCTTGCGCACCGGCCGTAGCTTGCAACGCGGGTTCCATTCACGCCCCGAGTGCCTGCCCTTAGGCCACCACCGACGGAACAATCCGATTGCGCAGGTGACGCGCCATGAAATCCCGTGCCTCGTCGGCAGGCACTGGCTTGCACAGCCAGTAGCCCTGTGCTTCGTCGCATCCGCGGCTGTGCAGGTAGTTGAACTGGACGGGCGTCTCCACGCCCTCGGCCACCACCTTCATCCGCAGCCCGTGGGCGAGCGTGATGATCCCGTCGATGAGCGCGCGCGCGTCCGCATCCTGCGAAAGGTCGTTGATGAAGGCTCGGTCGATTTTGACCGTCGACAGCGGAAAGTGCTTCAGGTACGACAGCGAGGAGTATCCCGTCCCGAAGTCGTCGATGGCGAGGCCCACGCCCATGTCGCGGATGGTCCGCAGCAACGTCACCGCGTGTTCGGGGTCTGCCATCATCGCGCTCTCAGTGATCTCCAACTCCAGCAGCGACGGATCGAGGCCCGAGGACTCCAGAACGGCCTTTATGTCGGCGATGAGTGTGCGACTTTCGAACTGGCGCGGCGACAGGTTGACGCTGGTCAACACCTCCGGCAGGCCGTGCTTCTGCCATGCGAGCGCGTCGGCGCAGGCTTTCTCCAGCGCCCATTTGCCCATCGACACGATCAGGCCGAGCTCCTCGGCGATCGGGATGAACTGCACCGGCGGAATCATCCCCAGAATCGGATGGTGCCAGCGCATCAGCGCCTCGACGCCGACGATGCGCTGAGTCTGCAGGTTCATCTTCGGCTGGTAGTACATCTCCAACTCGCCACGATCCAGGGCATGGCGCAGCGCGCTTTCCAGCATCAGCTGTTCGGTGCTCTGCGCATTCATCTTCGCCGCGTAGAAGCGGTAGGTGTTGCGACCCTTCTCCTTGGCGCGGTACATCGCGGTGTCGGCGTTCTTCAAAAGCGTTTCGGCATCCCCGCCGTTCTCCGGATAGATGCTCACGCCCACGCTGGCGGTGACCTGCAACTCGCGCCCCTCGATGACGAAGGGCTCGGCGCACCGCTCGAGAACCCGTTCGGCGACCACGGCGGCGCCGTTCGCGCTGTCCAGGTCCTCCAGCAACAGGACGAACTCGTCGCCGCCGAAGCGCGTCACGACATCGGTATTGCGCAGCAGCGCCATGAGGCGCCGGCCGCAGCCCTTGATCATCTCGTCGCCCACGCTGTGGCCCAGCGTGTCGTTGATGTGCTTGAAGCGGTCCAGGTCGACGAACATCACGGCGAACTGCTTCTGGCTGCGGTTGCTGCGCTTGATGGCGCGATCGAGCTCGCTTTGCAGCGCGGAGCGATTGAGCAGCCCCGTCAGTTCGTCGTGGCTGGCCATGAAGCGAAGGCTGTGCTCGGCCAGCTTGCGCTGCCTGTACTGAGCGATCTGCAAGGCGATCACACGCAGCGACTCCAACGTCTCCGTGTCGGCAACGGACGGATCGGAGCCAAAGAGTTCCAGCGCTGTGGTCGCATCGGCAGAGGCCATCGGCACGATGAGGCCAGTGATCAGCCCCGCCTCACGGGCCATCGCATCGCGAGCGAAATGGGCTGGCGAGGCCTGCGTATCGATGCGCACGACGCCGCCGATGCCCAAGGCGCGACCCAACGAACCTTCGTCGGGCCGGTATTGGCGCGACCGGCTGTCGCCGGCGAACTGCGTCAGCGCAGGCCCCTTGTCTTCCGCATGCCAGACGGCGTCGCAACGAACCAGGCCGTCCTCGCTGGCACTCCACAGCGCGCCGCAGTCCCAGCGCAGCTCGGTGCATATCGCCTCCAGCGCCAGCGCGATCACCGTCTCGGTCCTGCCGTCGCCGGCCAGCAGCCGCGCGACCTTGTATTCGAGCTTCTGCCGCAACGCATCCTTGCGCGGCCGCGTGGCATCGCGCACCGTGCCGCGCACCAGCTTCTTTCCCCCGTGTTCTCCCGACTGCGCGATGACGTGGAGCCAGCGCTCGGTGCCGTCCGGCAGACGCAGGCGGTGCTCGAATTCGCTTCGCTGCGTAGACTCGCAGGCCCATGTGATCTGCTGGTGGACTGCGGCGCGCTCCGAGGCCGGCACACGCGAGAGCAGCGCGTACAGGTTCGGTGGCGAGGGATCGTCCGCGAAGCCCAGGATGCGCCGGGCTTCCTCGGAGCATTCGAGGGCGCCGGTCTCGGGATCGAGGGTCCAGCCGCCCAGGTTGGCCAGGTGCTGAGCGTCCTTCCACTGCCGTTCGCTGACGCGCAGGTGGCCGGTCATCTCGGTTGCAAGGACCTGGGCCCGGCTGCGCGAGGTGGTCAGCGAAAAGACGATGGCCGTGAGCAGCGTGCTGGTGGCCAGGCCGCCGAGAACGACGAACCACGGGATGGCCTTGTCGAGCGGGCCGAAGACCTCGCTTTCGTCTTGCTCGACCTCGACAAGCCAGGAATGGCCACCCAACTCGAAGCCGAGCATGCGCCTGAGGCTGTGCCCGGGCGTGGCGAGCGCAACTGCGGGCTTCACCAGGGCGGCGCTGTCGAACAGCAACTGCTGCTCGTCGAAAGCCGTGGGCGTCACAAACCTGACCTCGACGCGCGTTCCGATCGCCGCTTTGCCCGGTCCGGCATCGGCAAGGCGCAATCGCAGCATCCGGGAGCGATCGGGGCTGACCACATCGCGCAGCATCCCGGCGATGCTCAGGCCTGTACCCACCGAGCCCATGTAGGCGCGGCGCCGCTGCTCGAGCGTATCGAGCGGCGTTTGTGGGCGATAGACCGGCAGCCGCATCGCCAATCCGATGTCAGCCTCGCGCCCCGGAATGCGGACCTTGCGACCCGAGGTGACGAGCCCGCCAGTGTCGCGCCCCTGCTCGAGCGCATTCCCCCGATCAGGCATTGCGCCCAGGTCGTTGCCCAGCAGCATCTCGTTGCCGGCCTGGGGTTCGATATAGAGCAGCGGATAGTAGATGTCCCGCTCGCCGGATGGCTTGATGGCAAAAGTGGAGGCCACGCCGACTCCGAGGCTCGCATCGCGGCGGACCTGCGCCTCGAAAGCGCCCTTCTCGTCGGCACTAACGAGGGGTGCATAGGTGGCAGCCTGAAACCCGGGGTACGCGCTCGCCAGGTTCAGCCCCGCGACGTAATTCCTGAAATCGCTTCGCGTCACGGCCTCAGGGGTATTGAACCGCGCCCGCAGCCCGGTCAGGACGGCGACATAGTCGTCGAAGCGGTCCTCGATTTTTCTCGCCAAGTCGAGGGCGTTGGCGTCGAAGCGCATCCGTGCGCTGCGCCCAATCTCCTGATGGACAGAGACACCGAGCGCGATCGAGATCGCGACGCCCAGCACAAGAATCGCCAACGGCAGGCGAACCTTGACCCAGATGGACACTGACATTGGACTTGCCCCAGTTGTTGGCTCAGGCCATTACATCGTTGCCGCAATATATAGAGGCAGCGCAGGAGCGTCACGGAATTCGTCACGAGGATGCCAAGGTCTGACTCGGACGATTCATTCAGAATTAAGTAATAAGGATTGATTCAAACAGGGTGATGCTTGCGCTCCAGGGAACAAACGGCAAGCGGTTCCTCCTGGAGGGGACCATCATCGGCTCTGATCGGTTCGCGCGAAGGCGTTCCAACTCGCAGGTGCGCTATTCAGGAAGCTGGCGGATGCGCCGCAGCACACACGCGATCACGACCTTCGATCTTGGCCTGATAGAGGGCCTTGTCGGCCGCTTCGATCAGTTCCTTCGACTGTCCGCTCGACGTGGAAGGCCTGAGCGCCTCCACACCAGCGCTGAGCGTCACGAAGCCGTTCGCCACACCCGCATGCGCGATCTTCAGATCGCGCACTGCATTGCGAATCCGCTCCGCCAGGAGGACCGCGCTCTGTACGTCGGTGTCAGGCAGCAGTACCGCCAGTTCCTCTCCGCCGTAGCGAGCCGCCAGATCCCCTGGGCGCTTGGCAGCGACAGCGGCAACCGTACGCCCGATGACTTGCAAGCATTCATCACCCGCCGCGTGGCCGTAGATGTCGTTGTACTGCTTGAAGCAATCCACATCGATCATGATCAGCGCCAGAGTACTCGCCTCCCGGATTGCACGACTGAATTCCGTATCCAAAGTGACGTCAAACTTTCGGCGATTTGCAAGCCCGGTCAGCCCGTCTTCCATCGCGAGCGCATTGAGGGTCTGGTTCAGCGTCTCCAACGCATCTCGCGCCCGCCGCAGCTGCGCCTCCGTTTGAATCTGCAGCTCGAACTGCTTGACCAGCCGCCACCCGACGGCACCGACGACCAACACCAGAAGAACGACGCCTCCCGAATGCCAAAGCGTTTCGCGCCACCAGTCGGCCAGGATCTCCTCCTTGGAAAGGGAAGCGGCGACGAACAGCGGATAGTGGGAAAGGCGTCGGAAGCTGTTGAGTCGCAGGACCCCATCTTGCGCAGACCGGATATAGGCTGTTCCAACCGGTCCTTGCGAACGGTAGGCTTGAAAGAGGTCGCTGCCGCGCATGTCGCGCCCGACCACGCTGGGGTTGTAAGGCCGACGGGTGATCATCGTTCCGTCTTCGCGTATCAGCCCCAAGGCGCCGGCCTGCCCGATATCGAGGCTGTCGTAAAACTTCCCAAAGAAATCGACCCTCATCGTTGCGAGTGCAACCCCGGCAAAGCTGCCGTCGGCATGGTTGATGCGCCGCGAAATGGGAATCAGCGACCGGCCGTTGGTTCGACTCGTCACCGGCACACCGACGTGGGGCCCGCGGCTCACATTGGCGCGATGGAACTGGAAATACTCTCTGTCGGCGTTGTTCAGGTTTTGCGGCCAGATCTGCCGGGAGTTCGCAACCCAGTTGCCGGCCTCGTCGTAAATATGAAGCCCGTCCAGCTGCGGAAGCTGCGCGACGCGTAGCGCGAGAAAGTCGCGAAGCCTCGCGACCTCGGCAGGCCCTGTCCCATCCGATTCGATGCGCTCGACGAGGCCGACCAGCACCGTGTCGGCCATCTGGATCTGATCGTCTGCCTGCTGCGCCATGGCTTGTGCGAGGTTCGATGTCGCCACACCCATCTGGCGCAGGTGGAGCAGGCGAGACTGCCAACTGTTCCAGCCATCTATCGCGACCAAGCCCAAACACACGATGGCCACGAAGACCACCGTCCTGGATGTGATGGATGGTCGTCGCAGCACTGCTTACTTTTGCGGTGAGAAGGCCATGAACGGACTTTGACACATTCACGGCAATTTGGAGTCCCGTGAATGAAGGAGTCTCGCGCCTGCTGGTCCACCGTTCAGAACGAGGGCGGGGCGTAAGTGGATGGCACTACTTTCCCGAGCCACAGCTCGCTAGCAGTCCCTACCCCCCAGGGCCGCACGTGGCCGTCGACATCGGCGGACCCGGCATGCAGGTGCTGCGGTGAGGATTGCAGCACGGCAGCAGCGCACAGAAATCGCTGCTTCCGAGTTTGCGCAGGCCAGTGAACGCTCGGCGCGCGGGCAAACCTTCCTCATGAAATCCGGAGGGAAGCACAGACGCATCGGCGGGGTGCCTCATCAATCTCATGCAAGGGCACGCACCGCGTGAGGATCGCCACTGGCGGGCACTTATGTAGGGTCGACGCGCATCGGCCGCTGTACAGTTGGCTGGCTCGAGGACGTCGAAGAAGGAGAATGAAGTGCAGCACCTCGCCAGGAATTCCAGTGAATCGATCTTCGTTCAAGCGCCGACCACCTCACCAAGAATGGAAGTGCACGCGTTCGAACAGCAATTGCTGCGCCTGAAACGGATGCTAGGCGTTTCCGCCGACGGAGAGGTCGCCAAGGCCCTCGGCATGAGCAAGGCTGCTTTTTCCGAGCGAAAGCGGCGCAACGCATTTCCCAAGGACAAGCTGCTGGCCCTCGCCGGCCTTCAGCCGGAGTTGAAGCTGGATGCGATTTATGTGCTGACCGGAATACCAACGTCGGCTCCGACGACACCGGAATCCGGCAGAGCCGCAGTGCAGAAGGCGGTGTTCGAACAACTGCGACAGGATCTGTCGGTTGATGAGCAACTGCTACTAGAAGCATATCGCGCATTGGACGATCGAGCCAAGAAGCGGTTGCTCAGCCAAGTGATTTCCGCTTGGTCCCACTCCTCGAAGTGTTTTCACACAGCCTCCGCCCGAAGCGGTCGTTAAGCGAGCTTTCGCTGGTCACTTCCAAGTAGCGACATGAAAAATGGCGAAGGCACGGGCAACCTTCTACTTAATCGACAGTTCAGAGTAGTTCAATGAAGTGTCTCCGTCTCTGGCAGTGCAGTTGACGCCAGACCAAGGGCGTGGCGAGACGAATCTGCAGCCCTGTCTGTGCATGCGCGACTCGTCGCTATTCTCCCCAGCGGCCGGGGTTCCTGCCTGAAGGGTGGACATGCTGGCTGGAACTGAAGCAGGCGCCCGACGGGACGTTCTCCGGGAAGGCCGACCACCGTACACGATGCGCGCCTGTCCTAACGCAGTGCCCTACACGAGAAGCCGCGTTGGACGAACTGCAAGCTAGCCTACCTCAGGCGTCCCGCAACGTAGCAATCCCATGCAGGTCGATCACGAGAATCCCGTCCTCGCAACGATGTGACTGCACCGCGCGCACGAACGCGGCGATATCCAAAGTCACGGTGGTGATGCGATGATTCGCATCTGACGATGGGGGTGCGAAACGCATCGTTGTGGGCGTCACGAACAGTTCGCAGCGCTGCGTTCTCGGAACATCACCGATACCCCGCGAGCCCCAACGTACCGCTGTCGTCTCCGTGCGCATCTCGCACAGCAAGGCGTTCACGCACAGGCGCTGCATTCGCAAGAGCGTGGCAACAAACTCGGGGTTGACCTGAAGCGTTGCAAACGACGGGTCCAGGTCAAGCGCCGTCGGCATCCCGATGAAAACCTCCATTGTCTGGATCCCAGCCGCTTCAGGACGCCTCGACTGCTCAGTACGCGAGTACAGCACCTGGGACGCCAGCCACGAGCATTTGTGCGTGGGCGCCTTACTGCGCAGCGCTTGCAAAACCTCTGGAGGATGGTCTGTCGCGCGCCGGTGGAACACCAATGCCGACGCGGGGTCCTTGTCCCATGCTGGGATGCCGGGTTGCGAACTGTGACTCAGATACAGCATCTCTTCCTCTTCGGCGCAGGCCACGCATTGCAGATCGAAGATCGTGCCGCCCCGCTGTAAGCGACGGCCTGTGCTCCATGACTGCGCCATGATGGCGCTCGCATAGTCTACCGCCTCGAGACAACTGGAAAAATCCGCAACGCGCGTGACCCCTGCGGCGTTCAGCCGCAGAAACACCGAGTACACGACAGCGGCATCACGGTGAGAGGTCACGACCCGCATGGGCCAACTTTCCTCATCGCCGCGTGTCGCTGCCATGGCAGGCGTCAGTGCTTCGATTTCTATCCCGACGCATTCGTTGGCATCGAAGTCGGCAATGACCGGATATCGCCGCGCGGTCGCCCGTGGTTCGGTGCCGATCGCCTCGCACAGCGGCCAATGCAAATTGGTATGGCCTTCGCTCTCACCATGGTTTCGAAGGTTGAATCCGCGCTCGTCAAATTTGAGCAGGAAGAGCGATTCGTACGCTTCGCCGCAAAGAACTGACGCGGGCTGGACGATCTGCGGTGGGAACACGGTTGCTGTTTGTTATGCGACGGGTTTGTGCTTACGATCCTAAGCTCCGTACTGCAGTACGCAGTCAACAGTGATGAGCAGTAAAAGCGACAATCTCAGCATCGGCGGCTTTGCCGCGTCGGCGGGCGTGAATGTGGAGACGATCCGGTTCTACCAACGCAAGGGACTGCTGCCGACGCCGGACAAGCTCGGTAGCGGCAGCATCCGCCGCTACGGCGAAGCGGACGTTGCGCGCGTGCGATTCATCAAGTCCGCGCAGCGCTTGGGATTCAGCCTCGGCGAGGTGGCTCACCTGCTCGAACTGGAGGATGGCACGCACTGCCGTGACGTGCGTGACCTGGCGCAACAGAAACTGGTCGATGTCAGGACCAAGCTGGCGGACCTGCGCCGTATCGAGGCGACATTGGCCGCGTTGGTCCGGGATTGCGGCGAAAGGCGCGAAGCAGCGCCATGTCCCCTGATCGTGTCCCTGCAGCGATAGCAGCGCCGGTCGCGTGATGTCTCGGGCCCGAACCGGGACGGGCGACTGGTGCAACCGGATGCTGCATTCGGATGAGATTCGATGGCCGCACACTCAGTATGCCGTGCCCACACTCGGAGCTCCATGTGATCGGACGGCGCTCCAGGATGCATTTGCTTGGGATCAGGTGCCAGCACTGCCTGCCGATCTTGTGATGAGGAGGTTCTGGTCGGGCGTGCTCACTGTGATGGTTTCCTTGAGCGTGTTTTTGCGGCGGGATATCCGGCGATCAAGCTCGGCGCCAGTGATTTAAAATAAAAGTGTTAATAAAAGCGGGTGCATGCAATCCGGTTTCTGAGAGGCTGGGATGGATCGAACAGAGGTTTTGGCGACGACGGTCAGCATGGCACGCGCGGGTGTCGGATTTACGCCGGCCGCTGCGCTGGACTGCATCGCCGCCATGATCGGTGAGGAAGATCCGCGCAGCATCTCCTACGATGCTCGCGTCGAGAGACTGCTGCGCGTGGCCGCGTGCATCTGGATGCTGAGACACGAAAAGTACCTGCCGGCTGTATCGCAGGCGACGAGTTCCCGAGATCCCGATCCACAGTCCTGACCCACAGTCCCAAGCTTATTCCGTTCGCATCTGGTCCACGGTTCCCTGGGCTCATCAATACATTCCATTCCCAGAGCGACCAAGGCCTTCGCAGCAACTTGGATCAGCGCACGACCCGTAATCGTTCGTTGGCCTGAATCACCATCAAAAAGGCGATGGCCCCTCGCGCATGTGTCTTGAGGGTGCCAAAACTCAAGCGCTGCTCGCTTTTCCGATTGCACCACTTTGTAGCAGAATTAAACGAACTACAACGAGGGAAGAGGTGCGTCAGATGCGTCTTTCGGGCGAGAACTATGGCTGTTCCTCGATCACCGCGAGCGGGCCACGGCCACGGGCAGCGGCGGACGAAGGTGCGTTCGGTGGTTGGATTCCTAGGGATGGTCTGCAAAACAGGCCTGAGCCTTGCATGATCTGAACCCATGATTGCCAAACGCGTAATGCCGCCGAGCCAGCTCGGCTTGGGTCTGAACCTGTCGACGAAGAAGACGCGCAAGCGCGAGTTCCTCGATGAAATGGATCGGGTGGTTCCATGGAGCGCGCTGGTGCAGATCGTCGAGCCACACAGCCCGCGAGCCAAGACTGGCCGCCCGCCTGTCGCCATCGAGACGATGCTGCGCATTCACTATCTGCAGCAATGGTTCGGACTGAGCGACCCGGCCATGGAAGAGGCGCTGCACGACGTGCCCCTGTATCGGGAGTTTGCTGGCCTGGGTGATGGCGCGAGCCGTCTGCCCGACGAGACCACCATCCTGCGATTCCGTCACCTGCTGGAAGCTCATGACTTGGCCGTCGACATGCTGCGCGTGGTCAATGACATCCTGCAGGCCAAGGGCCTGATGCTGCGCACGGGAACGGCGGTGGACGCCACGCTGATCGCGGCACCCAGCTCGACCAAGAATGCTGAAGGTGAACGTGACCCGGAGATGCATCAGGTCAAGAAGGGCAACCAGTGGTACTTCGGCATGAAGGCGCACATTGGCGTCGATGCCGCATCAGGCCTGGTGCATACGGTGGTGGGTACAGCGGCGGACGTCAGCGACATCAACGTCGCCGGTGTGCTCCTGCATGGCGAGGAACACGCAGCATTCGGTGACTCGGGCTACCAGGGCGTGCACAAGCGAGCGGAGGCCGCGGGGCCGACCTGGCACGTGGCGATGCGCCCAGGCAAACGCAGGCGGCTGAATCCGTTCATCGAACCCGAGTTCGTGGCCGAGCGAGTGGAGAAGATGAAGGCCAGCATCCGAGCCAAGGTCGAGCACCCGTTCCGAGTGATCAAGCAGCAGTTCGGGTTCACGAAGGTTCGCTACCGAGGTTTGATGAAGAACACCGCGCAGATCGTCACGCTGTTTGCGCTGTCGAACCTGTGGATGGCGCGCAGGCGGTTGATGCAGACCGAGGGGTGAGTGCGTCTGCAGCACTCGAATCGGGCCCACCAAGCCCACGTGATGGGTGTCAGGCGCAGAAGATCGATGCCGGGGCTGATCGTCTGAATGGCTCGCCATCACGCGATTCATTTAGCCGCGATCGAAAATCGCGTTCTGCAGACCATCCTTAGTGCGTCGTCTCGGACTTCAATGCGCTGTCTCAGACACTAATGGCAAAGAACACCCGGAGTGGAAATGGTTGAAATATGCCCGGACTCACTAGCCGGAGTTACGCATCGTCGACTTTGGCAATGCGTGTGGCACTTTGGTAGGTCACGAATGGATCCGCTACTACAAGATGGATCGAATCAAGTTCGGGACAGGAGGATTGCGTCCTGTCGACTACCGGACGAAGTACGCTGCTGCGCTGGCATGACCTAAAACAGTGTCCAAGGCCTGGGGGGACGGTTCATTCCCTGGGGCACCTGCTGCGCTGGAGCACGAGCAGCAGTTGCGGCCCCACCGACTTCAGAAGCTGGGTCGGCAACGCGCTCGTGAACCGATAGCGAGCGGCATAGGGCTCGTGCACGTAGGCCATGATGGTGCCGAAGTAGCGGTCGCCGATCATGAACACGAAGGTGGCCGAGCGGTCGATCTTGCGTTCCGAGATCACCCGTCCGCCGCGGCCGGTTTGCTCGTAGCGATGGTCGCCGGTGCCGGTCTTGCCGCCGATCTCGATCGCGCGGCCGTTCTCGTCCACCAGTGCGCCCTTCAGACGCCGTGCCGTGCCGTCGTTCACCACCCCGACCAGCGCGCGCCGCAGCGTCGCGGTCAGCTCGGCGGGCAGCACCCGTTCAGCGCTCGCGTTGTGTGGCTCCAGCCGTGTCTCGTAGGGCGTGTCGCGCCCGAAGTGCAGTGCACCGACCCGTTGCGTGGGCAGCCGCACGCCGTCGTTCGCGATGATGCCCATCAGCTCCGCCAGCGCGGCCGGCCGGTCGCCCGAAGCGCCGATCGCGCTCGCGTACGACGGCGTCAGCGATGCGAATGGGTAACCCACGCGCTGCCACGAGCGATGAATCTGCGCGAAGGCGTCGAGCTCGATCAGCTCGCGCACGCGCTTGTCCTGCGCGCTCTTGTGGCGCGTCTTGAAGAGCCAGGCGTAGACCTCCTGGCGTTCGCTCGCGCTCGCGGCCAGCACCTCGGTCAGCGAGGCGCCCGGGTGGCGCCGCAGGTAACCGACCAGCCAGAGCTCCAGCGGATGCACGCGCGCGACATAGCCGCGATCGGCGAGCGACAGGCCGGCGTAGGTTTTGCGCAGCGCTCCCAGTGCGCGCGGCGAGTCGGCGCCGCGGCCCAGCCGCTGCACCAGAAGCGCGTCGAGCCGTTCGTCGCTGGCCTCGGGCTCGATCGTGAACAGCACGCTCGCCAGGCGCGGCGCCGACGGCCTCAGGCCGCGCAACAGCAGCGCTTCGGCGCCCGCGGTCGACTGGCGCTGGTACTTGCGGTGGAAGCGGATGAGAAAGGCCGAGCCTTCGCGGTCCGCAAAGCGTGCGAGCAACTCGCGCCGGCCCGGCGCGGAGGGGTCCTTCAGCAGGCGCTCGGCGTCAGACGCGCCGCCGAACATGCGGTGGCGCACCAGGTCGCGCATCAGGCGGATGAACACCAGGTTGACCGAATGCTTGAAGCCCTCCCGCACCGTCATCGAACTGCCGTTGCTCGAGCGCTCGAAGTTCGCGAACTGATGCATGCCGCCGCCGGTAAAAAAAGACTCGCCCGGGTTCGCCGAATACTTGCGCTCCATCGCCGCTTCGAGCATCGGGGCAAGGCTGCGATCCTTGGCGCGCAGGAGGTACTGCTTCGCCCACGCGCCCAGCGGGTCGCGCGGGCTCGGCGCCAGCGCCGACAACTGGGCCGTGCTCAAGTCAGCCCAGCCCGCGTGCAGCTCAGCCACCAGCTCGAGGTAGCTCACCAGCGTGCGCAGCTTGGCCGTCGAGCCCAGGTCCAGCCGCGCGCCCTGGTTCACGTCGAACGGCTGGTCGATGTTGTCGGCCTGAACGCGCAGCAAGTTCGCTCCGGCGCTGCGCTCGAACAGCGTGAAGCTGTAGATCAACGGGCTCGGGTCCGCACCAGGGTCGAGCAGGTGGGAGCCGTACAGCCCTGCCGCCTTCGCCGCGGCGGGCGTCCGCAGGCCGGCCAGCACCCGCGCCACCAGCGCCTGCGCCTCTCCGTCCAGGCTGGTTTCGGCGTCGAGGTCCAGGCGCTCCAGGTCGTAGGCACGCGGCACGTCGAGCAGCGTGGAGATGTGGGTGCGCAGCGCGCTCGCGGCCTTGCGCTGCACGAAGTCCGGGCGGGGCGTGGGCGGCAGTGGGGGCTGCAGGTGCAAGGGCAGCGGCAGCGCCGCATCGCGCAGCGCGGGCGTGATCAGGCCCGCCTCGGCCATCAGCCGCAGGTAGCTCTCGGTCAGCCGCGCCAGGCCTGCGCCGTCGCCGAGCAGGTGCTGCGATGGGCGGCGCTGCGCGATCATCAGCGACAGCGCCTGCTTGAAGGCCTCGGCCTGCTGTCGGAGCGCTTCGTCGGTGGGCGCTGCTGCTTCTTCCGCGTTGTCGGCGAGCAGGCGGTTGACCTCGCCGAAATCGCGCCCGTACCAGGCCCACAGGCCGTCGCCCAGGCCGTGCACCTCGCCCATGCCCGGGCGTGCGGCCAAGGGCACCGTGTCGAGGTAGTCGACGACGATCTGGCGGCGCCGCGCCTGCGTGTCCTCGCCGTCCTGGTAGGCGCGCAGCGAGGCCGATGCCATCTGGCGCAGCTTGTCGCCTACCGACCCGGTGCGGCCTTGCGGCGAATGTCGGTACTTCTCGATCTGCGTGGCCAGCGTGCTGCCGCCCGTTGCCGACTGGCCCAGGCTGACCGCCCGCAACGCCTGCTCGAGCGCCGCCTTGGCAAAGCGTTCCGGATCGAGCGCGGGGTTGCGCTGCGGCGGCTCCGCGTCCAGCAGGTGGCGGTCTTCGACGAACAGCAGGGCGCTCACCAGCAGCGGCGGCACCTCCTCGAAGCGCTCGTACGCCCGCTTGGGCACCCGCGAGTGCAGCAGCGCCGCATTGCGGCAGTCGCGCACCGTCAGGCCGGCCTGGTTTTTCTCGCGGTAGGGCGCGTAGAGCCCGTACTCCTGCAGCTCGATCAGCCGCGGCGACATGCGGGCTTGGCGGGTGACGACATAGCCCTGGGGCTGCAGGCGCTCGATGTAGTGGGGCAGATCGTGGTAGCCCAGCCGCTCGTCATAAGGCCCGGTGTGAGGGAAGCGGATGGCATCGCTGGCACCGGCGTCGACGCTGAAGCGGGCATCGTTGGCGAGGTCGCGCCACAGGGCCGATTGCAGCCGGGAGGTCTTCAATTCGTCCACCACGAATACGGCAAACGCACCCCCCACGGCGAGACCAGCGCCGACCCAGAAAAGCTTCTTGAACCATGCCATGCTCTGCCTCGCGAACAGTCTGCACCGTGGGTTCGTCCACCACGATGATGCACCTTTCGCGGCCGTTTGGGTTGGGCATGACGAGGCCGGGAGGCCGCCCGGCGATCCAGCCTCAGGGCACCGCGTGGCCCGGGGTGGCCAACGCCGAGGTGATCGAGCTCTACTGGCGCATCGACCAGTGTTGGCGCCGACCGGAAACTGAGCCAATGGGGGTGCGGACGAAAACTTGGACTACCTGGAGGTAGTTCATGTATTCATACGAAGACCGCATCCGAGCGGTCACGCTCTACATCAAGCTGGGCAAGCGCACCGGGGCGACTATCCGCCAGTTGGGCTATCCAACGAAGAACTCTTTGAAGAGCTGGCATGAGGAGTACGAGGGGCGCCTGGACCTGTCGTCCGGCTACGTGCGCTCGAAGCCGAAGTATTCTCAAATTCAGAAGGAGCAGGCTGTCAAACACTACGCCGAGCACGGGCGCTGCATCGCCTTCACGGTCAAGGCGTTGGGCTATCCGTGCCGCGATTTGCTGCGTGCCTGGATTGATGAACTGGACCCCGACTCCCGGCAGCGCGTTGTCGGCAGGGCCGTCAGTGCACCTCGGCCGCCGCAACTGAAGAAGCTGGCGGTCCTCGAACTGTGCACTCGTGAGGGAAGTGCGCAGGTGGTTGCTCAGAAGCTTGGCGTGAGCAGGCCGACGTTGTACAACTGGAAGAACCAGCTTCTGGGACGTGAGGCACCCGCATCCATGAAACACACCAATCAGTCCCCGCGGGCTCAAGAGCGCGACGAGCTCGAGCGCGAGGTTGAGGCGTTGCGCCGCGAAGTCAGGCAACTGCGCCTTGAGCAGGACCTCTTGAACAAGGCCAATGAACTGTTAAAAAAAGGCCTGGGCGTCGATCTGCAGCTCCTGTCCAACCGGGAGAAGACACTGCTGATTGACGCCCTCAAGGAGCACTATGACTTGCCAGAGCTCCTTGGACAGTTGGGTCTTGCACGTAGCTCGTACTTCTACCATCGGGCCCGCGCAGCGGTGGGTGACAAGTACCTCGAAGTGCGTCAGTCCATCACCGAGATCTTCGAGTCGAACCACCGTTGCTACGGCTACCGCAGGCTGCAGGCCTCTTTGACCAGGCAGCAGGTCAACATCTCGGAGAAGGTGGTGCAGCGGCTGATGAAGCAGGAGCGCCTGGTTGTTCCAATGCACAAGAAGCGCAGATACGCCTCGTACCTGGGGGAGATCAGTCCAGCACCAGAGAACATCATCAACCGCGACTTCCAGGCTGCGGCACCCAATGAGAAGTGGCTCACGGACATCACAGAGTTCCAGATCCCCGCCGGCAAGGTTTACCTGTCGCCGATCATCGATTGCTTCGACGGGATGGTAGTGAGCTGGACCATTGGCACGAGCCCGGATGCTGAGCTGGTTAACACCATGCTGGATGCAGCCATCGAGACGGTGACGGACACCGCTGACCGGCCTGTGGTCCACTCCGACCGCGGCGGCCACTACCGCTGGCCAGGCTGGCTATCGAGAATGAGCGATGCCAACCTCATCCGCTCGATGTCCCGCAAGGCCTGTTCTCCGGACAATGCGGCTCGCGAAGGCTTCTTCGGTCGCCTCAAGAACGAACTGTTCTATCCTCGGGACTGGAAGGGCACGACCATCGAGCAGTTCATTGAAATGGTCGACTCGTACATCCGCTGGTACAACGAGAAGCGGATCAAGATCTCCCTGGGGGCCCTCAGCCCGATCGAATACAGGGTGAGTCTTGGACTTGCGGCATAAAACCAGTCCAAGTTTTTATCCGCACCCCCGGTGGCTCAGTTCTACTTCGGCGCGGACAATCATGGACGCTGCATTGCATTCACCATCAAGGCGTTGGGCTATCCGGTACGCGAATCGCTGCGTTCCTGGAATCACGAATCGCACCCCGAGCTGCACGTGCGCATTGTCGGTCGATCTAACGCGATAGCGCGGCCGCCAGCGATGAAGCAGGCAGCTGTCATCGGGTTGTGCACGCGCCAGGAGAGTGCACAAGCCGTGGCCCAAGAGCTGGGCGTGTGCAGGCCAACGTTGTACTGGAAGAACCAGCTAGTCGACCGTGAGGTCCCAGCATCCATGAAGCGCCAACACGATCTACCGCCAGGCCCGGAACGGGAGGACCTGGAGCGCCAACTCGAAGCCCTGCGACGCGACATCCGACGATTGATGTTGCTGGTTGATGCCCTGAGACATACACCCTCGTGGAACTGCTCGACGGAGTGGGCCTGGCACGCAGTTCCTATTTCTACCAGCGAGCCCGGCTCGATGCTGCGGACAAGTACGCCGAGGTGCGTCGAACCCTCACCGACATCTTCGAGCGCAACCACCGTTGCTATGGCTACCGCCGGCTGCAGGCTTCGCTGGCCAGGCTGTGAGTTTCCGCACTCGATTGATCCGAGTTTCCATCGAGGGCTGACCCGCCGCAATGTCTTTCGGCCGTTGTTCATCAGGCAGGTTGCGTGCTGCATGCAGATCAAGGACTCATGGAAAATTGGGGCACTTCGAAGGGGAGATCAACAGTACTGGGGGGTTGCGAGAACGATGAAGGCGATGTGGCTGGCGGAGGCGTGAGCCTCTTTAAGCTCTCGTTCGCGCCTCGATGACGCGAGGCGATTGCCATGGAAAATGAGCGAGTGAATTCCATTTTCAAGGCCAATAAAAGCAAACAAATGTGAACGAGTTGGCGTTCATGGCCGAAATCGAATTGCGCCGGGCATTCGCGAACTTTTGTTTAGCGAATTTGCAATCAGTTGCACTAGAGTCCGCCCCCGGGTCGGGCAGGCACACAGCACCAGCCACACCCGTGCCGCGCACGCAGTTCATGCCAGTGCGCCATTCGCTCTCGACCATCAGGACTCACGATATGAATAAGGTATTCCGCGTCGTTTGGAACGACGCACTCGCTCTCTGGACCGTTGCATCCGAACTGGGGCGCGGTCATTCGAAAGCACACGCCGTTGCCGGCGCGGCAGGCGCAGCGGTGACACTGGCTCTGGCCACGATGTCAATGCCGGCCGCGGCGGATTGCGTGGCCACGGGTGCGGCCATCGCCTGCAGTTCGGCGGGAGGAACGCAAGGCACGACCGTCGGGACGGGA
>NZ_FOII01000029.1:0-54159 GCF_900111625.1 Variovorax sp. OV084 | reverse complement strand
CCCGATCGCGATGGAAGAAGGCCTGCGCTTCGCCATCCGTGAAGGCGGCCGTACCGTGGGTTCGGGCGTCGTGGCCAAGATCCTCGACATCTAAGTCGGGCGCAAAGAGTACCGGAGGGGTATAGCTCAATTGGCAGAGCGTCGGTCTCCAAAACCGAAGGTTGTAGGTTCGATTCCTACTGCCCCTGCCACTTAGGTGGCACTCCGAAAAAAGCCCGTCGCGTCCCGACGGGCTTCGGCGTCTCAAGAGACGCATTGAATTGAAGGCCTCAGGGTCACAGGAAATCAGCCAAACATGGCCACTTCTCAAATCGAAACCGTGAGCACCGGCGCCGACAAGGCCAAACTGGCCGTGGCTGTCGTGCTGGCAGTGGGCGCCATCGTGGCGTTCTATCTGCTGTCGCGCCAAGGCTCGCTGGTGCAATGGGCTGCGCTGCTGGTCGGCTTGGCCGCAGCGGTGGCTGCCTTCGGCAGTTCGGAGAATGGCCGTCAGTTGTGGGCCTTCGGCCGCGACTCGTGGCGCGAGGTCAAGAAGGTCGTCTGGCCGACCCGCAAGGAAGCGATGCAGATGACGGCTTATGTGTTCGCCTTCGTGGCGATCATGTCCGTCTTCCTCTGGCTCACCGACAAGACGCTCGAATGGGTGTTTTTCGACCTCATTCTGGGCTGGAGAAAATAAATGACCGCTGATCCAGTGAATGCAGTTGAAACCACGCCGGGCGCGCCAGAGGAAGAAAACACCTCGGTGCTGGCCCCAGCCGCCAATCCAGATCTGCGTTGGTACGTGGTGCATGCCTATTCGGGCATGGAGAAGGCCGTCGAGCGCAACATCACCGAGCGCATCAATCGCGCCGGCATGCAGGACAAGTTCGGCCGCATCCTGGTTCCGACCGAAGAAGTGGTCGAAATCAAGAACGGCCAGAAGCGCACCACCGAGCGCCGTTTCTTCCCGGGCTACGTGCTGGTCGAAATGATCATGGACGACGAAAGCTGGCACCTGGTGAAGCACACCAACAAGGTGACGGGTTTCGTGGGCGGCGCCAAGAACCGTCCGGCCCCGATCTCGCAGAAAGAGGTCGAGGACATCGTCAGCCAGATGCAGCAGGGCACCGAGAAGCCGCGCCACAAGGTCGAGTTCACCGTTGGCGAATTCGTGCGCGTCAAGGAAGGCCCGTTCACCGACTTCAACGGCACTGTCGAAGAAGTCAACTACGAGAAGAGCAAGGTCAGCGTGTCGGTCATGATTTTCGGCCGCGCGACACCTGTGGAACTCGAATTCAGCCAGGTCGAGAAGACCTGACGCCCCGCCGGCCTTCGGGTCGGCGTTACTGTTTCCGGCTGCGCGTTGTCCGACTCGGCGCGCGGCCTTGATCGAAGAGTCGTTTAACCCCGGGGAGCCGCGGCCGCAAGCCAAGGCGATATCACCCGCAAGGAGCAAATAGCATGGCGAAAAAAATCGTCGGCTTCATCAAGCTGCAAGTGCCAGCTGGTAAGGCCAACCCGTCCCCGCCGATCGGTCCCGCACTCGGTCAGCGCGGTCTGAACATCATGGAGTTCTGCAAGGCGTTCAACGCGCAAACCCAAGGCGTCGAGCCGGGTCTGCCGCTGCCGGTGGTCATCACCGCGTTCGCTGACAAGAGCTTCACCTTCATCATCAAGACGCCCCCGGCGATCACCTTGATCAAGAAGGCCATCAAGCTGGAAAAGGGCTCGGCCCGTCCGCACACCGACAAGGTCGGCAAGATCACGCGCGCTCAGCTCGAAGAAATCGCCAAGGCCAAGATGAAGGACCTGACTGCCGCCGACCTCGACGCAGCAGTTCGTACCATCGCCGGCTCGGCCCGCTCGATGGGCGTGAATGTGGAGGGCGTGTAAATGTCCAAGATCACCAAGAAGCAGAAGTCGCTCGAAGGCAAGGTCGACAGCAACAAGCTGTACCCGCTGGTTGACGCGATCGCCATCGTCAAGGAAGCCGCCACCGCCAAGTTCGATGAATCGATCGACGTGGCCGTGCAACTCGGCATCGATGCGAAGAAGTCGGACCAGGTCGTGCGTGGCGCCGTCGTGCTGCCCAACGGCACCGGCAAGACCAAGCGCGTCGCCGTGTTCGCCCAAGGCGCCAAGGCTGAAGAAGCCAAGGCCGCCGGCGCCGACATCGTCGGCATGGACGACCTGGCTGCCATGGTCAAGGCTGGCGACATGCCTTTCGACGTCGTGATCGCCGCACCGGACGCCATGCGCGTCGTCGGTACGCTCGGCCAGATCCTCGGCCCGCGCGGCCTGATGCCTAACCCGAAGGTTGGCACGGTGACCCCGGACGTCGCTACGGCCGTGAAGAACGCCAAGGCTGGCCAGGTTCAGTTCCGCGTCGATAAGGCCGGCATCGTGCACGGCACGATCGGCCGTCGCTCGTTCGACAACGACAAGCTGCAGGGCAACCTCGCAGCGCTGATCGATGCTCTGGTCAAGGCCAAGCCCGCGACCAGCAAGGGCGTGTACCTGCGCAAGGTGGCTGTGTCGTCGACCATGGGTCTGGGTGTCCGCGTGGACACGCAAACCATCTCGGCGAGCTAAAGAGATTTGCTCCGCCCGAAAGGGTGGGGCGAATGTGGTGGGTCGCGGCAGCTTCGGTTGCCGCGGGCCATCCAAGACCGCTGGTGTGCAGGGTGCTGCACTTAATCGCCGGACCTTTCCGTCAGGCAATCAGCGCAGATGGCGATCCCGCTGCAAGGAATTTGATTTTTGTTCCGAAACAGTTGGTCGCTGCATGAAGCGCGATCCCAGGCCCCGGCCGAAGATCGCATTAAAAGGAGTAGACCTTGAGTCTGAATCGCAGTGAGAAAGAAGCGGTCATCAGTGATGTGACCAGCCTCGCCGCAAAAGCTCAAACGCTCGTGATGGCGGAATACCGTGGCATCACGGTGGCCGATATGACCAAACTGCGCAACGAAGCGCGCAGCAAGGGTGTGAGCCTGAGTGTTCTGAAGAACACCCTGGCCCGCCGTGCTGTCGCTGGTAGCCCGTTTGAGATTGTTGGCGACCAGATGACCGGTCCGCTGATCTACGGCTTCTCCGAAGACGCTGTGGCCGCCGCCAAGGTGGTGGCCGATTTCGCGAAGACCAACGACAAGCTGGTCATTCGCGGCGGCGCCTTCGGTGGCAAGGCCCTGGACGTCGACGGCGTGAAGCAACTGGCCAACATCCCTTCGAAGGAAGTGCTGCTGGCGCAATTGCTGGGCTTGATGCAATCCCCGATCTCTCGTACCGCCCGCGTGCTCGCGGCGCTGGCCGAGAAGCGCGGTGGTGGCGAAGCTGCACCCGTTGCCGATGCACCGGCAGAAGCGCAGGCCGCCTGAGCCTCGCGTTTGAAATATTCAACCCAATTGTTAGGAAACAAAAATGGCATTCGATAAAGACGCATTTCTGACCGCGCTCGACAGCATGACGGTCCTGGAACTCAACGACCTGGTGAAAGCCATCGAAGAGAAGTTCGGCGTGAGCGCCGCTGCAATGTCGGCTCCGGCCGCTGGTGGTGGCGCAGCCGCTGCTGTGGTCGAAGAAAAGACCGAATTCAATGTCGTGCTGGCTGATGTCGGCGCGAACAAGGTGTCGGTCATCAAGGCTGTGCGCGAAATCACCGGCCTGGGCCTCAAGGAAGCCAAGGATCTGGTGGAAGCCGCTCCCAAGGCTGTCAAGGAAGGCCTGTCGAAGGCTGACGCTGACGCTGCCAAGAAGAAGCTGGAAGAAGCCGGCGCCAAGGTGGAACTGAAGTAATTCAGACCCCCTGGAGGGCTGGAGGCGCCTGAAAAGGCCCTCCAGCCTTTGCCGCTTTCAGAGCGCACCCAAAAGCCGGCTCGTTGCCGGTTTTCCCGGAGACCTTCAGGTCGACGGAAAAGCCAAGACGAGACGTTTTTTGAGTGTCTTCTGACCCCGACTGCAGAAGACCCCTTGGTTCGGGCGATGTGCAACGCATCGCTGTCCGCCAACGGCTGGTAGTGGCCAGCCGCCAAGCAGTGGTGCCTCGGCACTGCTGACAAGTCGCTGAAGATCTCAAGCACCGGAGCTCTCATGGCCCAATCGTCCGCGTACAGTTACACCGAACGCAAGCGCATCCGAAAAAGTTTCGGCAATCGCGACAGCGTCGTCGAAATTCCCTACCTGCTGCAGATGCAGAAAGACGCGTACACCGCGTTCCTGCAAGCCGGCATTCCCCCGAAACAACGCACCGTCGAGGGCCTGCAGGCCGCGTTCGACGCCGCCTTCCCGATCGTCTCGCACAACGGTTTCGTCGAGATGAAGTTCCTCGAGTACAACCTGGCGAAGCCGGCGTTCGACGTGCGTGAGTGCCAGACCCGTGGTCTGACCTTCGCCTCGGCCGTGCGCGCCAAGGTCCAGCTCATCATCTATGACCGCGAGTCGTCGACTTCGCAGTCGAAGGTGGTCAAGGAAGTGAAGGAACAAGAGGTCTACATGGGCGAAGTGCCGCTCATGACCGAAAAGGGTTCGTTCATCATCAACGGCACCGAGCGCGTGATCGTGTCGCAGCTGCACCGTTCGCCGGGCGTGTTCTTCGAACACGACAAGGGCAAGACGCACAGCTCGGGCAAGCTGCTGTTCTCGGCCCGCGTGATTCCCTACCGCGGTTCGTGGCTCGACTTCGAGTTCGACCCGAAGGACATGCTGTACTTCCGCGTGGACCGTCGCCGCAAGATGCCGGTCACGATCCTGCTGAAGGCCATCGGCCTGAACCCGGAATCGATCCTCGCGAACTTCTTCGTGAACGACAACTTCCGCCTGATGGACAGCGGCGCGCAGATGGAGTTCGTCTCCGAGCGCCTGCGCGGCGAAGTCGCGCGCTTCGACATCACCGACAAGTCGGGCAAGGTCGTGGTCGCCAAGGACAAGCGCGTTACCGCGCGCCACACGCGTGAGCTCGAGCAGGGCGGCACCACGCACATCAGCGTGCCGGAAGACTTCCTGATCGGCCGCGTGATCGCCCGCAACATCGTCGACGCCGACTCCGGCGAAATCCTGGCCAAGGCCAACGACGAGCTGACCGAAGCGCTGCTGAAGAAGCTGCGCACGGCCGGCGTGCAAGACGTGCAGGTCATCTACACGAACGAACTCGACCAGGGCGCGTACATCTCGCAGACCCTGCGCATCGACGAAACCGTGGACGAATTCGCTGCGCGCGTGGCCATCTACCGCATGATGCGCCCCGGCGAGCCGCCGACGGAAGACGCCGTGCAGGCCCTGTTCCAGCGCCTGTTCTACAACCCGGACACGTACGACCTGTCGCGCGTCGGCCGCATGAAGTTCAACGCCAAGGTCGGCCGCGACGAATCGACCGGCCCGATGGTGCTGACCAACGAAGACATCCTGGCCGTGGTCAAGATCCTCGTTGACCTGCGCAACGGCAATGGCGAAGTCGACGACATCGACCACCTGGGCAACCGCCGCGTGCGTTGCGTCGGCGAACTGGCCGAAAACCAGTACCGCACCGGCCTGGCACGTATCGAGAAGGCCGTGAAGGAACGTCTGGGTCAAGCGGAACAAGAGCCGCTGATGCCGCACGACCTGATCAACAGCAAGCCGATCTCGGCCGCGCTGAAGGAATTCTTCGGCGCCTCGCAGCTGTCGCAGTTCATGGACCAGACGAACCCGCTGTCCGAAATCACCCACAAGCGCCGCGTGTCGGCCCTTGGCCCGGGTGGTCTGACGCGTGAACGTGCAGGCTTCGAAGTGCGCGACGTGCACGTGACCCACTACGGCCGCGTGTGCCCGATCGAAACGCCTGAAGGCCCGAACATCGGCCTGATCAACTCGCTGGCCCTGTACGCCCGCCTGAACGAATACGGCTTCATCGAGACGCCGTACCGTCGCGTGATCGACAGCAAGGTCACGATGGACATCGACTACCTGTCGGCCATCGAGGAAGGCAAGTACGTCATCGCCCAGGCCAACGCGGCCCTGGACAAGGACGGCAAGCTGACCGGCGACCTGGTCTCGGCGCGTGAAGCCGGCGAATCGATCCTGGTCGGTGCCGAACGCATCCAGTACATGGACGTGTCGCCCGCGCAGATCGTGTCGGTGGCCGCATCGCTCGTGCCGTTCCTCGAGCACGACGACGCGAACCGCGCGTTGATGGGCGCCAACATGCAGCGCCAGGCCGTGCCTGTGCTGCGCCCCGAGAAGCCGATGGTCGGCACCGGTATCGAGCGCGTCTCCGCGGTCGACTCCGGCACCGTGGTCACGGCCACCCGCGGCGGTATCGTCGACTACGTCGATGCGACCCGTGTCGTGGTGCGCGTGAACGACGCCGAAGCGGCTGCCGGTGAAGTCGGTGTGGACATCTACAACCTGATCAAGTATCAGCGTTCGAACCAGAACACCAACATCCACCAGCGTCCCATCGTCAAGCGCGGCGACAAGATCGCCAAGGGTGACGTGGTGGCCGACGGTGCATCGACCGACCTCGGCGAACTGGCCCTCGGCCAGAACATGCTGATCGCGTTCATGCCGTGGAACGGCTACAACTTCGAAGACTCGATCCTGATCTCGGAACGCGTCGTGGCCGAAGACCGCTACACCTCGATCCACATCGAGGAACTGGTGGTGATGGCTCGCGACACGAAGCTGGGCGCAGAAGAAATCACGCGCGACATCCCGAACCTGGCCGAGCAGCAGCTCAACCGCCTCGACGAATCCGGCATCATTTATGTCGGTGCCGAAGTGCAGCCGGGCGACACGCTGGTGGGCAAGGTCACGCCGAAGGGCGAGACCACGCTGACGCCTGAAGAGAAGCTGCTTCGCGCCATCTTCGGCGAGAAGGCTTCCGACGTGAAGGACACCTCGCTGCGTGTGGATCAGGGCTCGCAAGGCACCGTGATCGACGTGCAGGTGTTCACCCGCGAAGGCATCACGCGCGACAAGCGCGCCCAGCAGATCATCGACGACGAGCTCAAGCGCTTCCGCCTCGACCTGAACGACCAGCTTCGCATCGTCGAAGCCGACGCGTTCGACCGTATCGAGAAGCTGCTGACCGGCAAGGTCGCCAACGGCGGCCCGAACAAGCTGGCCAAAGGCTCCAAGCTCGACAAGGCCTACCTGTCGTCGGTCGAGAAGTTCCACTGGTTCGACATCCGCCCGGCGGAAGACGAAGTGGCTTCGCAGCTCGAGTCGATCAAGAACTCGCTGGAGCAGACGCGCCACAGCTTCGACCTCGCGTTCGAAGAAAAGCGCAAGAAGCTCACGCAGGGCGACGAGCTGCCCGCGGGCGTGCTCAAGATGGTCAAGGTCTACCTGGCCGTCAAGCGCCGCCTGCAACCCGGCGACAAGATGGCCGGCCGCCACGGCAACAAGGGTGTGGTGTCGAAGATCGTTCCGGTCGAAGACATGCCCCACATGGCCGACGGTACGCCGTGCGACATCTGCCTGAACCCGCTGGGCGTGCCTTCGCGGATGAACGTGGGCCAGGTGCTCGAGGTGCATCTGGGCTGGGCCGGCAAGGGCATCGGCCAGCGCATCGGTGACCTGCTGCAGCAAGAGGCCAAGGTGGCCGAGCTGCGCAAGTTCATGGAGCAGCTGTACAACGGCTCGGGCCGCCAGGAAAACATCAGCTCGCTGAACGACACCGAACTGCTCGAAATGGCAGCGAATCTGCAGAACGGCGCGACCTTCGCGACGCCTGTGTTCGACGGCGCTTCGGAAGAAGAAATCCGCGGCATGCTGAAGCTCGCCTACCCGGACGACATCGCCAAGCTCAAGGGCCTGACCGATACGCGCACGCAGGCGTACCTGTTCGACGGCCGCACCGGCGACCAGTTCGAGCGTCCCGTCACCGTCGGCTACATGCACTTCCTGAAGCTGCATCACCTGGTCGACGACAAGATGCACGCGCGTTCCACCGGCCCGTACTCGCTCGTCACGCAGCAACCGCTGGGCGGCAAGGCGCAGTTCGGCGGCCAGCGTTTCGGGGAAATGGAAGTGTGGGCGCTGGAAGCTTACGGCGCCGCCTACGTCCTGCAGGAAATGCTGACCGTGAAGTCCGACGACGTGCAAGGCCGTACCAAGGTGTACGAAAGCATCGTCAAGGGCGAGCACTCGATCGAAGCCGGCATGCCGGAATCGTTCAACGTGCTGGTCAAGGAAATTCGTTCGCTGGGCCTCGACATCGAGCTCGAGCGTTCTTAATTTGAAAAGGGAAAGAGTCTTATGAAATCGCTACTCGACCTGTTCAAGCAATTCACGCCTGATGAGCATTTCGATGCCATCAAGATCGGCATGGCTTCGCCCGAGAAGATCCGTTCGTGGTCTTTCGGCGAGGTGAAGAAGCCCGAGACGATCAACTACCGCACGTTCAAGCCCGAGCGCGACGGTCTCTTCTGCGCCAAGATCTTCGGCCCCATCAAGGACTACGAGTGCCTGTGCGGCAAGTACAAGCGCCTGAAGCACCGCGGCGTGATCTGCGAGAAGTGCGGCGTTGAAGTCACGCAGACCAAGGTGCGTCGCGAGCGCATGGGTCACATCGACCTGGCCGCGCCCTGCGCCCACATCTGGTTCCTGAAGTCGCTGCCGTCGCGCCTGGGCCTCGTGCTCGACATGACGCTGCGCGACATCGAACGCGTGCTGTACTTCGAAGCCTACGTGATCACCGACCCCGGCATGACCCCGCTGAAGAAGTTCGGCATCATGTCCGAGGACGACTACGACGCGAAGCGCAAGGAATACGGTGACGAATTCGTCGCCAAGATGGGCGCCGAAGGCATCAAGGATCTGCTCGAAGGCATCGAACTCGACAGCGAGATCGAACGCCTGCGCGGCGACCTGACCGGCTCCGAAGTCAAGGTCAAGAAGAACTCCAAGCGCCTGAAGGTGCTGGAAGCCTTCCGCAAGTCGGGCATCAAGCCCGAGTGGATGGTGCTCGACGTGCTGCCCGTGCTGCCGCCGGACCTGCGTCCGCTGGTGCCGCTGGACGGCGGCCGCTTCGCGACCTCCGACCTGAACGACCTGTATCGCCGCGTCATCAACCGCAATTCGCGTCTGCGCCGCCTGCTGGAGCTGAAGGCTCCGGAAATCATCGCGCGCAACGAAAAGCGGATGCTGCAGGAAGCTGTCGACTCGCTGCTGGACAACGGCCGCCGTGGCAAGGCCATGACGGGCGCCAACAAGCGCGCGCTGAAGTCGCTGGCCGACATGATCAAGGGCAAGAGCGGCCGCTTCCGCCAGAATCTGCTGGGCAAGCGCGTCGACTACTCGGGCCGTTCGGTCATCGTGGTGGGCCCGACGCTCAAGCTGCACCAGTGCGGCCTGCCGAAGTTGATGGCGCTCGAACTGTTCAAGCCCTTCATCTTCTCGCGCCTCGAAGCCATGGGCATCGCGACGACGATCAAGGCTGCCAAGAAGGAAGTCGAATCGGGCACGCCGGTGGTCTGGGACATCCTGGAAGAGGTCATCAAGGAGCACCCGGTCATGCTGAACCGCGCTCCTACGCTGCACCGTCTGGGCATCCAGGCCTTCGAACCGATCCTGATCGAAGGCAAGGCCATCCAGCTGCACCCGCTCGTCTGCGCGGCATTCAACGCCGACTTCGACGGCGACCAGATGGCCGTTCACGTGCCGCTGTCGGTGGAAGCGCAAATGGAAGCCCGCACGCTGATGCTGGCCTCCAACAACGTGCTGTTCCCGGCTTCGGGCGAACCGTCGATCGTTCCTTCGCAGGACGTGGTGCTGGGTCTGTACTACACGACCCGCGACCGCATCAACGGCAAGGGCGAGGGCCTGATCTTCTCCGACATCGGTGAAGTGCAGCGCGCGCTCGACGCCAACGAAGTCGAACTCACCGCCAAGGTGGCAGTGCGCATCACGGAATACACCAAGAACAAGGAAACCGGCGAATTCACGCCGTCGACCTCGCTCGTGGACACCACCGTGGGCCGTGCCCTGCTGTCCGAGATCCTGCCGAAGGGCCTGCCGTTCTCGAACATCAACAAGGCGCTGAAGAAGAAGGAAATCTCCAAGCTCATCAACGTCTCGTTCCGCAAGTGCGGCCTGAAAGAGACCGTCGTGTTCGCCGACAAGCTGCTGCAAAACGGCTTCCGTCTGGCGACCAAGGCCGGCATCTCGATCGCCATCGACGACATGCTGGTGCCCGCCGAGAAGCACGGCATCATCGAGCGCTCCGCCAAGGAAGTGAAGGAGATCGAGCAGCAGTACGTGTCGGGTCTGGTGACCTCCGGCGAACGCTACAACAAGGTGGTGGACATCTGGGGCAAGGCCGGCGACGAAGTGTCGAAGGTCATGATGGCCAAGCTGTCGAAGCAACGCGTCATCGACCGCCACGGCAAGGAAGTCGAGCAGGAGTCCTTCAACTCGATCTACATGATGGCCGACTCGGGCGCCCGCGGTTCCGCGGCCCAGATTCGCCAGGTGGCCGGTATGCGGGGCCTGATGGCCAAGCCGGACGGCTCGATCATCGAGACGCCCATTACCGCGAACTTCCGCGAAGGCCTGAACGTGCTGGAGTACTTCATCTCCACCCACGGTGCCCGTAAGGGTCTGGCCGACACGGCGCTGAAGACGGCGAACTCGGGCTACCTGACCCGTCGTCTGGTCGACGTGACGCAAGACCTGGTCGTGACCGAGCAGGACTGCGGCACGCACGGCGGCTACCTGATGCGCGCCATCGTCGAAGGCGGTGAAGTGATCGAGTCGCTGCGCGACCGTATCCTCGGCCGCTCGGCTGCGGACGACGTGCTGCACCCGGAAAACCGTTCGGTGCTGCTGAAGGCCGGCGAGATGTTCGACGAAGACAACATCGAAGCGCTGGAAGCGCAAGGCGTCGACGAGGTCAAGGTCCGCACCGCGCTGACCTGCGAAACCCGCTTCGGCATCTGCGCGACCTGCTACGGCCGCGACCTGGGCCGCGGCGGCCTGATCAACATCGGCGAAGCCGTCGGTGTGATCGCCGCTCAGTCCATCGGCGAACCCGGCACGCAGCTGACGATGCGTACCTTCCACATCGGTGGTGCCGCTTCGCGCGCTGCCATCGCTTCGAGCGTGGAAGCCAAGTCGAACGGCTCGATCGGCTTCAACGCCACGATGCGCTACGTGACCAACAGCAAGGGCGAGCTGGTCGTGATTTCGCGTTCGGGCGAGATCGTCATTCATGACGAGCACGGCCGTGAGCGCGAACGCCACAAGGTGCCGTACGGCGCGACCCTGACGGTCAAGGCCGACCAGCAGATCAAGGCCGGCCACGTGCTTGCCAACTGGGATCCGCTGACGCGCCCGATCATTACCGAGTTCGCCGGCAAGACGCAGTTCGAAAACGTCGAGGAAGGCCTCACGGTTGCGAAGCAGGTGGACGAAGTGACCGGTCTGTCGACCCTGGTCGTGATCGACCCGAAGCGCCGCGGCGCTGCCAAGGTCGTGCGCCCGCAGGTGAAGCTCATCGACGCCTCCGGCGCCGAAGTGAAGATCCCGGGCACCGACCACTCGGTGACGATCGGCTTCCCGATCGGCGCACTGGTCCAGATCCGTGACGGTCAGGACGTGGGCCCCGGCGAAGTGCTGGCGCGTATTCCGGTCGAAGGCCAGAAGACCCGCGACATCACCGGCGGTCTGCCGCGCGTTGCCGAGCTGTTCGAAGCCCGTTCGCCGAAGGACAAGGGCATGCTGGCCGAAATGACCGGCACCGTGTCGTTCGGCAAGGAAACGAAGGGCAAGATCCGCCTGCAGATCACCGATCCGGAAGGCACGGTCTGGGAAGACCTCGTGCCGAAGGAAAAGAACATCCTGGTGCACGAAGGCCAGGTGGTGAACAAGGGCGAATCCGTGGTCGACGGCCCGGCGGACCCGCAGGACATCCTGCGCCTGCTGGGTTCGGAAGAACTGGCGCGCTACATCGTGGACGAAGTGCAGGACGTGTACCGCCTGCAGGGTGTGAAGATCAACGACAAGCACATCGAGGTGATCGTTCGCCAGATGCTGCGCCGCGTCGTGGTCGACAACATCGGCGACACGAGCTACATCTCCGGCGAACAGGTCGAACGCAGCGAAATGCTCAACACCAACGACGCCCTGCGCGCCGACGGCAAGATCCCTGCGACGTTCACCAACCTGCTGCTGGGTATCACGAAGGCGTCGCTGTCGACCGACTCGTTCATCTCGGCTGCTTCGTTCCAGGAAACGACGCGCGTGCTGACCGAAGCCGCGATCATGGGCAAGCGCGACGAGCTGCGCGGCCTGAAGGAAAACGTCATCGTCGGCCGCCTGATCCCCGCAGGCACCGGCATGGCTTACCACCAGGCCCGCAAGGTCAAGGACGCCATGGACGAAGCCGAGCGCCGTGCCATCGCCGAATCGGAAGCTGCCGAACTGGCAGGCTCCGCCGACAGCGATGCAGCGGCCAGCACGGCTGACGCCAGCGAAGGCGCTGCGACCGAATAACTCGGTAGCATCACCGGCCATGACCGGTACACCACGCCCCCCGACCGCCTCCGGTTGGGGGGCGTTTTTCTTTGTGTTTTCAATGATGAGGCGTTGTCGTCGATGAGCGTATTGCCCGAATCGCTGACCAGCTGGATCGTGATCGCGGTCCTGCTGTTCTGGTTTGTCGGTGCCTACAACCGGCTGGTGCGTTTGCGCGCGGCCGTGCTGCAGGCCTACGGCCTGCTCGATGCGGCCCTGGGCAAGCAGCTCGACTTCGTGCAGGCCAGCATCACCGCTGCGCCACCGGTGGAGGCGTCGCCAACGGGTGAGTCGCTGTCGTCCATCGCGCCATTGCAGGCCGCGACCACCCAGCTCGCGACCCTGCTCGGCGCGACCCGGCTGCACCCGCTGGACACCGGCGTCATGGCCGCGCTGGCCACTGCGCTGCAGGTGTGGATCAATGCGTGGCGACGCCAGCACCCGGACGATGTGACGGTGTTCGACGCCGACGGCACTCTGTCGCGGCCGGCGCAACTTCAGCCCGGGACCGAGGCCACGGTGCCCAGCGCCATCGAGCCGATCGCGTGGCCCGAGCCTTCGGCCGCGGCGGAGATCGCGCGCAGCCAGTTCAACCAGGCGGTGGGGCACTACAACGCTGCGATCGCGCAGTTTCCGGCGTTGCTGGTGGCATGGGCCGTGCGTCTGCGTCCGGCCGCTCCGCTGCTCTGAGTTCGGCGCCCGGCGCGGCTCTTTCTTCTTTCCATTGCACGGCGTCCGGCTTTACGGTCGCCCGTTACCATCGCCCCAACTTGTCAGAACTACCTTCCGATCCTTCCTCCAGCAGCAACAACGGTGCGCCGTCGCTGCAGCCTCCGCTCTGGCGCCAACTGCAACTGACCGCGGTGGCGCTGGCGTCGATTCGCGCCGGCACCTCGGGCTCGGTTGCCTTCGAGGCGGTCGAGCCTTCGCTGCGCCCCGGCGTGCAGGCGCTCGGTTTCCAGGTGCTGCGCTGGCTCGGCCGCGCCGAGGCGCTGCGTCGCCACCTGGCCAAGCGCACGCCGCCGCCGCTGCCCGATGCCCTGCTGTGCACCGCGCTGGCGCTGGCGTGGGACAGCGAGCGTGCACCCTACGAGCCCTTCACGCTGGTCGACCAGGCCGTCGAGGCCGCCAAGCGCAACCCAGCCACGCGGGCGCAGGCCAGCTTCATCAATGCCTGTCTGAGGCGCTTCTTGCGTGAGCGCGACGAGCTCGTGGCCGCCACCGACACCGAACCCGTCGCGCAATGGAACCACCCGCGCTGGTGGATCGAGCGCCTCAAGCGCGACCATCCGCGCGACTGGCAGCGGGTGCTGGGCGCCGACAACGCGCAGGCGCCGATGACGCTGCGGGTCAACACTCAGAAATCGACCGTGGCTTCGTATCTGGCGGAGCTGGAGGCCGTTGGCCTCGGTGCGATACGCGTAGGCCCCAGCGGCCTGCAGCTGACGCGCGCACGCCCCGTGCAGCAACTGCCCGGTTTTGCCGACGGCGCCTGCTCGGTGCAGGACGCCGCCGCGCAGATGGCCGCACCGCTGCTGCTCGAAGGCCTCTTGCCGACGAAGCCGGGTGCGGCGGCGCCACTGCGCGTGCTCGATGCCTGCGCCGCCCCCGGCGGCAAGACCGCGCACCTGCTCGAAATGGCGGCCCCCGGCGTTATCGACGTGACAGCCCTGGAAGTCGATGCCGTCCGCAGCCGCCGTATCGATGAAACCCTGGCCCGCATCGGCCTCAAGGCCAAGGTGCTCGTCGCCGACGCGGGGCGTCCGGACCAATGGTGGGACGGCACGCCCTTCGACGCCATCCTGCTCGACGCACCATGCACGGCCTCGGGCATCGTGCGACGCCATCCTGATGTGCGCTGGCTGCGCCGCGAAAGCGACACCGCCCAGCTCGCAGCCCAGCAGGCCGCTCTCCTGGCCGCGCTCTGGCCGCTGGTGCGGCCCGGCGGCCGGCTCCTTTACTGCACCTGCTCCGTGTTCCGCGAAGAGGGTTCGCAACAAATTGATGCGTTTCTTGTACACAACACCGACGCACGATTGCTGCCATCGCCAGGCCATTTGCTGCCCCAAAGCGGGTCGAATGCCCGTGGCGTCCCGGACAATCCCTCTGGTGACCACGACGGTTTCTTCTACGCCCTGCTTGAGAAGCGCCCGCACTGAACGGCGCTGGCCGGCCTTGCTGGCCGTCCTGCTCTGGGCCTGGGCAATGTGGATGGTCCTGCTGCTGCCGGCCCCGGCGGCCGCCCAGGGCCGCAACGGCACGTCGATCACCCAGATGCGCCTCGAGCAGTCCGACGACGGCGTCTACTTCAGCGCGGCCGTGCAGTTCGAGCTGCCCTCGCTGGTGGAGGAGGTGCTCGACAAGGGCATCGCCATCTATTTCGTGGCCGAGGCCGAGCTCTACCAGGAGCGCTGGTACTGGACCGATCGCAAGGTCGCCCAGGTCGCGCGCCACATGCGGCTGGCCTACCAGCCGCTCACGCGGCGCTGGCGACTCAACGTGTCGGCGGCGCCGATGACCGGCGCGGCCGGCCTGGGCATCTCGCTGAACCAGAACTTCGACACCCTCGGTGATGCGCTCGACGCCATCAAGCGCATCGGCCGCCTGCGGCTGGGCGATGTGGCCGAGATCGGCGACGACCCGCAGCACCAGGTCACTTTCCGCTTCCGGCTCGACACCTCGCAGCTGCCGCGCCCGTTCCAGATCGGCGTGGTCGGGCAGGCCGACTGGAACATCGCCGCCGAACGCACGGCCAAGCTCCCGCTGGAGAAGCAGAAGTGAGCACTTCCGGGCGCAGCGGCGCAGCGGCCACGCCGGCCGCGCGCCGCGCGCGGGCCACGCGCTGGGCCATTGGTGTCGGCGCCGCGCTGGTCACGGCCATCGGCCTGGTGCTGATGTTCCTGCTGGCGCAGGCCACCAACAACCGCGCACTGTACGAGCGCTACTACGTGCGCCTGTTCGGCATCAACGTCGTGGTGGCGGTGCTGCTGGTGCTGGTGATCGGCTGGGTTGCCTTCCGCTTGCTGCGGCGGCTGCGGCAGGGCAAGTTCGGCAGCCGATTGCTCATCAAGCTGGCGGCCATCTTCGCGCTGGTGGGCGTGGTGCCCGGGGCGCTGGTCTACGTGGTGTCTTATCAGTTTGTTGCGCGCTCGATCGAGAGCTGGTTCGACGTGAAGGTCGAGGGCGCGCTCGATGCTGGCCTCAACCTGGGGCGCGCCACGCTCGATTCGCTGTCCGATGACCTCGCCGCCAAGACGCGCAGCGCCAGCGCACAGCTGGCGCAAGTGCCCGACACGAGCGCGGGCCTGGTGCTGGAACGCATCCGCGATCAGCTTGAGGCCACCGACGTGATCCTGTGGACCGGCAACGGGCAACTCGTGGCCAGCGCCGGCTCCTCGCGTTTTCAGCTCAACCCCGAGCGGCCAACCGTGCAGCAGTTCCGCCAGGTCCGCCCCGAGCGCGCCGTCGCGCACGTCGAGGGGCTGGACGAAACAGCCGCGCCGGGCGCAACCCCGCCAGTCGCGAGCGTGCGTGCGCTCGCCATGGTGCAGAGGCCGGGCTTCGACTTCGACACCGCGCCGCGCTATCTGCAGGTCACGCGGCCGCTGCCGCCGGCCGTGGTCGCCAACGCGCTCGCCGTGCAGGAGGCCAACCGCGAATACCAGGAGCGGGCGCTCGCGCGCGAGGGCCTGCGTCGCATGTACATCGGCACGCTCACGCTGAGCCTGTTCCTCGCCGTGTTCGGTGCGGTGCTGCTGGCCGTGCTGTTCGGCAATCAGCTCGCGCGGCCGCTGCTCGTGCTGGCAGACGGCGTGCGCCAGGTGGCGGCCGGCGACCTGCGGCCCACCGCCGTGCTGCAGGGCAAGGACGAACTCGGCGGCCTTACGCGCTCGTTCGCCGTCATGACGCAGCAGCTGGCCGACGCCCGCGGCGCGGTCGAGAAGACCATGGGCCAGCTCGACGCTGCGCGCGCCAACTTGCAGACCATTCTCGACAACCTGACATCGGGCGTGATCGTGCTCGACGCCAAGGGCACTGTGCTGTCCACCAATCCGGGCGCGACCCGCGTGCTGCGTGCGCCGCTCGCCGCCTACGAAGGCCGGGCACTCATTGATGTGCCGGGCCTGGCCGAGTTCGGTGCCAAGGTGCAGCAGCAGTTCGACGACTTTCTCGTCGAGCGCATGCAGCACGGCCTCGACCACTGGCAGCACGCCTTCGAGCTGCACGCCTCCGGCACCGACTTGCCGCAGCAGGACGGCGCCATCAACATCGTCGCGCGCGGCGCGGAACTGCCCGGCGCCGCGCGGCTGCTGGTGTTCGACGACATCTCCGAAATCGTCTCGGCCCAGCGCGCGCAGGCCTGGGGCGAAGTGGCGCGCCGCCTCGCGCACGAGATCAAGAATCCGCTCACGCCGATCCAGCTCTCGGCCGAGCGGCTCGAGATGAAGCTCTCGGGCAAGGTCCCGCCGCCCGAACAGGCCGTGCTCGTGAAGTCGGTGAAGACCATCGTCGACCAGGTCGATGCGATGAAGCGGCTGGTGAACGAATTCCGCGACTACGCGCGCCTGCCCGCGGCCGACCTCAAGCCGGTGGACCTCAACGCCTTGCTGACCGACGTGCTCCAGCTCTACAACGCCGAGAGCCTGCCGATCACGCTGCGCTCAGAACTCGACGAGCGCTGCCCGCCCATCCGCGGCGACGCGCAGCAGATCCGCCAGGTCATACACAACCTGTTGCAGAACGCGCAGGACGCCGCCGAAGCTGCCGCCAGCGGCACGGGCAAGGCGGGCGAGGTCGTCATCCGCACGCGGCTCGGCGATTCGGGGCAGCGCGTGCGCCTGACAGTGCAGGACAGCGGCCCGGGCTTTGCCGAAAATATTTTGAAGCGCGCCTTCGAACCATACGTAACCACGAAAACAAAAGGTACTGGTTTGGGCCTTGCGGTCGTGAAGAAAATCGCGGACGAACACGGCGCGCGCATCGAGCTTTCCAACCGCGTCGTCGATGGGGCTGTAGCAGGGGCACAAGTCTCGCTATCATTCGCGCTGGCAGGCGAGCCGCGGGCAGCGGTCGCTCACACCGAAGATTCGAAGTCTTCCGCCGCCTGAGCCGCACGAATCTCCGTCGTCGCACAGGCGATGGATGGGCCAGCGGACCCTCAATACATTGCAGACACCAGCGCAAACAACAAGCAGCACTCATGGCAAACATTCTCGTGGTCGATGACGAGCTGGGCATCCGGGACCTGCTCTTCGAAATTCTCAATGACGAAGGCCACAACGTGGAGCTCGCGGAAAACGCCGCCGAAGCCCGCGCTGCGCGCCAGCGCGCACGGCCCGATCTCGTGCTGCTCGACATCTGGATGCCCGACACCGACGGCGTCACGCTGCTCAAGGAGTGGTCCACCGCGGGCCTGCTGAGCATGCCCGTCATCATGATGAGTGGCCACGCCACCATCGACACCGCGGTCGACGCCACGCGCATCGGCGCCTTCGCCTTCCTCGAAAAGCCCATCACCATGCAGAAGCTGCTCAAGGCAGTGGAGCAGGGCCTGGCGCGCGAGAGCGCACGCCGCGCCGCGGCAGGCGTGGTGCCCGCGCCGGTCACCGGCAACCAGGCGGCCGCCATCACGACGACAGGCGACAGCCTGCTGATGGCCTCGCTGGCTTCCGTGCCCGTGGTCGACGCCGGCCCGCAATCGACCCAGAGCTTCGATCTCGACCGCCCGCTGCGCGACGCGCGCGATGGTTTCGAGAAGGCGTACTTCGAGTTTCACTTGGCGATGGAGAACGGTTCGATGACCCGCGTCGCCGAGAAAACCGGCCTCGAACGCACCCATCTGTACCGCAAGCTCAAACAACTTGGCGTCGATCTTTCAAGAGGGCGCAGAAGCGCTGTATAATTTAGGGCTGCACACAAATGCAATGGCCCGGTAGCTCAGTTGGTAGAGCAGCGGATTGAAAATCCGCGTGTCGGTGGTTCGATTCCGCCCCAGGCCACCATTTTTCTTTCTCGGTAGATCCCAAGTCAGCTCAAAAGCCCTTGTACATCAAGGACTTAGCCTCAAAAAGGCGGCTCAAGCGGCATCACCGAATCTCACAAAGTCCCGTTCTTGCGCGTACCCCACGGTGTACCCCAGACTGCTTTTCAATCGCAGTCGATTTTGGGTACACCATGGGGCAACTCAACGAGCTTCAGATCAAGGCGGCAGCGCCGCGGGACAAGGAATATTTGCTGGCGGACGGCGACGGTCTCTACCTTCGCGTGCGCCCGACCGGCAAGGCGTGGGTTTATCGCTACAAGCGGCATGGCAAGGAGGCCAAGCTCAGCATCGGGCACTACCCGGTCGTGACGCTTGCCGCTGCGCGCAGGAAGGCGCGTGCCGAGGCCGAGAAGCGCGCCGAAGGTGTCGATCCCCGCGAGGCACGGCGGGTGGAGGGAGAGCGTGTTCGCGTTGCCCGCCTCAATACCTTTGAGCGGACTGCCCGTGCATGGCACGCGCAGGCGTGGAAAGACCGCACATGGTCCGCCGGCTATGCCGAGAAGGTGATGCGCCATCTGGAATTGCACATCTTCCCGTGGATCGGTGCGCTGGCCATGGAGGCCATCTTGCCGACCGAGGTCGTCCGATGCCTTCACCGCATCAAGGAGCGCGGCAATCTGGAGACGGCGCAGCGCGTTCGTGAGGCGGTGCAGCACGTGTTCCAGTACGCCGTCGATGTGGGCGCGCTTGAGCCGGCAAAGAACTTCGTGAACAGCCGTACGGCTGGCTTGCCGCCACCTCGAACGCGCCACTACCCAGCCATCACGGACCCGCAGAAGCTCGGCCAGTTGCTTCGTGACATACGTGCCTACAACGGCAACGTCATCACCCGCGCGGCGCTGCAGCTCTCGCCCTTGTTGTTCCAGCGGCCAGGTCAGTTGCGGCTGGCGCACTGGGAAGATGTGGATCTCGACCAGGCGCTGTGGCGCTGCCCGCCCGAGAAGATGAAGCTGCGGGAGTGGAAGAAGCGCGATGTACGCACGCCGGCTCACCTCGTGCCGCTACCGACGCAGGCGGTCGAAATCCTGAGCGACATCTATCCGCTGACCGGTCCCCGTGGGCCGATCTTCCGCAGCATGTCGAAGCGTTCCGAGAAGACGCGCTACATGAGCGACAACACCATCAACAGTGCGTTGCGCACGTTGGGCTATGACACGAAGGAACAGATCACAGGCCACGGGTTCCGCGCCACCGCCCGGACCCTGATTCGTGAACTGCTGGGATGCGATCGTGAGGTGATCGAGCGGCATCTGGCACATGGCTCCGATGAGGAACTGGGTAGCGCCTATGACCGCGCCACTTTCTTGAGTCAGCGGCGCAAGATGATCCAGTTGTGGGCGGATCTGCTGGATGACCTAGCGGCGGGGAAGACGTTGGAAATGCTTTCAGATACGGAGTTCGCGTCAGCAAGGGGAAGCGAGGTGAGCGTGGTGCAGGCGCGCTCTTTTGCCGGAACGTTGCCGATCTTGATTTCTGATTCCGGGAGCAGTGTGGGCACGTTGCAATCGCACACCCTCGCCGGATATCGATCGGAGGACATCAAGTCATGAGGCAAGAAATTTCTTCCTCCAAGGCGAGCGCTGCGACCTTGCCGAGCGGGTATGCCGGTATCCGAGGTGGCATCGTCGAGTTGCTCGATGCCGCAAGGCACGCAACTGCCCGGAGCGTCAATTCATTGATGACGGCGAGCTATTGGGAGGTCGGTCGCCGCATCGTCGAGGCCGAACAGAAAGGCAGGCGGCGAGCGGGCTATGGCGAGCAACTGATCGAGCGGCTTTCATTGGACCTGACAGGGCAATTCGGCCGAGGGTTCAGCCGTCAGAACTTGCAGCAGATGCGCTCGTTCTTTCTTGCTTGGCCGATTCGCCAGACAGCGTCTGGCGAATCTCCCCAACTGCCGACGCAGGAATATGGCTCGGAGGCGCAAGCTTCCACCATGCCCCGGACATTGGGGTTCGGCTCCGGTGATTCAGTTCGACCGTGGCGTCTTGAGGAGTTGGCGCCGCTCTTCACGCTACCTTGGTCCGCCTATGTCCGCTTGCTCGCGGTTAAGGATAGTAGCGCCCGCCGGTTCTACGAAGCAGAGGCGCTGCGCGGAGGCTGGAGCGTGCGCCAGCTTGATCGCCAAATCAGTAGCCAGTTCTACGAGCGCACGGCGCTGTCAAGGAACAAGGCCGCGATGCTTCAAAAGGGTTCGGCGTCGACGCAGGGCGACGCTGTCTTTTCCGATGAAGCGGTCAAGGATCCTTATGTGCTGGAATTCTTGGACCTGAAGGACGAGTATTCGGAGTCCGATTTGGAAGAGGCCCTGATACATCGGCTGGAAGACTTCCTGCTCGAACTCGGCGGAGACTTCAGCTTCATTGGAAGGCAGCGAAGGTTGCGCATCGACCAGACCTGGTACCGCGTTGATCTATTGTTCTTTCATCGCCGCCTGCGCTGTCTCGTCATCATTGACCTGAAGCTTGGGGGGTTGACTCACGCGGACGTGGGGCAGATGCACATGTATTGCAACTACGCCAAGGAAAACTGGACCCTGCCTGATGAAAACCCCCCGGTCGGTTTGATCCTCTGCGCCGACAAGGGAAACGCGCTGGCGAGGTACGCACTTGAAGGACTGCCAAGCAAGATCATGGCAGCGAACTATCGCACCGTGCTCCCGGATGCCGAACTGCTGCAAGGTGAACTAGAAAAGACGAGACGCATGCTGGAGGTTCGTGGCACTTTCCGCGAGAGGGGCCGCCGACGGTAGCGGTTGGTCGTCGCGCGCAAGGTGCCGGGACTGCATTGCGCGACATTTTTCCCCCCAGAGGGGATCAAAAACTCTGCTAGAAGGCCCATAGAAGCTCAAGTCTTACGCTCTTTGTTGTCAGAGATGCCGACAAAAGTACCGACGAGATTGCTGGTCTGAACAGCTCGGTTTCCGGCCGACCGAAGAAGCCTTCGCAAGCTACGTTGTCAGGCGAGCATGTTGATTTCTAACTAGAAGTTGCCTTGCGTGGAGCGCGAACCCCACCATCGACTTAGCACGGATCGCCTCCGGGCGCGTGATGCTCAGCCCGCCTACGCGGGTGAAGTAGACTGCGCAGCATTCTGTCATCTACCGCGCAAAGGAGTCGGTTATGCGCTTTGCAGCGAGCGATGTAGCGCCCTTCACGCAAGCGCGGGCCAACCCGTCCGAGCTGGCTGACCAAGCTAAGGCCGGCGCCGAAGAGATCATCACCAAAAATGGTGAAAGCTACGTTGCGTTGATCGATGTCGACCGGCTGGGCTACTACCATCGCCTTGAGCGCGAGCGCATCCACCTATTGCTGATCGACGACGCCAAGAGGGGCCTGGCCAACATCGAAGCTGACCGCGCTTATGGTGCCGATACCGTCATTACGAAGCTCCAACAGTGCCGCGCCTGTGCAACAACCGGCAAGGCCACCAAGAAGCGTGGTTGACTGTGCCTACCGGGTCGAAGTGACCGCGGGATTACTGCGGAGCCTGAACGCCATCGAAGCGTTCTTGTCCCAGGAAACCGCGGCCTTTGCCCTCGATGAACTTCTAGCCGAGTTGCGTGCCACGGTCATCCAACCCGGCCCGATTTCCCCCCTCGGCCGCCGCTATCTGGACAACCCGCGCAATCAGCCGAGGCTCTGGCGGAGCTTGCCACGCTGCAGCCCGGCGCTACCAGTGCGCCGCGGGAGTACCTGCACGGCGACTACCTTGTGCTGTACGCGGCCATGGGTCCGACGCCGCCGTCTATCGGCTGTCAATTCGGCTCCACTGCCAGTTTTTCGTCTGACTTCGCTCCCCTTTGGCTAGCACTGAAACAATGAGCCTCGTCAAATCTAAACAACGTGTTGCTGACCATGGCGAAGTCTTTACGCCTCCATGGATGGTTGACGCCATGCTCGACCTCGTGAGCGAAGAAACCGAAAGGATCGACGCTCGCTTCTTGGAGCCCGCGTGCGGCAGTGGCAACTTCATCCGTCATATCTTGCGACGCAAGCTAGCGGCCGTGGAGTGGAAATATGGCCGGTCTGAATTCGAGCGGCGCCACTACGCGCTGCTCGGGCTGATGTGCATCTACGGGATCGAGCTACTGGCCGACAATGTAGCGGAGTGCCGAGCGAATGCCCTGGACATCTTTGCCGATTACACGAATGTAGGTGAATCAGATGACCTGTATCACGCGGCTTCGTATGTGCTGACTGCAAACATCCTTCATGGCGATGCGCTGACCATGCGGTCGCGCTATGGCCAGCCCATCGCTTTTGCTGAATGGGGTTACTTGGGCAAGGGGAAATACCAACGGCGCGACTTCCGTCTGGATGTCCTCACCGGGTCGTCTAATTTCACAGCCGAAGGCTCGCTGTTTGGCAAGCATGAGATCTTCACGCCCATCAAGACCTACCCGCCCATGACGGTGCGGGAACTTGCGGCTGACGGCAGCGGCAGACAACCACCGGAGGCCGCTTGAGCGAGCAAGCTAGTTTCACCATTCGTGGGCGCAATCCTGATGTCCTGACCTGTATTGCCAACTTGTCGAACGATGAAGTCTTTACTCCGCCGGGACTTGCCAACCGGATGCTCGACACACTGGCCCAAGCGTGGGCAAATGACCATGGCGGAGCCAACATATGGAAAGATGGTTCTGTCAGGTTTCTCGACCCATTCACAAAGTCGGGCGTATTTCTTCGCGAAATCACCAATCGCCTCGTCCAAGGCCTGGCTGAAGAAATCCCAGACCTGCAAGAGCGCGTCGACCACGTCCTGACAGAACAAGTATTCGGGATCGGGATCACTCGCCTGACCAGCCTTTTGGCACGCCGCAGTCTGTACTGCTCCAAGCAGGCCAACGGGCCGCATTCGGTAGCCAAGCGGTTTATCACCCAGGCTGGAAACATCTGGTTTGAGCGCACGGAGCACACCTGGGTGCAAGACAAGTGCACGTTTTGCGCTGCCAGTCGGGCAACGCTCGACCGAGGTGCAGGTCTGGAAAGCCACGCCTACGCATTTATTCACACAGACGAGATCAAAACTCGCATAGCAGAGTTGTTTGGAGACGATATGCAGTTCGACGTAATCATCGGCAACCCGCCGTACCAGCTGACAGACGGTGGGTATGGGACAAGCGCGGCGCCCATCTATCAATTGTTCGTGGAACAGGCAAAAAAGCTGGAACCGCGTTATCTCTCCATGATCATTCCTGCCCGCTGGTTTGCAGGAGGTAAGGGACTGGATGAGTTTAGAGAGGCGATGCTTTCGGACGACCGCTTGCGCTCAATTACAGACTACCTTAGCGCTTCCGACGTCTTTCCCGGTGTTGGCCTCAAAGGGGGCGTCTGCTATTTCCTTTGGAATCGAGACCATCGTGGCCTTTGTCAGGTGAGTACGCATTTCAAGGACTGGCCGATATCTACGGCGACTCGCGCGCTAACTGAAAAAGGGGCAGATGTTTTCATTCGATTCAACGAGGGGCTGTCGATTCTCAAAAAGGTGATGAGGTTGGAGAGCGCGGATTTACAAGCGCTGGTACCGGATAGCGGCTTACGATTCGACCAGCTCGTTAGCTCCCTTCGACCGTTCGGCTTTAGAACATTCTTTCGTGGCCGCAACGTTATGCGTGAAGGGGATGTGATGATCTACCAAAATGGGGGGGTAGCCTACGTCGCTCGGGAAGAGGTAGCTACGGGAATCGAACTGATCGATGTGTGGAAAATTTACGTAGGACGAGCAGCACCGGGAACCGGAAACCGCGACACCTACCCGCACCGTATTCTTAGTACGCCGTTTATCGGTGCACCGGGTAGCGTGTGCTCGGAAACGTACCTTTGCATTGGCCCATTTGGCTCGAAGATCGAAGCTGAGAATGCGCTTTCTTATTTGACCTGTCGGCTGACGCGGCTGCTAGTCCTGCTGCATAAGCCATCGCAGGATACTACGCGCAAGGTCTACACCTTTGTCCCAAAACAAGACTGGAGTCGACCTTGGACCGACGCAGATCTTTATGCGAAGTACGGAATCACGGACAGCGAGATCGAATTCATAGAAAAAGTCGTTCGCCCAATGGATCTGACAATTGATCTTCTGGGTGATGCCGCGATTGATGAAGCTGAAGATGACTAAGCCGACAGTCGAGGACATCCTCGTCCTCAAGCCGGTTGCCCGTCCCCGCATCTATGCGTACTCCATTGCAGATGCCGCGCACCAGGGTCTGCTCAAAGTGGGCCAGACTACGCGCAATGTCGCCTTTCGGGTCGCGGAGCAGTTGAAGACAGCGGCTATCAAGAACTACACCATCGTACTGGACGAGCTGGCCGAGCGGGACGATGGTTCGATCTTCTCCGACCACGATGTGCGTGCAGCTCTGGTAAAAAAGGGGCTGGACAATCCTGAACTGGAATGGATGCGGTGCACGGCCGAAAATGTGAAAGCCGTACTCGCCGAGCTGCGCACGGGCCAGCGTTTCAGCGGGATGCGCCATGAGACCTTTGGCATGCGAGCCGAACAGGCCGATGCTGTGAGCAAGTCGTTCGATTATTACCAGTCGATCTGGGCCGAAGATGCCAACGCCGCTCCGCGCTTCTTGTGGAATGCCAAGATGCGGTTTGGCAAGACCTTCACCGCCTACCAACTAGCCAAGAAACTCCAGGCCAAACGGGTGCTAGTACTGACGTTCAAACCGGCGGTTGAAGATGCCTGGCAGACCGACCTAGAGAGTCATGTTGACTTCGATGGCTGGCAGTACCTGTCGCGCTCCTCGGGCAATGACCCTACGCAGATCGACAAGGACAAGCCAGTTGTCTACTTCGGATCATTTCAAGACCTGCTCGGCCGAGATGCCATTGGTAACATCAAGCCCCGAAACGCCTGGCTGCACACGGTGAACTGGGATTTGGTGGTGTTCGACGAATATCACTTTGGCGCTTGGCGCGACACCGCTAAGGAGCTGTTCGAGGGCGAAGATGATACGGTAGCCAAACAAGAGACCAAGCTCGAATACGCCGGCGAATTGGACGGAGTCAACGAAGACTTGGTCGTGCTGGCCGTCAAGGAGACCGAGTTTCTGCCCATTACTACTCGGGCCTATCTGTACCTTTCAGGCACCCCGTTTAAGGCTTTGGCGACGGGTGAGTTCATCGAAGAACAGATCTTCAACTGGACCTACACCGATGAGCAGCGGGCCAAGGCTGCGTTCGCGGCTGAGCACCCTGATCAGCGCAATCCCTACGGCGCATTGCCTCAGATGCGGCTGCTGACCTATCAGATGCCCGATGAACTGCTGGCTGTGGCCAGCGGTGGCGAGTTCGATGAGTTTGACCTCAACGCGTTCTTTGAAGCCGCTGGAAATGGCGTCGGCGCGGAGTTCAAGCACAAGAGCGACGTTCAGAAATGGTTAGATATCGTTCGTGGAGGGCACACAGCGCAGTCAGCCGAATTGTTGAAGGCTGGCACACGGCCGCCTTTTCCATATTCGGATGTGCGCCTGTTGCCATATCTGCAACACTCGTTCTGGTTTATGCCCAGTGTGGCCGCCTGCCAAGCGATGGCAAATTTGTTGACTGAGAAGCAGAACACTTTTTGGCACGGCTACAAAGTCATCGTTGCAGCCGGAAGCTCTGCCGGCCTGGGCCTTGCGGCGCTGCCGCCTGTGCGCAAGTCCATTGGCAGTGGCTTTGAGAGCCAGACTATTACCTTGTCGTGCGGCAAGTTGACGACCGGCGTCACGGTGGCGCAGTGGTCGTCGATCCTGATGCTGCGCAATCTGAAGTCGCCGGAAACGTACTTCCAAGCTGCATTTCGTGTGCAGTCGCCGTGGTCAATCAAGAACCCCAACGGCGACAACCCGAATGAGGAGGAAATCCTCAAGCCTGTGTGCTTTGTGTTCGACTTTGCACCTACGCGGGCGCTGCGGCAGCTTTGCGAATACGGCATTGGTCTATCACCTAATGAGCTCGACCCAGAAGTCGCAGTCAAGGACTTGGTGGCCTTCTTGCCCGTGCTTGCCTATGACGGCGCGAATATGACGCAAATCGACGCGGGTGGTATTTTGGACATCGCGATGGCTGGTACTTCGGCAACGCTATTAGCGCGCAAGTGGGAGAGCGCCCTATTGGTGAACGTGGACAACGGCACTCTGCAACGCATTCTGGAAAGCCCTGAGGCCTTGGCTGCAGTAGAGCGGATCGAGGGCTGGCGAGCGCTTGGCGACAACTTCATAGAGACCATCATCAACAAGAGTGAGAAAGTTAAAGACCTCAAGAACAAGGCCAAGGAAAAGAACTTGTCGGCCAAGGAGAAAAAGCAGCTTTCAGACGCTGAGAAGGAATACAAATCCAAGCGTAAGCTGATTCAGGAGAAGCTGATCAAGTTTGCAACACGCATTCCCGCATTCATGTACCTCACAGACTTCCGAGAGAACACGCTGCGGGACGTAATCACCAAGTTGGAATCAGATCTTTTCCTCACAGTTACCGGTCTGACGGTGCAGGATTTTCACTTGCTGGTCCAGCTTAAAGTGTTCAACACCGAGCAAATGAACCAGGCCGTTTTCGCCTTTAGACGATATGAGGATGCATCGCTGCGATACACCGGAATTGAGAGCCATCAAGGTTTGACGCATTACGGGCTCTATGACACTGTTGTAGCTAAGGAAGCAGATCCTGTGTCCCACGGCTGATTCGATGGAATACCCTGCGGAATAGTAGATGGTCCCGATCACGCTCCGCCACACCGTCAATTGCTTAGTATCTTGATGGCCGCCACGGAAGGACATCCCTAGAATTCGAATGGCTGCTTTGAGTGGGCGCAGTGAGAGCGCCGAACCCGCCTCTCCCGCCGTGCCGTTGATAGTGAGGAATCCGGGGGGCTGCGGCCAGAAGTACGCCATCCTGATTACAAAACGCTGAAATCACCTTGAGTTCACCCCAAGAGCGGCGAAATACGCCGTTGAATCTACGCAGATCCATTGCTACCCCTCTGCTGTTGAATTCCGCCGGTCTGTAATCCGATGCATCAGGTTCACATGGAAATCAGCAGGTAGGCCTCGCTGGACACCAAGCGAAGCGTGTAAACCTTCGCTTGGTGTCCAGTTCGCTCAGGCAAATCTCCTCTGCGGTCGCATCAATTACGACGCTGAACTGCGGTGGGTTGGAATGAGGAATATGCATCAGATCGCCAGCCTTGATACCTTCTCGATCCAGGTAGGCCGTCGCGGGGGCCGTGGCGACTTCCAGACCGGTCGTGAGGTGATGCGCGAGCCAGCTTTCTCCATGGGCGCTTTCGTCAGGGGTCGGCATATTGGTCATTCGCACGCTGGATGCAAGTAGCGCTGTGTCCTCGTCCTTCACGACGATCGCCGGGAGCAGCTCGTAAAGATATGCATACGTGGCAACCAAAGAGTCCTTTGTTGCTTTCGGCGTCATAGGCTCGATGCGTTTCAGGAGGCTGTGACCGATGTCCCAGGCGAGCCACGCCAGCAGGGCCCGCATCTGACCGAGTTCCACGACTTCACCGGGCTCGCCGTCCTTGGCGTGGATGTCGCGCGCGATGCCTTGCGCCCGCCCGAAAAGGATCATCATTGATTGCGACAAGAGCTCTTGACGGGTTTCGGCGTCGATGAACCCTCCCATCCGCCGCCATTGGGGCAGGTGCCGAATGCGCCTGAACTCCCTGACCAGTGACAGCACCGCGACGAGCTGGACGACGCCGGTTCGTGTCTTGGCTGCACGCGCGTCAGCGTTGGCCTCGCTTTGCGCCGCTTTGAGCCGTTTGATCATGCGACGGACGACCTGTTTGAGCCGTTTTCTCACAGCGTCGACGGCTTGCTGGTGCAGCGCGGCTGGAGGCTCTGGGCTAGCCTCCTCATTTTCATTTCCTACGAGTTCCTCTTCCGAGACCGATGGGATCCCGGAGGCGGACCCGGCCGATCTCGGCAGTCCCTGCCCGAGTCGGTAGAGGAGGGCATCGAGCACGTCGAGCAGACTTCCCGCTTGCAAAAGGCGCTTCTTCTGGATCTTCCTTCCGCTTGCACCTTCGCCGATGTGGACGGCGAGAGATTCCGGACGTGCAGAAGCAATGTGAGCTTGTCCGTCCGCGCCAGGCCGTGCGGAGGTTGCCGGCGGCGACACCACTTGTTCCGGATCATCGAAGATGGCCGCTTCGATCTGCTGGATGAGCGATTCGATGTTGGCACCGCTGAAGTCCAAACTGGCCAGCGCATCCTGGAGTGCAGCTCTGTGCGAGCGCACCACGCCACCGCCCAGAGCTGCATCGTGGTGGACGATGACGCGAAGGAGCTTGCCACCGAGGCTGCTCAACTCCAGCCATCGCACCTCAGCCGCCCTGTCGCCCAGCTCGACGACCGCGCCCCCATCCTCGGAATGTCGAAGGCCCGCAGGTGCAGTTTGGGAGCCATCGTGCAAGTGCATGACGAACTCCGCGAATCCCACAGCGTCGCGCGCCGGGATCAGGACTGCCGAAGTCCCCGGGGCAAGAGCGACGATCCGCACCGGAGCGGCCGGTGCGTCGGCGTCGTTCTCGTCGTCCTGACGTGAGATCAGTATCGCGCGCAGGTCGGCACTGTCCATTGCGCGGGCTGTAAAGCCCTGAGCAAGATCGTTGGCGAAGCTGGAGCTTGCCACTTCAATGTTCGGCCGGACGAGCATGGCCTCGAAGTTGACGCGCGAGCCTCCCAGCCAGGCCGGCCGGCTCGGGTTCGCGCTGCCCGCAACGAGCATCTGCGAGTCGCCGAAGTCGAGAAGAAGCGCCTTGGCGTGGAGATAGCGCTCCGCCTTCTGCACCCAGAGCTTTCGCGCATCAACGAATTGCGAGCGAAGCCCTGTGGGGCGGCCGCCGAGCTGAACGGTCTTGGGGTCAATGATCACCTTGATCGAGGCGCCCGGCCAACGGGCTTCCAGCGCTTTCAGAAAGGCGTGTTGGGTATCGAAGAATGCGCCGGTAAGCACCACGCGCTTGGGCGCCGCCGATATTGCGCGGTCGAGCTGTTCAAACAACGACGGCCCGCTGTTGGACTGCCCGAGCAGACGGATGTCGGAAAGTTTCGATTGGGCGCCATCGGCCTGCGGAATATGTTCGCCGATCCTGTGCGCGGCCTCTAGTACGGATGGCGCCAGCATCCCCTCCTGAGTTCGAAGCCATTCCTGAATCAGGCTCCAGATGTGACTCAGCACCAGCTTGTGAGCAGGGTCGCTATCCGGACGCACGTCGATGTGCGTCGTGACTTCGTGATTGAAGCCGAAGCCGGAAAGCGTGAGGTTGTGGCTGCCAATGAACAAGACACAACGCTTCTTGCTCGCAAGCAGGCAGATCTTTGGGTGGAACGCTCCCGGCGCGGCCATGGGGATGAGCGCATACGCCGCACCGGCCAGGCGCGGCCTCAAGGACGGCGTGGCCCACGAACGCGCGCACTGGACGGCGTCCATCAGTACAACGTTATGCCGCGATTCAGCTGCCTGCAGGCGTCTAAGCAAAACTTCCTCATAAAACGGGAGCGTTGCATTGAAGGTCGTCACCAGAGACGCCTCGAATTTCGCACCCTTGAGGGCGGCCAGTAGCGAGATGTCGTCGTTGGTCTCAGGCATGGGCGGCTTCGAAGAGTTGAATGCCAAGCGCAGTAGCTCGCAGGTCTCCACTGCCATCAGGTTCACGGGCCAGGGCGCCGAGATCCCACAGCATCTTGATCGCTTGCCGGATACGGGGATTGGTTTTCGCCGGTATGGGCACTTCACCGTGAGGCTCGATTCCCCGCTCGGTAGGGTGGATTCGGAAGGTGGCGGTCGAACTTTGCCGCAGCTTGCGCAGGGCGACGCGAAGATGGGTCTGCAGGATCCAGCCGATCAGGTCCACGACGACGGCCGAAAGCGCCATGTCGTTCCATTTCACGCAGCGCTCCCGAAACGATGTCAAATTGATCGGGGAGTCCTGGAGCTGTGTCAGATCCAGAGCCAGATTGCCATAGGCGGGGGCACCCTGGTCTTCTCGCATCCGAAGAAGCGCCAGCACGGTCACGACGGACGCCAGAAAGGCAGGTTCCAGGTCCAGTCGCTGGCGTTCCCCGGAAACGCGGGCCGCAGCCCAGGCCAGTTCGTGCCCATCGGCCATGAACTCGCCGAGGGCCGGTGCGCCGCTTTCCAAAGACCTGCACAGCGCGCCAAAGGTCTTCGCCTTCAGCTTGTCCAGTGCCTTGACCAGTTCCGGACGGCTCGCCAGAGACTGGCTGAACTCTTCGATGGAGGCCGGCGGAGCGGGTTGCGTCGCCAGCGTAGTGAGCGCGATGGCGAACGCCTTCTGCATCGCGACGGACATCAGGTCATTCCGGACGTAGTAAGCCCAGGCCGACCGGGTGTGGGCCAAGTGGGCCGGCGGGCACCATGCCGTGCCGCCTGCGAGCGTTTCCGTGTAGACAGCTGCGCGGAAGGTGGGTTCGTCGACAGCCGTGAGTTCTGCCGCCTGCAAGGCCCCGGCCAGGTGCAGCAGCAGCGCCAGGCTCTTGCGCCGCTGGATTCCTTCTGCCTCGAACTCTGACTTCCGGTCGAAGAGGATGTCGAGCAGGGCATCACGTTCGCTGTGCCGGCTGGGCAGACAACAAGGGCAGAAGTCTCGAAGCGCATCTAGCGTCTGCGCCGAAACGGTATCCGCATCCACGGCTTGCCAGAACGAACGGCCGTCGACGCTCCTGTCGAACGCCTGTGCGATCGGCTCGCCGCGCTCATGCGTGTAGCTTAGCCAAGGCTTTTCGACTGCGGCCAAGATGTCGAGTTGGGTCAGTGTTCCCGCATAGTACTGGCCGAGTCCGCCAAGCTTGTTGGCGAAGTAGCGCTCGCCCGATTCCTCTCGGGTCGCGTAGGTCGAGAGGCGGACCGACTTTCCTTCGCCGATCAGCCTGACGGCAATGTTGAGCTTTTCTCGCCCCACCATTGCAGGCCCGTGGCGTGCTGCGTCGTCACCCATGACCTGCGCATGACGCTCGGCAATCATTGTGAACAGGCAGTCGGCCTTTCGGTACGCCTCCAGGAACGCGTCGAAGTTCTTGCGGTCGCTGTCACGCTCCGCGTAGGATCGGATCAGCCATGGATAAAAGCTGTAATACCGGGCTCTGTCCGTGACGTTTGTAATGCCGGGGAGCAGTTGCGAGTAGATCAGGATGCAGGGGCCTTGCGTGCCGATGTGGTCTAGGCCGCCGATGGTGTGCGGTGGTAATACCCAGCTGGTTTTGATTGCCATGGATTCTCTGGTTCAATGTCTAAACTGACGGTCTAAATTCAGGGCGCCTCCCGCTCTCGGCCACAGGGCGTCGTCAAGTCGTCAGCAACCGGCGTCGCGAGTGGATCCGTGATCCGGACTTCCGCAAGCGGCGTTTCCCAGTGATCGACCTGCAGCGCCGGCCAGTACTCCACGGGTGTCTGAGACCGGGTTCGCACCATGACTGCAACCACGGATGCGACTCCTTGTTGGAGGGGGGCCGAATCTACGCTTGCGGCCAGCCGACCAACGATCTGTCCAGATACCGAGTGAACGAACCGCCCTTTGATCTCGACGACATCTCCGGGCCGTAAAGCAGCAATTGCGCGATGAACTGGCTTGGCGGACGGAGCCCGTCCTGCAAATCCAATGTCCATGCTGGCGGGGCCGAGCATGACGTGGCGGCGTTCCAGATCAGCCCGATGTTGTGGGCGGGCCCTGGGCAATTGGTTGTGCACGCCGTTGACGGTCCCAAGGTCCACGAGATAGGGGTTGCGTCCACCCTCTGCGTGCATCAGGGTCAACGATTGACGGGCGCGGGTCATGGCCACGTAGAGAAGTCGCCGCTCATCTTCTTCATCCCAACGCCAGTCGGCGCAGTCCATCACGATGATGTGGTCGAACTCCAGGCCCTTGGCGCCATGTGCAGTCATGAGCTTGATGGCGCTTGCGCGGCCATCCCGTCGCATTTCGCCGGCAGCTTCGTAGAACAGGTCGAGCGCTTCGGCTGCTGGAACGATGTCTGCCTGCAGCGTGGCGGCGACGTCATCGACGATATCGAGAAGATCCAGCAACGCCGCGTTTCTGGGCTGGGCGCGTTGCAGATAGCTCAGGGCTCTGCGCAGCGCGCCGAGTCGCACCATGCGCAGCTGTCGCCGCCTCAGTGCCTGGGCCAAGGCCCAGCCTTCGCGCGTGCGCATCAGCGCGATCTGTCCCTTGGCCGCTTCCGGGCCGGTGATCTCGCAGGGCAGGCCTTCGGCATCGCAAATAACCCTCATCTTTTCCAGCGGGGCGTGTGTGCGGCAGAGCACCGCGATCTCCGAGAGCTTGACCATCGGATCGAGGCGCCGTATGCGCTCGATCTCCGCGTGGACCAGTTGGACCTGAAGGTTCGGGTCTGCCGGACTGGTGGTCAACCGTACCGCGCCGCGGCTTTCCTGGTCGATCGCGGCCCAGCGTCCGCCCGGCGGATCGTCCTTGCGCCGGGCGTCGATCCGGATGGGGTGATCGACCTTCATGCGATTGGCGCCGCGCTGGATCACATGGTTGGCGGCCGAGATGATGTTCTGGGTGGAGCGGAAGTTCTCGACCAGGTAGGTGAGCTCCCCTTCATAGTCGGCCCGGAAGCGCCGGATGAACTCGATGTTCGCGCCCTTGAAGGAGTAGATGTTCTGGTCGTCATCACCGACGGCCATGATGCTCAGCTTGGTGTCGGCGTCTGATCGCCGGCGGCCGGCAAGGGCGCTGACCAGCGCGTACTGCTGTTCGTCGATGTCCTGGTACTCGTCGACGAAGATGTATTCGTAGCCCTGGAGCAGGCGATCGCGGACCTCGTCTGCATCGATCAGGGCCGAACTCTTGCCTTCGAGCAGGTCGATGGCGTCCTGGAGCATCTTCTTGAAGTCGACACTGCTTGAGGTGCGCTCCGCCCCGGCGAGGCTGGTTCCGGTCAGGCGCAGCGCCATCGCGTGGTAAGTCATGACCAGCACGCCGCGCGCATCATCTCCGGCGATCGCCATCAGTCGGCGGCGCAGCTGGATGGCCGCCCCCCGGTTGTAGGCCAGTGCGATGATGCGTCCCGAATTCACGCGCAGTACGCGCAGCAGGTAGGCGATCCGGTGGACGATCACCCGTGTCTTGCCGGACCCTGGGCCAGCCAAGACGAGGTGATTGCCTGTCCGGGGCTGCGTGACCAGGGCTTGCTGTACGGGGTGCTGCAGGTCATCAACAATGCGCTGGTAGGACTCGTCGGTGGTCTTTCGCTCCAGGAGGTCCGTTCGTCCGCGGAAGAATTCCTTGATGAACTGCTTGTGGGGCAGTGTGAAGTAGGCTTTGACCAGTGCAAGCGCTTTCGCTGGATCTTCCGCGCCCAGCTTGGCGTACTCGTGCATGACGTGCGTCTGCAGCGTCCGTTCCTTGTAGAACTCTTCCAGGGGTGCAAACGATGCTTGGTTGAACCGCCTGGCGGTGTCCTCGTCCATCTGGATGGTCATGGCGGAGCGGAAGACCGACCTGCCTTTGTCCAGTTCGAGCACACGCGTCTGGTGAAGGTAGAGCAGCGCATTCTCCAGCGCCACGTCGGGCTCGCGTAGCTGGATCTTCAGAACCAAATCGCCACTGAGCGCGTCGATCAGTGCTTGGGCCTTGCACTCCACCAGGCATGCGCCTTTGACGCCGTCCGGCACCTCTGCAAGGAGCCGCGAGAGCGTGACTTGAGCGACGGCACGGCGCAGTTCACAGATCCTGCGAATCTGGGACCAAGGCCGACGCAAGGTGACGCGCAGGGTGTCATCGCCCAGCGACTGCAGCTGGATCATGCTGCGCTTGTCGTTACCAGAGCCGAAGCCGTCGGCCATGGATCGCAAACAGGCCCGGACCTGAGTGGGATCGAGCTGCCCCTTTTCGTCGTCGAGTTTCAGACGATCGCGCAGTTCCGTGCAGACCGCTCGGAGATTCAGGTGTTGTTGCGCCTCGTCTTGATCCGCGTCGGGGGCGTTCTCAGCCATGAGCTCGATGAGCTCCTTCTCCATGGCGCTCAGATATTCGAGGCGGGATGCGGACGCGCCCCTCACGCCACGCATCAGGCGCACCGTCAGTCCGAGGTCATTTACCAGGATGCCCAGCTTGGCCAACTGGTGAACGATGCGGAAACATTCCTCCGGTCGGATGCCCGCGTCGAGCATGAGCTCGTCGGTGCTCAGTCCCTCGGGCGTGTCTGAGCGGAACAGGGCTGTGGCGACAGCGAGGAATTTCTGCTGAACGCTGGCGGAAAAATCCGCCTTGTCGATGCGGTCCTTGGCTTCCTGCAGCGAGGTTACCCGAAGACTGGCAGGGAAGACCTTGGTGGCGTTCTCATTGCGCTTCAAGAAACCATGGCGCTCAAGCCACGACAGTGCCGTGGTGACCTTGGTGGAGGCGTCGGGGGCGTCGATCTCTATGCCGGTTCCGACGCTTTGCGCGAGCAGCTCTTTCGCCGAGATGACGATCTCGTCTTTTCCCAGCTTCTTGGCCTGGACGCGCAAGGCCCGGAGCAGTCCGACAAAATCTCGCTGCGAAAGCTGCGAGGTGGAGGACAGGCGGAACTGAGTCTCCACGTCCTTGGGGTCGAACAGTAGGACACATTTGGCTTCGTCGCCATCGCGCCCGGCACGCCCGGCCTCTTGGAGGTAGTTCTCCAGTGAGCCGGGAATTTCGGCATGGATCACCAGCCGAACGTTGGGCTTGTCCACGCCCATGCCGAACGCATTGGTAGCGGCGATCACCTGCAGCTCGCCGTCCAGGAAACGGCGTTGGGTCTCTTTGCGAAGATCAGCGGTGAGCCCTCCGTGATAGCAGCCGCATGCGATGCCTTGTTGCGCGACGATCTGGGCGATGGTCTCAGCGCTCTTGCGTGTGGCGCAGAAGACCACGGCGGCATCTTCTTGTCGCAGGCCATCGCGCAGCAGCTCCACGATGCGCTGCGGCTTCTCGCCGCCCGAGGTGGTCACGACGGCATAGGACAGGTTCGTGCGCTCGTGGCCGCCGAGGAATGTCTCCAGTTTGATCTGAAGGCTTTCCTGGAAGTGGTCGCACAGGTCGTCGATGACATCCGGCTTGGCGGTGGCGGTAAAGCAGGCGATCGGTGCCTGCCTGGGAAACTGCTCCCGGATGAAGCGCGAGACGTACAGATAGTCCGTGCGGAAGTCGTGCCCCCATTTGGAGAGACAGTGGGCTTCGTCGAAAACCCAGGCCGCGATCTCCCGCATGCGGATGGCATCGACGAAAGTCTTGCTTCTGAACTGCTCGGGTGAGACGAGCACGATGCCGATGTCGCCCAGGCGGATGCGGTCCAGCACATCTCGCCGTTCCAGTGGAGTGAGCATCCCGTTGACGGTTGCCGCGCACTGGACATCGGCTTTCATCAAGTTGTCCACCTGGTCTCGCATCAGCGACTGCAGCGGAGATATGACGACGGTCAGCCGGCCTGAGCGGCGATAGTGGACTAGGGCAGGGAGCTGGTAGCAAATGGATTTGCCGCCGCCGGTGGGCAGCACGGCCAACAGGCTCTGGCGTGCCAGTCCGGCACTGACGATCGCGCGTTGCAGCGATGAGCCATCGGCGGTTGTCGGGTGAGATCGGAAGCTTGGCTTGCCGAACAACGAGGACAGCAGCGCTTCAGGGTTGTGGTTCTGGCGGCAGTATGGGCAATTGGTCTGGCCGCAGTCGATCTCCCGAAGCTCTGCGATCAACTGCCTGACGGCGGGCAGTTCATGGAAGACCCAGTGGGGGAGGATGGAATTTCCTCCCGCTACGCGGATCCACCCCAAGGCAAATGCGATCGACCAAGGGTCGTGGCCGTCGAAGGAAGTCGCGATGTCGGCGACCAGCGCATGCAAACGGGTGGCACAGCAGCGATCCGCAAAACGGCTGGCAACGATCGGCCCGATCGTCTCGCCTGCGGGAGCGGTCTCCTCACGCACCTGAGCCAGCAGCGTCGCCATGCTCTCGTCGTTGCGAAGTAGAAAGTGCAGCAATGCCAGCCACCAAGGCTCCTGCTCGTTCGTCTCCAGCAGCGCTTCGACGGCTTCTTCGAACACGTTGAGCGCGATCCGGGCGTCCTTGGTAGGGTTGTTGCGTTCGTCTGAGAGCAGCTTGTAGCCCTTCACCAGCCGGTGATAGGGGTTGCTAGGGAAGGCGAGGGCGGACAGCTCCAGCGTGTCTAGCACGGGCCAGCGCAGACATTCCAGCTGCGGCAGCTGGGCGCGCATCAGAGGTATGTCGTGGCGCCTGATGTTATGGCCCAGAAGAATCTGGCCGTCTCGGGCAAAGCTGTTGAAGGATGCCGCTACCGAAGCAGCCTTTGCAGGGGAACAGGTGCTGCGGTAGGTATCTGCGCTGTCGGATCGAACGGCGCCGACAGCAAAGATCTGGTCGCCTTTTTCAGGATGGGCTTCAACGTCGACGGAAACAATTCGACCCTCAGCAGCGATGCGCCGAGCACGTGCATGCAAAGAGTCGAGGACAGGCGTTTCCAATGGAGGCCAGCGATCAGCAGCAGGTGAGAGTAAGACGTTGTAACATAAAGTGTTGCTTCCACGTGGCAGGATGTTTGCCACGGTGGCCTATGCTGCTGTCGCAGCACTTCGCCGCTCACCAAGCTCGAAAAATGATCAACGAACTGCCTCACGTTCCCCCATCGGTCTGGTTGCTGCTCGATGCGGTCGGCCCAGCTGCGAAAACGTGGAGCAATGCGCGGAAGCGAGTGAAGGAAATGCTTCCCGACCTTCGTATGCAGTCGGAGGTCTATCAGGCCGAGAGCTTTTCAGAACGCTTTCAGGCCGCACCTACAGAGTTCGATATATATCTCGACGGTCCTCTTGATCTCTTTTCGCCACGTTCCTGTCGGAATCCTGAATGCCGAAGTGCTCAAGCGCAGCGTCTGATGAGAAGCATGGGGCTCCTTGCCGATCGCGTTTGGTTGACTGACCATTTGACTGAGCGGTTTGTGCGATTCGGCCGCGCTACCAATGCGAAGCTCGATGACGCAGTGCTTGATGGGCTGCTTTTGTGGGAGCTGTTCCCCATGATTGCGGCCGGGATCATCAAATTCAGGTCGCCTATCGTCCCGGCATGTCCATCGTGTATCGAGCACTTTGACGATGTCGTGGGAGCTACTGCTGCAACCTTGCTAGATGAGTTCGCAGACCAAGTAGTGGTGAGGCGCCCAGGAGACGGTACTTGCGTTGTCGACACGGGCTCGTTCTATGAGCCGCAAACGAGTATGTTTGCCTTCGAGAAAGACTTTGACTCGTCGCTCAGTCAACGAGACGTGGCAGAACAGCAAATCACTATGGCGGTCCATAGTGCACTATGGACCGCCCGCGACGCGGCCGCCGGTGGGGGCGCTGTCTTCTCGAATTCAAGAATCGGTCTTTTCGGACTACTGCGCCAAGAAGGACGGGTCGTAGTCGGGCATCAACTCCGATTGCTGGACAATGCCCGTGACCTTCAACTCCCATGGGTCAGTGATCTCAATGCCCATCAGATCTTGCAGTTGAGGGAAGAGGCGTCTAAGGCGCTGCCAAGGTTTCGTGAGCTGATTGCCAGTGCGCTCAACGTGAACCCACAAAAGACATCGGTCAGTAGTCCGTCCGAAGTCGTGACTGAATTGAGAGAACAGGCAACGGAGCTCCGGTCTGAACTCGAACTGGTCGAGCGCCACGCGTTGCGCTACTGGAAGAGTGGATACGCGCTGCTCGGGCTTGGTTTGTCTGCCTACGGAGTCGCGACGGATCAGGTCATGCCTGCGGTCGCAGGGTTACTTCCCGTTCTGCAGCTCCTTATGAATCACAAGGCCGGTCACGAAAAAGACGCCGACGCGCTGACCAGACGCCCAGGCTACGTTCTGGTGAAGGCGCAGGACCTGCTTGCTCACGCACATTGACCGATGCTCATGCGCCTTTGAGCATGCAAGAGCGCTTCGACATCTTGTCCACACTTTGATTGGCGTTGCGTCAATGATCTCTGTGCCCGCGCACGCAGTATCCGAATAGGCCGCAAGGCTACCCGTTTCGCAGCCCCAGACCGGTGGTGTCGCTTATGCGATGCAAGAGGCTGAAAGGCATGAACGCGCGACATTGATCGTTGCGCATTCCACATGTTCGGCATGCCGAACGTTCAGGGGAGCTGTTCGGCAGCTGCGAGTGACTGGGGATTCTCAATTTGTTGGCTGCAAATTCCGAACAGCAGAGACGGTCATGCTGAATCGGATGGTGGGCTGCCGATTACCGTGTCGTTGCAAAAATCGGGAACGGTTCAGATGCTGATCGTGGACCGGACGGGAAGCGCCTTTGCTTGGCCATGCGCAGCGGATAGACCCGCCTGACTATATGCCGGCAAACAATTCACTCAATGGCATTCCTAGCGCGGTTGCGAAAGTCTGCAGTGCATCAAGCGACGGGTTTGCTCCGCCTGTCTCCACCCTGCTCATATAGGTGCGCGCGAAACCGCATCGATCGGCGAAGGCCTCTTGGCTCATGCCGGTAGCGATCCGCAGCATGCGGATGCGCTCCCCAAATCGATGACGCACAGACTTCATGTGCCACGGATAGTCACTTCATGTGATCTAATGGTGAACACACTAATCGTGACATCTGGCGAAGCATCAGCAGATAAATGCATCGTCGCTGCCAGCGAGACTCCATATGACGCGTCACCAAGCTCCCTCACCCCTGCCGACGGCCCGGCGCCTGCGGCTGCCAAGCTCGATCACACGCGTCCGAGCGAGGCAACCAACACCTGTCGTGCGCAGTCCGTCAGCGGCGCGCATCGGCGCGCAGGTGAGGACGCTTCGCATAGCCGCTGATATGTCTGGCGGCGCGTTGGCGCAAGGCTCGGGGATTTCTTCCTCGATGCTCTCGCGCATCGAGCGCGGTTTGGTCTCGCCTTCGGTGGAGACCCTGGAGCGCCTCGCGCAGGGCCTGCACGTGCCGATGTCGCGCTTCTTCAGTGATCAGGCGCGCCGCACGGACTTCTGCCACGTGCGCGCGGGGTGTGGTGTCCTCGTCGACCGCATCGGCGCGGTGGCGGACTACCGCTACGAGCTGCTGGGCCACCTGCTGTCGGGCAATCTGTTCGTTGAGCCGTACCTGGTCACGCTGCTGCCCGGAGCCAATCCTTACGTGACCTTCCAGCACCCGGGCTTGAAGTTCCTGTACTTCCTTTCCGGGGATGTCAGCTACCGCTATGGTGCCAAGGTGGTCGAGGTGAGGGCAGGGGACTCGCTACTGTTTGAGGCGACTGCGCTGCACGGCATCGACGCCATTCACTCGAGGCCGGTTTCCTACCTCTCGGTGGTTTTCACGCTGCGCGAATAGGCTGCTCGCGGCGGCACCGTCAGGCTGTGGAGCGAGGCGGCCACCCAGTCGATTGATCGCACGTGCACCGGCTATACGTCGCAATCCCCTTTATCCCTCCTTGCATAGGTGTTCGGCATGCCGAATACCGAGGAAGCCTCGAACGGCTATCGACAGTGCAGGTCTTCCTGTTCGATGAAGGAGTAGGAAATTTGTGTTGTGACCGTGTGGATGCTTTGGGGTCGTGGGATGGATGACTGAGCGCCGGCAGTGTGGAAGTGGCAGTTGCAGGACGACACTGGAACTTCGAGGGCTGAGTCCTTGTGCGGCTGTGAGGGCAGGATAGACTGACGTCAGACATTGTTTACTGCAACGGGGTTGCAATGACCAAGACCTCACTATCGAGCCGCGTGATAGCCACCCGGGTGCCGCCCGAGACGAGGGCGCGCTTCGCCGCGCTGGCGGCGCGGCATCATCTCAGTGCGTCGACTCTGCTCGCGAAGATGGTCGACGAGGTACTCAAGACCAACGGCGAAATCTCGCTGGGCTCGGGCGCACAACAATTTCCACACGAATCGGAAAGCGACGTTGGGATGGCGGATCGCATCACGCTGCGGCTTCGCAGGGGCGATCGAGCGCTTGCGGCCGGACGAGCCCGTTCGCGTGGAATGAAGGCATGCAGCTACCTGGCCCTGCTGATCCACAACCATGTCCGTGACGCCGCAGTGCTGCCCCCGAACGAAATGGATCAGATCAAAGTGACCAATGCCCAACTGGCTGCGCTGGGACGGCAGTTTCGAACGTTCGGCATGCCGAACACTCAGGCCGTGCAGGTGGCACCGGACCTGGGCGAAGCCATCGCGATGGTCCGGCGGGAAATCGAGGTGGCACGCGAGGCCACAGCAGCCATCGTGCGCCGCAACCTCATCAGCTGGGAGACCGGCGAAGGGAACCGCCGTGCCTAAGCAGATTGTGCGCGTGGACAGAAGCAGCCACGGCTCGGCCGGAGAGTCGCGCGACATGAGCCTGGACATCGTGAGCTACGGTCGGCGAGGACCGGGCGGCACGCTGCGCCTCGGCGCCGACCAGATCGCGCAGATCCAGCGCACGGTGGGCCGTACGCCCGAGGTGATGGTGAAGGTCTCCGGCGGCGGGCGGGACATTGGCGGCGTCGAGGCCCACCTGCGCTACATCGGCCGTCACGGCAAGCTGCCGATCGAAACCGATGAAGGGCTGACGCAGCAGGGTCGGGGCGCAGCCCAGGAGATCACGGCCGACTGGCAGCTTGAACTCTGCAGAAGCCAGTACAAGCCGAAATCCGCTCAGGGGCAGAAAGACACCCGTGCGAAGTTGGTCCACAACATCGTCCTGTCCATGCCCGCCGGCACGCCACCGGAAAAAGTACTGGCTGCGGCGCGCGTCTTCGCACGCGAGAACTTCGCGCTGCAATATCGCTACGCCATGGTGCTGCACACCGATCAGCCGCATCCGCATGTGCACCTGGTGGTCAAGTGCGAGCACGAGTTCGAGCCTGGCAAGCGTCTCTACATCCGCAAGGACACGTTGCGCCAGTGGCGCGAGCAGTTCGCCGCGCTGATGCGTGAGCAGGGGGTGGCGGCCAATGCCACACCCCGCCAAGTGCGAGGGCAGACCCGCAAGCCGTACAGGGATGCGATTCATCATCGGCTCCGCGCGCTGCGGGCGTTCGGGCAACTGCCGCCCGGCGACCGGTCCAGGCATCGGCCTCCGAAGACCTCGACCTTCATGCGCGCCAAGCTGGACGACGTGCTCCGCGCCTTACAGACAAAGCGAGGCACCCTGGACGGCGGCAAAGAGACCATGCAGCGCACGCGGCAGGAGGCGGTGGCGGGCTGGCACGCAGTTACGGATGCGCTTCGAAGTCAGGGCCAGGCTGAGTTGGCCCACCGGGTGGAACGCTTCGTCGCGCGCATGCCGGCTGTGCAGACTGATGCGCAGCGATTGGCGGATCGATGGAGGGAGACAGAGAGAATTCGAACGCCGGAGCGCGCGGATGCCAACTCGTCTGGGGCACGTGTCCGATGATGGTTGAGTCGTCCTCGTTTCAGTGACCTTCTGCAGGATTACCCCCATTGATACCGTGACGGTGTGGTCGTCTGGGCGTGGTAGTGAATGTGCCCGGGCCAGAGCGTTACCTCCTATCAAAACTCCCAGTTGTCAGAAGCTGTGAGTCGTCGCACGCTCGGCGCAAAACCATGCGGAAGACGAGTCTATGGGGCGCTGGATTGGGCTGCGATTGCCGGGCGAGTCCGGATGGCAGCGCTGCTCTGGTTCCGGTGCAGGTTCTGCTTTTGTCCGAGGTCTTCGAGTCAAAAATTCAGCGTCGGTACGCAAGCCGCTACTTGAAGGCTCGAACAAACTTCAAGGAGCTATCGTGCAATTCGAAGCCCATGCCAATCACCGCCATGTTGATCTGTCCAGCGCGACAGGCCCCGCGTTTTTTCGCATGGCCGACGTGATACGCATCACCGCACTGAGCCGCGCTACCTTGTATCGCAGGATCGCTGAAGGCAAGTTTCCTCCTCCTGTGCATTTGGGCGGACGCGCCTGTGGTTGGCCGCGCGGGGCACTTCAGCGCTGGATCGATGATCCGGAGGGGTATTCGAACGTCTCACGGCCTGGTTGATCTCAGCCGAGGCCCATTACTCAATTCCCGAATGCGGCTGCTGTTGGCTCAAGCAGGCCTTTGGACTGTCAAGATGGGTGTTCGCTACAGACTGATTTGAATCGTTCACAGTTAGCGGCCTGACTGGCATGCGACGAAAGGGTCGTCCTGAAGCCAGCATCTCCGGAGATCGCAGCCTTCCACCCTCGTCCAGCTCCTTAGCGCGATCAGGCAGTCGCCTCCCCGGCCTTATGTCGACCGATAGCTCAGCTTGCCACTTTTCAGAACAATCACATCGGCCGTCAGAAGCCGATCAATGAGCATCTGCACTTTTTCAGGGACAGCCATCGGCCCAAACTTCGTCTGGATGTGGCGTTGCAGGGCCGCAAAGCTAGCGGGCCGATGCGGCCCGCCGAGTTCCTTCACGAGATCGCGGTATATCGCTATCGGCAACTTCTGAGCAACCGGCTTCTTGATCGCTACTTTCGGTGCAACGTGCACCTCAGACAAGACGTTGGCTTTGGTCTCTTGCATCGTTGCGGCCTTTGCAGACGTGGTCTTTGTTGCCGCCTTCCTCTTTTTCGGCGGAGTCGCGGAAGGCTTTGATGGCGCAGGCGATGACTTAACCGACGCTGGCACCGCGATGGACAGTGACGGCAAACGCTCGACTGAGAACGCCAACGTGTTCGCGTGCGCTATCGGCGAGTCGTAGTCGGTGTCCTTCGCGAGCACGACAAAGCGGCACTCGGGATGTTTGGCCGCCAAGTAGCCAAGATAAAAGACCAGGTGAAAGTCCAACGAGTTCGCTCCCTGGCGCGCGATCGGTACGAGCGTGGAGCGGGGGCTGTCGACCTCGAAAGCTGCCTTCCGCTTGAGCTGGTGTGGGCCGTAGAACACCCATGCTTCACCGGCTTCGCCTAGCCATGCCTCCACCTCCAGCGGGGACGGCTGGACGTTTTCCAGATCGATCAGCAAGTGAACGCCGGTGTCCATGCTCAGGCCGTGCCGCGGCAGCTCGGGTAGTCCGAACATCCCCAGAACTCTTGGCCGGCGTTGATGCCCTTTCGCGCTGTGCGTCGCACCATGGATTGCGCGCACCTGGGGCAGCTCGGCGCGGCTGTCTTCGCAGCTTGGAGTGCTGCGTTGCGGGCCTGCTTCTCCTGGTTGCGGTCATTGGGCTTTGCAGAAGAGCTGCCTCGGGCCTGCTTCAACAGTCGGTGCAACTGCGGGCCATCGAGCAACCGAAGGTTTCGCCCACTGGCGAACGCTTCGGCTTCCGGCGTGAATCGACCGGACGTGACAACGAATCCGCCAGCGGCTCCCTTGGCCGCCATGACGCCATAGAGTTCGCGCACCACAGGCACACCGACCTTGAAGGCCCGCCATTGCTTGCACTGCACCAGGTATTTCTCTCCGTCCTTGCGAAGCATGAGATCGATGCCATCGTCCGGGCCCGGCTCGAAGTTTTCCACGACCTGATAGCCCTGCAGGCGGAAGCCTTCGCCGACGAGCACTTCAAACTCCCGCCAACTCATGCCTTGAAGAACGTCGGACGCGTCCGAGCCGGTCACGTTGTCCACGAGCACTCGACGTGCGCGGCGGCGCCAAGCGGAAATCGCTGCGCCTGCGAGGCAGAGGATCGGCACGACATACTGCCCGGCAGTCGCGAGGCCGCGACCGACGGCTCTAACCATCGCATTCCCAACCTCGCCAGGGCCCATGGCGCTGGCAAGGGGTGCCGCCGCAATACGGTGGAGCAGCAAATAGCCGGCAACGGCCAGGATGACCCCGACATACCAAGGCAAGAGTGCGATCAGGTCGATCAAGTCTTCCGCGGGGCTGGTTCTTTTTCGGCGGGCCATCGTGAATTCCTCCTTCGGGCAGATTCTGCCCAAAAGCGATCAAACTCGATACAGTCGGTTACGTGATGCTGGCGGCCTGCGGACGGGCTTCAGCCTAGAACGCTGCCGCTTGCGTCTCCCACGACGCATTACAGCAACCATCGTCAAGACGCATGCCTCTTTTTCAACTCTTCGACAACAACCTCACCGCCATCGCGCAAGACGACTTTGTGGACGAGCGAACGCTCCAGCGTCTGATCGAGAAAAACCTCAAGGTGGTTTTCAACTCGCGATTCATTGCGACCGAATTTCGCACGGGCCAGGTGCACGCAGGACGGATCGACACGCTGGCTCTTTCGGAGGACGGCAATCCCGTCATCATCGAATACAAGAACGTTCCCTCCTCGGAGCTGATCAACCAGTCGCTTTACTACCTTGCCTGGCTGAGGGACCATCATGGCGATTTCGAGATTGCCGTGCAGAAGGCTCTGGGGTCTGGTGTCGAAGTCGATTGGTCCGAGATACGGGTGATCTGCCTCGCGCCCAGCTACAAGAAGTACGACCTGCACGCCGTTCAAGTGATGGGTGCAAACATCGAGCTGTGGACCTTTCGACGTTTCGCAAACGGTGCCATCTATTTGGAGGAGGTCTTTCAACGGTCCGTGTCCGAGACCACTGCGACTCTCGAAGGCAAAGACCCGGTGATGGTGGCGGCCGGCAAGAAGGCGGCCCTGACAAGAGCACTGGGCGGTTGGACTTTCGAGCAGCACCTGGAATCTAAACCGCAACAGATCGCCGATCTGGCCATCGAGATTCAGGAGTTCATGCTGGCACTCGATCCTACGATCGAGGAGGCGCCCAAGAAGCTCTACATCGCGTACCGCTCTTCACAAAACATCGCGTGCGTAGAAGTTCAGCAGAAGAAGATTCTTGTCTTCCTCAAATTGGATCCTAAACAGCATGTAGGCCCGCCAGGAATATTTAGAGACGTGTCCGACATTGGGCACTTTGGAACTGGTGATCTCGAGGTGACTATCAAGACGCAAGCGGACTTTGAGCTCGCCAAGCCTTTTCTCAAACTTGCATATGACAAGGTTGGCGGTTGATCAAGAGTCAAGAGCATCACTTCAAGATGGAAATCAACAGAGGCGCGTCGAAACACACCTTCGTGTTCTCTGCGTCACCGACAGCAACCGCTGCAAAGCCGCCTTCGCGCATGGCAGCTCAAGACTGATAGTGGTCCGTCGCTCTCGGCCGCTCGATGACCGCTTCGGGCCGAAGCTGACGGCCGCATCATCGGCGGCTCCCAGGCCTCGCTGCCATCACGATCGGGCGGCGGGCTTGGTTCGGTACATCACAAACGATCGCTGATCCGCTTTCGGATCGGGCGCAGGCAGATCTTGCTTCAACGCCATCTGCGTCAGATAGCGGCTGTTGAACCTGTCCCGGGCAATACGTTTGAAGGACGTGTTCTCCATCGAAAGGCCGCGCAGCAAGTTGGCGCTGCCGCTGTAGACCTCAGCCTAATCCGCCGCTAGCCCGGCGTAGAAACTTCGCCTGGACGTCCTGCTACGTGCTTTCGGCGTCGGTCTTCAAACGGGTTCTCGAAATCCATGCAATGCCTTCTTCAAGAGAGATCGAACTTGGCCTTCGCGGCGGAGGAGGACAGTGCTGCAGTACGCAGGTAGATTGGCTTGGCGCGCCGCATCGCGGTCTCGGATGCCAGTGCTGGTCCTTGGTGAACGGCACCGCTGATGCACTTGAGTGCGCCGGCACGTTATTGCGAAACGCAGCGACGCTGCCTGGCCACACGTGTGTAACCGCGTCAACTAATCACCCAGACCGCCTCTCGTCAGCTTCGGCCCGCGCTCTAAGCGAGAGCTCCGTTCTTCCGGCTGCGGCCACTGGTACGTCCACCTGGTCAACGGCCTACGCGTGTGTTTTGGGCTCCCGTGGTCGCTATCCGACTTGGACGGCCACCCCAAGCAGCAAGCCGACTGTCGAGACTGGCGTCGATGTCTTTGGTGGTCGTGGCATCGCTTACAAGCGCGGAAGGCGAATGTGATGTTTGCGAGTACTCGAAATTCTGCAGCTTACTGGCATGACGACTCATCCGCCGGTTCGGTGCTTCGCGCGACCAGTCAAAGTTCGCTGACCACTTCCACCGATTGCACAAACTGCTTTCCATCGTTGCCCGGTGACTGTCCGGCCTCTGCGAACAGCTCTTTGGCATCTTCATCCCACTGGTGGTGCATCTGCTTCTCCAGCTTGTATTGGTCGAAGCGCTGGTAGACGAATGGCAGCACGTGGCGTTTCCAAAGCAGCTGTGGCACCTGGGGATGGCTGCGGGCAAGGCCGGCGTTGTGGCGGTCGCCGAAGCACACGATGCGAACGATAAGCGACTCGTCCCCCCAGATGCCAGACTGGTAGAGCGCCGCGGCGATGCCTTCGACTTGATCCGGCGGGCGAAAGCCGCCTGCGCACAGTACCTTCTGCATGTTCTGGCGCTGTGGGTCGGTCCACGGACCGTTCAAGCCGCACTGACCAGTCTTGACTTCGGAGAGAACGACCATCATTCGCTTCTCTGCGGTAAAGAGGTCGAAGTCAGGCATCGGGCGGGCGCGGCTCTCCGCACGAAACGGAAAGCGCACGCCCAGCACATCGACATCGGTTTGCTGGGGATAGGCGCCGTCTTCCCGCGGCCCTTCAGGATGCACGATGAAGTTCGGGATGGTGAGGAAGCCGTTCAGGCGCAGGAACCACAAGGCCAGACGTTCGGAGAGGATGCGCATGGGCGGCAGCATCCTAGGCGGATGGGCAGGTTGTCAAGGTCACTGCTGTCAGAAATCGAAAGACAGTTTGAGTCCACTCCTTCCCCAATCAGAACTACCTTTGGCTTGGGACCACGTCATTCTCCGCTGGTCTGACGGGGACGCGGATGCTTCAAGCGAAGACGCAGAAGTTCTTGGACGTCCTGCGAGGCCAGCAGCACGAGCAGCGCCTGGCCCCTAGCTGAAGTTCACCGCCGTCCTCGTGGCGCCACATACGAACCGTGTTCGTTGTACTTGCGATTGCCAACGTCACGGTCAAACCCCGCGTAGAGCATCTTTGAGTCCGCCAGATAGAGCAGCACCAACACCTCTTCGCAACGAAGGGGCACGCACTGCTCCAGCACTTCGTAGCGACCGGCGTCGTCGTTGGTGAACCAGGTGTCCGCAGACTGCTTTCCCAGCGCGCGGCATTCCTTGCCGCTGAATAGCAGGTCGTAGGCGAAGCTGTCTTCGTCGACCTTGTCCTTCAGATACCAGCGTCGGGGCACGTGTTTGGCCGCGGCATGCCAGCGCAGGCCGTTGCGCGTGTAGCAGGCGATGATGGCTGGCAGCGTGTCGACCCCGACCAATCGAAGTGCCGTAGCTGTCAGGCTTGTATCGAAGGCCGCGGCGACATCTCCGAGTTGCTTGAAGTTCGGCTGCCCGTAGGGCTTGATGGCAGCGTTGAACATGCTTGCCGGCATCAGGAGATGAGAGGCGAAGGTGTCTGCCTCTTTCTCCAAGGCGCCTGTCGAGGCAAAGTTCTCCTCCACTCCGTCCACCCGGCATCGGAACGACCGACCTCGATGCAACTTCCAGTGCCCTACCTCATGCGCGACGGAAAAGCGCTCCCGACCGCGGTAGGGGGAGGGGTTGATGGTTGCAATCGCATGGTTGCCCATACCCACAAGCGTCGCTTCGCAACCAGTCATGGGCTCATAAAGGACTTCAACGCCTGCGTCATAGGCGATGGCCTCGACGTCCAGTTCGGCAATTTGGGTGATGCCGAGATCCTCAATGATGGCTTCTGCCGCCTGAGCGGGCGTCATTCGTCACGTCCCTTGTCAGCATCCTCCAAGCGCTTCATCTGGGAGTAGAGCCTGAGTACTTCCTCGTCAGACATCTCTCCAAGTTTGCGTGCTGCTAGGGTGTACCTGGAGTCGTTCTGTGCCTCGGCGATGAAACGTCGGGCTTCGGCAGCTGACGCGGTCGACACCCGAACGCTTGGCGAGGATGCCTGCTTCCGCAAAGTGCCGACCCCTGCCTTGGCAGCGGCAAGGCGACGGCGTCCAGCCTCCGCCCGGGCCGATCTAAGCAACGCCTGAGCATCGATCTGAAGCTGGGCAACGTCCCGTCCGTCGAGCACCTGCTCATCTGGCATGTCGATGAGTTCCTGCGTCAGGACATCCACAAAATTGTTGAAGTTCGAGGGCTTGGTCATTTCAGTCTCCGATCAGGGTCCAGTGCATCTAAACGGCGGTTGAGCCGTTTTCGAGCCGCCTCGTACTTCTTCTTGTCCCAGTCCAACTCCTTGGCCGCTTCATCGCCGCGCAACCTGTCAGCCCAGACCATCAACAGCAATTCCAGTTCTTCGTCGCCAGCAACCGCAGCGTAGACGGCAGCCAGCTGTTCCTTGCCGGACAGGTCATCTTCCGGCGTCAAGGTCGACGCGCCATGTACCTTGCGGCGGGTGTCAGTCGAGTCCTCGTCTACTTCTGCCGTGGCCAGCGCGACGGTCTCATCGACCGGGTTCAGGACGTTGCGCTTGCGCATGTCACTGGCCAGACTGTGCATGGCGCTCTTGAACACCACCAGCGGATGCACGCCGCGCGGCCAGGCACGCCGGCCTTCATAGAACCGCACCACCGCCTCGTTCAAAAGGTCGTCACCGGTCAATCCGGTTACCCCAGCCGCTAGCGTGGAGGCGATGCTCCGCAAGCGGACAAAGTCGGCCGGCGAGCCCAGAAGCGCGCGAATTTCTTTGTCGACATCTTCGGCCTGCAACCGTTCATACCCGGTGTCCTGCCCAAGAGGTTCGTCTGGTTCTTCAATCATGCAAGGGGCTCCCTCCCATGTAGACGCCGCCAACCGGCTTGGCGGACGCCGGCAAAGGAATCTCTTCGACAGCGCGTCCGTGGCGACATTTTCGGGCGTCTTAGTCAGTGTGGCACCGGGGTTTAACCCCTCGCCAGCCAGCAACTCTCGCCAGAAAGGGGCGAAATATGACGACACAACAACAGTTTTTGGACATGCTCTCGGAAATCGAGCCGTCACCCTCGACCGTTGCCGCATGTTCCAGCGCCCACAACACCCTGCGCGACGCGTTGGCCGAGCACGATGACTTCTCGGAGGTCCACGTTGGAACCTTCCTGTCTGGCTCTTACAAGCGCGACACCGCCATCCGACCGACTCGGGTGGACGGCGTCCTTCAGCGCGCGGACGTGGACATCATCGCGGTCACCAACCACACCGCGGAGGACGACCCCAAGGTTGTCTTGGACGCGGTCCACCAGACGCTCGTCGACGCTGGCTACAAGAACTTGACCATCAACCGACGGTCCATCAACGTCAAGCTGGTGACAGTCGATATGGACGTGGTGCCTGTCATCGAAAACGGCGATGCCTACCTCATCCCCGACATCCATCTCGAGGAATGGCTGGTCACGAACCCCGACGCTCACACGGACTGGACGATTGAGACCAACGCCAAGGCTGGTGGGCGGTTCAAGAAGCTGGTCAAGCTCTTCAAGTGGTGGCGCCGGTTGCACATGCCCGCCGACCTCAAGCGGCCGAAGGGCTTCATCCTCGAGTGCTTGGTCGCGAAGCACATGAGTTACACCGAGACGAACCTTGAGACGCTATTCGTGACCCTCCTGGAGGCCATCCGCGACGCCTACTACCTGACGGCTCTTCTGGGCCAGGTGCCGTCGCTCGAGGACCCTGGTGTCCCGGGTAACAACGTCTTCTCTGCGGTGAAGGCAGAAGAGTTCAAGACGTTCTACGACAAGCTGTCGGAACACGCGGCGCTCGCTCGCAAGGCGAAGGACGAAACCGACGGCAAAGAGGCGTTGAAGCTCTGGCGGGACGTGCTGGGCGCATGCTTCCCGGCATCGGCCAGCCAGCGCTCGGACTCGGCAAAGGCGACCTCGCTGCTGCGCCCTGCGGTCGGCGCAGGGCTCACCTTCCCGGCGACCGCGGTCTACCCGAACAAGCCAGGGGGCTTTGCCTGATGCGGTTGTTGAAAGAGCAGGGCGCGCGGATGGCGCGTGAGCGCCGCCTGCTGGATGACCACGCGCGCGTGACAACTGGCCTCACAGTCCAGAGTTGGAGTGCCACGCCGAGCGGCGAGTTGTGCGTCAACTTCGAGCTCAAACTGGTGAAGGGCGTCTTCGCAGGGGTGCTGGTATACCCGGAGCTCTTTCCCGATGTTCCGGCGTTCGTCCGCCCTCAAAAGTCCGGCGAGTCTTGGAGCGGTCACCAGTACCGGGGCTCGGGCGTCCTCTGCCTGCAGTATGGGCCTGACAACTGGCATCGCGATATCACGGGCGTGGACCTTGTCCAAAGCACCAGCACGCTCATCTGGGGCGAAATCCTCCACGGGGTCATTCCCGATTTCGGGCCTGTGCCGTCTCGCCATCAGGCCTCGGACGCTCAGGAGCTCCGCGCCAACGACGAGCGATTTGTCGTGACGCGGGCTCTGAAGGAGCTCTTGGCTGGTGTTGGCCGGAACTTGCCAGTGCAGATTCAGGGCGTGGTCGGCTGGCTCAAAGGTGAATCGGTTGCCATCGTCCTGCAGGCGGGCGACCCGCTGGTCGCCCTCGATGACGTGCCGGCGCTGCTTTCACAGGGGCCCGGCATCCAGTTCATCGGCGTGGCGGTGCCTGTGCCCAACGCCGCTACGCTTGCCTCGGCAAAGGACGCGCAAGACCTGCAATCTCGTCTTGGCGTCACATGGCCTTGGGACGAAGGTCTCGCCGACAAGCTGCATTTCCTCCTCGCACACGACGAAGAAGGTCGGCTGTGCGCGTTCCTGCTCAAGGGCGGAAGCACTCCACTCTTCCGGCGATACCACGCGGTCGACTTTTCCGCGGACGAGCCGCAGCGGCTCCCGGTGAGTTTCGCCAAGTTGTCAGACGCTTCTGTCGCCATCGTCGGCATGGGCTCTCTGGGAAGCAAGATTGCTGTGTCGCTGGCCCGGGCTGGCGTCCGAAATTTTGTGCTCGTTGACGACGACGTGCTGGGGCCACACAACCTCGTCCGCAACGAATTCGACTGGCACGACGTCGGCTTCTCCAAGCTTGCTGCGGGCACCCATGCACTCAAACTCGTCGCACCGGGCGCGTCGGTCACCACGTGGCCGATAAAGATTGCGGAACAGGGCAATCCATCTGTCTCCGCGAAGGTCGGCAAAGCTGTGGCGTCCTGCACATTGGTTATCGACGCGACGGCGAATCCGAGCGCTTTCGTGGCGCTCGCCGCAATCACCAAGCGCGCAGGGCAGGCGATGGTGTGGGGCGAGGTTTTCGGGGGCGGTGGGGGCGGACTGATGGCACGTAGCCGTCCAGGCGTGGACACGGATGCGCTTGGGATTCGCACGCACCTGTACGGCGTGATGAAGGACATGGTGCCTGCCCCCACAGGGAAAGCAGCGAACTACGGTGTCGAATCGGAGGAGAAAGTCTACGTTGCCTCGGATGCGGACGTGGGGTCGCTGGCAGCATCGATGACGCAGTTCTGCCTCGACACCCTGTGCGCCGACCCCTCGGAGTACCCGGCCGCCGCGTATCTCATCGGCTTTCGCAAGTTTTGGGAGTTCCGCTGCCCATTCGACGTCATCCCTGTCGACTGCCCGAGTGCGGCACCGCCAGGACCACAGACGCTGTCGGAACAAGACCGGCAAGAGATAGCCGCCATTTACAGATTCATCAGCGAGGGCGCCAGTGCTGCGAATAACGGTGCCGCCTGACATCCAATCCAAGCTGCACATGGCGCTCCGCAAAGCCGGCGCGCGGGAGTGTGGTGGCGTGTTGATGGGGGAGCACGTCGGCGTGAACCACTTTGCCGTACGCGCGTTGGACGTTCAACGTCCGGGCGCCATCGCATCGTTCATGCGCAGTGTGGCCGGCGCGGCTCGAGCCATCCGCGCGTTCTGCCTCTCAAAGGGCAACGACTTCCGGCGCTTTAACTACCTCGGGGAGTGGCACAGCCATCCCTTGTTCAGCGTTCAGCCAAGCTCGCGCGACCACGCGACGATGCGCGAGCTTGCAACGGACGCCCGGGTCGGCGCCAACTTCGTCGTCCTTCTCATCTTTCGACTTAACGGCGCCGGCCTCGAAGGCAGCGCGCACGCCTATCTGCCCGACGGCAGCGTTCATCAGTCTGACCTGGACCTGGAGACAAAAACATGACAGCTGGACTGCTTGAAAAGGAATCAACAGGAGGCGCGACCGCTCGTGTGGGCTTCGAGTACCAGGACGCATACGTCCTTCAGAACCTGCCGAGGTGGTTGGCGCAGTGTGCGTTCAGTCATGTGGTCAGCGAGGCTGTCGGCGATGTTCAAGTCTGCTACTACGCCCCGGCGAGGGCGGTTCGCCACCTCATGGTCGAGGCGAAGAGCCATGCCTTGAGCTCAACCGAATTCTGGGACGAGGTAGCTCGCTTCAAACAAGCTCACGAGGCATCGGCTCTCGAGCACGTCCAGTTCGCTCTGGTCTGTCCCGCATACAACGGCAAGACGAGCCCGTTCGTGGCCATGCTCGAGCGCTTGCGAGGCGTCGGCTTGTCGTACCAAGCGCACTCGACAATCCTGCAGCGTGACCGTGAAGAGGTACTGGCTTGGGCTAAGAAGCAAGAGGTGTCTGAAGACTTGGCCGCGTTCGCACTTCATCACGTCGAATTTGCGGCCTACTCGGCAGAAAGCGCTGACGCTGCCTTCGCGGGGGAGGTCGAACGCCATCTCCCGAGCATCGACCTCACCGGCAAGCAAGCGGCTCGCCTTCGCGACCGGTTCAAGGAATATATTGCCAGCTCTTCTAGTGGCCCGGTGTATCGCAATCAGCTTGAGTCTGCCCTTACCGAGGTCTTGGCTGGCAACAGCACTAGATGGGCGGGAACTCCGACGCGCGTTAGCTTGAGCGGCGAAGGAGCCGTTCTTGAACAGCTTGCCCTGCCCGCGGATGAGTTCGTTGGCCTCAAGCGCTCTGCGAAGGTGGCGTCGGACTGGCAAGAGCTTTCAGAGTCGGCCCAAGACATAGCAGCGTTCTTGGCGCGAAACACCGAGCGAAGACGCGTCGCGCTTGACGGACGGCAGGGCATGTCAGCCGCTTGTCTGTTGGGCCATGCGTTTCGTGCGACGAACAACTTCGTTCTGCACGTCGAGCACAACGGAGTGGTGTATCGCACGGACGTCTACGAGCAGGCAGCGGGACCCTTCTTTCACACCTCCGTGCAGTCGGGTACACCCGATGCGGCGCAGGGTGCGATGTCCATCGCATTCACGACGGAGGTCGGCGCCGACCTAGACTTGGCATTGGTGGGAGTTCCTGAAGGCACATCCGTCTTGTCGCTCAGCGGGAAGCCCGTTGCAAGTCATGCCGAAATGAACCTAGCCGTCGCGGAGGCAAAGGCAGCGCTGGTGAAGTTCCGCTCGGAACACCGCCTTGAGGTACTGCATCTATTCATCAAGGGCCCTGCAGCGTTCGCCATGCTTCTTGGGCACCGCCTCAACGGAGTGTGTCGGGTTCAGCTGTACGACTGGGTAGAGGGAGCCTACCGAGCGACAGCATTGCTGGACGCGTAGAGGCTGCCCTCAAGAAGGAGTTCCGGCGGTGCGACGAGCTTGAGGAGTTTTTGGCCAATCCGAACGCCGCGGTCAAGGCCGCCGCACTCCGGTGACTGCGATCCGTCCCTTAGCTGCCGCTGGCCCAGCTGACTCGAGTGGCGGCAACCGCTGGAGGCCGTGTGATAACGCGCAAGAAGGTCGCGCGACGCGGATACAGCTCGCAACCTGATGGAAGTTTCGGATTGGTCGCGTCTACGCCCC
>NZ_FOII01000045.1:0-3632 GCF_900111625.1 Variovorax sp. OV084 | reverse complement strand
TCATGAAGCTGATGAGCTGGTGCCGATTCTGCAAGACCTTAAGCGATTGGCACAAGCGGCGCAAAGCACTGGGAGATCGCTCTACATGTGGTACTCAATCTGAGCGCGTAAATCATCTGGCGCTATCGGCCACAACCAGTCGGTCGCTTCGTCAGGCAAACTTCGGCCACAACCGGACATTCATTTCCGGTCCTTCATTCAACACAACTTGAATTCATGCAGTCGATCAGAAAGTACTATCGAACGTACAACGAAAGTCACGAAGGGACTCCTGGCCTTTTCTATTGCGAAGTCAATGACGGCATGATCACTCGGATGATTAATAGCTTCGACCATGAGCTTTGGTGGGCAACCTCTATCGCTCATAACAATGAGCAGTATGACTTCACAAGCCATCCCGAATTTCCAGAGGCCGGCATAGAAAATCTGGAAAGGGACGCCGCCCTGACCGAACTGCCGCCCGAGGAGTTTGAGGACTTGTGGCGCCGTGCAACGCTGCAGGCGTGAGATCCATTCGAATCCAGCAATCGACCAAGACCAGTCATTTGCCCAAACTTGCAAAACGCGCCCTAGATTGGTGACCCGGCGAGGCCAACGTTTTACACGTGGGTTCCTACCAAAATCGCTTTCAAGATGTCCCCATCGGTCCTTGGCTCTTCAGTTGGTGCGGTAATCGGATTGCTGCTGTGCGTGTACGCTCTTCGTTCAGGGCGACGGCGCTTTGCCAAGGACGTAAGTGGGTCAATCACATACCCGCCCGCTGACTGGCGTGGAGCAATAAAGGGTACGTTCATACAGCTGGCGGTCCTCGTTTTCTTGCATTGGCTGCCCACCATGCTCAGTTGGACATACGCCTTGGTTCTGGAAAAGCCGTTTGCAATCGACGAGCAGCGCTTCGGACTCGTCCTTTTTGTGGCCCACGTGCTGACTGTGGCAGCAATTTCAACGGACCTGCTCGGCAACCTCTGGGCCACGTGGCACGCATCGCGTCGAGCCAAGATGAACTGACTCAGGTGCGAACCGCGGCAAAGTGCCAAGCCGTCCAGCGAAGCTGGCCATCATGAAACATTGACATTGAAGGAGTCGTATGCATCGAGCAACCGCACTGGTCTTGTGCTTGGTCGCAAGCGTTTCCGCGACGGCACAGCCATCGGACGAAAAAAAAGCGCAGTACGAGAGGGAACACGCAGAAGTAGTGAAGATGTTCCGGACCGAAACGGGTTTCGAGGAAATCGACCGAGGGGAAGTCCTTCAGTTCATCGACAACAAGCAAACGAGAGTTTTCTTGGTAACGAAGCCGGGCCATCCGGCGCACCCAGCCGTCGTTACTCGTCAGGCATTCGAGTACAAAGGACAGCTCTTTCTAAAGTCCAATGGCATGGGGCGAGGAGACCAGAACGCCCTAAAGATTTGGGTCGACTACTTGGACTCCGAGGCCAAGGCGGCAATTGATAAAAAGCGCGAAGAGGCCGTCAAGCCATGACGGTCCATTGCGTTGGCCGCAAACTCGAACGGCAGCTCTCGCGACGTGCGAGTGGCAGCAACGAGGGCGTTCACGATGGCGGCGCGACCGGCTACAGTCGGCCAGGAGCAACCATTCACTGCTGCGACAGAATCGAACTGAAAGCGATCATTGGAGGAAGGTGATGGAGTCATTCAGAGTCATGCACTGTGCGGTCGATGGGGAACTGCTGGAGAGTTCGACCTTGCACGAAGATGCACTGTCGAAAAAATGGCTCGCATACTGCGAAGCCCTCTTGGGCGGCGGACCAATCGTCGCCACCCACTTGGACGGTCCGTTGGTTTCCTGGAGCGTGGAGTGCGCAGCGGGAAAGTGCAACTTCAGCATTGGCGACCATGTTGTCTATGCTTGCGCGATTCTTCGCTCAGGCGCTGAGCTGCAGAACAAGCAGCTCCTGGATTCGCTTAGTTCACCCGTGTGGCAGAGTGTCCGGGCTCAAGCCTCCGATGAACGACCGCTTTTCATCGTCATAAACCTCTTTCCCGAGGAAGTTTCCAGCAAAGACAGCGAGGCCATGTTCCAGCTCGCATATCACTTCGCGGCGGCATATTTGAATTGGTTTGAGGACGACCACGCCGTCTCGTAGCCGGTAAGCTAAAGGCAGGATGCGGCCATTACCCGCCATTCGTTAGGTTGGAGAGAAGTCGGCCAGAATCTGACTTTCGCTGGGAACCCCTATAAGAAGGCGATTGGTGCAAGCGGTGGGTCACGGGAAGTTCCATGAAGGTTGTAATCCAAAACGGCGCATACCACGGTCTGGCCCGCCGTGAAGCAGAGGCAGTCATTCGACAGCTTCCTCTCGCATGGAGCAAGGATGTTCACCAGGTGCTTCTTGTGAGAGGAGACAGCTTGCGGACTTCTTTTTATCCCAAGCAGAACACGGTATGCCTCCACTCTCCGAGGGGCCCCCTATCGCCTGAGGACAAGTGCATCGCGGTCTCCCTTCTACTTGATGCTCTGGCCAAAGCAAGCGGCCACGAGCCGCCGGACGACCTCGAGCAGCGGTGTCACTCGGCAATTTCCCCTCCGTTTTAGATTGCTCGTGGTTATTGCTAGGCACAGCGGACTTCGGCCAAAACCGGTCGGTCGCCACAACGGGCAAAATTCGGCTGGTAGCTGACGCTCGCGAGGCAGATCGGTTCCCTACAACACATTGGAGCGTTCATTCATGTTTGAGCCATCGCTTCGCTGGGTCGGCGGCATCAATCCTCATCGCTTGGCCCTGATGCCGCGCCCACGTGGTGGCGAATGGCTTCGTGAAGAGGTCGAGGCATGGCGCGGTGCAAAAGTCGAGTGGGTCGTCTCTCTGCTCGAGTCTCACGAGGTTCGCGAACTGGAGCTCAAATCGGAACCCTCCCTGTGTGCCGAACGTGGCATTGGGTTCTGGTCCTTCCCCATTGCTGACCGCGGCACGCCAACATCAACACGCGAGCTGTCCGTCTTGCTCGATCAATTGCACTCCGAGATCCTTCAAGGCAAGGCGGTCGCCATTCATTGCCGCGCAGGTATCGGCCGCACCGGGTTGGTAGCTGGCTGCCTGCTTCACTTGCTTGGCGTGCCCGGCAAAGACATTTTTCGCGTGCTCAGCCGCTCTCGCGGCGTGGCGGTCCCTGACACTGCGGAGCAGGCCGAGTGGGTTGAGAGGTACGTCCGTGCACACCCCAAAGAGCTTTAGCCGTGTAACTGACATGCTCGGTTTAGTCGAGACAGTTATTCCCAGAAGATGGCGGGTTGCGGTTCTAGGCGGAGTTCCTGTTTGAACTCTGCCGGGGTCAAGTATTGCAGGCTGCTGTGGGGACGTACCTCGTTGTAGTGATTGCGCCAGGCTTCGATCAGGACAGCGGCTTCGCGGTGCGAACGGAACCACTCGATGGACAGACACTCGTCGCGGAACTTGCCGTTGAAGCTCTCGTCGGTGCCGTTCTGCCAAGGCTTGCCGGGATCGTTGAGCACGGTGGCAATGCCCGAGCCTGAGATCCACTCCAGGATGGCTTGGCTGACAAACTCCGGCCCGTTGTCCGAACGCATGAACAGCGGCGCACCATGCAAGCTCACCAAGCGCGAGAGCACCTCGATCACCCGCTTGGAGCGGATGGCCCCGGCCACATCG
>NZ_FOII01000044.1:0-5350 GCF_900111625.1 Variovorax sp. OV084 | reverse complement strand
GCCAATCATGTCCATGGTGATCACCTTGAATCCCCTGCTGAAATTCTCAGCAGGTCAGTGGAACACCCTGGTCAATTTTGGATTGGCACTTTGCGGTTTAGCTGGTCAAGATTGCATCGGCACTAACACCCCATGGCCACCAGCGCTGAGCTGTACCAGCTCAGCTGGGTCATCGAGCAACTCATGGCCGACCCGAGGCGCATCGTGCAGGCGCGCTCGCAGTTGCACATGGGCCAACTGGTGAAGTACTGGGACTGGGGCACTGGAAAGCTGCGTGAGGCTCGCATCGCGGCGATGAAGGACCGGCAGGTCACGCTGCTCGATGAGCAAAGCAAACAGCGCTTCAGCGTGCTGTACGCGGCCATCGTGCCGCCCGAGGAGCAGCCGAATACCTCGGCGGCCACGTCACCCTCAGCGGCGCCTGCGGCGCAGCTGAGGCCGCCGCCGGAGATCAACAGGAAGCAGGACTTCCGTGTCGGCCAGCGTGTCAGCTTCGTCGACCAAAGCCTCAACCGTCAGGTCGGAGAGATCAAGCGCCTCAACCAGCGCACCGCCACCGTCCATTGCGACGGCCGCGCTTGGCGCGTTGGCTTCGGCCTGCTTCAGCACGTCGCCGACGTCACGCCTTAAACCGCCGGGCCGTCAACGACGGCCTCGAGCGGACTATTACCATCCCCCATACTGGTTGTTGGGTTATCCGAGCGCTAAGACCAGGGACATCGACGCGTCGCCCTAGCCGTATGAGCGAGGCGGTAGCGCCTTGGGAGAGTTCGAGGTCGGACAATTGGACGCCCGCCAAGTTCGCTTGAGCGTAGGGGGCTCGCCGGTCCCGGGGTCAACCGAGTGCAATTGAAAGAAGCGCTTGGCAATGTCGAGTCCAATGACAGCGAGCATCGCGGTCTCTTTGGTCGGATTGAACCTTCATCGTCATCGAAAAAACCGAGGAGGCGTCCATGCCATCTTCGCGAGAGCAATCCTACCCCTAGCTTTGATTTGTTGGGGGCTGGGCACGTCACGACCTCGGATCAGTTCCATTTCAACGACCACTACATTTTCCCGGTCTGTTTGGAATTTTTCGTTTTGAAGTCAAGTCCACGTTGGGTGGCGACCCCAACCTTCAACTCCGCAAATAGCTGCTGCTTTTCTATATCAGATGTTTCGTGAAGTTGAACCCTTCGCATTGCAAGTCGAGCTAGCACACTAAAGGCAAATGGTAGATCGTCAAATTCCTTTGCCAAGTTAATAACTTCTGACATCGGCATCTTTCCACGTAGTTCAAGCAATGCCGCCAGTCGAACTAATCTGTTCGCGCCAGAGTCCGTTTCAGTCTGCAAACGCGTTATCGCTGGAATAAGATTTTTCGAGCTAACGCTACTTCCCATTCTGCGCACAAAATTATATGCGAGGTAAGACATGAAAGAGAATACACGTTGTTTTGCCAGTGCTTCTATACGATCGCGACTCGGGGTCTGATTAGTTAAAACCTCTTCAATTTCGATCAATAGTTGCTGCGGGGAGCTCGCAAAGGTTTCAAATAACCCCCTCATTCCACGTAGCCCGCCATTCACTAGCGCTGTGAGTAATCTCTGCTTTTTCTGTGAAGTGAGACTGCCAAATCGCGCCTTCAGAATCATGCCTAAAATCTCGATTCCCTTGAAAAGCCCATTAATTTCAGAGACCAATTCAAGAACGGCAATTTCTTCTTGACTCCGCTCCTCGCGCAGTTTTCCATCAGAAATTTGAGCAAGGCCTTCGGAAAAATTGAGATCTTCTTCTATGATCGTAAATTTCTTCTCCTTGGTGTCGCCTGGTGGAAGCATTACGGCTTCTTGTTTTACCTCCTTCGCAAGGGCTTCGAGTATTTTTGTGTCTTTTTCAAAGGAATATTCTGGATATTCTGCAAAACTTTGACCAAGGGCTCTCTCCATCAGTTCCATGACGAAATCGTCATTGCTGTGATGCGCTAAGAACAGGATTGTATTTCCATATTCTCGGACATGCAGGTTTTCGGCATAGGTAACTACCCGTTTACCTACTTCTTCGTCTCGCAGATTGTCAGCCAGATACGTGCCCAAGAAATAATAATAAGAATAAGGATAGCGAAATGCTAATTCACCTTCTGCTTCCGTAAGAATTTTGGCGCCAACCAGCAGCCTTTTTCTTGCTTCAAGAGGAACCGCTAGGTCAAATTTCTCCTCGTATTGCGCGTGGAAAAGGCGGTACGCCTTTTCGTCGATTCGCGGCTTGGTTTGATTAAGAAACCAAGCCAATTGTTGACAGTAGTTTAGCACTTCGTGTACTGCCTCTTGGCGCACAACGGGAAGCAGTGAATGCAGTATTAGATATTGATAGTAATGCCCCAGTGCACTGTTCTCGAGCTCTCCTTGATGGCCTGCCTCTAAACCTTGAAGCAAAATCAAAACATATATAGGAGACTTGGGTACTAGCCCTTTCCCGACAATATTTGAAATAATCTGATTCGCCATATCCACATCAGCACTTCGCGGAGAAGAGTTGCCGTCTCCCAGTGAGAACCAACGTTCAACGAGTTGATACCTCAGGCGAGCTCCGAAACCAAGCAATTGCGCTTGGGTAAAGTCACGAATCAGCGCAAAATCTTCGCCAATCAGAGCCTCTTTAACGTCAAAAATTGGATCGGCGGTTGCAATAATCCGGCCTGCATTTTTTGCAACGTCTGTATTGCACCATTGAAATATTTTGCCGGAAATCCATACCGATCTATGTTGTCCAATAAAATTATCTTCCGATCGGCAGCTTCCGAAATTACGACCTCCGCCTGGTTTTCATCATACTGCTGCCGGATAGAGTCTTGCACAAGCTTAATAATGTCGCGGGCTGAGGCGTTACTGAAGGACTTTCCTTGAATGAAAATTGGATAAAGGCCCTTTTCATAAAATGCGAGAAACAAAGTTCGCAGAAGCGCTGTCTTGCCGCTGCTTTGGTCGCCTAAAATTAATGTATCCTGGCGTTCATCAATTTTTGATTCAAGTAGTCGCTTGGTGTTTTCTATAAGCTGCTCGTTATCGCCGGCATTGTCGAAAATTATCTCCGGATAAACCCAGAGATCAGGTAGTTCAATTTTTTCTTTGGCGTAGTGCTTAATTGAAGCGCCTAAATCACGCAAAGATTCGTCCCACTCTCGGTTAAGCCCAATAGTCTCGTGACCGCCAGGAAGGGAGACGGTCATCGTGGCGCCTTCGCCTTGCGCTGGCTGGTAGGCTCCCTGCTTCCAGTTAAAGGCCGTCGTATGGACCGAGCCCGTTACGAAGTCTAACTCTGCACATATAAATCCGGACTCCTGAGAGCCTCCGTGCGGATATAGCGCAGCCCCCTCTATGAAAACTGTGTGCCCAGACTCAGAGTCTACATTTGTGCCGAAATTTCCTTCATGTTCATGGCCAGTTAAAATAAGATCGGAATTCTGCCGAAGCAGTCGCCGAAAATCACGATATGCAGCTTGATGCAACCAATGATATGGGAGGTGCGTGCCAGTTATGCGAAATGCACCATTTCTTGGCGAAGCCTTTTGATATTTTTCATTCGGAAAGAAAAGAGATCCAACGCCAGTTGACATCTTGGCTGACCAAGCCGTATTAACAGAGTTGATAATAATTTCGGTATCATCGCATTTGACATGATATTTGCGCCAAATTGCGTCTGTACCAAGTGGCGCTAGGGTTTCAACCTCTGCTCGAAAAGCTTCGAAAGGCTTTAAAACATTTGAACACTCGTCGATTACACCTTGGGCAACAGGGGAAGAATTTTTCAGGTTTTCAAGCAATGCTGTTCGGACATCAGCGTTACCTTGTGAAAAATCACAATCGTGATTACCTGGCACGCAGATCAAATTCAAGGTTGATGGATGATGCGTTTTTGAAATTGCGATTTTAAGTCGAGACAGAAAATCGCTAGCAAGTCGATATTCGTGCTCCTTTCCGCCGAAAGCAATATCACCGGTGAAGAGGATCAGCACATGAGCATCGGGCTCGACGATCAGCGAGTTAGCGATCGCCTCGGCTCGTTTCAGTATTGGATTTTGCTCATTTGAAATATGCAAATCAGAGAGGTGAATAATTAAAAGTTTTGACAATTTTCTGCTCGAATTCAAGTTATGGAGGCGCAGGCGAACCGCTCAAGCAGAGTTGTAATGCCAGCATACGTTTGACCTGCGAGAATGGACGCCTCATGCCGCTACGCTTCTGCGTCTAAATCAGCATTTGCTACTGTAACTGTTAATTTCGAGAAGGAAGATCCCATGCTTCCCTGGCTGGGCACGATTTAAGGATGGAGCGGCCGATCGCCACTTTTGCCTAGTACCTTCTCCGCCCACCGTGACGCCGTCGAGCAGGTGGCCTCTCGACCAGCAGCAACTTGTTGTCACTCCGTGTCGGAAGGGGTGAAGGGGGCGTGTTGAGCAGGCGACTTGCTGACTGTGAATTTCCATGCTTGCACGCTTGACTCCCCACATTTCCTTCGAACGCAGGCCGGCTCTGCGCACCGAACCTAACGTCTGGCGGGTCAAGTTCCAGCGGAAACGAAGGTCTCGTCTCTGCAGAATTCAATGGGCAAGATCAAGACAGCGGGCACCGCGCTCGTTAGCTGTTCTGCTGGCACCCTGGCAATGACCCCCCGAAGGGTTCGCTCCCTTTCTGCTTCGTCTTCCAACCGCGCTGCGGATGATGTCTGTCGAGCAGGCGTTCAGCGTGCACATGCACGAGCTCTATTCGGAGCGGGGCACGATAGGTGCCAGCTCAAAGAAAAACGAATCCACCAAATTCCTCCTTGATACCCCATTAGTTTCCTCATTGCTGCCTGCACCGGTTTCTGAGCGGGCTGCTTGACCGACAACAAGCCCGAAGTGGCCCGAGGAGAAGAACATGAGCGCCTTGCGCCGGGGGATGCGTGCGTTTGGAGTGGGGGTGATCCTGTGGGTGCTGGCGGCGTCTGGCTATGCGCAGTCCATCGATGCGAACTGCAGGCAGTTCATTGCCACCGGCAACATGAACTGCGAGTTGTCTCCCGCGAGCTTTTCGGGATGGGCCTATTCCACTGGCTACGCCACCGGTGCCACCGAAGACGAGGCGATTCAGAACACGCTGAGCGCCTATTTCGGCAGCGGCTCGAGCGTCTGCAATGTGGCGTACTTTACGGATGCGCAAACCGTGTCGGTCTACGACAGCTTCGTAAATTCGAATCAAGCCATCGGCACCAAGCGAAAGCTCTCATTCCAATGGGGTGTGGGCGCCGGTTGAGTCTTGACCCACCCTACCGCTTGAACTTTCACCCGGGGATGGATGCCGGCATCGTGGATGCCGACTGTGGATAACTG
>NZ_FOII01000037.1:0-18582 GCF_900111625.1 Variovorax sp. OV084 | reverse complement strand
GTGGCGCGCTCGACGCGAACCGCAAGGCCACAGGCCAGGGCGGCACGCTGGACAATCTGAGCGCAGACATCCAGTCGCTGGGCAACATGTCCATCGCGATGGCGCAGGTCAACAACCGCGACGTGCATATTCAGTTGGGCACGCCCACCTCGGTCTCGAGCGTGTTGGTCGGCGTGGCACCGGTCACGCTCGTCGGTAGCGGCATTGGCCGGACTACGCAGTACACACTCGACGAAGTCAATCTCGATCCGGTCAACGGTTTCGTCTACCGCAAGGACACGGGTGAGCTGGTCGGTACAGGTGGCTACGGTGTTTGGACCAACAACATCACCACGGTCACGGACACCGCGATCAACGCCGACCCGGCGCATCTGATCGCGGGCGGCAACATGACGGTCAATGGCCGCCTGTACAACCAGGATAGCCAGGTGCTTGCAGGAGGAACGATCGCTGCCAATGACTACCAGTCCAGCCAGCTCACCGGCTCGGTCAACGTGTCGGGCCTGGCGAGCGTGGTGAACAACCAGGGCCAGGTGCAAGCCGTCAACGTCCCTCTGGTGGTTGCCCCGCGGAGCATTGCACTGGGCGCCTACAAGTACCAGCAGAACCTCAATGCGACCACGGGCTACAACGCCGGCACCGCGGCCAAAGGGTCCGGCAGCGCGACCGGGGGCGGGGCCGGCAGTGCAAGCGGCGGTTCAAGCTCCGGAACCATCGTGGAGGTGGCGGCCAACGTGGGCACGGTCGTCGGCACGGGCGGCACTGGAGCCGGCGCTTCCGGTGGCACCAGTGCTGGAAGCTCGCAGACCGTCCCGACGGTGGTGCGCACCAGCACGCCGAACCTGAACGTGCCACAGGCGAGCCTGTTTCGCACGCAGGCCGGCGGCAACTACCTGATCGAGACGGACCCACGGTTTGCGAACTATCGCAGCTGGCTCAGCAGCGACTATCTGCTCAATAGCTTCGGTCTCGATCCGAACAACACCCTCAAGCGCCTGGGCGACGGTTTCTATGAACAGCAACTCATCCGCGAGCAAGTCGCCCAACTGACGGGCTATCGGTACCTGGACGGGTTCAACAACGACGAGGACCAGTACGCCGCATTGATGAATGCGGGCGTGACCTTTGCGAAGGAGTACGGTCTTCGCCCCGGGATGGCATTGTCCGCGGCGCAGATGGCTCAGCTCACCAGCGACATCGTTTGGCTGGTCGAGCAGACTGTCACCTTGCCCGATGGCTCCACGCAGAAGGTACTCGTACCGCAGGTGTATGTGCGGGTGCTGCCGGGGGACATCGATGGGTCTGGGGCGTTGCTGAGTGCAAATGCCACAGTCATCAAGAGTACGGGTGATGTGACGAATAAGGGCACCATCGCCGGGCGCACGATGGTGTCGATCAGTGCCGAGAACGTCAACAACCTCGATGGTGGCCGGATTGTGGGCGGCAGCATCGGTATTGATGCGCGCAATAACATCAACAACATCGGCGCAGGCATTACCGCCAGAGATGCCACCGTCCTGAAGGCCGGTGGAGATATCAACGTACAGACCACCACGCGATCTCTTGGTGCGAGTACCGCCATCGACCGCGTGGCCGGGGTCTACGTCACCAACCCGGGCGGCGTACTCATCGCGTCTGCGGGACACGACGTCAATCTGATCGGCGCGGCCATGGTCAGCGCAGGCTCGGTGGCCGTCGGTGCCGGACACGATGTCAATCTCGGCACCGTCACCGAGGGATACACCATCTCGTTCGCAAACAAGAACATTGCGGGTATCTCGTCACAGAGCCAGGAGGTGGGTTCCGTCATCCAGGGCCAGGACAACGTGAGTCTTGCGGCTGGCAATAACCTGAACATCCGCGCAGGCGCAGTCGCCAGCGTGGATGGTGCTTTGGTCGCCACGGCGAAGAACGACATCAACATCACCGCAGGCCAGGCCACGAGCAGCGTGGCCGCGGCCACACAGAAGTCCTCCAACGGCCTGTTTAGGAAGAGCAGTTCCAGTACCTTGGACAGCACCAGCACCGTGGACGTGCTGTCCAGCAGCCTGAGCGGCAAGACCGTGGCCCTGGTCGCGGGCAACGACATCAATGCCCAGGCCGCGCAACTAAGCTCGCAGGACGCAATGAGTCTGTCGGCCGGACGCGACATCAACCTCACGACCGCCAATCGGACCACTCAGGACCTGCACGCCAGCCAGCAGCGCAGCAGCAGCACGGGTTTGTCCAAGGCCTGGGCCGTTGCCTCCGATGCCGGGGGGCCTGTCGGCGGCTATGGCAATCGCCAGTTTTCGGGGAACAGCGCCAGTGCCGACATCAAGACCCAGGCGGTCGGCACCACCATCTCGGCGGGCAGCCTGCAAACCGTCAGCGGGCGCGACACCACCTTGCAAGCAGCCACCGTCGTGGCCGACGGGAACATCACGATGCTGGCCGGGCGCAACCTCACCATCGAGAGCGCCCAAAACACTGAACTCAGCAGCAGTTCTTCGGCCAACGGCAAGAGCGGCTTCATCGGCTCCTGGTCGTCACCTGGATTGGGCAACATCAAGGACTTCGGAGCTCAGGCGACCATCAGCACCACCCAGCAATCCAGCCAGGTGGCCAGTCTTGCAGGCAACGTGACTCTGGTGGCCGGCAACGAATACCGCCAGACTGCCAGCAGCGTCCTGGCTGCAGGGCAGGCAGGGCCGCTCGTGGGTGGCGACGTCAACATCCTCGCAAAGAACGTCACCATCAACGAGGCGTACAACACCGAGCAGACGGTAAGCATGCAGCGCAGTTCCAGCAGCAAGCTGGGCGGCAGTGCCAGCTTCATGGGGGTAAGCACCGACAGTCTGCGCAACATCAAGAGCACCGTGCGGGCGATGGATGACACCCGTGGCGACGGCCGGATGCAGGTCCTGGGTGCGCTGAACGTCGCCATGGCGGGCCAGCAAGCCTACGGCGCGGGCAGCACGCTTGCTGGCGCTTTGAGCGGCAGCGGCCCCAGCCTGACCGACATGAGCAACATGGGCACACTGAGCTACGGCGTGAGCGTGACCGCGAGCCGCAACACCAGCCAGGGCACTAGCGTCACAACCAACACCACGGCCGTGGGCTCCAGCGTGACGGGGGCGAATAACGTCAACATCGTGGCCACTGGTGCGGGCGCCGGCTCCAACATCCATGCGGTGGGTTCCACCATCGCGGCGGGCAACACCGTCAACATGGCGGCGGACAACGACGTCATTCTGGAGGCCAGCAAGAATACGAGCTTGACGGTAGGTCAGAACTCCAGCCACGGCAGCAGCGTGGGAGTGACCTTCGGCGCTGGCGCGCAGAACGGCTTCAGCATCCAACTGGGCGTGCAAAACGGCAAGGGCAGCGACAACCAGAACGAGACAACCTACAACGCCACCCAGGTCTCTGGCGGCAACGCGGTGAACGTCTCCAGTGGTCGCAACCTCACCCTCAATGGAGCAACCATCGAGGGCAATCGCGTGACGGCGGATGTCGGCGGCGACCTGAATATCAGCACCTTGCAGGATGTGAGCGTGGGGCAAAGCCGGCAGTCCAGCAGCGGCTTTGGGGTGAGCTTGTGCATACCGCCGATCTGCTACGGGGCGGTCGCCACCGTCAGCGGCAATGCCGCCAGTGCCAAGGCTGATGGTGTCTTCATCAGCCCGAACACTCAGGCAGGCATCAAGGCCGGGGATGGCGGCTTTGATGTGAACGTCAAGGGCAACACGAACCTCACGGGGGCGGTGATCGAGAGCACACAGGCCGCCATTGATGCGGGCCGGAACAGCTTCCAGACGGGTGGCACGCTCACCATGACGGACCTGCAGAACGTGAGCCAGTCCAGTGGAAGTAGCTATTCGGTGGGGGGGAGTTTGAGCGTGGGCCAGACCACAAACCCGAATGCCACCCCGCAGCAGCAGGCCGCGCAAGACCGGCTGTCACAGCCGGGCATCAAGCCTGGTGGTGCGGGCGTGGGCAGCTACAGCGGCAACAACCAGAGCAGCACGACGCACAGCGGGATCAGCGGCATTGCGGGGAACCAGACGGTCAGAACCGGAAGCACCGCCAGTGCGGGAACCTTGGTCAAGGACTGGAATACCCAAGCCATCGTCCAGAACGTTCAGGCCCAGGCGCAACTGACACAGCAGTTCCAGCAGCAGGCTGGGCAAGCCGTGGGTGTCTATGCCAACGACAAATACAAGACGGCCATGACGAACGCGGCCTTGGCGGCCAACTCGCCCGAGGGGACCTACGACGGGCGAACCGCCGACCAGTGGCAACAGCAGGCCAATGATTGGGCAGAAAGTGGCACCAACCGCGTAGCCATGCACATGCTGGTCGGCGCGCTCGGCGGTGGCGTCGACGGTGCGTTGGGCGCAGGCGTCAGCCAAGCGTCCATCACCACCATCGCCAATGTCATGGGTCAGTTGAATCTGCCGCAGTCTGTGCAAGATGGGCTTGTCACGGCCGCCAGCACAGCACTAGGTGCGGCCACGGGCGGCGGTGCCGGCGCAGCCAGTGCATTCGATGCCACCACTAACAACTATCTGACCAGCACACAAGTCAAGGACATGATGGCCGCGCTGGCGGGTGCCAGTAACCAGGACCAGCGCAACGCAATTCTCAACAGCTACGCCGGCATTAGCGCCGTGCAAAGCGCCGCCTTCCTCAACTGCAAGGACAACTGCGACCAACTGGCCCGGACCATCCAGGAGGGCAGCGACGCGCTGTGGGCTAACAATGCCCAGTTGGCGCGGTTCGCGGGCGGCGCTTTGGGCATGACCACGAATGAGGCGGTCAACAACATCCAGGACCTTCAGAATAGGGATGCCGTCCGGGTGACCAACCAGATTGCGCTGAACGTCGCGAACGCCCAGTTCAAACAATACCTGCAAAGTGCGACCGGCCCAACCAGTGATGCCGTCACCAATGCCATCATTCAGGCGTTGAGTTGCGGCACTACGCAGTGCATCGCGGACAACTACAACGCCCTTCGGAGTTTGCAGGGCAGTGCCACTGGCGACGACTTGAAGGCGTTGGTTTTAACGGGCCAGCAGTTGTTGGGTGAAGCGCAGGTGATGGGCAGTTGCGTGGCGGGTGCCAACTGCGCGTTTTCCACGGCGGGCGCGGGCATGGCTGCGGTGAGGGTGTATGGGGCGCTGGGGGAGGCTACGCAACCGTCCATACCGATGGAGGTTTCACGAGGGCTTTCAAAGCACGGTGGCATTTTTTCAGTTACGGAAAACGGAGCTGGCGGGAGAGTCTGGACATCAACTGGAGACATTAGTCAAAGAGACTTTGCAACCATCGTGAATAGCGAATTGATGCAAGGCAAAAACATCAACATCATCAGCGGGGTGCATGGAAGTGCTGACGGCTCCATGGTGCCGGATGCCTCCCTATACAAAGCAGATGTAAAGGCCTTTGGCAGTATTCCAGGCGTTAAGATTTACAACTATCCGGACCTCTCCCCCCAACAAATAAAAGCTTTGACGCAGGGGCCAGACACGACGATTGGTGGTTTTTGCAACAGCACTGCATGTCTTAAGAATTGAGGTGAAGAATGGAAAATAAACTCAAAGAGTACGTTGCGATTGTGTGGAAGAAGAACTCGAGCGAGCCAGGTGTGCACGAGGTGCTCTACGCGCAGAGCTATGAGGAGGTTGAGGCATTTCTTGAAGAAAAATATGGAAAAGAAATTATTGTTTCTCTTACAGATGTAGAGGCGGCGGATCGCCCTCGCGCGACTCCATCGGGATCTCCACCCCAGTGTTAATTGCCAGCAGTGCGTACGGCTAACCCGACCGAGCCGAACAACCTAATAGGGCGCTGTCGAAGTACCGCACGACACATTCATCCAACGGCGGCGAGGCCGCTGGATAGGTCTAAAAAGATTGCCAGGGAATTTTCAAATTGAACCGCCATCTGCTGGCAGCCGCTGCGCTGTCTGTTCCGTTACTGGCCCTCGCTCAGCAAGCCAGCGCACCTCAACCCTTCGTCGAGCAGCAACGCCAGCAAGAACGCGAGCGCGCTTTGCGCGAGCAGAACGAGAAGTCGGTCAACGAACGCCCGCAGGCTGCACCGCCAGCGCCGGCACAGCGCATCCCCAAGTCCGAATCGCCGTGCTTCCGCATCGACCGCGTGCTGCTGGTCGGTGAGCAGTCCGAATCCTTCCAATGGGCCGTTGCCGATCTGTCCGGCCCCGAGGGCAATGATTCACCCGCTGGCCGCTGCCTCGGCACGGCTAGCGTCAACGTGGTTCTTGCACGCGCGCAGCAAGCCGTCATTGCGCGCGGCTACGTCACCACCCGTGTGCTCGCTGCGCCACAGGATCTCTCTGCCGGCACGCTGACCCTCTCGCTGGTGCCCGGTCGCATCGCAGCCATTCGGACGACGCCCGATTCTTCCTCCACGCTGCTCGGCAACTCCGCCTTGCTGGCCACAGCCATTCCCGCGCGTTCTGGCGATCTCCTGAACCTGCGCGACATCGAGCAGGGGCTGGAGAACCTGAAGCGCGCACCTACCGCCGAAGCCGACATCCAGATCGAACCCTCAACTGCCCCCAATGCCAAGCCCGGCGACAGCGACCTCGTCGTCAAGTACGTCCAGTCCAAGAAGTGGCGTATTGCATTGAGCCTCGATGACAGCGGCACCGAAGCCACAGGCCGCTACCAGTCCGGCGCAACCCTGTCCCTGGACAACCCCTTCGGCCTGAACGATCTGTTCTACGTCAGCGCCAACCACAACATCAACAACCACGTCTTCGGGGACCCTGCCAAGGGCACTGAAGGCCAGACCGTTCACTACTCGTTGCCTTACGGCTACTGGCTCCTGGGCTTCACCGCCTCCAACAGCCAGTACCACCAGAGCGTGGCCGGCCTGAACCAGGACTATGTCTACGCCGGCAAATCCAACAACGCCGAGGTCAAGCTCTCGCGCCTGCTCTACCGCGACCAGAGCCGCAAGACGACGGTGGCGGTCAAGGGCTGGCGCCGCGAGTCGCGCAACTTCGTGGACGACACCGAGGTCGAGGTGCAGCACCGCGTGGTCGGTGGCTGGGAGTTGAGCCTGAACCACAAGGAGTTCATCGGCGAAGCGACGCTCGAAGGCACGCTGGCCTACAAGCGCGGCACCGGTGGCTTCGGCTCGCGCGTCGCGCCGGAAGAAGAGTTCGGCGAGGGCACTTCGCGTCTGAAGCTGTACACGGCCGATGTCACCCTCAATGCGCCGTTCAAGCTCGGCGAGCAGAAGCTGCGCTATTCCGGCCTGATCCGCGCCCAGTGGAACCGCACGCCGCTGACGCCGCAAGACCGCTTCGCCATCGGCGGGCGCTACACGGTGCGCGGCTTCGACGGCGAGACGAGCCTGCTGGGCGAGCGCGGCTGGCTCATCCGCAACGACATCGGCTGGGCCATGGGGCAGAGCGGGGCGGAGCTGTACGTCGGTGCCGACTATGGCCAGGTCGGCGGTCGCTCTACTGTGGACTTGCTCGGTCGCCATCTGGCCGGTGCCGTCATCGGCGTGCGCGGCCAGTGGACCAAGCTGAGCTACGACTTCTTCGTCGGCGCGCCCATCAGCAAGCCCGAGAGCTATCGCACTGCGAAGGTCACGCTCGGCTTCAATCTCAACGCGAGCTTTTGAAATCCATCGGTAAAGCGAGACTTCAATGCTCAAACTTTTTGTCACCGTCGCCGCAGCTGCGTTGCTGGCCGGCTGCGCCAGCCCCACGTCGTACCGCGCGGCCGGCACTGACGGCAAAGCCTTCGGCTACACCAGCAGCAAACTGTCAGACCAAGTCTACCGAGTGCAATTTATGGGCAACAACCGCACGCCCTATCGCTGGGTAGATGCCTTTCTGCTCTTCCGCGGCGCTGAAGTCGCTCAGGACGTCGGGGCACCCGCGTTCAAGATCATCGAAGGCAAGGTGGATGCCACGGTGCTTTCCGGAGAAGACATCTTCGGCGGGGTTGACCTGAATACGGAGTTGACAGTCGTCGCCGCGTCCAGGCGCTCAGCGCCGGAAGGCGATGTCGTGGTCGGCAGCGCAAATCGTGACGCGAGCATGCACCGCACCGCCGGCGCCATGCCGGTGTTTCGCATGCCGCCTCCGGCCCTGCCCAAGTACCAGCCACCGGTCTATATCTACACGCCGGGCTACTACGTGGCGCCTGTGCTGCCCGACCGCTCGATCCTGATCGAGTTACGCACCGCCCCCGATGCAGAGGGTGACGGCGTCTTCAAGACGGTGGACGTGTTGCAGAAACTGACACCGCGCATCAAGCGTGCCGTGCCGACAACGCCGACAACGCCGGCAACCCCGGCAACTCCACCTGCTGCACCTGCGGCCACGCTGTGAGTGCCGCTCGGTGACTCGACGTCTGAACCCGCGAATCTTTGAAGCAACACCATGAGACATTCCAATTCATATTGCGCCCTGGTCGCCGCCACGCTGGCTTTGGTCGGTTGCGCCTCGCGCCCGCCGGCTGCAGATGCACGTGTGCCGGCGACTGCGGCAACCTCCGCGCAAGCCGTCGTTGCGTTCGAGAACATCTGCCTGAAGACGGCGCCGAGCTTTGGTGGTGCGGCCGACGCGGCAAAGTCCTTCGGCATCACTGACTTCACCGATCTGGGCTCCGCCCGCTTGGGCATGACCCGGGATAACAGCTTGGGTGTTCAGATCAAGCCCGGTGTCGAGTGCGCGATCACCACGCCTTCGCAGGCCGATCGCACGCTCTCGTCGCAATTCGGAGCGGCCATCGCGCGCTTCTCCAGCGGTCATGCGCCCGGCCGGTTTCCGGTGGCCATCGTCGTCGGCGGCCAGCCGTTCATTTTTCAGCATGACCGGCAAGGCGGCGAGGCGTTGGTCATGCTCAAGCCCGATTCGACGCGCGGCGCCGACCGCAAGTGATCTGATCTGGCGATGTGAACGGGCCACATGCGGCCGTTGAGCACCACGTACATTGACACAAGCTCCGAACCTGACTCCTATGCTCAAAGGCACACCCAACCTCGTTGCGATGCGCGGCATCTGGCGAATGGAGGATAGAGCCGCAATGCTGAAAGTACGGCTTTGCGATCAGACGCTGAAGTTGTCCGTCTTGAGTGCAGTTTTCTTCTGCAATATGGTCAGCGCAGCCGATCTGCCTTGTGACATTCACGACTTTCGGGTCGAGGGTGCAACGATCAAGGTGTTCTTTTCCGAGAAGGCCAGCTGGCGTGTTGGGTCGCGCGGCGATCGGATCATTGCAGGGGCAAAGAGCTTGTACTTCGATGAGATGCAGCAAGACGATGTGGTCATCGAAGAGGAGGGCCTGACGCTCGGCGACGGTGCCTCAGTGAACCTCTCGATCCCGCACATCGTCTGCACGTTGACGGCTGTACTGGAGCAGCCTACGCCCGGATTGCGTGTGAGCGAATCCTCAAGCTTGCCTGGAATTCCGGGAACGACAGATTCGGTCTTTCTGCCGGCCAAGCACCGTCGCTAACCATCCCCATGTCCGGACTGATTCGCAAGCCGGCCAAGATGTACGGCATTACCGAGCGCCAGATTTATCACCTCGAGGAGGTACGCAAAAAGTATCCTCCGGCAGTTCCTCGATTCTGAATTACGCGCATTCGCTTGACGCGAGTTGCTACCGACCCATTGGAGGCGTACGACCATGCCCAAGGGAATACCCAACCCACCTTCCATGCGCGGCATCTGGCGCATGGACGACCGCTGGGAAGTCACGCTCGTTCGGCAGGGCCAACGCCATCGCCGCGTATTCTTGTTCAGCACGCACGGTGGAGTTCGCGCTTCGCTGAAGATCGCCAAGCAGTGGCGCGATGAGATCGAAGCCGAGAAGTTGCAAACGCCGCGCTATGTACAGGCAGCTAAACCGCGGGTCGACTCACCCATTGGCATCGCCGGCGTGACGTGCATTCGATGGACGTCGGATGGTCAACCCGCCATGTGGCGAGCCCAAACCCGCATCAATGGTCAGAATGTGAGCAAGTCGTTCAGTGTCAGCCGGCATGGCGAGCGAGCATTGGATCTGGCAGTCGCAGCCCGTGAAGAGCAATTGAGACAAATGAAGCAGTGGCTGCTCTCACACGACGGATGACTGCGCCGAACCCAAGAACGAGTTGCCAATGAACGGCAGCGGTGATCAGCGTAAAGCTACGCCACCACACGAACCGCTGCCACCGCGCTTGGACTCGACGATCTCTACGATCATCGGACATGCGGCTCAGGCGATTTAGCATCTGCGCGCCCCAGCGCGCGACGTCTCTCCGCTTCCCGCCAACGATCGGCCATGCGTCGCGCATCGGTCCGGACGGGCGGCATGCGCGCGACGAAGCGATCCACCTGGGCGGCAAGATCACCTTCGCCCTGTCTTCGAAGTGCGTCCGCTGTTGCACGCCAGTCCGCCGCGACGTCGCGCCGGGTGCTCTGCATCGCCTCCTGGCCATCCTCCAAGGCGCCCTGCCCCCGCACGCGTACCTGGAGCACGCGCTCCAGCTTGGCGCGCATGAAAGTCGAGGTCTTCGGCGGCCGATGCTTGGCCCGGTCGTCGGACGGCAGCTCCCCGAATGCCCGAAGCGCGCGCAGCCGATGATGGATCGCATCTCTGTACGGCTTGCGGACCTGCCCCCGCACCTGCCGCGGCGTCCCGTTGGCCGCCACGCCCTGCTCGCGCATCAGCGCGGCGAACTGCTCGCGCCATTGGCGCAGCGTGTCCTTGCGGATGTACAGGCGCTTGCCCGGCTCGAACTCGTGCTCGCACTTGACCACCAGATGCACGTGCGGGTGCGGCTGGTCCGTGTGCAGTACCAGGGCGTAGCGATGCTGCAGCGCGAAGTTCTCGCGCGCGAACACCCGCGCTGCGGCCAGCACCTTGTCCGCAGGCGTGCCGGCGGGCATCGACAGGACGATGTTGTGGACCAGCTTCGCGCGTGTGTCCTTCTGCCCCTGAGCGGGTTTCGGCTTGTACTGGCTTCTGCAAAGCTCAAGCTGCCAGTCGGTCGCGATCTCCCTGGCCGCGCCTCGGCCCTGTTGCGTCAGCCCCTCATCGGTTTCCAGTGGCAGCTTGCCGTGCCGCCCGATGTAGCGCAGATGGGCCTCGACACCGCCGACATCACGTCCCCCACCGGACACTTTCACCATCACTTCGGGCGTACGACCCACGGTGCGCTGGACTTGAGCGATCTCGCCGACTCCGAGGCGGAGCCTGCCACCGGGGCCCCGCCGGCCATAGCTCACGATGTCCAGCGCCATGTCGCGCGAAGCACCCGCCGAGCCGCGGCCGCTTCGGCCTACGTGCACGACCTGCTTAGGCATGGCCAGTCTCCCAGCTGATGAGATTGCGACGCACGACGGCCGCCGTGACGTCGCGTGCCGACTCGACCTCGCCGCGAACCGCCGTGATCACACTCCCCAGCTCGGATGCGGCGTCCCCTGTTGGACTGTTCGGCATGCCGAACACGCGAAGCTGACGACCTAGCGCCGCCAACTGGCCGACCACTGCCCTGATCTGGTCCAGTTCGTCCGGCGGCAGCACCGCCGACGCACGGACATGGTTGTGGATCAGCATGGACAGGTAGCTGCCGGTCTTCATCCCTCGGGCACTGGCTCGCTGCGCCGCGAGCGCCCGGTCGCCGTTGCGAAGCCGCAGCGCGATGCGATCCGTTGCGCCAACGCCGCCATCTGAATCACCTGCAGATCGTGGCCCGCTCGATCCACGCGCAATCGCGCCGTGGGCCCCGAGCACTTCGTCGACCATCTTCGCCAGCAGACGCGACGCACTGAGATGATGGCGCGCGGCCAGCGCGGCGAAATGCGCACTCGTGTCGGACGACACACGAGCGCTGATCACGGTGCTGGATCGAGAGGTCTTGGTCATTGCAACGCCGTTGCGGTAAACAATGTCTGACGCCAGTCTATCCTGCCCTCAATGCCTTACAAGGACTGCACGCTCGGCATCTTCCTCTTTCGTCATGCCCCCTCCACGCCCCAAGCCCGGGTACCGCCTTCGACTGTGCCGATTGCGCCCATGCGCACCAATCGATCCGTTCTTCCCCGCTTCAAGAACGAAAAGCACCCTACTGTCAGCGATGGCAGGCACGTCGCGGTTGTCTCTCACGAGTGCCCGTCACGTTCGGCACGCCGAACGTGGCGGGTGGGCGAAGAGGTTTACACCACCCATTCATCGGGGCACGGTGCCGCGGAGAGCCGCAACTGTGGCGAAGGAAACCTGCGCGAGCGACACAGCATCCGCCTTCCTCTTCGCCGCGATGGCCGGCTCCACGAACGAAAATCCCTGCTGTTTGTAGCCAGCCGTCCTAGCAGCGGCGTCAGGTCCTCCAATCTGCCAGCAATGAGGTTGCACGCATCGCCTTCGAGCTGCTAAGTACCATGTACCTGCCAGCAGGCGTGGGCCCAACAGCTCTTTGCGCTGCACTTAACCGCTTGGCTGGCTATCTCCACTCACGCCTTGGAAGTTTCGATATCGGAGGCTCGTAGCCTCGCGATCCGATATTCGGCCATCTCCCTAAACCGAGTATTGAGGGCTTGAAGATCTCGACTTGGATGAGGTTCCTGATCAAGGCCTCGCTCGGTCCTCGACCGTAGCTCTTGGCGGCTGCACATCTTGCGCCCTATCGGTGTCGTAATTTCTTGGTGACCGCAGCAAACTGCGCCACCGACTTCTGGATGGAGACTATGTACGGCCGTGATTCGATGCAATCAAGCGCCCCACGCTTCAACCTCAATGCTCGCTCCATAGTTCGCGCGACATCGTCGCTGATTGTTCGATGCCACTTTGACGACGGGTCAGAAATCAGCTGGCTAAGCCACGGCAATGTGCACCCCATGGCCCTTGCGAGCATGGATTTGGTTCCACGCGGGCGCTTACTAATTTCTTCAAGTAAGTTGAGCCTGCGTCGCTCAGTGACGTTGTGCTGGCTCTCGTCTTCCTGGCTACCTCTCAACAAAACGGCAAATGGATCTGGCTCAGGAGCGGGCGCTGCTCGGGCGGCCTCTCTCTCCTTGAGCAAGATCTGCGCCTCGATGGCACGCTTTTCTCTGCGACGGCGCCACGCCTTTATGTTGGACTGAAGCTGGCGAACGACCTCAATGGCTTCGGCGGGCTTCTCAAGAAGCCTACATTCAAGGATGAGCTCTTCCAGGAAGATTAGTTGATGCTTGTAAATCATCACCAACGGGTTATCAGGCGAGCGTCTACTACTCGCGCCTGACTCATGAGCCAACTGCTCGCCAAGTAGCCTAGCTACCTCCACTGCCATGGAGACTTCCTTCTCCTTCGCGGAAGCGTGAACTAACCGTTTGAGGGTTGCGGGGATACGAACAAAGAGAGGCGCAGCCGGCAAATATTTAGCAGTCATGCTATCACTTTAGCAGGACTGGCTTGGCACCACCCCCTGCCGGCACGATGCAGTCCTGGCAGCGATTTCCGCGGCCTTTTTTGAAGGAAATCTTTCATGTCTCTCTCCTTCCCCGCTCATCTAAAGCATGGCGGCAATTTGAATCGCATCCTCGAACTGAAGGACGGTGGCTGCAACAGTTCTGAGACTCAAGAGTGCTTCGAGCTCGGCGGTGTTCGCCTAAAGGCCGTAAATGGCGACTTCCCCTTGCTGGCCAACCTGGCTGAAATGACGCGAAAAGCAGTGCCGAAACAAGTGGTAAAGGCATACTTGCGTAAACGCCAGAGTCCTGCGCCGCAGCCCACGTAATACGAGCAGCTCAAATGTTCGATGCGCGCCACAAGGGAAAGCCGCTCTGAGTGGGCGACTTGAACGCAGTAATGTCGCGACAGCAAAGGATGTAGGGAGTGGTACGCGATCAGCCCCTCATCACAACAAGCACGTGTCAGCATCAAAGACGAACTGCGTGCCGCTGATGCTCAACCGGTAGTCCCCTTCTTCGACCAAGAACTCGGCAAGCACGAACTCTAGTTCGCCAAGCCTTGCCACAAAGTGCTCGCGTTCAGCTGGCTCGGAGTTCTCCAGGAGCGATGTCTTCAGCCCTTCATGCGTCAAACTGCGACTGCTATGTACTGGGGCTTACGCGATGGCAACCATCGGACCGCACCCCCGCGCGAGGCGCTCTAGGGCATCGCCTGGGCCGCTCCCTCTTCGCGCGGACATCAGGCTCAGGGCCCGCCGTGCCGATCGAGCCGACGTGTTTCATTCACCCCAACCTTGTCGAGAGAAACAAGCCCGCAGACGGCGGCAATGCCACGCCCGTCCCAGCTCTCCTGCACTGTCGCGAGTGCTGGACGCGCGCCCATCAGAAGTTCGGCGTGCCGAACTTCGACGAGCCGGAACGGCTGATGCTTGATTTCCAGCCCGCCCCTCCCAGGACCGTGAGTTTTCCGTCCATCCCATTGCTTACCGAGCATCGACGCCAGCGCCTCCAACAACGCAAGCGAGCATCGGTAGGGACCAAGCCCTGTGTCCAATCTCACTCGCGCAGCGTGAACACCACCGACAAGTACGACACCGGCTGGATCTGGATCGCCTCGATCCCGTGCAACGCCGTGCCATCGAACAGCAGCGAGTCTCCTGCCCTCACCGCAACCGTCTTTGCGCCATAGCGGTAGGTGACCTCCCCGGACAGGAAGTACAGGAACTTCAGGCCCGGATGCTGGAAGGTCACGTAAGGATCGGCACCGGGCAACAGCGTGACCAGGTAGGGCTCGACGAACAGGTTGCCCGACAGCAGATGGCCCAACAGCTCATAGCGGTAGTCCGCCACCGCGCCGATGCGGTCGACAAGGACACCGCGTCCGGCCCGCACGTGGCAGAAGTCCGTGCGCCGAGCCTGGTCGCTGAAGAAGCGCGACATCGGCACGTGCAGGCCCTGCGCGAGATGCTCCAGGGTCTCCACTGAAGGCGAGACCAGCCCCCGCTCGATGCGCGAGAGCATCGAGGAGGAAATCCCCGACGCCAATGCCAGCGCGCCGCCGGACACATCGGCCGCCATGCGCAGCGCCCTCACCTGCGCACCGATGCGCGCCGCGGAAAGACTGCGTACGACAGGCGCTGGCTGCCGCGGTCGGGCACGCGTCACCGAGACCGGCAACCGCAGAGGCCGAGCCGTTGGCAGAGGCGAAGCGATCTGTCGACGCGTCATTTGAATCTCATGGCAGAAGAGTCCCGGGAAAGGCCAAAACAGCATTTCCCCCTGCCCTCCATGATATCCATAAAAGGTCGAAATGGCCTTTCTTGATTTGCCTCCGAGCATCGAAAGGTGCCGCCGTCCATTCACCATCGCCGATACGAGGTGCTGAGAAAGCATCTGCGCTCCCTTCGGCGCTCCGCCGGCTTGACGCAGGCAGAACTTGGAGCACGCCTCAAGGTAGACCAGTCCCACGTCTCCAAAGTCGAGCGAGGCGAACGGTATATGGACGTGCTTTTTTATTTGGACTGGTGTCGCGCCTGCAAACAGCATCCCGAGGCCGCGATCACGGTTCTGGTCAAGGCGGGAGCCTAGCTGCGGCCGACTCGGAAACGGCACACCGTTGGTGCAGCAACTGGTTGCCTACTTCTTCAAATCGAACCACGCAGCCCTGTCGCCTCCCCGTGCTGAACTCGTTCTCCGGGTTTAACCCTCTATTTCTAGTTGGCCGAAGCCGTCCAGAACGCCCACACGTCGACGCGCCTGTCTTGTGGGTATCCGCCTTTTGCATCTGGTCCGGTGGAGGCAGGCGTCTGTGTTGGTCCCGCTCCGAGAATCAGAAAATCGTCCGCTTTCGGAACCAGCATTGGGTCCATCCTCTGAATGGCTGCAATGATCGCCTTGCGAACCGATTCAGCGCGAGCCTGAGCAAGGCCACTGTTGGCCTCGTATTGCCCAGACAAGAGACCTGACAACCGCAGCCGATCGGTTGAACCGATCAGCAGCATCACGCCGGTACGACCCGCTGTGCGATTCTTGATCCACATCGCAGCGGCTTGTCCGATCGCAGGCGATTCGCCTGGCGCAAAGGTGTGGCCGGAACCTTCCTCAATCTGCTCCGAGCTGCCGATGCGAAACCCGTCAATCGTGGCAATCCGCTGAAACCCCAGAGGCGCAGCCGCGATTTCATTTCGAACGATTCGCACCAGATCGTCAGTCTTGAAGGAGAACTTCGCGTCCTTAAAGAATACGATCCCGCCCGCGGACAGGTAGGCCCCCGCAGTAAGAGATGCAACCCCAAGCGCGCGGAAGACTCGACTCGGACCATAGACCAGAAGGACGGTGCCAAGTAGCAGGAAGAAAAACCCCATGCCCATCAGCACTGTAAGCAGGAGTCGCCACGAATCGGTGCCGGTGGGGATCTGTGAGCCAGGGCGCTGCTGTGTGCCAGAGCGATCAAGGAATTCATCGATATGACGATTGAGCTGCTTCAGCTCCCTCTCCAGCGATGTGCAGCAAGCGTTCGCAATGCCCGATGCCGGCGTGGACGCGGATCCAGGCTCGTTGGACTCGACCGCAATGCTCATGAGCAGGAAAGCCCCACAAATGACGGGACCCAACCAATGAAGCCACTGAATGCTTGGGCCTACGACCTCGATCATGCTGGTGTAGGGCCATTTTGATTTGCTGTTGCGCGTGGCCTTAATGAAATCTTCCTGCCACCTGTCGGCGTCATTTCCTTCGTAGGCGAGTTGCTTTTTGCAAAGAAACACCATCAGGCCTGACAGTAAGAGGTACGAGGCCAAATACAGTACCGCAACGAATACAGATTTTGTCGCGTAGTCGTTGCCTAGGATTGCCGATCTTGAGTTGTGGATGGCCCAATTTGCGCCAATCAAGCCAAATGTGATCTGGATCCCAATCCTGCCGAGACCGGAGGTCCAGTCATTGAAATGCTGATGAAGCTCCTTCGAGCCTTCGGCAGGACTTGCGAATCGTCCCGCCGATCGGGGCTTCGCAATCTTGTATACCTTGGGCACGGTTTACTACTTGCCGCGGGGTTTGCCTGGCTTTCCGCCACCGGAGCCGACCTGAAGAAAGCGACCTCCAGAGCCAGACACTGCGCTCGAACTCTTCGCTGCGGCGAACTTCTTGGCAGGAGCCTTTCTGGCGGCGACCTTCTTTGTGGGGGCATTTTTGGAGGTGGCCTTCTTGGCGGCGGCCTTGGTTGCGGCAGGCCTCGCCTTCGCTGCCTTTTTTGCAGCGACCTTCTTCGCAGGGACTTTTTTTGTGGGTACCTTCTTGGCAAGCATTACAGTTTCTCCTCAATACGAAAAGCAGGCATTTGGTTCCGCACTTCTATTCGACTCAGTGCAAGAGCAGCGGTCACCGATTCGAGACCCGCAGGCAGCGGCCATGTAGACATGGACATGGCATTCGCCGTGGTGAGGTTGAACGATGTCAGGTCTGGTTCGCCAATGAATGTGACATGACAACGTCGGCGATCGCGTGAACAACAGCGTCGCGCGTGTCGGCTGCGAGAATCTTGTTGCGGTCTTTGTCGTTGGCAATGAATCCAAGTTCAATGAGCACTGCCGGTCCAGCAAACTTCAAGACCGCCAAATCGGAGCGTATCTTGATTTTTCGATCGCGCAAATCGATCACTGGCAAGAGCGTCGCCTGCATGGCCGCAGCGAATGGCTCGCTTGAGGATTGGCCATAAAGGACTTCGAAGCCATTGGCACCGTCGTCATCGAAGTCGTTCATGTGCAACGAAACGAGGATGTCACAGCCAGCGGATTTGGCCATGCTTGCTCGTCTCCCGACTGGGGTATGGTCAGATGCGTCGTCGCGCGTCATGAAGACGTCGACCTGGCGAGCTCTGAACACATCCTTCAACGCTAAACCATAGCGCAAAACGATCGCCGCTTCTTCGAACTCGAAGCCGTTCTCGAAATGTGTAGCGCCTGGATCAAAGATCCCTGGCTGACGATTGCTCATGCCGTGACCCGGATCGATGCAGATCTTCATTACGACCTCCTGTGGAGCTGGTTTGCGAACTGGTGGTTTGTTGTCATGCTTCGCGCTGGCTTGCCGGTCAACCTGTTGAGGAAGGCCTGAACGTTGGCGGCCCAGGGTCGAACGAATCGCTGGCGACGGAGATATTCAGCTGCCGAATCCGATTAGGAAGTTCAGACTGCTTGCGATGGGCGACAAGAGAGCAGACAGGTGCCACATATGCGTGTTTCCTGGGCCTTTTCATAGAGTTCACTTCCCGGCCATCTTGAACCCCACGTACGCCGAACCACTGATCCCCATCAACGTCAACATCGTCGTGGAAAGCGTCGGCATCCCACCTTCACGGAAGGCGACAACGATGAACCAGCCTCCCAGGATCGCCGTAAACATCAAGTTCTGCAGTCGGTGAAGGCCAGCGCTTTCGCCATAGTCGCTCACCAAGTCCTGGACAAAGCCACTGCTGCGAATGTTCTTTTGATTGACGATGGCCGCGGTGGCTGCCTGCCAAGCCGCCTGCGCGGCTGCGTCTCCGACCTTCTCTTCCGCCGCAACCTTCTTCTCCTCGTATGTTGGCGCCGGCCGTAATTTGACCCACCAATGAAGGTTGTGCCGCTTTCGATTTGACCCGGGTGTTCAGCCTACCCTGCTGTTTTTTTAAGCGG
>NZ_FOII01000012.1:0-187630 GCF_900111625.1 Variovorax sp. OV084 | reverse complement strand
TACAGTTATCCACAGTCGGCATCCACGATGCCGGCATCCATCCCCGGGTGAAAGTTCAAGCGGTAGGGTGGGTCAAGACTCAACCGGCGCCCACACCGATCAATGCCACCGGTCGCTCTGAGGCTAGCAACTCGCGCGTGCGTTGCAAGATCACCTCCGGTTCTAGCTCATCATCGCGCACCACATGGCGCAACCGCTGTCCATTGATGCCCGGCTGCGTTCAGCCGGTCAAGATACAGGCGCACCCCCGAACGGCAGTTGCGCGGCAGAGGAGGCCAGCACGCCCGTGCTGGGGACTTGGCCAATGACCAGATCGGCGGCATTGCTGCTCGATGCAAGGGTCCATAGAGCCAGCGACGCCCCGATAGCCGGTGCAGTGTGTCAGGCAAACCCTCCCGGTCATGTCGATGTCCCCTGAGTGCTGGCCGGCCAGCGATCGGCTTGGCGCCAGGCTTGCACCCAACCGGGATAGGACGGAGCGAGCTTGCTGGCGGCATCGAGTGCCTCGAGATCTTGCGATTCGAGCTGCAAGGTCAGGGCTCCCAAATTGTCCCGCAACTGGTCTTCCCGCTTGGCACCCACGATCACGCTAGTCACGCCGGGACGCGACAACACCCAGGCCAATGCGACTTGCGATACGCTGGCTTTCTGCCGCTTAGCCACTGTCCTCAGCACGTCGATGACATCGTAGGTGCGCTCCCGGTCGATGGGTGGGAAATCTACCTTGGCACGTCTTGCCTCGGGATCGCTGCTGGCACGGTCGAATTTGCCTGATAGAAAGCCGCCCGCAAGTGGGCTCCATGCCAGCAATCCAAGTTGCTGATCTTGCACCATGGGTACCAACTCACGCTCCACATCTCGGCCCGCGAGCGAATAGTAGGCTTGCAAGGACTCGAATCGCTCCAGCCCTTGTTTAGCCGAAAAGCCCAATGCCTTCATCACCTGCCACGCGGCCAGGTTGGAGCATCCGACATGGCGAATCTTCCCCTGCCGCACTGCATCGTCAAGCGTGCGCAGCATCACCTCAATCGGCGTGAGGGGATCGAAGTTGTGGATCTGGTAGAGGTCGATCCAATCTGTACCGAGCCGCCGGAGGCTGTCCTCGATCGCTCGCATCAGATGGAGGCGAGACTGGCCAACTTCGTTCGGACCGGGTCCCATCCGGGCGTGCGCCTTTGTGGCCAGAATCACATCGCGTCGCCGCGCGCCGAGCGCCTCGCCAAGTAGAGACTCCGATTCACCTCCCGCATAGACATCTGCGGTGTCGAAGAAATTGACCCCCGCGTCCAGCGCGATGTGAACTAGCGCCTTTGCCTGCGGTAACGCGAGACCACCAATAGCTCGGTATCGCTCCTGGCCGGACCCTCCGAAGGTCATGGTGCCAAGACAGATGCGCGACACGAACACGCCGGTTTGCCCAAGAAGACGGTATTCCATTAGAGCTTTCAGTATGGGGAGACATTTCGGTGACAAATTTCGTCACTCGGTAACTATCGAAGGTTTCCTGGCCACCCTTCGAGGCCCATGTCTCTGTCCTTGATGCCGCCGTGCGAAGCCCCGCGGGGTTTGACTTCGGAATTTCGCGTTGAGTGACAAGAGACGGCAACGCATTCGCGCAGGCAACGCTGCGCTGACCTCAAGGTCGCGATCCCGCGATCTTGGCTTCAATGAGGAATGGGCCGGGGCGTCCGAGAGCGTGCCGCAACAAGTCGGCGAACCGGTCGCAGGTATCTGCCTGCGCTGCCTCAACGCCCATGCCTTGAGCCAGCATGGCCCAGTTAATGTCGGGATCCACGATCGAGAGCATTCGCTCGGCGCGCTCGCCCCAGTGAGTGGCCCCCACATTGTCGAGTTCGGCCTTGAGCACCTGATAGCCGCGATTGGCAAAGATGATCGTCACCACATTCAGACGCTCGCGTGCCTGCGTCCATAGTGCCTGGATGGTGTACATGGAGCTACCGTCTCCCTGCAGGTTGATCACCTTGCGTTGCGGGCAAGCCAGGGCGGCACCGGTGGCCATCGGAAGTCCGCTGCCGATCGAACCGCCGGTAAGTTGCAGGTAGTCGTGTTGTGCAACGCCGGTCGACAACGGGAAGAAGCGGCGACCCGCAGTGATCGATTCATCAACGATGATGCTGTGCTCGGGCATGAGCGTGGCCGAGATCTGCATGACGGCATCGGCGGAAAGATCGCCGCCAGGTAGATCGCGGCGCTGCGGGGCATCAACGACAGGGATCAGCTCCTTTGCGCCGACGCGGTCGGCGAGCTCTTCCAGCGTGGCCACCAAATCGTCCGTAAGCTCGGTCAGCGGGATAAGGTTCGCCCCCGCCGGCAACAGCAGATCCGGTTTCTCTGGATACCCGAACATCGCAGCGGGTACCTTCGCACCGATCAGAATGACGTGACGCGCGTCCTTGAAGAACGCCACACCTGCATCCACGGACGCGGGGGTCCGCGCGATCGCCACTCGGCCTGCGCCGCGCTCGATGCGTCCGTTGGCGTACTGGGCGACCATGTGAGCTCCGGTGCGTTGCACGATCCTTTGTGCCATCGCCAGAGGCTCGGCGCGCAAGGCCCGGCCCGACAGGACCATGACCACGTTTTCGCCTGAGCGCAGTGCCTTGACGGCTGCATCGAAACGACCGGGGGCTGGCAGCGTCGGCCGCGGCGCAGTGAACTCGAGCGGCTTGGCATGGCGCACCTGTGACCATGCGGTATCAGCAGGCAGGATCAATGTGGAGATTCGCCCGGGCAGGGTATTGGCTTCCCGGATAGCTTGTGCAGCATCTGCTGCGATTTCATCGGCCGAGGTGCAGGTCTTGACCCATTGAGACATGGTCCCCGCAAGGGCCTCGATGTCTCCGGTCAGCGGCGAGTCCGTGACCTTGTGGCCCTGACGGTGTTCGCCGACGAGATTGATCACCGGCACCTGTGCGCGCTTGGCGTTGTGCAGATTGGCCAGTCCGTTCGCAAGTCCTGGAGCCAGGTGAAGCAGCGTGCAGGCAGGCTTGTCCGCCATGCGGGCATAACCGTCTGCAGCCCCCGTGACCACGCCCTCGAACAGCCCGAGCACGCAGCGCATGCCTGGCACCTTGTCCAGTGCTGCCACGAACTGCATCTCCGACGTTCCGGGGTTGGCGAAGCAGACCTCAACGCCGCCAGCTACCAGGGTGCGAACCAGCGTTTCAGCGCCATTGGAACTCAATCCCATGTCACCCCCGTGCGCTTGACGACCTTCGCCCACCGGGCGGATTCAGTGTTCACCAGTGCCGTGACATCCTGACGAGCGCCTCCAATCACTTCAAGGCCGATTTGGCTCATCGCCGTACGGAACTCTGCGCCCGACAAAACCTTGTTGATTTCGCGCTGCAAAATGTCGAGAACGGGCTCCGGCACACCCTTGGAAGTGAAGAGCACAAAGTAACCCTTCACGTCGAAGCCCGGCACTCCAGATTCGGACACTGTGGGCAGGTCCGGCACGATGGACGAGCGTTTCGAGGAGGTCACGGCGATACCCCGCAAACGGCCACTGCGCAGGTATTCAATGACACCGGTCAAATTCGCGAACATCACTTGGACACGGCCGCCGAGCACGTCCTGTAGCGCAGGAGATTCGCCGCGATACGGGATGTGGCTCATCTTCAGCCCTGCGTCGTTCATCAACATTTCCCCAGCCAAATGCACGGACGTTCCAATGCCGGGCGAGGCGAAGCTCAGGTCGGTAGTTTTGGACAGCGCAATCAGCTCACGCAGATCGCGCGCGTTGACGCTTGGATTCACTGCGATGACATTGGGCACGGCACCAAGCAGGGTGATGAACTGAACGTCGTGCTCGGCGTTGTAAGGAAGATTCTTCGTCAGATGCGGATTGATGGCGAAGGAGTTCATCGCAGTGAACCCGATGGTGTAGCCGTCCGGCGGTGCCTTGAGAACAGCATCCACGCCAATGTTGCCGCCAGCCCCCGTCTTGTAGTCGACGATGACCCGCAGCGGGCTGGTTGATTGCAAGCGCTCCGCAAGCCGGTTGAGAATCGCCGAGCTGGTGCCTCCCGGCGGGTACGGTGAGATTAAGCGGATGACGTTTGAGGGGTAGGGCGAGGTGGCTGCCCACCCCGGCAGGCCTGTTGCAAGCGACGCTGCGGCGCCCGCGAATAAGATGTTACGACGGCGAAGTTTTGAGGATGTCATGGGTAGTCTCTTTGGTTTTGCTGATACGGCCCCGCAGAATTGGCTCAAGGACTGGGAACGCCGCTGTCCAGACCCAATCGGGATTGCACTTCTGCGATGCGTTCCAGCGTGACCGGGTCGAAAGTGCCGTCTGTCGCGTTGTCGGCTGCTTCTTGAAGCTGGGCCCGGCTGGAAAAGCCGATCGCCAGCGTGTGTATCGATCGGTTCGACATGCCGAAGCGCAGCGCAGCGCCAACCAGGCTGCGCGCCAGTCCTTCGTGGACAAGGAATCCGAACTCTTGAGCGCAGGCCACATCGCGGGCGTAGTCATGGCCCGAGCCAACGCCTTGCCCCATAGCCACCACCTTGGGGAGTGCCGTCGGGTGGCGCTCGAGCGTGCCGCTGAGAGAGCCGCCCGCGAGCAGCCGGATGCCGATCACGCCTGCGTCGCCGCGACGCGTGCGGGACAGCAAGCGGTCATTGTCGGCAGCGGCCGCTGCTGCATTGCCGGAGGACGGATCGAGGAGGCTGTAAGAGACCTGTGCCGTGTCGAACCAGCCAGCGTCCAGCATCTCGTTCACGCTGGGTGTATCACCCAGTGCAGAGAAACCGAGGTAGCGGACCTTGCCCTCTTTTACGAGAGCCTGGAAGGTTGGCACGACCTGGTCACGCAGCGTGTCCGGTGTCAAGCCACTGCCCAGGCGCGTCGGCGAGATCGGGTTGTGAAGCTGCAGCAGGTCGAGACAGTCGGTATGCAAGCGGGCCAGGCTGGACTCGACCGATTCACGGATCAGACTGCCGATGCGCGCCGCTTGTGCCGGGTCATCCCGTGTGGCGGGCTCGATGCGCACCTTGGTGCCAATGGTTGCGCGGCGGCCCAATTGCTTCAGCGCTTGGCCGAGATTGGCCTCGGACTTGCCTGCGCCATAGAAGGGTGCGGTGTCGAAGTAGTCGATCCCGAGGTCCAGAGCGTGAGCCACGGCTTCTGCCTGTTCCTTGGCGCCGCCGTCAACCATGAGCCCGCCGACCATGCCGCAGCCGAAGCCGATGACCGGGACGCGCAGATCTGTGCGTCCGAAACGTCGCTGCTCCATCATGCCTCCTCCACGACCGGATTGGTCAGCACGCCGATCCCGTCAATCTCGACTTCGATGCGATCGCCTGCTGCAAGCCATCGCGGGGGGGTGCGCATGGATCCCACGCCGTTGGTCGTGCCAGTTGCCACCACGTCGCCCGGCTGCAGTTCGAGAAAGGTGGACAGGTAGGCGAGCAACTCGCCGACTGTCCAGATCATGTCGCTGGTGGACGTCTTTTGCACCACCTCGCCATTCAGGCGAGTGACGAGATTCAGCGCGTCAGGATCAGCGATTTCGTCCCGTGTCACGAGCCATGGTCCGAATGCGCCAGTACCAGGAAAGCTCTTGGCCGGGGTAACCTGCGAAGAGTGCTTTTGATAGTCGCGGACGGTGCCGTCCATGTAGCACGAATAGCCTGCAACACCCACCAGTGCTTCAGCGGCAGACGCGTTGTGAAGGGTGCGCCCGACCACCACCGCAAGTTCGCCTTCATAGTCCAATTGTTCGGAGACACGGGGCCGTACCACCGGTTGGCCGTGGCCCACCTGGCTGTTGGCAAATCGGGCAATGACCACCGGATTCTTCGGCTCGGGTAGCCCCAGCTCAAGCTGGTGTGCACGGTAGTTCAATCCGATCATGATCAGTTTCGGCGGCTCGGGCAGGGGCGGCAGCAACTGCACGGAAGAGAGATCGTGATCGGGTGCTTGGGTGGACAAGGCCGCCAGCCCCGTTGGGAGCCCCGCGCGCAGGGCCGACAACAAGGTTGGCAGTTCCGGGTACCGCAGCGAGGCATCAACGATGCCGGTGCCGACGACCAGCCCCCAATGTTCGAGATGGTCGGGTGTGCGAAAAGTGGCGAGTTTCATAAGCGGGATTAAAAAAAGGCTGCGGGATAAAGTGGAGCCAGACGAATCATTCGTGGCCGTTGGCCTGTTCGAGCGTGTCGACCCACGTGACGCCCAGGCTCTCTAATTGGGCAAGCATGGGCGCGGTGGCGCCGAGGGCCGGACCGCCGGCCGCCATTCGCAAGCGAGCCTGCTCTTCGCGCGCGGCGCGCACGCGTGCCGCTTCCATGACCACATCCAGGCGCGCGTGAGGGATCACGACTACACCGTCGTCGTCACCCAGCACGATGTCGCCGGGAAAAACGTGAACGCCGGCGCAGGTCACGGGCACGTTGACGGACCCGGGGGATGCCTTCACGGTTCCCTGGGCCGAAATCGCTGTGCTCCAAATCGGCAGTCCCATCTCGCGGATGAGTCGCACGTCGCGGCACCCCGCATCGATCACGAGACCGGCCAGCCCTTTGGCTTGCATCAACGTCGCGATCAGATCGCCAACCATGCCGTCGGTGCTTGGGGAGATGCACCCGACGACCAGGATGTCGCCCGGCTCACACAGTTCCAGCGCGACGTGAATCATCCAGTTGTCGCCTGGAGGCGCCAGCACGGTCACGGCCCGGCCCGCTGCCACTGCACCGTCGAATAACGGGCGCATCGTGGGACGCATTAGTCCGCTGCGTCCTTGGGCCTCATGCACCGTGGCGACGCCGAGCGCACACAAGGCTTCGACGGAACGCCGATCGGGAGCCGGAGGAATCTTGCGGACGACAAAGTGATTCATGTGGGCGTGACCCAAGCCGAGCAGCAAGCAGTCGCCTTAATTTTCATTAAAAAGTGCGATTATCGAACTCAGGTCCGATTATCGGAGGAGCTGAACATATTCGCCTGCACGGACGATGTCAAGGTTGAGGCCTGTGATTCCGGGTAAACACCATGCTGTAAAAGTCCGATAATCGGTAAATAATCCGATAATCGAACAGTTGAAAACCACTTGAACCTTAGTGAGGAATCTCTATGAACGCATCTGCCAGCGGCGTCCCCATGCCAGCTACGCGCATTGATACCCAGTCCTTGACCCGTGTCGGCAAAGGCACGCCGATGGGGAATTTCGTGCGCCAGTATTGGATGCCAGCCATCCTGTCGAGCGAACTGGAACGCGACCGTGAGCCCACCCGGCTGATGCTGCTGGGCGAGAAGCTCGTTGCCTTTCGCGACACGAATGGAAAGCCGGGCATCATGGACGAGCGGTGCCCCCATCGTGGTGTCTCGCTCGTTCTCGGGCGAGTGGAAGAAGGCGGCATCCGCTGCGTCTACCATGGCTGGAAGTTCGACACTGCCGGTGCATGTCTTGATATGCCGAGCGTGCCCAAGCAGCAGGAGTGCAAACACCTGGTCAAGGCTCGCGCCTATCCCGTGCGCGAAGTCGGTGGTGTCGTCTGGGTCTACATGGGTGATCGAGCGATCCCGCCGGCAATGCCGATGATCGAAGCGGCCCTGATGCCAGCCGAGGATGTCAGCGTCTACTGTCTGCAGCGTGAGTGCAACTATCTGCAGATGGCCGAGAGCGATCTGGACACGTCGCATTTCGGCTTTCTGCATCTGGGATGCCTGGAGCCGGATGACTTCCCCGAAGACAACCCGCTGCGCTACGCAGCGGAGGACCGAGCTCCCGAGTTCGCTTCCTCTGAAATGCCATGGGGCACGTCGTATGGCGCGCATCGCATGGCGGGTGATTCGCAGCGCTACTGGCGGGTAGCTAACTTCCTGTTTCCCTTCTGGACGCAAACGCCGCAGGGCGACTTCACTGACCATCTCGATGCGCGAGCGTTCGTGCCGATGGATGACACGCACACGATGATGTTTCACTTCTCTTGGAGCAAAAAATCGCGCCCTCTTGTGGTGGAGAGCAAGGAAGGCAAGCCGCTACCGGGCCTGAAGAACAACAACGTGCTGCTGCCGAACACGACCGATTGGTTCGGGCGCTGGCGCCCAGTGGCCAATCCCAGCAACGACTGGCTGATCGACCGCGAGATGCAGCGTACCGGCGTCACGTTCTCTGGGCTGGACAACATCCGCACGCAGGATCAGGCCGCGGTGGAGAGCATGGGCCCGATCGTCGATCATTCCCTCGAGCATCTGGTCCCGTCGGACCAGATGGTGGCCAAGACGCGCCGGCGCATGGTGAAGGCGCTTCAGCGCTTTGTCGAGGACGGCGCGGCTCCTCCGGGCGTGGACGATCCCGAAGCGTTCGCCGCAGCCCGCAGCGGGTTCTTCCTCGCTGATGCCGACGCACAGTGGCCGGACGTCTTCTACGCCCACGCTGATCGTCTGAAACACGTGGCGCCCGATCCCGCATCGGGTCACGCATCATGAGCGCGGCGCTGGAGAGGTTGGACGCGGCCAGCCAACAAGCGTTGCGGCTGGAGGCGGTGCGCTACGGGGGAGAGCAGATTGCCCTGTACGAGTTCGCAGCGCCCGATGGAGGTGAATTGGCGCCCTTCACGGCGGGCTCACATGTGGACGTGCACCTGCCCAATGGCGTCGTGCGCCAGTATTCGCTCGCCAACAACCCGAGCGAGCGGAGTCGCTACGTGCTCGGTGTCAAGTGCGACCGCGCCAGTCGAGGCGGGTCGCGCTACATGCACGAGAGTCTGCGGGTCGGCACAATGCTGCAACTAAGTCTGCCGCGGAACAATTTCCCGCTTCATGAAGCGGCGCCCCATACGGTGCTGATCGCAGGCGGGATTGGCATCACGCCGATCCGTTGCATGGTGCACCGGCTCGAAGCGCTTGGACTGCCTTGGGAACTGCACTATGCGGTTCGGCATCGGAGTGAGGCCGTATTTGCTGAGGAGTTGGGTAGCGACGCGCGAGTGCATCTGCATGTCGATGAGGAGCACGGCGGCGCGCCTCTTGATCTGGCGCGCGTGGCGCGCGAGGCGCCCACCGGCGCGCATGCCTACTGTTGTGGCCCAGCACCGATGATCTCCGCTTTTGAGACGGCCTTCTCCTTCTGGCCTGCGTCGATGCGTCATGTGGAGCACTTCAGCGCCCCTTCCATCGTGTGGCAGGAGGGCGGGGCATTTAGCGTGCTGCTGGCTCGCACCCAAAGAAAGCTTGAAGTGCCGGCCGACCGCTCCATCCTGAGCGTGGTGCGCGAAGCTGGCATTGACGCAACGGCTTCCTGTGAACAGGGAATTTGCGGTGCTTGCGAAACGCGGGTTCTAGGCGGCCAGCCGGAGCATCGGGACATGCTTCTGTCGGCCGAAGAGCGCGCCGCGGGGAAGTCGATGATGATCTGCTGCTCGCGCAGCAAAAGCGCAGAGCTCGTGTTGGATCTGTGACGGCAGCAGGCAGAGAGTGCGACGCTTCTGCCTATTTATGAGCCGGCGGCACCGTCGCGGAGTTGCTGGTCTGCTTTGCGGAAACTTCCAGACTGTTCGAGCCAACGTGGTTGCCGAATCGGCACGAGTTCGCTGCGCGTCGAGCACTCTACGTTGACGAATCAGCTGCGGTTTCGTGCCGCTAGATCTCTTAATGCGGCACTGTGGGCGGGACCGCGCGGCTGCCGCATGTTTTTCAACTGGCTGTGATGCAGGTTTCAATACTGGCTCGGCCACGTACTGATGCGACAGGGGCGCAAGCTGGTGCCGACGAACGAAGCATGCGCGGCTGCATTTGGCTTTGATCGTTCTCGGGTTCGCCCTTCACACAACTTGAGCGTCCTTGAGTCACACCCCTGTGAGTTCTTATTCGTTGAACGAGGGCCTCATCGTCCGTATCGTTGTCAACTCGGCATAGAACAACCAAGATGATGGAGACAACCATGAGTGAACTGAACAGTACAGCGGGCGTCGGGAAACTCCTTCGAAAAGGCATCGGGAAAATGGTCTTGGCCATTGCTATCCCAACGAGCCTCATCCCTGCGCAGGCCCTTGCAACGCCGTCCTCTACCTATCCCTCACAGACGGTACGCATCGTTTTGCCGTTTCCTGCCGGTAGTTCGACCGACGTGCTGGCAAGGGTAGTTGGGCAAAAATTGCAAGAAGCATGGTCCCAGCCAGTGATCGTCGACAACAAACCGGGTGCGCTCGGCACGATTGGCGCGAGCGCAGTGGCGAAGTCGCGCCCCGACGGGCATACCTTGCTTCTGACGATTTCCGGAATCGTGCAAGCGCCAGCGCTCATGACCAAGATTCCCTACGACGTCGTGAAGGACTTCGTCCCCGTCACGCTCTTGTGCAGTTCCGCTGTGCCCTTTGCGATTCCGGCCAGCCTTCCGCCCACAAGCCTGAAAGATTTCGTGGCATACGCAAAGGCCAATTCTTCCACCGTCAATTTCGGTTCTTGGGGAAGCGGCTCAACAGGGCACATGCTGGGAATGCTGCTCAATCGCCAAGCCGACCTGCAAATGCCGCACATTCCATACAAGGGACTTTCGCCGCTGGTCACGGACCTGCTCGGCGGTCAGATTGCTGCCGGGTTCACCGATTTGCCGTCTGTTTTGGCGCAGCCCAAGCTGCGCGTCCTCGCAGTCAGCGGCCCTCGCAGGATTCCTGAGCTTCCGGGTGTGCCTACGTTCACGGAGCTAGGCTACAAGTCGTTCGACCGATTGGGCTGGTACGGGGTGTTCTTGCCCGCCGGAACGCCGAAACCCGTCGTCCAAAAAGTCCACAACGCACTTTCAGACATTTTCAATTTGCCGGACGTGCAGTCACGCCTGAAGGAAATGGCGCTAGTCAAGGTGATCAACACCCCTGAACAGTTCCAAAAGGTAGTGCAAGACGACGCTGACTTCTACGGTCGGACCTACAAGCAGCTCGGCCTCGAACTCAACTGAACTCGAGCGAGCGGAGCATGTAGGCCCGCATTTTTTGATGAAGGCGCCGAACATCATGCAGGTGTTCGGCGCGGCGTCGAACTACCAGCGCCCGGATAGCGATCCTCCATGCGCGTAACAGTCCTCAAGCCACTACTCAGACCGGATCGTTTCCCAGCCTCCAGCTTTTACCGATGAACTCGTGCCCGGATGGAAAGCGCCCATTGGCGTTGTAGGTCTGGATCCATCCAGGGTATGCGACCGGTAATTTGCTGACGTCTTGAAGTTGGGCCAGTTCAGCTTCACTGAATTTCAGCTCCAGTGCACGCAGGTTGTCTTGCAGTTGGGCGGGACGCTTCACTCCGCTGATTACGCTGGTCACCACCGGCTGAGCAAGCAACCACGCTAGGGCGACCTGCGCCACACTGGCGGCATGTCGCTGCGCGATGGTCTTCATTACATCGATCACGTCGAAGGCGCGCGGCATGTCCACCGGGGGAAACTGGATATTTGCCCGACGAGCGGACCTATCGCCGACGCCATTGCGGTCAAAATTTCCGGATAACAGGCCGCCGGCCAGCGGGCTCCAGCAGAGCAAGCCGGTGCTGCTGTCCAGCAGCGCTGGCACCAACTCATGTTCTATGTCGCGTCCGACCAGGCTGTAGAACGACTGTATCGATGCGAACCGGGTGAGCCCGTCGTGCTTGGAGATGCCCAGTGCCTTCATCAATTGCCATGCCGCGAAGTTGGAGCAACCAATGCTGCGTACCTTGCCCTGGCGTACGGCGTCGTCTAGCACCCGCAGTACCTCTTCCAAGGGCGTGAGCGGGTCGAAGTTGTGGAGCTGGTAGAGATCGATATGGTCTGTGCGCAGACGGCGCAGACTGCCTTCCAGCGCTTCCATGATGTGCAGGCGCGACTGGGCTGTCTGGTTCGGCCCGGGCCCCAGTCGTGCGCCCACCTTAGTCGCCAGAACTACCTCACGTCGCCTCCCATCCAATGCAACGCCGAGCAGCTCTTCTGAAGCCCCACCACTGTAAACGTCGGCTGTGTCGATAAAGTTGATGCCTGCGTCCAGCGCCTCCGACACGATGGCGTTGACTTCCGGCTGGTCCAGACGCCCTATGGCGTTGCCTGCAGGAGTGTCGGCACCGCCGAAGGTCATGGCGCCGAGGCAGATGCGTGAAACGAAAATGCCGGTCTGTCCTAATTGTGCGTATTGCATATTTTCCTAGTCTGAAGTCGAAAGCGGTAAAGCGGCAGCCAGCGTGTGTACGCCGGGCGGGGCGGGCAGTCGCCTGCCGGTATCAACCAGACGCGGCGATGGCAAGCGGTCAAGTCGGAATACGAGCACGCCACCCTGCGAACGGTCTTCGGCGAGTTCATTGGTGCCGACCCAGACGTAACGGCTGGCCGCATCGAAAAGGATGCCTTGCGGCAAGCGCCCGGCGTAGCGGGTTTCCGAAATCTTGGCGAGCTGGCTGCGCTCGGCATCCAACCGGTAAAGCGTTAGCAACGCGAGGCTGTTGTGCCGCGGATCCTCGGGCAGCGTGCCTGTCGTTTCCATGTTGCTGACAACCACGTACTGCCCGTCGGGGCTTACGGCGAAGCTCTCCGCGCCCTGTCCCGTGATGTCTAGGTCGGTGACTTGGTGTCGCGCATCAGCATCCACGCTTTCGGCGACACGGATTAGCGTCAGTACCCCTCGCTGAACATGTGAATTGCCGCGCACGTCCGGGCCCCAGTTGACGTCGCTGCTGAGGTAGTGGCGACCATCGGGCGTGAACCGGCCCACCAGAGGGTATTTGTTGGTCACTACCGGGTTGCCCCAGGGACGCACAGCCTCGACCGTGCCGTCGAGGCTGCGTTCGATCCGCAGGAAGATGATGCGGTTCTGGCTGGGGATGTGGACCGCGATCGCATCCTGCTTGGGCGACCATTGCACGAAGGTAAATTCGTCGAAGCCGCTCGCTACGCCAGGCACCTGAAAACTGGCCGTTGAGGCCTTGCCGTCGGATTTCGTAGCGACGAACGTCAGGGGCCTTGCGGCGTCTTTCGACAGCACCACCACGGTCCGGGCGTCAGGAGAAAGGTCCAGACTGCGGGGTTGCCGGCCGACTGTGGTTTCCTCCAACGCGCGGGGGCGGGCAGGGTCGGAAATGTCGTAGGTCATCAGACGGTCCGAAGGAACAAGTTGCGACAGCTTCGTCGCACCAGGAGGCCTGCGCATGGTTTCCACGACATAGGCCCTGCGTCCGTCACGGCTGAGCACCGCGATTCCCGACGGCGAGTAATTCGAATTGGGCGCCTCGATGCGACCGGTTGGACCGCGTGACGGATCGAAAGGCTCGGTCCAGAGTGTCATCGTGTCACGACGTCCGGGGTCGGCCAGCAAACCCGAGCTGTAAGTATTCGCGTCCTGCTTGCCATCCGAAATGATGGCCAACACGCCCCTTGCACTGATGCCGGCGGAAGAAGAAACAGCCTCTTGGCTTAGGGCTGGCGTCGCCATCAAGGTGCAAACCATCGCCGCTGTCGCTAAGTGATTCGGCCGGGGCTTCTTGAGCTTCATGCAATCTCCAAATGTGTGAAGACCAAGAGTCGCTCGGAAGCTGCGGCAGATCAATAATCGAAAGGCCACATTTATTTATCAATCGTACGAAGCTGCAGAGACAAAGGTATGGATCCACTTTCCGAAGTTCTTTTCACCATGCGTGCGGAAACCGTTCTTCTGGCCCAGGTGGAAGTCCGGGGCCGGTGGGCGATGAGGTTTCCGGCTTACCGGCACTTCAAGTTTGGCAGCGTGCTGGAGGGCAACTGCTGGTTGTGGGTCGAAGGCTCGCACGAGCGTGTGCACCTGCACGAGGGTGACTGCTATCTGCTGACCGATGGCGCTCCCTACTGCACCGCGAGCGACCTATCTGCCGAACCGGTAGACGGCGTCGGTCTTCTGTCGCAGGGACGGTGCGAGGACGGCATCGTTCGCTTTGGCTTCGGCGACACCTGCACCCGGGTCGCCGGCGGGCGCTTTACATTCCCCGACGAGCCGGCACCGCTGCTGCTTTCCCTGTTGCCGCGCTTGGTGCACGTGCCCGCAGGTGCGGCGCAAACTCGGCAGCTGCAGACGGTGCTGGAGCTGATCGGCATGGAGACCTCGCGCGAGATGCCCGGCAAAGCGACGGTTGCGACAAGTCTCTCCAACATGGTGCTCGTGCAGATTCTCAGGGCTCACCTGGAATCGGCTCAGGAAAATGCCGGCTGGCTCGGCGCCTTGACGGACAAATTCATTGGCCCCGTCCTGTATGCGATGCACGGCGACGTGGCGCGGCGTTGGACGCTGGCCGGCCTCGCATCAACTGCCGGCATGTCCAGGACGGCGTTTGCCGAGCGCTTCCGCCGGCGTGTTGGGAAGTCACCGCTCGCGTACCTCAATGGCTGGCGGATGATCCTTGCGCGAGCAGCGCTGAGCCATGAAGGACAGAGCCTCTCGACTGTGGCGGCACGCCTGGGTTATGCGTCTGACAGTGCTTTCAGCACGGCCTTCAAGAAGGCGGTCGGGTCAAGTCCAGGAAGGTTCAGACAGGATGCACTGAGACCGCCCAGCGAGGATGTACTGGTGTAGTGCGGCCACAAGCTCACGCAGCAGGATTGCGCATTGTTTCGCAGCCGACGGGTTGGCAATCTCCGCCGGGCATGGGACGCGGCCCAACTACAGGCGGACTTGCCAGGAGTCGGGAGTGCACTCCGGATGAACGCTGAGGAGGAATGAAAGGAGTACGCGGCTGTCCGCCACCGCGTCGCGACCAAGTAGGACGATGGTTTCGATTCGGGAGGCTTCTATCCATGCCTGAGGCCATTGCAGCCGGCAGGCTGATAGAACAGCTGGAGATCAGCTCCTCAAGCCGCGATCAGCGTGACGCGGCAGCGAGGGTCCTCAACTTATCCAGGCAGCCATCGCGCAGCTGGTCGAGTCAGCGCCCGAGATGATGTGATTGCTCGTGTTCAGGCTACTGCGTTGATGACCTGAAGCTGGGTGAACTCCTCCAACGCGTTCTGTCCGAGTTCGGAGCCGAGGCCGGATTGCTTTGCTCCTCCGAAGGGCACGTCCGGCGCGAGATCGCCATGCTTGTTGATCCAAACGGTGCCCGCCTCCAGGCGCTCGGCAATGACACGGGCATGCTCCGCGTTAGCAGACCAGACCGAAGCGCCGAGCCCATAACACGAGCGATTCGCGCGCGCGACAGCGTCGTCCACCGAGCTGAAGCGAAGCACCGGGAGCACCGGTCCGAACTGCTCTTCGTCGACCAACTGTGTGCCATCCGCAATGTCTGTCACGATGGTGGGGCGGAGAAACCAGCCCGGCCGCTCAGGGACGGTGCCTCCAGCCAAGATGCGGCCATGGCGCCGCCCGTCCTCGAGCATGTCGAGCACCTTGCGAAAGTGCGCTTCGTTCTGCAGCGGCCCGAACTGCGTAGCGGGATCGAGTCCATCGCCGACCACTGCCTTCTCTGCTAGTGTCGCGAGCTCGGCGCACAGGGCATCGTGCAGCCGCTCATGTACGTAGAGCCGCTTGATGGCGATACAGGTTTGGCCGTTGTTCTGGAAGGCGCTGGCGAACACGAGCGGCGCGATCTGCCGGGGGTCCGCATCCTCAAGCACGATGGCAGCGTCGTTACCGCCCAGTTCCAGGGTCACGCGCTTCAACGTCCCGGCCGCACCGGCCATCACGCGCTTCCCAGTCTCCGTCGAACCGGTGAAAGACAGCTTGTCGATGTCCGGGTGCTCTGTCATCCATGCGCCAAGTTCGGGGCTCCCGCTCACAACGTTAAGCACTCCTGGGGGCAGCACTTCGGCCAAAAGCTCCCCGAGCTTGAGCGTTGCCAGCGGTGTGGTTGGCGCAGGTTTGAGCACCACCGTGTTTCCGGCCAAGAGTGCGGCGGGAAGCTTCAGCGCCATCAGCACGAGCGGGAAGTTCCACGGCACGATGGCACCGACGACACCAAGAGCCCGTCTCCTTAATTCAACTTTGCGCTGGGCGGAATTTTGTTGCCTTACGGGCAATTCCATGCGGGCGACCGCGCGAAAGAAAAGTGCCGCAACGAGCGCTTCGCGCTTGGCCTCCGCCAGCGGCTTGCCCTGCTCCTGTGTAAGTAGGCCGCCCAGCAGGTCCGCGTTGGACTCGAGCACGGCAGCGACCGCAATCAGGACCTCGCGACGCGCTTCGATGCCGCTGTCTCGCCAACTTGGAAATGCGACTCGTGCCGCCTTGACTGCGCTGTCGAGTTGTGCGCGACTTGCCGAAGGCGCAGACGTCAGTCGCTGGCCCGTGGCGGGATTCATGACGTCGATTTTTCCGTCGCCAGCGACTGTGCGACCGCCGATGAGTAGCTTGAGGTTTTCCATGAGATCTATTTCCTTGTCTTTTTCTTAATCGAGCGTCGTCTGCTTGAAGTTGCAGCGCAGCGGAAGCTTTTGCAGGCCTGCGATCAACCGGCCGACCATGAACTCCGGCTCACTGGCCAGTTCCAGCGTCTCGGTACGCGACAGCAGTTCGCGGAACAGCGCCTTGATCTCGAGCTTGGCCAGATGCATACCGAGGCAGGTATGCACGCCGTGCCCGAAGGAGATGTGCTGGTTGGCCTTCCGATCGATCTGGAAACGAAAGGGATCGTCAAAGACTTCTTCATCCCGATTTCCGGATCGGTAGCACAGCATGAGCGACTGACCGGATTTGATCTGCTGGCCTCGCAGTTCATAGTCTTGTGTCGCGGTGCGGAAGAAGTGCGTCACCGGTGTGACCCAGCGCAGCATTTCATCGACTGCGCTGCCCAGCAGTTCAGGGTCGGCACGCAGCTTTGCCATCTGCTCAGGGTTCTCCAGCAGCGCGAGCAGTCCGCCGGAGATGGTGGCACTGGTGGTGTCATGCCCGGCAGTGGCGATGATCATGTAGTACGACAGCGTTTCGTAGTCGCTCAGCGGCTCGCCGTTGATGCGAGCGTTGGCGATCACGCTGCCGAGATCCTCGGAGGGGGCCTGCCGCCTGTGCGCTGCCAACGCCGAAAAGTAGCGGAAGAATCCCTGAATGGCCTCTTGGCGGACCTCGACAGGTGGGCGGCCCATGTTGATTTGGGGATCGTCGGACGCGAAGATCGCCTGGGTGAATCGCAGCATGGTCCGGTCGTCCTCGGGCGGGACGCCGAGGATCGTCATGATCACGCGCAACGGATACCAGACCGCAATGTCGCTATTGAAGTCGCAAGCGCCATCTAGCCCTTGAAGCTTGTCCACGAACTCGCGTGCCAAGGCTGCTATGGCGCCATCCAGCCGCGAGAGGTTGAGCGGGAGGAACCAGGACTGTGTGATCGCCCGATGGAGCCGGTGGTCTGGTTCGTCCATGTTGACAAGCATGCGCACCGGATTCGGAGTGCCCCGGCCCGTGCCAGCGCGCACCCGCTCTTCCTCCTCCACGGGGTTCAGGTTCAGGCGCGGCTCGTTGATGAACTTGTCGTGTTGGCGTTCGATCTCGACGATGTCGGCTCGCTTGGTGACGATCCAGAAGGGGCGAAAGCCTTCGGGCTCTACCCAACTCAGCGGAGACTCGCGGCGCAGTTGCGTGAACAATGGATCGCAGCGGCAAAAGCCGTCGGCGTAGAAGGTGGGCGCGGTGATCGTCCGGGCGAAAAAATCATTCATTGCACATGTCTCCATCGTGGTCGTATGGGAAAGAGGGCGGGTCGACTTCATGCCGGGGTCGCATGAGACCCCGCGCGGAAGGTCTTTCAAAAAAAGCGCTGTAAACACGGAAAAGGCGACAGGGTTGGCCTCCGGGGCGCAGGGTTCTTGAACAGATCTGCAGCAGGGCCTCAAGCGCATTTGCGTTCCGGGACACCGGCAGTGGCTTCCCGGAAGGTCTGTGCATTGTTCGGCACTCGGTGAAAGCGGCCGGACTACCCCACGACGCCGTCCCGGCGCAATGCGGCGACGTCTGCGGCCGTGAGGCCGTAGTCAAGCAATACAGCGTCGCTATGCTCGCCCACGCCGGGCGCTGCGCGCGGCGCCACCTTGCGCAAGCCGGCCACTTGGAAAGGGCTGTCCACGGTCAGGCCCGTGAATGGAACGTCCTGGGCTGGTACCAATGCGTTGGCGATGCGCATCTGTTCGTCGTGGACTGCGTCTTCCGTACGCGCGACGACGCCCACGGACAAGCCTTCTGCCTCGAAGCGTCGTTGCCATTCCGCCGCGGTACGTTCGACGAAGACGGCGTCCAGCTCCTGCACCAAATCCGCCGCATTGGCGTGCCGTTGCGCGAGTTCGGAGAATCGCGGATCCTGGGCCAGGCGGGGTTTCCCCATGGCTTGGACGAATCGTGGCCAGTCGCGCTGCTCTTGCATGATCAGCAGGCTCAGCCAGCGGCGATCCGAGCACAGGTAGTAGCAGGTGAGGGCGTTGTGGGCCTTGTGGCGCGGCTGCCGGTAGGGAATCTCAGCGCCGCACAGCGCGGCTTGCACCATGACGGCATTGGCCCACACGCCATTGGCCAGCAGCGAAGTGGTGACCCATTGCCCCTTGCCGGTGCGTTCGCGCTGCAACAGGCCCGTCACTATGGCGGCATACAGAGCGACAGCCGCCGGTTGGTCGCCCATCGCCATGTTGACCACCGCTGGTGGTCCGTTCGGGTCCGGACGCACAGCGTCTGCCAGCCCCGATCGCGCCCAGTAGGCGGTGGCGTCAAAGCCTGGACGCTCAGCCTCGGGACCAGTCTCCCCGTAGCCAGTCAGAGAGGCGTAGATCAATCGTGGGTTGATGGCGCTCAGCATCTCGTGGCTACAGCCTAGGCGCTCGCGTGCCTTGGGCGACTGGTTGGTGATGAAGACATCCGCTTTGGCGATCATCCGATGCAGGACGGCCTGTCCATCGAGATGCTTCAAATCAAGGGCCAGTCCTCGCTTGGTGCGTGCGGCCATGGTCCATGCCCAGTTGTGCTCGCTCTTTGGCAGGTTGGGCATGCGCGGCACGTTCCGGTAAAGATCACCTGCCCCCGGGGGCTCGATCTTGACCACATCGGCGCCGAAATCGGCGAGTAGCACCGCGGCGGCCGGCCCGGCCACGTAGTTGGCGGCGTCGATGACTTTCAAGCCTTCGAAAACATTACTCATGTTCCGGCTCCTTCAGCGCACGCGCTTGACCAGGTCGCGGGCGATGAGTTCTTTCATGATCTCGTTTGTGCCGGCGAGGATGCGAAAGACCCGCACGTTCTGGTACAGACGAGCGATCGGATACTCCATCATGTAGCCTGCGCCGCCGTGGAGTTGCAAGCACTCATCGACCACTTGGCCGCAGGCCTCGGTGACCCAATACTTGGCCATCGCTGCGGTCGGCAGATCCAATTCGCCATTGAGTAGCTTGACCGTGCAATGGTCGATGAAGACGGCCGCCAGGCGGGTCTTGGTTTCGCATTCGGCGAGCGTGAAGCGGGTGTTCTGCATGTCCAGCACGGTGCTGCCGAAGACCTGGCGCTGCGAGGTGTAGTTCAGCGTCTCCTCGATAGCGCGCTCCATCGCCCCCAGCGCAGCACAAGCCGTCACCAGTCGCTCTCGCGGTAACTCCTTCATCAGTTGCTTGAAGCCTTCTCCCTCTTTCGGCCCCAATAGGTTGGCGCATGGCACGCGCATATCATCGAAGAAGAGCTCGGACGTGTCTTGCGCGTGCAGGCCGATCTTGCCCAATGAGCGGCCGCGACGGAATCCTTCGACCTTGTCCGTTTCCACCACCACGATGGAGATGCCCTTGGCTCCCGCGTCCGGGTCCGGATTCGTCTTGACGACCACGCATACCAGGCCGGCATGCTGGCCGTTGCTGATGTAGGTCTTGGCGCCGTTGATGACATAGTGGTCGCCGTCGCGCACTGCGCGCGTGCGGATGCGCTGCAGGTCGCTCCCCACGCCCGGCTCTGTCATCGCGATCGCACCGACCAGTTCGCCGCTGGCCATCTGGGGGAGCCAAGCGCGCTTTTGTTCTTCGCTGGCCCAGTTGTCGATGTAGTGCGCCACCATGCCGCTGTGCACCGCGTTGCCCAGACCGGAGGCGACCATGCGTGCCTGCTCCGAAAAGGCAACGGCCTCGTGCAGGAAGTTGCCGCCGCCGCCGCCGTATTCTTCAGAAATGCCCGGGCACAGCAGTCCGCTCGCTCCGGCCTTCAGCCACGCCTCACGGTCCACCATGCGCTGGGCGGCCCAGCGCTCTTCATTGGGAAGCAACTCTTTTTCGCAGAAACGTCGTACGGTGTCGCGAAAGGTTTCGAGTTCTGCGGTCATCCAACTGGGTCGGTACATGGTCTGTGTCTCCAATATGTCGTTGTGGGTTATCAGTTCAAATCGCACCGGACTGGCGCAACTGTGCGATCGCTTCGGGCGACAGACCCAGTTCGGCCAGGACGTCTTCCGTGTGCGAACCCGGCCGTGTCGGTGGCCCCTGCACCGCCCCTGGAGTGCGGCTGAAGCGCGGCGCTGGTGCAGGTTGCGTGACGCCAGCCACCTCGGTGAAGACGCCTCGAGCGCGGTTGTGGGCGTGGTCGGGCGCCTCGTCCAGGTCAAGCACCGGCGCAAAGCAGATGTCGGTACCCTCCATGAGGGCGCACCATTCGTCGCGCGTGCGCGTTGCGAAACGGTCCGCGAGCAATGCTCTCAGCTGTGGCCACCCGCTGCGATCCATCTGAGGCAGGCTCGCTGCCTGCTCCTCTAATCCAACGGTCTTCATCAACAACGCATAGAACTGCGGTTCTATCGATCCGAGTGCGAGCCACTTGCCATCCGCGCATTCGTAGCAGGCATAGAACGGCGCGGCGCCATCGAGCACGTTGCTGCCGCGGGCTTGCCATCGTCCACGTGCCTTCATGCCGTAGAAAAAAGCCATCAACAGCGCGGAGCCGTCCACCATCGCTGCGTCAACCACTTGGCCCAGGCCGGAGCGCTGCGTCTCAATGACAGCGCATGCGATGCCGAAGGCCAGCATGGCGGCGCCTCCGCCGAAGTCGCCGACTAGGTTCAGTGGCGGCAGCGGTGGCCCTTCCGCATTCCCGATCGAATGCAAGGCGCCTGTCAGCGCGATGTAGTTGATGTCATGGCCGGCTGCCTTGGCCAGTGGACCGTCCTGTCCCCAGCCAGTCATACGGCCGTAGACCAGGCGAGGGTTGCGCGTGTGGCAGTCCTGTGGGCCCAGACCCAGACGCTCCATTACGCCGGGGCGAAATCCTTCGATCAGCACGTCGGCGCTGGCGATGAGGTCACGGGCAACCTCCAGCGCCGTCGGCTCCTTCAGGTTGAGTGCGATTGAACGGCGGCCCCGACCCATCACGTCGGTTGCGGGGTCGCCGGTGGTATCCGACCCACCCTTGCGGTCGATGCGGATGACATCGGCCCCCATGTCCGACAGCATCATGGCGCAGAAGGGGCCCGGCCCGATCCCGGCCATTTCGACAACACGGAACCCTCTCAGCGGTCCTGAGACCGTGCGCTGCGACTCCGTCACACGCATAGTGCAGCCAATCTGGACTTGTTGATCCAGCAGGCGTGCACGCCGAACGGTACGCGACGCGGAAGGTGCACGCGTGCTAGTTCTGTCATGCTCTTCGCGTCGATGATCACGAAGTCAGCGGTCTCGCGGCCCATCAGCAATTCGAGGAGGTAGCCATCATCTTCCCCCGTGCTCCCCTCGCGCGGTACGAAGAGCGCCTCCCCGCCGTAAAAATCGCCATAGTCGAAAGTGGCGATTTCCTTTTCCTCGAGCTGGTCGTACTTCAGGACGCCGCGGCCCATGTACCCACTCTTCTCCTCGTCCAGCAGATAGGCGTAGCGGTTCTTGCGGCCTACGTAATCGAGGTTGAAGCTCGGGCGCTCGTAGCCATGCTCTATCAGTGTCTTGTCCACGGTGCATCGGCCGCTTTCAAGGTCCAGCACCCACTTGTTCAGTTTGCTCGGTGGCTCCTCAGGGGTATGAATGGGCATGTGGTCCGGATACTCGTGGAACATCGGCGCGTACAGAACGATCTCGCGGCCACCATCTGCCCGCGTCTGCTCCCACGCGTTGATGTTGTGCCAGACGAAGCCGGCACGATGGGTCTCGAACCAGCGTGCCTCGGTCTCCGGACCGAAGTTTCGCGGTATTACGCCGAAGCGCAGTTTGCGGTTTGGATCGAAGCGGAACATGCTGCCGGAAGGACCGGCAATCCAGTCGCGCGACTGGCGCAGCGATGCATCTGCGAAGATGATGTAGTTCTCTGTCAGGAAGCAGTCGTGCAGGTTTGCCATGCGCCCCGTGCTTTCGTCCTGCCGATAGACTGCGGCAGCTTTGGCGATCTCATTCTTGGATAGGTGCGTGAGATTGACGCTCCCGGTCAGTCGGTCCACGGTCGCGCTGTAAAAGTCGCCGGTTTCTGGATCGATTCGGCAATGCGCCGAGAACGCTGTTTTCAGTTTTCCGCCCCAGTCCTCAAAGTGCCCGGTTCCGTCTAGCGTCAGAAGCCCGCTGTCTTCGCGCTTGGCGTTGAGCACGAAAGGCAGCCCCACCTCGGCCAGGGCCATGATTCGACCCTCGTGGACCTGCACTGCAGTAGAGGCCTGCACGGTTTCCAGATAGCCGATATTGGGAATGCGACCCTCTTTCTTCTTGCGCTCGATGTGCTCGATTTTCTTGAGCGCTAGCTTCCCGCCGTTGGCGATATCGCTGAAGCAGGAATAGAGTTCTCTGCCGGCGTGCTTCTCTGCCTCGTACACCGGTGTGCGGATGTATGTATTCGAGTAGGTAGCTGTGCCATTGAGGAACTGCACCTGGTGCAACATGCCGGCACCGTTGAAGCAATGCAGGTACTGATGGGTCTTGTCGAACTGGGTGTTCGTGCCGTTGCGAAGATAGACTCCGGTCAGATCCTTGGGAATCATGCCAGTCACACTTAGCGGCACATGACGCAATTCGTCCTTGACCGGCTCGTAACCGTAGTAGTTGTACGGGCTCTTTTCGTTGTGCGCGTCGATCTCCATGGCCTGCTCGATCGCCAAGTCTTCAGTGTCGATGGCAGCGGTGGGATCAAAGGAAAAGTTAGTCATCGCAATGTTTCCTGTAAGTCCGTGGGTGTCCTTTTGCCAGTGTGACGCGGCAACGGCTGCCATGGCCGTGGCTTTTTCTGACACCCCTGTGATCTCATGCTGTGCGCTTCAAACTTCCCGCGCATCGTGCATGGCACGCGCAATCGATCGTCGGCGTCCTCTGTGTGAATTGACGGCCCAAAGCAATCGGCAGCCAGGACTCCACAAACGAACTGGCAGGCTTGATACGCATGGCGCGCAGCCATTCACTCAGCGGCACATCGGCCGGCGGCCGCTCAGCTCAGCGTCACCTTGGCTTGGGCGCTGCTCATCGGCGGTGCGTGCCCATGAGCGCGGAGGGTTTTCTGCCCGCCTTTACGGGCTCAATTAGCCAGCATCCTCTTTTCGACTTCTACATTTGCAGCCAATTGGCGGTCAGGGTGAGGTGCCGGAGGAAGACCATTGGTTCGGGCCAATTGCGCGGCGCGCCTGCAGTTTGGGGCAGGGGAGGCGCGTGTCCGATCATCGGCTAACATGCCCGATTCATCCGCTGTGCGGTTGCGCGCGGCGTCATCATCCGAGGACTTAATTCTGCTTGCATGGTCACTTCCAAAAAGAAAGCAGCGCCCTCCAGGCCCGTCGAACCTGCACCGCTGCTGATCGACGAACTCGACGCCTACGAGGGCGATCCGAACTTTATGACCTCGTTCGCCCGCGGTCTCGCCGTGATCCGTGCGTTCGACGAAAGCCACTCGCGCCTGACGGTCGCGCAGGCGAGCGAGCGTAGTGGTCTGCCGCGTTCGGCAGCGCGGCGCTGCCTGTACACGCTGCAGTGCCTGGGTTACGTGGGTGTGGACGGCAGTTCCTTCTATCTGAAGCCGCGCATCGTCACGCTCGGCCATACCTACCTGCTCGCTGTCCCCCTGACCGCGACTGCACAGCCGATCCTTGATCGTCTTGCACGCGAGGTGCAAGAGACTTGTACGCTGGCGGTGCTCGATGGCGAGGACATCCTGTTCGTCGGGCATTCGTCGAGGGTGCCTATGGTTTCGGTCAACATCGCCGTGGGCAGTCGCCTGCCGGCGTACTGTACGGCCAATGGGCAAGTGCTTCTCGGGACGCTGCCCGCGGCCGAACTCGATGCTTACCTGACCGACGTACGCCTGGTTCGCTTAACGCCCAGCACCCTCACCACGCGCAAGCAATTGCTTGCACGTATTCAGCAAGTGCGCGAAGTCGGGTACTCGATCGTGGATCAGGAATTCGACGAGAAGGTGCGATCGGTCGCAGTGGCGATCCGCAGCGGCGGCAAGGTGGTCGCAAGCATGAGTGTGGCGGTGCCATCGGATCGAGTGAGCTTGCGCGAGATTAAGTCGCGCTTCCTGCCTCTGCTGCGGGCCGCAGCATCCGAATTTGCATGACTGCGTGCAGTGTCCGCCGAGCGGGCCGCTCTCCGCGTCGGTTCGCAAGGATATGGGCTGCAAGCTTCGACCGTGCGCACATCGGGTTAATGTCAGCGCTCGCTGAGAATGCTCGTGGCCCGAGACGCGCGTCGACATGATCAATCACGACGCGCTCGCTCGGCGCCCATGCGAGACCGGCACGACCCGGCGATATGCCAGGGTCTGGTGAGAACGTTGGGGGTCTTTTCACTCGTGAAGGGCTTGTACGCTTTTTGCGTCTGTCGCGACCTGAGCCGAGCCCTCTGCCAAAAGCTCCTGGATGCGTTCCGTGGTGTAGCCGAAGCTGCGCAGAATCTCTAGGGTGTTCTCGCCCGCGCGGGGTGCCGGGTGGCGAAACTCGGGCACGGATTGTGACCATTCCGAAGCAACAGCCGTGTCGAGAATTCGGCCTTCGGTCGGATGCTCGACCTCACGGAAGTAGCCTATGGCACCCAGATGGGGGTCAGCCAGGATGTCGTCGATGCTGTACATATGCGCGGCTGGGATGTCGGCCTTTTCCATCAGCGCCAGCCATTCATTCGTACTGCGCGTGCGAAACACCTCGCTAAGAAAGCCGTACACGTGGCCGATGTGCTTTAGACGCATCCCCTGGCTGGAAAAGCGTTCGTCATTCTCGAACAGTGCGCCCTGGCCAATCGCTGCGAGAAAGTTGCGCCAGTGCTTGTCGTTGTAGACCAGCACACAGATGTAGCCATCCGTCGTCTCGTAGGGCCGTCGATCGTGCGCTAGGCTTCGTTGGTACCCGGTGGGCGCGATTGGCGGCTGAAACAGGTGTCCTGCCAGATGCTCGCCGAGCGTCAGCGCCAGCATACCTTCAAACATCGGCACGTCCACTCGCTGACCGATGCCAGTTCGCTCGCGGTACAGGAGTGCACTCGTGATCGCGTTGCACAGTTGCAGGCCCAGGACCCGGTCCACCAACACCATTGGCGCATAGCGCGGGCGCTCTCCACTCGCTTCGCCGGCCAACCATGGAATTCCCGCCATGCCTTGGATGAGGTCGTCGTAAGCGGGTCTTGAAGCGTAGGGGCCGCGTTGGCTGAAGCCGTATGCACCGGCGTAGATCAACTGCGGTGACACCTTTTGCAGTGCCTCGTACGACAGACCCAACCGCGCCATTGCCTGAGGGCGGATGTTGTACATCAACACGTCTGCGTCGCGCGCCATGTGCAGTAGCACGTCGCGCCCGGCCTCCTGTTTGAGGTCCAAAACGATCGAGCGCTTGTTGCGATTGGTCGTGAGGTATAGGTGGCCCATCCCGGGGTTGCGCATCGGACCTGCTTGCCTCATTACATCGCCGTCCGGTGACTCGATCTTGATGACGTCCGCCCCCAAATCCGCAAGCTGTTGACTCGCGTATGGCCCCATGACCACCGTGGTGAGATCCAGTACGCGAATGCCAGAGAGTGGTCCGCTCATATTCTTTTCCCTACGTGGTTCTGCATCATTCGACCTTGGCGCCGGCGAGCTTCACTACCTTGGCCCACTTGTCGTAGTCGGTGCCAATGAAGGTCTTGAATTCGGCGGGCGAGAGCGCCCATGGCTCGTAGGCCATCCCGCGGATCGCTTGCTTGAGCTCGGTGGTCTGCATGGCGCTCAGCGTGGCGTCGTGGAGGCGATCAAGTATTGGCTGCGGCAGCTTGGCAGGTGCCACAAGACCGAACCACAGATCGCTGCCCACTTCCTTGAAACCGGGGACGCCAGCTTCAGCCATCGTCGGAACGCCGGGTAGATACGAACTGCGCTTCTCACTGGTGACGGCAAGCGCGGTCAGCCTGCCGGCCTTGATTTGCGGCAGCGAAGTCGAAGGAATGTCGAACATCGCGGAGACATTGCCACTCATCACGTCTACCAGGGCAGGCGCGTTTCCCTTGTACGGGACGTGAGTGAGGTCTGCACTCGTGAGGAACTTGAGCAGTTCGGCCGACAAATGGTTGGTGGCGCCGTTTCCCCCGGAGGCAATGGTGGCGCCGCGGTTTGCCTTGGTCCACGCGATGAACTCTTGCAGGTTGCGCGCCGGCACCTTGGGGTTGATAACCAGCACATTCGTGTATGAAACCACTGGCGTGATCGGCGTGAGGTCCTTGCGAGGATCGTAAGGATGCTTCGTGTAGATGTGAGGGTTGATGGCCGTGGACCCCGTGTGCGCCAAGCCGATGGTGTAGCCGTCTGCGGGCGACTTCACCACCATGTCGATACCGATGCTTCCACCCGCTCCCGTGCGGTTGTCCACGATGACCGGTTGGCCGATCGAGTCGCTCAGGCCTTTGGCCAGTGATCGCGCGAGAACATCCGCTGGCCCCCCTGCCGCAAACGGCACAATCATTCGTATCGGCTTGCTCGGGAAGTCCTGTGAAAGCGAGGCAATCGGTACGCTCATCATCAGCACTACGAGCAGCAGGTGCTTGAGCCTCATCGTGGTGTCTCCTTGGTTTTTTTCGATGAACTTAAGCGTGTTCGCGAATCAGTTCCCTGGCGGTGATTAATTGCATGATCTGGCTGCTGCCTTCGTAGATCCGCAAGAGCCTCACGTCACGATAGAGCCGTTCGATCGCATATTCCTTGATATAGCCGTTCCCGCCGTGTATTTGCAGCACGCGATCGGCGATTCGCCCAGCGGCTTCAGTTGCAAAGTATTTGCAGCATGCTGCTTCCTTCGTTGTTTTTCGGCCTGCGTCCTTGTCGTTGGAGGCCTTCTCCACCATGGCACGGGCGGCATAGGTCTCGGCCTGACTGTCGGCGAGCATCGCCTGGATGAGTTGAAAGTTCGCGATGGGTTGCCCGAACTGCTTACGTTCGGTCGCATAGCGCACGCCTTCATCGAGCAGGCGTTGGCAAAGCCCGACTGCAACGGCGGCCATGTGCAGCCGAGCGTGATCCAGAGAACGCATCGCATTCTTGAAGCCGGTGCCTTCTGCACCCAGCAGCGCGCTCGCCGGCACGCGGACATCTTCGAAGATCACGTCAGATTCATGCGAGCCCGCAAACCCCATCTTGCTGTACGGCTTAGCCACAGTGATGCCCGGTGTGTCGCGGTCGACAAGGAATGCCGAGATGCCTGCGGATCCCGCCTCCTTGGGCGCCGTGCGTGCAAAGACTGTGAACACGCCGGCATGAATGGCGTTTGTGATGAACCGCTTGGTTCCATTCAGTACATAGTGATCGCCGTCGCGAACAGCGCGCGTGGTCAATGACGCGGAATCCGAACCCGAATCGGGTTCGGTCAGGCAGAACGACGCCATCATCTCGCCGGTCGCCAGCTTGGGCAGATACTTACGTTTTTGCTCTTCGGTGCCTTCGTTGACGATGCCCAATGTGCCGACGCCATTTGTCGTGCCGAAGTAGGACCGAAATGCGGGCTGCGCGTAGGCAACCTCGAACACGAGCCGGGCTTCTTCGTACATGCTCAGTCCAAGACCACCATATTCCTCGGGAATAGTCATCCCGAACAATCCCAGCTGCTGCAGGCCTTCGACCACGTGGTGAGGGATCTCGTTGGTTTCGGCAACTTCGGTTTCAGCAGGGATCAGTACTTCGCGTGCGAATCGACGCACAGCGTCAACGAGAAGTTCAAGGGTGTCTTCGCGGTCGGTCATTTTTTTGATCCAGTGGATATAGGGGAGAAATGAATCTGAGATTGCAGAGCTTTAAAGAGTCCGCGAGAGCTCAGGCACGGCTGTGAACAGGTCGGCCACGAGGCCGTAGTCGGCCACCGAGAAGATCGGTGCCTCTTCGTCCTTGTTGATCGCCACGATCACCTTGGAGTCCTTCATGCCGGCCAGATGCTGGATCGCACCCGAGATGCCGGCTGCGATGTACAGCTGCGGTGCGACGATCTTGCCGGTCTGGCCCACTTGCCAGTCGTTCGGGGCGTAGCCCGCATCAACGGCGGCCCGGCTGGCGCCCAGGCCCGCGTTGAGCTTGTCGGCCAGCGGCGCCATCACTTCGGTGAACTTCTCGGCGCTGCCCAGAGCCCGGCCACCGGAGACGATGATCTTGGCTGCCGTCAGTTCGGGGCGTTCGCTCTTGGTGACCTCGCGGCCGACGAAGCTCGATTTGCCGCTGTCTGCCACGCCTTCGGCGGTTTCGACGGTGGCGCTGCCACCGGTGGCGGCTGCGGCATCGAAGCCAGTCGTGCGGACAGTGATTACCTTGGTGGCATCGCTGCTCTGCACGGTGGCAATCGCGTTGCCGGCGTAGATCGGGCGCTCGAAGGTGTCGGGGCCGACAACCAAAGTGATATCGCTGATCTGGGCCACATCCAGCTTGGCGGCCACGCGCGGGGCGACGTTCTTGCCGTTGGCGGTCGAGGGGAACAGGATGTGGCTGTAGTTGCTGGCAATGGCCAGGACTTGGGCTGCTACGTTCTCGGCAAGGTTTTCAGCAAGGCTCGGGCTGTCGGCTGCGATGACCTTGGTCACGCCTGCGATCTGCGCTGCAGCCTTCGCAGCTTCGGCGGCGTTGGCGCCGGCCACGAGCACATGCACTTCGCCGCCGCAAGCCAGTGCAGCAGTCACGGTATTCAAGGTAGCCGGCTTGATGCTGGCGTGGTCGTGTTCGGCAATAACAAGTGCGGTCATGTTCAGATCACCTTCGCTTCGTTCTTCAGTTTGTCCACCAGCGTTGCAACGTCAGGCACCTTGATGCCGGCGCCGCGCTTGGGCGGCTCGCTGACCTTCAGGGTCTTCAGGCGCGGCTTCACATCGACACCCAGGTCTTCGGGCTTGAAGACATCGAGCTGCTTCTTCTTGGCCTTCATGATGTTGGGCAGCGTCACGTAGCGCGGCTCGTTCAGGCGCAGGTCGGTCGTGATGACGGCTGGCAGCGTGAGGGAGATGGTTTCCAGTCCGCCGTCCACTTCGCGGGTGACCGTGGCCTTGTCGCCAGCGACTTCGACCTTGGAGGCGAAGGTGGCCTGGGGCAGGTCAGCGAGAGCAGCCAGCATCTGGCCCGTTTGATTGGCGTCGTCATCGATGGCTTGCTTGCCCAGGATGATGAGCTGGGGCTGTTCCTTGTCGACCAGCGCCTTCAGGAGCTTGGCGACAGCCAGGGGCTGCAACTCTTCAGTGGTCTCGACCAGGATGCCGCGATCCGCACCGATGGCCATCGCGGTGCGCAGCGTTTCCTGGCACTTCGCATCGCCGCAGGAGACGGCAATGACTTCAGTCACAACGCCCTTCTCCTTCAGACGCACAGCTTCTTCGACAGCGATCTCGTCGAAGGGGTTCATGCTCATCTTGACGTTGGCAATATCCACCCCGGTGCCGTCGCTCTTGACGCGCACCTTCACGTTGTAGTCAACGACCCGTTTCACGGCTATCAGAATCTTCATGTTTTGTCTCTCGTACTGGTTGCCTAACCTTGGCTCGAAATTTAGGCCCCCTTAGATATCAAGTCCAATACCGATTAAAGAGTGGGTGATATCCTTTTGGTAAATGAACTTTCGACAGCTCAACCAATTTCTGACCGTGGTCGAGATGCGCAGCTTTCGCAAAGCGGCCGAACGCCTGCACATCGCTCAGCCACCGCTGTCGACGGGAATCCGCCGTTTGGAGGAGGACTTGGGTGCGCGACTGTTCGATCGGAGCCGCCGAGGCGTGTCTCTGACCGATGCGGGCCTAGCGGTCCTGGCCGACGCACAGCAGATTGCTTTCCATGTTGAGCATCTGCGAGCGGCGGTTGAGGCGCAGAAGACCGGCGTTGGAGGCACGCTGCGCGTCGGCTTCGTCGGTTCGGCGACTTATCAGTTGTTGCCCAAAGCTCTGCCGGCCTTTCGAGAGCGCTATCCCAACGTGGTGCTGGAGCTCCACGAAAGCACCACAGTGCAGATACTCAAAGACATTGAGAACGGAGCGCTCGACCTGGGTCTCGTGCGCTATCCACTCATCGAGTCGACAGTGCTGGAAGTGGAGCCGGTGGAGCGAGATGTGCTGGTGGCCGCGCTGCCCGCTGGACATCGTCTGAGCCGGCGGCGGACCCTCAAACTCGCGGATTTGGCCGGCGAGCCATTCGTTCTGTATTCGGCTTCGGGGGCGCCCAACCTCCAGGCGCAGGTGATGCTTGCGTGCCAGACGGCCGGCTTCGCGCCACGGGTGGTTCAGGAGGCGGTTCAGGTGCAGACCGTGGTGAGTCTCGTGGAAAGCGGTATGGGAGTGGCTCTTGTACCCTCAATGAGCGGCGCTCACTCGTCGCGGCAGGTCGTGTTTCGAAAGGTGGTGTCAGAAGTCCCGCTGGACGTGGCCATTGCAATAGCGACTCGGCCTGGCGCCCAAACCAGCGCCAGCGGCAAGTTCAGCGCAGTGCTCAGGTCGATGCGCGGCGCGCGAGGTGCCAGCGAGACCAAGCGCTGACGATCATGTCAATGACGTGCGCTGGTTTGAAGGCGCGCAAGCGGGGGCAGGTCTTGCCTACCGATTCGAGGGAGGCAGTGAATGCAATCCGAGCATCGATGGATATCGTGAACGTCCTTTGCGTTCTGATTTCGGCAAGATCGACCTGAAGGGAGGCACTAGGCGACTCGCCATCACAACCCGCCGTTCCTCCGGCAGGGCAGTAATTCCGCGCCGCAGTATTTGCGAAGACCGATCCGATATTCTGGCCGCTTTCAAGAAGCGGCCAAGCTTAAGAACCAATATTCGCTCAGCCACTTCTGTCGCGATCAACCATTGAAGTTCTCAGTCGGCTTGTCCGATCGCCGCGGGTGGGTGCTGTACCGCGTTCTCGTACGGCGCCAACTTGTCCATCGGCTTCCAATCAATTCGCCGCCGTTGTCGGGCTTCACTACTCGCGGCGGCATCTTTCACGTGCGATTCCTTCGAGCACGCCAACAACGTCAGTCGCAAGCCGATGATGAAGGAGCTCAGGAAGCCTTCACTGAAGTCATGGTGGGTCCTTCGACGAATACGTCGGAGTGAAAGTCCCTCGCGTCGAGTCCGCGATGCCGCAGGGCCGCATCGCGCACCGCGTTCACCATCGCCGGCGAGCCGCAGCAATACAGTTCGTGTCCCTTCAGGTCCGGGCATGCCGCCAGCAGCGCCTCATCGGCACGGCCCGCGAAGTCGCCCTCGCCCGCCGCACCTTCGTCGCTCAATGCGCAGACGAAGCGCATTTGCGGCCACTGCTTCTGCCAGCGCGCGACCGCCGTTCGCAGGTAGATGCCTTCGGCCTGCCGCGACGCCCAGATCAGCGTGATGGGCCGGTCGATGCGCCGCTTGAGCATGTCGTCCACGATGGACTTCACCGGCGCGAAGCCTGTGCCGCCTGCCACGAACACCACGGGCCGCGCCTGTTCTTCCTGCAGCGAGAACGCGCCGAAGGGCAGCTCGATGTCGACGAGCTCGCCGGCCGTCAGCCGCGGCACGCGCCCACTGAAGGCGCCGCCGGGCACGTGGCGCACATGCAGCGTGACGGCATCACTCTCGTGCGGCGCATTGGCCATGGAGTAGCTGCGCGTGCTGCCGTCGGGCAGCGAAAGTTGCAGGTACTGCCCGGCCCTGAACCTGGCGCGTTGCCCCGTGGGCAGGCGAAGCTGCAGGACCGACACGTCGGGCGCGGCCAGTTCGTTGCGAAACACCTTCGCCGTGAAGCGCTTGCGTGCGGTAGGGTCGATGCGGCGCATCGCGGTCGGCGCGATCTCGATGTCGCCGCGCGGCGCGCACATGCAGAACAGCACCTGGTCCGGCAAGCAGGTCTCGTTGGTGAGGGCGCCCGTGCCGACGGCCGCCACCTCGCCGCGCACCACCGCGCCGGCGCAGTTGCCGCAGACGCCCTTGCGGCACGAGTAGGGCAGCTCGATGCCGGCGCGCGCGGCGGCGTCGAGCACGCTCTCATGGCCGGCGCATTCGAAGGCGACGTCGCTGCCCGCGATGGCGATGCGATGGTTCATGGCCGGCCTCCAGACAGCAGCGCGATCGTGCGCAGCAGGGCCTCCGGATCGGCGATGCCGCGCCCCGCGATGTCCATGGCGCTGCCGTGCCCGACGCTCGAGAGCAGCGCGTTGGCGCCGATGCTGAGCGCACTGGCAGCCTGCGGCGCGAGCAGCTTGACGGGGATGTGGCCCTGGTCGTGCAGCATCGCGACGTAGAGGTCATGACTGCGTTGCGCCAGCAGCATGTCGGCGCCGGCCGGCCCGTCCACGCGGAAGCCTTCGGCACGCAGCGTGTCGACAGCGGGCACCACGATGGCCGCGTCCTCCGGCCCGAACAGTCCGCCTTCGGACGCATGCGGGTTGATGCCGAACACGCCGATCGACGGACCGGCCACGCCCAGCAGCGCGCAGGCCTGCGCCCCCGCGCGAACAGCATGCGCGACCAGTTCGGGTGTCAACCGGTCGAGCGCGGTGCGCACGCTTTCATGCAGCGTGACATGCACGATGCGCAGCCCGCCGCCCACCAGCAGGAGGAACACGCGGTCTTCGGGCACGCCGCACACGCGCGCGACCAGCGAGGGGTAGCCGCTGAACGCGATGCCGGCCTGGTGGATGGCGGTTTCGTGGTGCGGGCAGGCCACCACCGCATCGACCTCGCCGCGCCGGCACGCTTGCAGCGCGGCGGTGGCGGAGGCGACGGCCGAGGCGCCTGCCGCCGCATCGATGCGGCCGGGCACCGCGGCGCTCGCGGGCAGTTCGCCCGCGTTCATGAGCCGCACGTCGCGCAGCAGCGCGGCCATGCCGAGCGCTGCCGCCGTGCGCTCGAGCACGCTGGCCGGGCCATAGAGCGTGATGTGCGCGCGGTCGGCCTCGGGCAGCGCGGTGAGCGCCTTCAGCGCGATCTCCGGGCCGATGCCGTTGGGGTCGCCGGCCGCCAGCGCGAGTTGCAGTGAAGGGGCCTGCATGGTCACAGCGGCAGCGCGAGCAGCGTGTCGGTCACGGTGCTGTCGCACACGGCCACGCGCGATTGCAGGCGCAGTTGCCCGTCCTGCCGCGCGAAGCGGTCCTGGTAGACGCCGGTGGCGAACACCTCGGTCTGCCCCGTGGCCATGATGCGCGCCACGAGGAAGGGCGTGCGCGCCTCCGCGAGTTCGGCGTCCGCGCGCTGCACCAGCGGCATGCCCAGCAGGTGCCGGTAGCGCTGGCGCTCGTAGATGTTGGCTTCGCGCAGCGCGGCGATGCGGTCTTCGAGCATCGCGCGCGAGTCGGCGTAGACGATGCCGGCCGCGAGGCCCTCACGCTCGTTCTCGATGTGGGTGATGCGGTAGTGGCAGTCTTCGGTGAAGAAGCCAGGCCATTGCTCCAGCGCATCGCTGTCGATGGCATCGGCGTAGGCCGCGTTGAAGGCGCACAGCGCCAGCAGGTCGATCATGTGGGAGTCCTCGTTCTTCGGATGCGGCTCAGGGGCTCAGGCACCCATGTGCTGGCGGTAGGCCTTCCAGAAGCCGCGCACCGAGGCCTCCGTGGCACGACCCTCGCCGGAGACGGCCGCATCGCCGCCCATCTCGACAACGGCCTCGTGGTCCGCGGCGCCCGCGATGCCGCGCTGCACGAAGCCGCCGACCGCGCCGTCTTCCATCGAGATGAAACCGGCGGGGCCCACGAGGTTCGACTGCTTCAGGCGCACCTTGCGCTGCGCGGGGGTGTCGTCAGCGTAGCCGATGTAGGTCCAGTTGAGCTCCGTGCGCGCGGTGCCCTTGGGCAGCACCTGGCGCACGGCCAGGCAGTTCTGGATCTGCTGCAGCACGAAGCCGGGGAACACCGAGAGGATCTGCAGCGTCACGCCGTCGCCGTACTCCTTGAAGCCGGCCAGCACGCTCGGGTCCTTCAGGCGGTAGCGGTCGTTGTCGGAGCGAAGGGCCTGTTCCTTGTACGAGGCGTCCTTCTCGGCGGCAGCGTCGATCATCGAGAAGCTCACATGGTGGCCGCCGGTCTCGTCCACGATCACGCCGCCTTTCTGCGACAGGCGGTTGAGCTCGAAGGTGGTGAAGAACATGTGCAGGAGGCTCGCGTGATAGCTGTCCTTGACGTTCTCCACATAGAGCTTCCAGTTGTTGGGCAGCGCCTGCGTGAAGCGGCCGATGACCTCCACCGGCTTGTGCAGCACGCGCTCGATGCGCTGGCAGATCTCCTCGCCCAGGTACTCCTCGACCGAGGGAACGTCGTCGCTGAAGCTGCCGAACACCAGGCCCGAGAAGCTCGCGATGCGCAGCTTGCGCGGGCCGTGCGCTTCCTTGCAGAAGCTCGCGGGCATGCCGCCCTGACCCTTGACGCCCTTCTCGAAGGCCACGCCCGTGAGGTCGCCCTGGCGGTTGTAGCTCCACGCGTGATACACGCACTGGAAGTTGTCGCTGCGGCCCGATTTCTCGAGCGCGATCAGCGCGCCGCGGTGCGCGCAGCGGTTCTCGAAGGCGTAGATCTCGCCGTCGTCGTCGCGCACCACCACCACCGGCGTCTCGCCCGCGAAGGTGGTGCGGTAGCTGCCGGCGTCGGGCAGCTCGGCCTCCAGGCAGAGGTAGTTCCACACCGGGCCGCGGAAGATGCGCACCTGCTCGTCGGCGGCCAGTTGCGCGTCGCTGTACACCGCGAACGGAATGCGCGTGAGGCCGGGGCCGGACCAGTGGACCGGTTGGGGTTGGATGTCGTTGTGCATGAGGGTTCTTCGCTGGGTCGCTTATTCCATGGTGACCTTGGCGGCCTGGATGACCTTGTGCCACTTGGCCGATTCGGCCTGGATGAACTGGCCGGTGCGCGCGCTGTCCCAGCCGCGCGGCTCGGCGCCTTGCTCGGCGAATTTCTGCTTCACGTCGGGCAGCGCGAGCGCCGCGGCCATCGCCTTCTGCGTGGCATCGACCGTGGCCGCGGGCGTGCCCGGCGGCGCAACGACCGCGAACCACGTGACCGCGTTCATGGCCGGCAGCTTCTGCTCGGCGAAGGTGGGCACGTTGGGCAGCGCCTTGGAGCGCTGCTCATCGGCCACCGCGAGGATGCGGACCTTGCCGGTGCGCTCGAACTGCAGCGAGGAGGAGACGTTGTCGAAGAACACGTCCACCTGCCCGCCGATGAGGTCGACCAGCGCGGGCGCGGTGCCCTTGTACGGCACGTGCGTCATCTCGGTGCCCGTGAGCTGCATGAACAGGCTGGCCGTCAGGTGCGAAGTGGTGCCGTTGCCCTGCGAGGCGAAGCTCACCTTGCCGGGGTTGGCCTTCAGGTAGGCGATGAACTCGGCCACGTTGTGCACCGGCAGCTTGGGGTTGACCACCAGCACGTTGGGCACGGTGGCCAGCACGGTCACGGGCACCCAGCGCGTCGGGTCGAACGCGAGCTTCTTGTACAGGTGCTGGTTGATGGCGATGGGCGCGGGCGGCGAGGCCAGCAGCGTCTTGCCGTCGGGCTCGGCGCGGTAGACCACGTCGGCGCCGATGTTGCCGCCCGCGCCGGTGCGGTTCTCGACCACCACGCCCGCGGGGTACAAATCGCGCAGCTTGTCGGCCACCTCGCGGGGCAGGATGTCGGCGGTGCCGCCGGCGGGGAAGGGCACGATCAGGCGTGCGACCTTGTTGTCGTTCTGTGCGTGGACCTGCGCCTGGAGCAAGCCTGTCAGGCAAGCGCAGGCCAGCAGCGCAAGCGTGCGCCGGGTGAGTCTCTGGAACATTGGCTGGTCTCCGAGTTCTTCATGCGTCGAGGAGATTCCAGTGTCTCTTTGCCTCTGCGCGCGCAACAAGCTAGATTTGCGCGATGCGCAAAAACCAGGCGAGTTCTCCCAGCGAGGAGGCGACACCCGACAAGAACTTCGTGGCCTCGCTGCAAAAGGGCCTCGACGTGCTGACCTGCTTCGGCCGCCAGCACAGCCGGCTCACGGTGTCGGAAGTAGCGCGGCTCACGCAGAGCTCGCCCGCGTCTGCGCGCCGTGCGCTGCTCACGTTGCAGACGCTGGGCTATCTGGACAGCGACGGCAAGCGGTTCTGGATGTTGCCCAAGACGCTGCTGGTGGCGCACGCATACCTCGCCTCGCGGCCCGCGCCGTCGCTCGCGCAGCCGCTGCTCGATGCGCTATCAGAGCGCACGCGCGAGTCGGCGTCGCTCGCGATGCTGCAGGGCGACGACGCGATCATCATTGCGCGCTCGACCGCCCGTCGCAGCCTGAGCACGGGGCTTGGCATCGGCTCGCGGCTGCCTGCGTATTGCGCGGCATTGGGGCGCGTGTTGCTCGCGGGCTTGCCGCCCGACGAAGCGGCGCGGCGCGTGCACGCCATGCCGCGCCCACGGCTGAGCCCGCGCACCGTCACCGATGCGGATGAGGTGCTGGCGCTCGTCGCGCATTGCCGCAAGGAGGGCTACGCCACCAACGACGGCGAACTCGAACTGGACGTGCGCTCGATGGCCGTGCCCGTGTTCGACCGCTCAGGCCAGGTCATGGCGGCGATGAGCATCGCCGTGCGCGCCGAGCGTATGACGCTGGCGGAGGTGCGCGAAACCTTCCTGCCCGCACTGCGCAAGGCCGCGGGTAGCCTGTTTAAACGACTGCATGTGGGATGGGATGCGACACGGGGAATCTGAGGGAAATATGTTGAATTCCGCCGATCACGGACCCAAAATGGTCCAGCCCGGCCTGCCAGAGGAAGTCGAAGAGGTGATTGCCTTCCTCGCGTCCAACAAGGCTAGCCACGTTACGGGCGTGACGCTCCCGGTCGACAGCGGTTGGTTGGTCTTCGGCGCACCAACCGCCAAACTGGGGACGGTGGTTGAAAAGCGTGTCGCACCACCAGACAGCCTGTAAGCTGCTTCACCGAGCATGACTTTCGTGAATCGCAACACCATCAAGTTTTCGGGCTGTCACGACATGCCGTCTTTTCGCGACACGTTCGGCCCCGAGGACGACCCCTTGAGTTGCAGCCTGCCGCTTTGGGGCGTGATGGGCTTGCTCGAAGGGGCGCAGTCTTGCGGCGTCTCACGTACCGAATTGCTTCGACGTCTGGACGTGCCGGCCGTGGCAGGCGTCGAAGACCAGTGGCGCGTTACGTTGAAACGCACTGCACATGTCCTTCGCTGGGCGAGCCGTCGCGCCCGCGATGAGTTGGCTGGCCTATGGCGTGAGCGCGTGCCGCTCGGAACCGTCGCGCTGGTGACGGCCCAGATGCTGCGCTGCGCAACGGTGGGTGAGGCCTTGGCACTCGGGCTGCGGCTTTATCGCTTGGCCGCGCCGGGATTCCCTCTGCGGCTGCGTATCCGGGGTCAATTGGCGTGGCTCGAAATTCCGCGCAGCAAGGAAGGGGCACTCCATTTCAACATGGTTTGTGTTTATTGGGCGCTTTGCACGACGCGCTGGCTGGCAGGGCGGCCCATACGCATAGCCGCCGCGTCAATGACCCAACCTGCCATGGATGCTCGTTATCACGAGCCGCAACCGTTCTTCGAGATCATGGCTCACTACGATGCTGCGGCCACGGGGGTGGCTTTCGATGCAGGCTGGCTGTACCGGCCGATTGCGCGAGGCGCGGACGACCTGCCAGCTTTCCTGCATGCAGCCCCCGCCAACCTGCTGCGCAGCCAGGGCGTCCCGGTAGCGGCCGCCCAGCAAGTGCGAGCCCAGATCAAGCAGCAATTGCGCGGCGAGCGCTTGACGAGCCTGCCCTCGCTGGAATGCGTGGCAAGCAGGCTCGGCGCGAGCCCTCGCGCGTTGCGCCGTCGCCTCCACGCTGAAGGGGTTAACTTCCTTCGTCTGCGCGAGAACGTGCTGCAGCAACTCGCGCTTCAGTGGGTGTCGGCCACCGAGCTGTCGCTGGCGGAGATCGGCGCCCGGCTCGGGTTTTCCGATGCCAGCACGTTTCATCGCGCATTCAAGCGCTGGACGAGCGTCGCGCCCGGTGAATGGCGGCGCCTGCGCGGCGGCTCGCCATCCGTGACGGATCGTCGTGCGCGTACTTTGGCGCCCTAGGCTTCCTGCAACTGGATCACACGTAACCGCCCCTACTTTTCTCAGGCGCGTAGGGGCCCATACCGCACCGGCAGGTGCTTGATACCTCCAACCTCGTTGCTGATCACCAACTCTGGTTCGCCGGCCATTTCGATGCGCGGGAAGCGTCGCATCAGTTCGGTGAAGAAGATCTTGAGCTCTTGCCGCGCCAGGTGCTGACCTAGGCACACGTGCGGGCCGAAGCCGAATGCAATGTGCTTGTTCGGCTTACGGTCGATTCGAAACTGATTTGGGTCTGCGAAAACCTCCTCGTCGAAGTTGGCGGAGGGATAGAACAACAGGACAATGTCTCCCTTGCGGATCTGCTTGCCCCGCAACACGTAGTCTTCGGCAGCAGTGCGGCAGAAATGCTTGACGGGCGTGACCCAGCGGAAGATCTCTTCCACCGCCGAAGGCAGCAATGCAGGCTCGCGGCGCAGCCGCTCGAATTGGTCGGGATGTTCCATCAGCGCGAGCAAGCCGCCACCGAGGGAAGCGGCCGTGGTGTCGTGACCCGCTGTCGCGAGAATCAGGAAATAGGACATCAGTTCGAGTGGTCCGATGGGCTTTCCGTCGGGCTGTGCCTGCACGAGAAGCGTGGCGAGGTCGTCGCGAGGATTGACGCGGCGGTCCTGCGCCACCTTGCCGAAGTAGCCCAGGTACTCGCCCGCCAGTTGCTTGCTGACCGACGCGGCCCCGGCCCTATCCGCTTCGTCGCGCTTCAAGTCGGGATCGGTCGGTGCCAGCAGCTGCTGCGTCATGCGCAGCAGCCACGCGTGGTCCTCATCTGGAATTCCAAGCAGCGTCATCATCACCCGCAGGGGAAACCATTGCGCCACATCCATCGCGAAATCGCAGCTGCCACCGGCCGCTTCCATCTGATCGAGCAGCTCGGTTGTCTTCTCATGGATCAGTTGCTCGACACGCTTGAGGTTCGGCGGCATGAACCATGCCTGGGCGATCGCGCGGTGGGCGCGATGGTCGTTCCCGTCCATCGCCACGAGAAGGCGGAAGTATTGACCTGTGCCCTCGGTCTCCTTCATCCGGATCTCTTGCTCGGCCTTTGGGCGAATGAAGGTTAGCGGTGCATTCACGAAACGCTCAGATTGTCGTTCGATCTCTATGATGTCCGCGTGCTTGGTGATCGCCCAAGCGTCAGGGTAGCCGGGAGCCCGAGTGTGGTGCACGGGATCATCCCGGCGAAGCTGCGCGAATAGCGCGCGCGCCTGCCTCGCGTCGGCAAATAGGTGGTGGCTGACAATTTGTGCGTCTAGGCTGTGCGGCATGGTATGTCTCCTTCTTGATGGCTGTGGCGTCGGTGCCGCGGCAGCATAGGTACGCGCGAGCAGAAGACGCGATGGCCGGCCCGCCCACCCCGCTTGGCTGCGGCGGCCAGCCTAGGCACTGCCAACCCATGGCCGCTGCGGCCATGCCGGTAGGGCGCCGCGGCCATTGAAGGTGCTTGGTAGCTGCGAAGAGACTCTCGGCCACAAGAACCCTGTCCAGGAGACAACCATGCGTATCACCGCCGCCCTTGCGCTTGAGCCGCGCGCGCCTTTCCAAATCGTAGAGCTGGAGCTCGACGAACCTCGTGAAGATGAAGTTCTGGTGCGAATCGCGGGCGTAGGCATGTGCCACACCGACTTGGTGGCGCAGGCCGGTGGCTTACCCTTGCCATTGCCGGCCGTGTTGGGCCATGAAGGTTCGGGCATCGTTGAGCGCGTCGGCTCGGCGGTACGGAAGGTCAAACCTGGCGACCGCGTCGTCATGACCTTCATGGCTTGCGGGCGGTGCCCGGCGTGCGCTCGCAGTGCCTCCGCGTACTGCCAGTCCATGCGCGAGTTGAACTTCGGCGGCTCCCGAACAGATGGCTCTGCAACGCTACGCCGTTCCGGCTCAGCTGTAAGCGGGGGCTTTTTTGGACAGTCCTCGTTCGCGAGCCATGCGCTGGCTCACGAATCCAATGTCGTCAAGCTGTTGGATGGCGTCCCTCTGGAGATTGCCGGGCCGCTGGGCTGCGGCGTCCAGACCGGTGCAGGCGCGGTCATGCGCTCGATGCATTGCGAGGTTGGCTCGTCCCTGGCCGTGCTAGGCGGTGGCTCAGTGGGTCTGAGCGCTGTGATGGGCGGCTTGGTGCAGGGATGCGAGACGATTGTGGTGGTGGAGCCGCACGCCGGGCGGCGGGACTTGGCCCTGTCGCTGGGCGCTACACATGTGATCGACCCAGCCGCTGCGGGCTCGCTCGCGGCAGCTATGCGCGCAATAAAGCCCTTTGGGATGGACTACGTTATAGATACCAGCGGTCACGCACTGGCGCTGGAGGCAGTGCCAAAGATGTTGGCCGCTCGCGGCACGTTTGGCTTTGTGGGCCTGCCATCCTCGCGCGAAACGGTCTTGCCCGGCTTGTTGGTGGAAGTGATGCGCGGCGGCTTCACCTATCGCGGCATCGTCGAGGGAGACAGCGAACCCGATGAGTTCATTCCACAGCTGATGCGCCTATATACGGAGGGGCGCTTGCCCTTCGATCGCTTGGTGACGACCTATCCGCTCGCCGCCATCAACGAGGCTATCGAGGATCAGCATCGCGGTGCCTGCATCAAAGCAGTTTTGCTTCCGTGAGAAAACCGAAAGGGCACATTCACACGCGCATCGCAATACCGATCCTACATTTCACAGCCGACAGTCTGCTTGGCTCGCCCGACAGACGACGGTGTCGGCCTTGGTGATGAGCGTGAAGCGTCGTGACTGCCGTCGATCGTTGCGCAACGCGCGGCCTCTGGGAACAACATATTTATTGCGCTTGGGCTGCCACTGGAACTCGCCGATTGACAGCCTTCAGTCCTTGCGGATTGTCTTCCTATACAGGCACGCTAGGTCATCGTCGGCGGCTTAAGGCACAAGGAGAATATGTGGCCGATGTGAAAACGCCGGTTGCCCACCCGCCTGGGCGAAGCGGCCCATGGCAAGGACACAGAGTGCAGCCACAAAGTGTCTGCGCGCGCTTTGCGTTGCCCCGACGAACAGACCGGAGTGTCAAGACGGAGCCCATTCTTGGAGCCCTCGGATTGTTCGTGCAAGTGCTGATGACGTTTGCGTTTCGAGCCCGCGGCGCACCACATAGCCGAGCGGCGCCAGCACGATAGCAGGGGTGCGCAGCACGGCGATACGCCCTTCTTCACCCAACCGCCGGATCAGGTCGTAGGGCGCGAGCGCGAGCATGTCGCTTTGGCTCAGCAAAGCGTTGGCCAGCATGACCGAGCGGGTGGACATCTGACAGGTTGTCGGTGTACCGCCCAACCGAGCAAACAGTTCCGCAAACTCGCGTGGTGCGATGCCGGTCAGGGGCGGTGTGATCCACCTCTGTGCGGCCAGCAACCGGTCGGACACGCCGTCAAGCGCAGCCAGTGGGTGGTCCGGACGCGCGACGACGACAAACCGATCTTCAAGCACGGGCGTGAAACCATGGCTGGTTGGCAGCGACGCAGGCTCCTGGCACAAAAGAAGGTCTGCAAAGTCGTGTTCGATCAGGCGCAAGATGTCGTCGGCCGTGACTTCTTGGATGTCGAGTGCAATGTCCGGATGCGCGGTGGCGAAGGGCGGCAAGGCAACGGTCAACCAACCTGAGACTGCTGAATGATGACGCCAGTTGCAAAGAGCCATCTTCCCTCCGATGCCTCGTCCCTGCGAATATTGCGGTTTGTGCGCATGCTCTCTTAACGTGCCGGCGTTGCGCCAGCTATGAAAGGACTCAGCATGACCCAGATACTCGGCCCCGCCAGCGAAATAGAAGCCGAGATGGCCGGCGCGGCGACGGCGTGCTTGGTTGCGGCCCTGGATCACTCCAAGGCAAAAGCCGTCAAGGTGACCATCGAAGTGGAGGGGGATACCAAGGGTCAGGCCCCAGTGCTGCTCCTGCCTCCGCATGCGTTGCGCTTCTTTGCCGATGTGCTGCGCCAGATGGCCAAGCGCGAGCCGATGATGCTTGTTCCGCAGAAGCTGGAGCTCACGACGCAGCAAGCGGCGGCACTTCTGAATGTGTCGCGTCCCTTCGTGATCAAGGAGATCGAGGCTGGCCGGCTGAAGTGCCGGCTCATCAACCGGCACCGCCGCATCGAGTTCGAAGAACTCATGCGCTACAAGGACGAGCAGAAGCAGCGGTCGGCCGGCGCCCTCAAACGCTTGAACGACCTCTCCCAGGAGATGGGCGAGGAGCTGTGAGTGGCCGGAAGCGCCCAGTACACGGCAGTGCTCGATGCCAACGTCCTGTATCCGGCGCTGCTGCGCGACGTGCTGCTCAGCCTAGCCGACGCGGACCTCTATAGCGCGAAGTGGTCCGTCCACATTCGTGATAGGTGGACGCGCAGCTTGCTGCGGGACCGGCCCGGCATGGGCGTCCAGATTGCCGCTGCTGCGCGGGCCATGGAGGACGCCATTCCGGACTGCCTCGTCTCCGGCTACGAACACCTGATCGAGGGCCTGAAGCTGCCGGACCCCGATGACCGCCACGTACTGGCTGCTGCGATCACTGGGCACGCGGATGCGATCGTGACGTGGAACGAAAAGGACTTTCCCAGGGAGGTGCTGGACCCGTTCGGCATCGAGGTACAGACCCCTGACGAATTCGTTCTCAACCAGTTGATGCTGGAGAAGCTCACCGCTCTCGCGGCCTGAAGCGAATGCGCGAGCGCTGGGCCCGGCCGCGGTACGACGCGATCGCGTTGGTCGCCCTGCTCGAGAAGCGCGGATTCCCTCCGCAGCAGCGACGGGCTCGCATGTCTGCGTTCCTCCGGGCACGACTATTCTTGGCCGGCGATGAAGACCGCAGCGTATGCAATGCGTTTAGCTGCAAAGGAGATTGCCGGACACACGCCAAGCCAATGGTGTGCGATAGCTCGGATCTTCTGTCGTGGCAACTGGCTCTTGGGGTCTCAGGTGACCTAGTTGTCGTCTATTGATGCTGCGCCGCCGAAGGCATTCCTAGTGCGGTTTTGATCTCGATCGCTCGGTGTCGTCCGATGCGAGTCGACAACCCGTTCTGCAGCAATGAAAAGATCGCTTCGGGTCCATTCACGACGGTCCCCCGACTGGCTACAGTCGGCCCTGAGGAGACCTTCAGCTCTCTCAATAGCGGACGCTGCAAACGACGTGGTCGTCAGCTCCAGCCAATGCTCACCTCCTCTTTAAGGCTGGAAAACGAAACGATGTAGCCAGCCAGAGCGCTTGCTGCCACGGTAGAAGGACTGCCCAACCACAGCGACCCTGGACCTGAGCGACCTGGGAAATTGCGGTTGATGGCACTGATGGTGACTTGTTCAGTCCTCTTCGATGCGCCGGGTCCGGCGTTGATACAAGCACCGCAGCCTGGTTCAACGAGCTGGACGCCCATTCGCAGAAAGACCTCTGTCATTCCTGCGCGATCGCTTCGTTCCCGCACGTCCTGGCTGCCGAATTGAAGGAAAAACTCCACCGCTGGCGCCAGTTGCAAGCCGTGGTCCGCGCCCCATTTCATGACTTCATGGTAGGCCTCGATGTCTTCAAGCTTGCCACCGGTGCACGATCCGCCATAGGCAATGTCGATTACCACCTTCTCGGACAGATCGGATACGGCCAGTCCCCTGCCAGGATCCCCCGGCCGCGCGACCATCGGCTCCAGGGCCGAGCAATCGACTTCGATCTCGTGGTCGTATTCAAATCCTTCGTCGCTATGCATCCAGTCTGCCACCTGGAAGTCGATGCCTCGACGCTCGCGCAGAAAGCGCGCCGTCTCCGCATCTGGCGCGACGATGCCGGTGAATCCGCCGATCTCGGCCACCATGTTCGTGAGCGTCGCGCGCGCGTCGGTCGTCATCTGGGCCAACGCCTCGCCTGCGTACTCGAACACCTGGCCTACGAGTTCACCGCTGCGAACCGCCTCGAGACGCAGAAGGTGCAACACGACATCCTTGGCGTCGACGTTTGATGGCAGCCTGCCATTGAGATGCACCCGGCACACCTTGGGCGGCGCGACCCGCACGTCGCCGTTGATCCATGCATTCGCCATCTCAGTGGCTCCGATGCCAAAAGCGAGGGCGCCCACCGCACCGCAGTGCGGTGTATGCGAATCGGTGCCCACGGCCACTTGGCCCGGCAGCACGTAGCGCTCGACCATGATCGAGTGGCAAATGCCCTCCGCGCCTGTCTTGCCGGGCACGTGGTGGTGCAACTGCACGCCGTAGCGTTCGCAGAAGCGCTCCTGCATCGCACCCATGGCCATGGCGGAATCCAGCAGGCCCATTGCGCGCTTTTCCGCCGACATCGCTTGCGGCATATAGACCAGGTGATCTGCAAAGCACTTGATGCTCGCGGCATCGTGGAGCTGGACGCCTTCTCCCATCGCGTCTTCCATGAAAGCGGCGCACATGCCGGTCACATAGTCGTGCGAATAGCGCCAGTCGGCGCGAACGAAGCGGATATCGTCTTGTGCAAAGGGGCCGGAAACAGGACGCCTTGCCGTGCGGGCCATGATCTTGTGGACATAGCTCATCGGGCCGGTCGAGGCGGGAACTGGCGCCATGCCGATCTCGCCCGACAAGCGGGCCTTGGTGTAGTTGAAGAGCCCGCCTCTTGCCAGGATCTCGGTGGTCACCGGATCGCATCCCTCCACGAGCTCTGCCAGCGGAATCGATTCGCCCGCCCGTATGCGGTCGATCAGGCCGAAGTCGTTCGAGGTGAAGATGCCCAGGTTGTGGCAGTTCTGCCGATAGATGCGCTCGAACTTCTTCGCGATGACGAGCCGGATGCCTGCTACCCGTTCGGCATACGGGCTGGCTTCGCGAGACGATCCCTTGCCATACCGGGTGCCGGCCACCGTGACGGCGAATCCGCCGAGCCGGATGGCGTCTGTGCCAACGGGGCGGCGGCCTCCGCAGGTCAGGCCTACATACGGATAACGGCCAAGTGTCTCGTCGACGTGAAAGCATGCCCAACCCGGCGTGATCTCATCGGTCGAGACGTCGTCGCGCAGCTTGCCTGCTTGCGCCAGCGTCAGGTCCTCGCCGCGCAGCTGGCGGTCGATCTGCTCGGGATCCTCGGACAGGAAGAGGACTCGCCCGGCGAACTGGATGCTGTTCATGGCAGGCCCCGCTCTCACTCGACCAGCTTGACGTTGGCGTCGCGGATGATGCCTTCGCGCTGCGCCCGTTCTGCCGCCATGCGCTGGGAGAACGCACCGGCCGTTCCACCCGTCCGGGTGAGGCCGAGTTCCGTCAGCTTGTTCGCCACGACGGGGTCGCTGAGGGCGGCGTTGAATGCCTCGTTGAGCTTGCTCACCACGGCCGGGGGCGTACCGGCCGGGGCCATCACGCTGTAGCTGACCAGCATGTCCGTCCCCTTGAGCGTCTGGCTGGTGCGCGACAAGCCGGGCATTGCCGCATAAGGCTGATTCGAAGCCACGGCGATCAGCTTGATCTTTCCGGCGGCAATCATGGGCTGCGCAGTGCTGACCAGCGTGATCAGCGAATCGATCTGTTGGCCGGCGATGTCCGCCAGCGCCGCGCCAGCGCCCCTGTACGGCACATGGTTCAGCGAGATGCCGCCGTTCTTGGCGATGAGTTCGCCGAGCAAATGGTGGTCGGTTCCCACGCCAGGCGTGCCGAAGCTGAGCGCCCCGCGCGACTTGGCCCAGGCCATGAAGCCGGGAAAGTCGTTGGCGGGCGATTCGGTGTTCACCGCGATCACCAGCGGCGCTTCGGCCAGATGAACCACCGGCATCAGGTGCGCCATGGCTTCCTCGGCCTTCTTGCCGTAGAGCGCTGGATTAATCGCGTAGAGGCTGTCCGTCGTGAGCAGCAAGGTGTAGCCGTCCGGCGCGGCTTTTGCGACCAGCGAAGTGCCGACCAGGCCCCCGGCGCCCGCGCGCGTGTCAACGATAACGGGCTGTTTCAGGCTTGCGGTCACGGCCGCGCCGGCCACACGCGCAAGGATGTCGGCGCTGCCACCGGCGGCGAACGGAACCACCAACGTGATCGGCTTGCTCGGGTAGGCGGTCTCGGCGGCGGCATGGTTGGCGACCGCTGCGTTCAGCGCCAACGCAGCGCACGCCGCAGCGGCGGTGCGAATAGGTTTTTTCATCGTTGTCTCCGTTATGGAGCCGTCAATGTAGGGTTCCGAACGGGGCGGGAAGATGGTATTTGGCGCATCATGTTTTCCATTTGGGAAAACTCATGCGCCAGCCCTACGACCCGCAAACGCTTCGCCTGTTTCTCACCGTGTGTGAAGAAGGCAGCATCGTTCGCTGCGCCGAGCGCGAATGTACCGTTCCATCCGCAGTCAGTAAACGGATGGCCGCGCTGGAGGAGCGCGCGGGCATGCAGCTATTGCGGCGAGGTGCACGCGGCATGGAGCCGACCGATGCCGGCTTGGCACTGGCCCGCCAAGCAAGGGAGGTATTGGCAAGCCTAGAGCGCATGCAATCGACCATGGAGGTCATCGCAAGCGGCGGGGAGGGGAGCGTGCGTATCCTTGCGAGCCTGGCTGCACTTTCGAGTTCACTCCCGGCCGACATGGTCAAGGTGCTGAGGAAACATCGCTCCATCAAGGTCAGCCTGAAGCAGGCCTCTTCGGCAGAGATGGTGAAGCAGGTGCGCGAAGGCAGCGCCGATCTTGCGGTTTGCTGGGACGTTGCGGACCTGACAGGGCTGGCGGCGCTTCCTTATCGTTGCGACCACGCGTGCGCCATCGTTCCCGCCAACCATCCATTGGCGCTGCGCAAATCCGTACGGTTTGTCGAAGTGCTGGCGTACGACTACATCAGTGCGATGCCCGGAAGCATGATGGAAACCAAGCTGCACCAGTACGCGGGAGCTGCCGGCATGCCGATGGCTCCCCGTATCGAGGTTCAGAGTTTCGACGGCGTGGCGCGGGTGGTGGCGGCAGGGCTTGGTGTCAGCGTGCTGCCCCGCGAGGTTATCGAACCGTTGGCAAACTCTCTGGCGCTGCGGATCGTGCCGCTAGCGGATGCCTGGAGCACTCGGCAGTTCGTCATCTGCTTCAGAGAAGAACCCTATGTGTCGCGTGCAGCCCTGGCGATTGCCAACGGCCTGAAGCAATAAGTAGGTGGCGTTTGGCCGATGAGCTCATTGCGAGTCATGTGGGCAGGTTGCGTGCGAACGAGAGGGCGCGGCCGACCGACCGCTTCTAGCCGAGGCTGTGTGAAAACGCTTCGCCGTCGGCACTCATCTAAATAAAATCATGGCACCCGTTCTCAGCGAGGTGCCCATGAAGCGATTCATCGAAGGCGAAGACCGACAGCAGGTCGCGTTGTTGCCGGAGTGTCTTGATGACTACATCGGCGAAAACAACCCGGTGCGAGTCGTCGATGTCTTTGTTGAAGAGCTGGACCTTCAAGCACTCGGCTTCAAGGGCGTGAACCCCGCCGCCATCCGATGAGCTCCGCGAGTTGATTTCCAACACACGCTGGTTCGAGCGGGCAGGCTCCTTTCCATCCGGATTTGGTTTCCTCGCGATAACGTCCTTGTCGTTCTGGGATGACGAGGACTCAAGCACTGGCATCCCGGCTCTGGATATGACTCTGGGCTCGATGGTCTCGCTGCCCCCGTCACCCCAAGATCCCACCCCACTTGAGATGCCTCCACAGGTCTCAAGCACCGCCGGCAACGATGAATATCGGCTTGCTTTGGCTTGCCCCAGACTGCAGCGCACCTGCGCGATGTTGTGGCCCCCATCTAGCTGGCTTGGGCACGGCCGCGCGTAGCTTGGTGCGCCGATTCGCAAGTGGGATAATCCTGTTTCGGTGGCCCGTTTGTCTCTGGTGTGATGCCTGAAACTTGGGGCTGCTTCCGGCAGTTTTGGTGTACCCAAACGTGTACCCGGCAGATTGGACAAATTGGCGAAAGCGAGTGCTGGTGCGGGTTGACGGCGATCTTGAGATTCCGCCCCAGCCACCACTCTTCTAAGCCTTTGATTCTTAACGGAATCAGGGGCTTTTCAGTTTGTGGTGCCTCGCTATCCGCCTGATTTGTTGCACCAAGTAGGTGCGCCGTGGCATCTACGCTTCATAGAATGGGCGGCGCATCAACTGTTCGCCGACGCTCGTTCATGGTCCAGCCTGTGCTGCTGAACGCGCATCAATCGAATCGTGTTCGCCTCGCTGTCGATCTGCGGGAGCGTGAGGCGCAGGAACTCAATGCGCCGTGACCCGACCATCGCAGCGAACTCCACCATCAGCCCGATGACCTGACGCTGTGGCCCCCTGAGTGTTGAGCCACGCGAGGAGCGCTGGGAACGTCTCAGGCTCCGGTGCTTCGGTGCGCGGCCGTTCAAGGTGGCGCTTCACCTGCTTGCATAGGTTGACGTCGATGTCGCCGCGCTCTACGGCGACGGTCATCAGGTTGACCAGCAGCGCGACCTCGCGATTCGCGCGCACCGGCGCCGCAGCTCTTTCGACGCGCAGGAATCTCGCAATGTCTGCCGGCCGGAGCACGCGCGCCGACACCTTGCCCATCACCTCCAGCAGCTTCACGCTGTACGCGGTGTAGTCGCTCTTCGTGCGCTCGTCGAGTCGCGTTCATTGCGGCACGCGGCCGGTTCGTGCACCATTCATCGTTGTGGTCAGCCGTCGATAGCACCCTGCGCGGCGTGCAGAGACCGACGATGAGAAGCGCGACCTAAGCTCTTAGAGTTGCGCCTTGGCCTCCAGTTCGGCTACGAACACGTCGATCCCTGCGGCGCCCTGCCCAACACTCATCACGCCAGGATTTTGTATCCCTCTTTCGAGGCTGCTCATGTATGAGCGATCAATGTAGCTGCGGTGCTCGAGCTCTTCATGCGAGATGCCACTAACCTTGCGCAGCGTCTTGATAGCGTTTCCGATCACTCTTATGCGAGATTGATCGACTCAGCTTGATCTCAACTTCTTACGCGGTTTGTCGAGCACCTGAAAGAACTCAGACGGCTGGATCTCCAAGGTTACGATGATTTTGAGGATGTTGATAAGGGCGAGATTGTGCTCACCTCGCTCTATGCCGCCAATGTAGCTGCGGTCAATTCCACACGCGTCACCAAATGCCTCCTGGGAATAACCCAGTTCCTTTCGGCGCTCGCGTACCGCCTCGCCAAAAAGCACGAGCTCTGGCACTTTCTTCCTGCGAACTGAAACCCCATTCACCATGTGGAGATAGTCAGTTTTAAAGGAATAAAGCACCACGGGATAAAATATCACGGGATATAGTTATCAAAACGGAAGGCGAGCCAGATGTCTCTGAGATTGCTCCCGTCGCCATTGCCGACTGCGCGACCGATACGACTACCCGCTTCTGCGTTGCCCGCAAAGCTGCGGCGATCAGCACCTGTGGTGCGCAGCGCGTCTGCGTCGCGCATCGGTGCGCAGGTGAGGGCGCTTCGCATGGCGGCGGAGATGTCTGGCGGTGCGCTGGCGCAGGCCTCGGGGATTTCCTCCTCGATGCTCTCGCGCATCGAGCGCGGGCTGGTCTCACCTTCGGTAGAGACCTTGGAGCGCCTCGCTCAGGGGCTTCATGTGCCTGTCTCGCGCTTCTTCGGCGACCAGGCGCGCCGCACGGACTTCTGCCACGTGCGGGCTGGCCGTGGTGTCCTTGTCGACCGCATCGGCGCCGTGGCGGACTACCGCTACGAACTGCTGGGCCACCTGCTGTCGGGCAACCTGTTCGTCGAGCCCTACATGGTCACGCTGCTGCCCGGCGCCGACCCCTACGTGACCTTCCAGCATCCGGGCCTCAAGTTCCTGTACTTCCTGTCCGGGGAGGTCAGCTACCGCTACGCTGGCAAGACGGTCGAGGTGGGGGCAGGGGACTCGCTGCTGTTCGATGCGACTGCGCTGCATGGCATCGATACCATTCATTCGGGGCCTGTTTCGTACCTCTCGGTGGTTTTCACGCTGCGCGAGTAGGCCGCTTGCGGCGACGCTGTCGTGTTGTGGAGCGAGGTGGATGTCTAACCAACCGATCGCCCGCGCATTCGCTATGTGCCGTATTCCCCTTCCCCATCCTTTCCTCAATGTTCGGCATGCCGAACATTGAGGAAGCTTTGAACGGCTATCAACAGTGGGGTCTTCTTATTTGATGAAGGGCCAGGAAATCTGTGAGGCGGCGGTGTGGGGGGCTGTGCGTGAACGGGATGGATGACCAAGCGCGAGCAGTCTGGAAGTGGCCGTTGCAGGGGGGCATTGAAATTTCGAGAGCAGAGTCCTTGCGCGGTGTTGAGGGCAGGCCTAGTCTGCCCTCAGACATTGTTTACTCAACGGCGTTGCAATGGTCAAAACCTCCCGATCAAGCTGCGTGATCAGTACCCGGTTGTCGTCCGATACGAGGACGCGGTTTGCCGCGCTGGCCGCGCGGCATCAGCTCAGCGCGTCGGATCTGCTTGCGAAGATGGTCGACGAAGTGCTCAAGACCAATGGCGCAATCTCGCTCGGGTCGGATGGACAACGGTCTGCATGCGATTCAGAGAGTGGCCTTGGCGTAACGGATCTCATCACACTGCGACTTCGTCCCGGCGACCGGATGCTGGCCGCAAAGCGGGCCGATGCTCGTGAGATGAAGACCAGCAGCTACCTGACCATGCTGGTCCACAACCATGTTCGGCGCTCGGCGGTGCTGCCTCCGAAAGAGCTGGATCAGCTTCGAGTGACCTGCGCGCAGCTGGCCGCGCTCGGGCGGCAGCTTCGAAGGTTCGGCATGCCGAACACTTTGGCGGAGCCAGTGGCATTGGACCTGGGCGATGCGATCGCGCTGGCACGGCGGGAAGTCGAGGTGGCACGCGAAGCCACAGCGGCCGTCGTGCGCCGGAACCTCATCAGCTGGGAGACCGGCATCGAGACGGACCATGCCTGAGCAGACTGTGCGCTTGGGCCGAAGCAGCCGCGGCTCGGCTGGCGCAGCGCGCGACATGGCCTTGGACATCGTGAGCTATGGCCGGCGGGGGCCGGGCGGCACCCTGCGCTTGGGTGCCGCCCAGATCGCACAGATCCAGCGCACGGTGGGTCGCACGCCCGAGGTGATCGTGAAGGTCTCCGGCGGTGGGCGGGATGTGGGCGGGGTGGGAGCGCACCTGCGCTACATCGGCCGGCATGGCAAGCTGCCGACGGAAACTGACGAGGGACTGATGCTGCAGGGCCGGGGCGCTGCCAGGGAGATCACGGCCGACTGGCAACTGGACCTTTGCAGAAGCCAGTACAAGCCCAAGCCGGCCGAGGGGCAGAAGGACCCCCGGGCCAAGCTCGTCCACAACATCGTGCTGTCGATGCCGGCCGGCACGCCGCCGCAGAAGGTGCTGGCCGCGGCCCGCTTGTTCGCGCGCGAGAACTTCGCGCTGCGGTATCGCTACGCCTTGGTGCTGCACACCGACCAGCCGCACCCGCACGTTCACCTGGTGGTCAAGTGCGAGCACGAGTTCGAGCCTGGCCAGCGCCTCTACATCCGGAAAGACACGCTGCGGCAATGGCGCGAACAGTTCGCCGCGCTGATGCGCGAGCAGGGCGTGGCGGCCAATGCGACGCCGCGTCAGGTGCGAGGGCAGATCCGCAAGCCGTACAGAGACGCGATCCATCATCGGCTCCGTGCGCTTCGGGCGTTCTGGCAACTGCCGATCGGCGAGCGGACCAAGCGGAGGATGCCGAAGACTTCAACCTTCGTGCGCGCCAAGCTGGAGAGCGTGCTCCAGGTTCTCAGGTCTGGGTGGGGCACCTTGGATGCTGGCCTGAAGGCGATGCAGGGGACCCGGCAGGAGGTGGCGGCGGACTGGCGTGCAACGGCGGAAGCACTTCGAAGGCAGGGCGAAGGTGATCTGGCTGCCCAGGTGGATCGTTTCGTCGCGCGCATGCCGGAGGTACAGACCGATGCGCAACGAATGGCTGGCCGCTGGAAAGAGCAAGCCAGAAGCCGGGCGCCAGAACGCACGATCACCGGTTTGCAGAGGTCGCAAGTCCGATGAACACGCGAGAGGTCGTGATTGCCTCGCCGGCAGCATCGATAACGTTGCGCAGACGGTCGAGGAGCCGAGTGCGTTTGCACGGGGCAAGCAGCTGGTCGAATGCCACCCGTTCCTGACAGGGCGACTCGGGCCTGGCCGGCGATTGTTCGAAAGCTGTTCGGCCGGTGAAGAGAAAAGGCTCGATTGGGGGGCTGAGGGCCGCTGTTGATACGCGAGCTCCTGCAGGCCTAGTAGATTTGGCAGTTGTCTAAAGTCGAGCCTCGTCGCACGCTCGGCAGAAGTTCATGCTGAAGACGATCTTGAGGGTGAGGGCTGCGATGTCGAAGCAGCGCAGATGGCGTTGTCTGCGGTTTTTTCGATTGCGCCCCAGCTGTGGAACCAGACGCGCTGCGCCAAGAACGGCACCGTCGCGCAGATCGAGCAGCTGGTGCGCATCGCGCGCGAGTTCGGCCGGCCGATGGCGACGGCGCAGCAGGCGCGCGAGATCTCGAAGATCGGCGTGTTCTACAAGACCACCGAAGAGTCGCTGCTGGCAAACGGTTTCGCCCCGAACCGCAACGGTGCCAACCAGGGTTCCTGCGCAAGGCCGTATGACTCCTCGTTGACGCCGTTTCGCATGGCCTTCGCTATGAGCACGGGAACGCAAATCACCGCGGCCTGTCGACTGGCGATGGCCTCGTGGCACGCCTTGGTTCTTGAGCATCCACCCGGACGGATGGCCCGCCGCCTCGACGAGGTAAAGGTGCGTGCCCAGGGTCTTCCTGCTCGGCCGTTCGTAGATCGTCAGGATCTGCACGCCAGCCTGGGCGGCGGCGCCACCGCTGGCGGCATCGGTGCGGCGCCAGCACGGCGGATGTAAAGAAGTGAACAGTCTACGAACAGCGGGCTGAACACACTGACGCGATCAAACCTGGTGGGCATCGGAGCGTGGCCTGATACTGCGCAGCAAACAGCTCGTCACCATATTGGATATAGCCGCTTGCCGGCGGCTACGGATCGATTGAGCGGGCGCTGCTGCCTCGGTCCGCGCGGTGGTCGTGGTGGCCGCGGCGCTTGCGCTCGGTCCGGGCTTTCTCCAGCGTCTCCTGGCTTTTCTTCGCAGCCGCCTCGCAGCGCTCGTGCAGCGCAATCAACTCCCTGTCCGTGAGCTTCTCGATGCCGATGAAGTCATCCTCCGCGTTGGAGGAGCGGATCAATTCGTCCAGCTTGGTCTGCAAGGCGACACCGTCGCGGTTCTGGGTGTTCTGAATGAGAAAGACCATCAGGAAGGTGACGATGGTGGTACCCGTGTTGATCACGAGCTGCCATGTTTCCGAAAAGCCGAAGAACGGCCCCGAAACCGCCCAAGCCACGACCACGGCCACGCAGATCAGAAAGGCCGCCGGGCTGCCGGCCATGCGGGCGAAGGTGTTGGCGAAGGAGTCGAAGAGTCGTTCCATGGGTTTGCCTGTGTCTTCCGATGCGCTCGGCGATGCCTGCACCGCCGAACGCTCTATCTGCCCGGAAGAACGCCGGGCATTTCGCTGAGAGCGCTCTGCGCGGGCGGCATCATCTCTGCCGGGATTTCGAAGCGTTTCTGGAGTGCATGGAAGTACGCAAGCGCGCCAAGCAGCACGACGATGACCGCCACGACGCCCTATGCCGATACGCGGCGGCTGTCGTCACGCTCGTCGCTTCCCGCCCGCTGCTGCTTCATGCTCAGGGCTCCTTCTGTCGCCCCGATCTACTTTTTCATCGCCTTGATCTCGGCCTTGCCCTTCTCTTCGTCCGTCTTGGCCTGCTTCATGCACGCAGACTTGGCGTCGCCCTTCTGGTCGTCGCACTTTTCCTTTGCGATGCTGTAGGCAACGTCCACCTTGGCTTCCGCCACCTTGCGAGCGTTGCCGTCACTGGGCTTGAGCTTCTGGTCCAACTCGGCCTTGGCGATCTTTTCCTTGCCCTTGGCCTCTTCGACGCAGACGTCCTTGGCGTTGTCCTTCATGGCGTCGCAGGCCGCACGGTCGGCCTTGTAGTCGGCCGCAATTTTGTCGCGACCGGCCTTGAGTTCGGCAATGGCCGGATCGACGGTCGCCGCCGGAGGCGGGTTCATCTGCGCGTGGGCTGAGAGCACCGTGAGGCACGACGCGACGGCGCAGGTCCATATGAGTTTCTGCATGGTCATCTCCTTTGGGCACCGTGTTCGTTGCACAAGGATGTCCGGTGCCTGGAGTCCAGACTAGAAACCATGGGCGATGCGTCGATAGGACGCTGCGCGAACTGGCCGTAAGCGCATGCCGACGCCGTCGGGATGGGGCTTGCCCGGCTATGCGCCTTCGCCCAGCACCAGTTGCGTCTGCGTGACGACCGCGCACAGCTTGCCATCGGCATTGGTGATCGAGGTTTGCCACACATGCGTGGTGCGTCCGCGATGCAGCGCCAGGCAGGTGCCCGTGACGGTAGTGCCCAGGCGCGCGCCAGCGATGAACTTGGTGCTCGAATCGGTGGTCGTCGTGCGCTTGCCTTCTGGCAGGTTGGCGATGGTGCCGACCGCACCCAGAGTGTCGGCGAAGGCCATGTAGGCGCCGCCGTGCAGGATGCCGCCGGCGGTGCACAGGTCCTGCCGCACCTCCATCTGCGCGACCACGCGGTCGGGTGCGAGCTCGGTGAGCCGTACGCCCATCAGGCCGGGGAAGATCGTGTCCAGCAGTTTCTGGAGCGCGGCGATGTCGTGCATGAATGTCTCCTTGGCTTGTCGGGGAGGATCCATTCTGAATAGATAAGCACCATGGCCGCCGCGCGATGTCCGGTCAGGCCCTTCGCTTGAACATCGCGGAAGCCCCGCTGGCCTGCGCCACGTCCTCGGCCGACGACAGCAGCACCGGTCCCAGTTCGAGCATGCGTTCCTCGGTCAGTCGCACCAGTGGCCCTGCGATGGTGATGACGCCGATCACCGCGCCGTTGCCGCTGCGCACCGGCGCGGCCATGGCGGTCATTGCCGGCGCGAACACCTCGCTGATCATCGCGAAGCCGCGCTTGCGTGCCGCGCGCAGATACGCCAGCAGCGCTTTCACTGTGGTCGGCGCCTTCGGGCCGTAGTCCTCGGGCTTGCCGAAGCCCTGCTTCGCCACGAGTTGCAGCGCTTGCTCGTCCGTCATTGTCGACAGCCAGGCGTGGCCGGCGGAGCTGCAGGAGAGGTTCACCGACAGGCCCATGTCCGGGTCGTAGCGCAGGCCGCGCGTTGCACCTTGCGCCTTGGCGACGAAGGTGAGCTCGTCGCCGTCGACCACCGCCAGCCGCACCAGTTCGCCCGATTCGGCGGCGAGCCGGTCGAGCAGCGGCTGCGCCACGTCGACGATGCCGCTGTTGCTGAGAAAGCTCAGGCCCAGCGACACCAGCTTGATGGTGAGCATGTAGTCGCCGTGGCTCTGGTCCTGCCGCACATAGCCGCAGCGGATGAGCTCGGTCAGCAGGCGGTGCGTGGCGCTCAGCGGCATTTCCAGCTCGGCCGACAGTGCCGACAGCGCGCGGCCTTCGGGGTGGCCGGCCAGGTGTTCGAGGACCTTGAAGCTGCGTTCGAGTATGGCTGTCATGACGTCACTCTAGCGCTTTTGCCAAGTGTTTTCACTAGTGGAAATATTTTCCAATTCCGCCCTAAGATCGCGCCGCCCTTGCACCTTCACACAGCTGGAGATCACATCTTGAGAACGCTTCATCGCCAGCTGGCAGCGGCCGGCCTGACCCTCGCCCTGGCCATTCCCGCGTTCGCGCAGGGCGTGCAGGACCGTGTGATCCGCTTCGGTCACCTCAACAACGCAGACCATCCGGTGAGCTTCGGCGTGAAGCGTTTTGCCGAACTGCTCGCGGCCAAGAGCGGCGGCAAGATGAAGGTGCAGGAGTTTCCGGCCTCGCAGCTGGGCAACGAGATGCAGCAGCAGTCGGCGCTGCAGGGCGGTGTGCAGCAGATGTCGGCACCGGCCACCACGTCGCTCGCAGGCATCGTCAAGGAGTTCGGCCTTGTCGACTTCCCGTTCGCGGTGGGCAGCTTTGCGCAGGCCGATGCGCTGCTCGACGGCCCGCTGGGCCAGGCGTTGATCGCGAAGCTGCCGGAGAAGGGGCTGGTGGCGCTGGGCTATTGGGACCTGGGCTTTCGCAACGTCACCAACAGCAAGCGGCCCATCACCAGGCCCGAGGACCTCGAAGGCCTGAAGATCCGCGTCATTCCGAACCCCGTGTTCCTCGAAACCTTCAAGGCCTTCAAGGCCAACCCGGTGCCGATGCCTTTCGCCGAGCTGTACGGCGCGCTCGAGTCGAAGGCGGTCGATGGCCAGGAGAACCCGTACGCGGTGATCCTGTCGAACAAGTTCTACGAGGTGCAGAAGTTCGTGAGCGCCACGAACCATGTGTATGCGGCCAACATCGTGCTGGTCAGCAAGAAGTTCTGGGACTCGCTGAGCCCCGCCGAGCAGAAGATGATGCGCGAGGCCGCCGACGAAGCGCGCGGCTATCAGCGCCAGGTGAGCCGCGCCGCCGCGCAGCGCGCCGTAGGCGACTTGCAGGCCAAGGGCGCGCAGTTCAACGAGCTCGCGCCTGCCGAGCAGGCCCGCATGCGGCAGATTGCCAAGCCTGTCACCGAGCGTTTCGCCGCGAGCTATGACCCCGCCATCGTCAAGCTCTACACCGACGAACTCGCGCGCATCCGCAAGCAGTAAGACCTCCGACCGAAGGCGCCTCATGAAGATCCTCGTCCTGCACGGCCCCAATCTCAACCTGTTCGGCCGCCGCGAACCCCACATCTACGGCAAGACCACGCTGGCCGAAATCAATGCGCAGCTGCAGCAGCTCGCCACCGAACTCGGCGTGACGCTGGACATCCTCCAGTCGAACCACGAAGGCGACCTGATCGACTTTTTGCACACCCACATCGACGAGGCTCAGGGTGCGCTGGTCAACCCGGCCGGCCTCACGCAGCACGGCGTGCCGCTGCACGACGCGATCAAGGCGATGCCGTTCCCCATCATCGAGGTGCACATGTCCAACATCGCCGCTCGCGAGACATGGCGCGCGCATTCGATCATCTCGCCGGCGGTGAAAGGCACGGTCCAGGGCCTGGGCCCGCAGTCTTACCTGGCTGCGCTGCGCGCGCTGGTCGAGATGCACAGGCAGGCCGCGCCGGCCTGAACGCAGAGCATGGCCATGAACCGATGGATCGACCGGTGCTGCGCCGGCATCGAAGCCCTGATCGCAGCCGCGCTTGCGGTCATGGTCGTGCTGGTCTTCGGCAACGTGGTGCTGCGCTACGGCTTCAATTCGGGCATCACCCTGTCCGAGGAAGTCTCGCGCTGGCTCTTCATCTGGATGACCTTTCTCGGCGCGGTCGTCGCGCTGAAGGAGCACGGCCACCTGGGCGTCGACATGGTGGTGCAGAAGCTGCCGCCCATCGGCAAGAAGATCTGCCTTGCGATAGGGCACGTGGTAATGCTCTACATCGTGTGGCTGCTGTTCCAGGGCAGCACGGCGCAGACGCGCATCAACTGGGACGTGACAGCGCCGGTCACCGGCGCCTCGATGGCGGTGGTGTACATGTCAGGCGTGGTGTTCTCGGTGCTGGCTGCGTTCATCCTCATGCTCGACCTGCTGCGCCTGCTCACCGGGCGCATTGCCGAGAGCGATCTGGTGATGGTGCAGGAGTCTGAAGAAGCGGTGCAACTGCAGCAGATCCTCGGTTCGCAAGACAGCACCGCTCAAGGCGATGCACAACAGGGAGCACGCAAGTGACCATCGTCGTCTTCGTGGGCTCGCTGCTCCTTGCCATGGCGATGGGCATTCCCATCGCGTTCTCGCTGCTGGCCAGCGGCGTTGCGCTGATGTGGCACCTCGACCTGTTCGACGCGCAGATCCTTGCGCAGAACGTGATCGGCGGCGCCGACAGCTTTCCGCTGCTGGCCGTGCCGTTCTTCATGCTGGCCGGCGAGATCATGAACGTGGGCGGCCTCTCCAAGCGCATCGTCGATTTCGCGCTCGCGCTGGTCGGCCATGTGAAGGGAGGCCTTGGCTACGTGACCATCATGGCGGGCTGCCTGCTCTCGGCGCTCTCGGGGTCGGCCGTGGCCGACGCGGCCGCGCTGACGGCGCTGCTGCTGCCGATGATGGTCAAGGCGGGCCACGACAAGGCGCGCGCGGGCGGGCTCATCGCGGCCACCGGCGTGATCGGCCCGGTGATACCGCCGAGCATCGGGCTCGTGATCTTCGGCGTGGCGGCCAACGTCTCGATCTCCAAGCTGTTCCTCGCGGCCATCGTGCCGGGCCTGCTGATCGGCGGCGCGCTGTGGATCACCTGGGCCTGGCTGGTGCGGCGCGAGAAGATCGTGCCTCCGCCGCGCAAGTCGGGCGGCGAAATCTTCACCGCGTTCCGCAAGGCGCTGTGGGCGCTGATGCTGCCGGTGATCATCCTCGTAGGTCTGCGCATGGGCGTGTTCACGCCGACCGAGGCGGCCGTGGTGGCCGCCGTCTATGCGCTTTTCGTGTCGACCGTCGTCTATCGCGAGCTGAGCTGGAAGGACCTCTACGCGGTGTTCGTGGGTGCGGCCAAGACCAGTGCCATCGTGATGTTCCTGATCGCCGCGGCCATGGTGAGCGCGTGGCTCATCACCGTGGCCGACCTGCCTTCGAAGGTGGTGGGGCTGCTGCAGCCCTTCATGGGCAACCAGATCCTGCTGATGATCGCGATCATGGTGCTGGTGATGATCGTGGGCACCGCGATGGACATGACGCCGACCATCCTGATCCTCACGCCCGTGCTGATGCCCATCGTGAAGGCCGCGGGCATCGATCCGGTCTACTTCGGCGTGCTCTTCATCATCAACAACTCGATCGGCCTGGTCACGCCGCCGGTGGGCACGGTCCTCAACGTGGTGGCCGGCGTCGGAAAGATCTCGATGGACGACGTCACGCGCGGCGTGGTGCCGTTCATGATCGCCGAGTTCGCCGTCATGTTCCTGATGGTGCTGTTCCCGTGGCTGGTGACGGGGCCGGCCAGGTTGTTCCACGGATAGACATACAAGGAGACGTTGCCATGAAGAAGCCCTCGATGCTGAAACTGCTGGTTGCCGCCGTTGCGTTGTTCGCCATGTGTGGCGCCGGTGCGCAGGTCAAGGAGCGAACGCTCAAGTTCGCGTTCCAGAACCAGACCGGCCATCCGCAGGCGCAGGGCGCGCAGAAGTTCGCCGACCTCGTGGCCGCTAAGTCGGGCGGCAAGATCACCGTCAAGCTGTTCGCGGGTGGCGCGCTCGGCGGCGATCTTCAGACCGTGTCGGCGCTGCAGGGCGGCACGGTTGAACTCACGGTGCTGAACGCGGGCATTCTCTCGGCGCAGGTGAAGGAGTTCGCGGCCTACGACTTTCCGTTCCTGTTCAACAGCGGCAAGGAGGCCGATGCGGTCACCGACGGACTCTTCGGCCAGAAGCTGATGGCCAGGCTGGAAGACAAGGGCCTGCATGGCCTGGGCTACTGGGACCTGGGCTTTCGCAACCTCACCAACAGCAAGCGGCCGATCGTGAAGGCGGACGACATCGCGGGGCTGAAGATCCGCGTGATCCAGTCGCCGATCTACATCGACCTGTTCAGTGCGCTGGGCGCCAATGCCACTCCGCTGCCGTTCCCCGAGCTGTATCCCGCTCTCGACCAGAAGGCGGTCGACGGGCAGGAGAACCCGAACACCACCATCCTGTCGTCCAAGTTTGCCGAGGTGCAGAAGTACATCACCCAGACCCGGCACATCTACAACCCGCAGGCGCTGCTGATCAGCAGGAAGACCTGGGACGGCATGAGCGCGGAAGAGAAGAAGATCATCACCGAGGCGTCGGCCGAATCGACCGCGTTCCAGCGCGAGGCCTCGCGCGGCGCCGCCGACAGCGCGCTCGATGCATTGAAGAAGGCGGGCATGACCGTGTCGGAGCTGCCGCCCGAGGAGATGGCGAAGCTGCGCACGAAGGTGAAGCCGGTCATCGACAAGTACTCGGCCTCGGTCGGCGAGGCCACCGTGAAAGAGCTGATGGCCGAGATCGACAAGGTGCGCAAATAGGCGGGGTACGGCGAGACGGGCGAGGCGCCTCAGCCGGCCGTTGCGCGCCGCAGTGCCGCGCGCGCCAGCAGGCGCGTCGAGTCGAGTGTCGGGAGTGCCGAGTTGCCATCGTTCAGCACCAGTGGCAGTTCGGTGCAGCCCAGTGCTACTGCATCGCAGTCGCGCGCCTTCAGGCCTTCGATCATCTGTTGCAGCACCGCGGTGGACTCGGGCTGGACCACGCCGCGCACCAGTTCGTCCATGATGATGCGGCCGAGCATTGCACGCTCATCGGCATCAGGCCGCACGGCTTCCAGCCCGGCGGCCGATAGCGCCTGCGGGTAGACCTCGCTGTCGACCAGCCAGCGCGTGCCCAGCACGCCCACGCGGCGAAAGCCCCGCGACACCGCCTCCGCCGCAACCACCTCGGCAATGTGCAGCCAGGGCAGCGGCGACTGCGGCAGCACCTGATGCATCCCCTGGTGGATCGTGTTGTCGGGGCAGATCAGAAAGTCAGCACCAGCCGCCGCAAGCTTGCCCGCCGACGACAGCATCAGTTGCGCGACGCCGTCGACGTCGCCGCGATCGAGGCAGTCCACGTACGCGGCGAGCGAGTGCGTGTGCATCGAAACCTCGGGGTGCGCGTGGGCCTGGCCCATGTGCTGGGCGCCTTCGACGCACAGCGTGCGATAGCAGAGCGCAGCGCCTTCGGCCGAGCAGCCGACGATGCCGATGTGCAGTGGCATGGAAGAAATCTCCGAAAGGGAAACAGCAGGGCGAACGATGTTCTCACGGCCGCTGCGACACTGCCATGCCCGCATGGCGGTCGAGCCGCAGCGTCATCAGCGTTGCGATGGCCATCATCAGACCGACCACATACCAGGCGTGATGGAAATCCGCGAGCTGCACCGCCGGCGCGCCGCGCAGCGCCTTCGAAGCGCCGAGCACCATCGCGCCCAGCGCGACGCCGAGCGCGAGCGAAACCTGCTGCAGCATCGTGCCAAGCGTGCTTGCGCCGGCGCGGGATTCGTCGGGCACGTCGGCAAAGGCCAGCGTGTTGATGGCCGTGAAGTTCATCGAGCGCGCCATGCCCGCCACGAAGAGCAGCACGCACACCCACGGCAGCGGGTCGCCCGGTGACAGCAGCCCGCAGCCGAACAGCGTGGCGGCGCAGATCGCGCCGTTCACCGTCAGCACATTGCGAAAGCCGAAGCGCCGCAGCACTGCCGTGGTGGCGCTCTTCATCACGAGGTTGCCGCCCATGTACACCAGCAGCATCGAGCCCGCCTGGAACGCGTTCATGCCGAAGCCGATCTGGAACATCAGCGGCAGCAAAAAGGGCGAGGCGTTGATCGCGATGCGCGAGACGAAGCCGGCCGTCGCGGTGGCCAGCGCATAAGTCGGCACCGCCAGCGCGCGCAGGTCGAGCAGGGGCGCCGTCGTGCGTCGCGCATGGCGCACCGCGGCGGCTGCCGCCACGGCGCCGGCGGCCAGCAGGCCAAGGGTGGTGGCCGAGCCCGGCTGCGAGCCGCCCAGGCGCGTGAGGCCTTCGACCAGCGCGGCCAGCGCAACGGCGGTGAGCACGAAGCCGATTGCATCGAAGCGCGTCGGAGCCACGTCGGTGCGGCGCGGGAACAGCCGCATGATGAGCCACAGGCCCACGAGGCCCAGTGGCACGTTCAGCAGGAAGATCCAGCGCCACGACGCGTGCGTTGCGATGAGCCCGCCCAGCGGCGGGCCGATCACCGGCGCGATGAGCCCCGGCCAGGTGATGGTGCCGATGGCCTCGATCAGCCGGTGCTTCGGCGTTTCGCGCAGCACCACGAGCCGCCCCACCGGCGACATGAAGGCCGCCGCCGCGCCCTGCAGCACGCGCGCCGCAACGAACACCTCGAAGGTGGGCGCCAGCCCGCAGGCGAGCGAAGCCATGGTGAAGGTGCCGACCGCGAGCGCAAACACCCGCCGCGCCCCGAAGCGCCCGGCGCACCAGCCCGCCGCCGGCACCAGCGCCGCCATCGCGATCAGGTAGACCGTGACGCCCAGGCTCGCGTCCAGCGCGCCCATGCCGAAGCCGGCTCCGATGGCCGGCAGGGCGGTGACGATGATGGTGGCGTCCAGCGTCTCCATGAAGAAGGCGGCCGCCACCGTGAGCGCGATGCGCTTGGAGGCGCTGTCCGTGGCCGCTGCCGGCTGGGCGTTGTCGTTCATGCAGCAAGTCTGACATCGTTGAATGAGGGCTAGGGTTTTCCCCGAGGTGTTGATCCGGTGGATCGGACGGGCGTTGCCCGCGCCATCCGGATCGTCGGCGGGTCGCGGTTCGCACGCTCACCAAAAGGTCCATCAAATCAAGGACTTAGCGCGCGGTGCGACCGGTGCCGCGCGTGGCATGTCGATTGCTGAACCACGGGGCCGGCCGCGCGCCCCGCTGCGGAGCCTGGCCACGAAATTGGAGACAACCCGATGAGCCACCCCGTGGAACACACCACCGCACCCAAGCCCTTCTACAAATCCCTGTATTTCCAGGTCATCACGGCCATCGTGCTCGGGGTGCTGCTGGGGCATTTCTACCCCGACACCGGCGCTTCGATGAAGCCGCTGGGCGACGGCTTCATCAAGCTGATCAAGATGATCATCGCGCCGATCATCTTCTGCACGGTGGTGGTGGGCATCGCCGGCATGGAAGACATGAAGAAGGTCGGCAAGACCGGCGGCCTGGCGCTGCTGTACTTCGAGATCGTGAGCAGCATCGCGCTGGTGGTGGGCCTGGTCATCATCAACATCGTGAAGCCCGGCGCGGGCATGAACGTCGACGTGAGCCAGCTCGACACCAAGAGCATTGCGGCCTATACCGGCCCGGGCAAGATGCAGAGCACCACCGACTTCCTGCTCAACATCATCCCGAACACGGTGGTCGATGCCTTCGCCAAGGGCGAGATCCTGCAGGTGCTGCTGATCGCGGTGATGTTCGGCTTTGCGCTGCACAAGTTCGGCGGCCGCGGCACGCTGGTGTTCGACGTGATCGAGAAGGGCTCGCACGTGCTCTTCGTGATCGTCGGCTACATCATGAAGGTCGCGCCCATCGGCGCCTTCGGCGCCATGGCCTTCACCATCGGCAAGTACGGCGTGAGCTCGCTGTTGCAGCTGGGCCAGCTGATGGCCACCTTCTATGCCACCTGCCTGTTCTTCATCTTCGTGGTGCTGGGGCTCATTGCAAGGTTCCACGGCTTCAGCATCTGGAAGTTCATCAAGTACATCAAGGAAGAACTGCTGATCGTGCTGGGCACTTCGTCGAGCGAGTCGGTGCTGCCGCGCATGATGGCCAAGCTGGAGAACCTGGGCGCGAAGAAGTCGGTGGTCGGGCTGGTGGTGCCCACGGGCTACTCGTTCAACCTCGACGGCACCTCGATCTACCTGACGATGGCGGCGGTGTTCATCGCCCAGGCGACCAACACCGACATGACGCTGACGCAGCAGCTCACGCTGCTGGCCGTGCTGCTGCTCACTTCGAAGGGCGCGGCCGGTGTCACGGGCAGCGGCTTCATCGTGCTGGCGGCCACGCTGTCGGCGGTGGGCCATGTGCCGGTGGCGGGGTTGGCGCTCATCCTGGGCATCGACCGCTTCATGTCGGAAGCTCGCGCGCTCACCAACCTGATCGGCAACGGCGTGGCCACCATCGTGGTCGCCAAGTGGACCGGCGACCTCGACACCGTGCGCATGCATCAGCACCTGGACCAGGAAAGCACGGTGGAAGCCGACGAGCCCGAGCGCGTGCTCGACGCAACCGAGGCGCATATGCCCGCCAGCCCGGCACGGCAGGCCTGACCCCTTCCTTACCGGCCCCGCGAAAGCGGGGCGGCGCGGGGCCATCGGGCTGCCACCGATGCGGACGGCCCGGCCTTGTGCAATAACGCTCCCATGATTTCAAGGGAGCCGGCCCGGCGTTTCGATGGACCTTCCGACAATGCCAGGGGATGGCGCGGCCTGCCGCGCTGGTGCGGCGCACTGGCCCTGGTGGCCGTGGCCGCCTTTGCCGGCCACCAGATCGCCATGCAGGCCGGCCTGGCGCGTCTGCGCGAGGCGGCCGAGCACCGGCTCGACATGCTCGCGACCGGGCTCGACGCCGACCTGGCCCGCTTCGACTACCTCCCCGCGCTGCTGGAGATGACGCCCGTCGTGCCGGCGCTGCTCGGCACGCCGACCGACACTCGCCTGCGCGACGTGGTCAACCGCTACCTCGACGGCGTCAACGCCACCGCCGGTGCCGAGATGCTCTATGTGCTCGACGCCGCCGGCACTTCGCTGGCGGCATCGGACTGGGACAAGCCCGGCACCACCGTCGGCCAGGACCTGTCGTTCCGGCCCTACGTGATCGATGCGCTGGGTCAGGGCAGGGGCCGCTTCTACGGCGTGGGCATCACCAGCAAGCGGCCGGGCTACTACCTTTCGTATGCGCTGCGCCGCGGCCAGTCCGCGCGCGGCGTGGTGGCCGTGAAGATCAACCTCGAAGAGACCGAGCGCGCCTGGCGCAAGCTGCCCGGCGACGTGGCGCTGATCGACCAGCGCGGCGTGGTCATTCTTTCCACGCGCGACAACCTGAAGTTCCGCCCGCTGCTGCCGCTCGATGCGCTGCAGCGAGCCGAGGTGCTGCGCTCGCGCCCCTACGGCGAGGCCACCCTGCAGCCGCTGCAGTGGACGCAGAAGGAGGCGCTCGACCGCGATGTGCAGGTGATCTCGCTCGACGGCGTGGACCAGCTCGCTTCGGCCCGCACCCTGCGCGGCGCGCCGTGGCAGCTGGTGGTGCTCGACGACCTGGTGCCGCTGCGCGTGGCGGCGCGCAATGCAGCCATTACCGCCAGCCTCGCGATGGCGGTGCTGCTGCTTGTGGCCGTCGCGCTGTGGCAGCGCCGCCGAGCGGTGCGCCAGAAGCTGGCCAACCAGGCCGCGCTGCAGGCGGCGCACGACACGCTCGAATCGACCGTGGTGGCGCGCACTGCGCAGCTGCGCGCCGCACAGGGCGAGTTGGTGCACGCGGGCAAGATGGCCGCGCTGGGCCAGATGTCTGCCGGCGTGGTGCACGAACTCAACCAGCCGCTCACGGCCATGCGCACGCTGTCGGAAAGCGCCACCATCCTGCTCGACAAGAGCCGCCTGGACGACGTGCGCGGCAACCTCGAGCGCATCCGCGGCATGGTCGACCGGCTCGCGCGGCTGACCTCGCAGCTGCGAACCTTCGCCTACAAGGGCGAGCTGCCGCTGGCGCCGGTGCAGCTGTCGCATGCCATCGCCGACGCGCAGGTGATCGTCGCCGAGGCCTCGAAGAAGCAGCGCGTGACCATCGAGGTCGACGTGCAACCCCCGGCGCTGAGCGTCATGGCCGAAGACGCCGCGCTGGGCAGCGTGCTCGCCAACCTGATGCGCAACGCCATCGACGCCATGCAGGACGCGCCGGTCCGCACGCTGCGCCTGGAGGCGCGGCCGAAGGAGGGGCGCGTGCTCCTGTCGGTGACAGACACCGGCCCGGGCATTCGCCCCGACATCCTGCCGCGCCTGTTCGAACCCTTCGTCACCGGCAAGGCCGCGGGCTCGGGGCTGGGCCTGGGGCTCGTGATCTCGGCACAATTGGTGCGGTCCATGGACGGTTCGCTGCGCGCGGCCAACCTGGACGGCGGCGGGGCATGCTTCGTCATCGACCTGCCCGCTGCCATTGCCGTGATCCACAACCCACCTGTCCCCTCCCATTCCCCCCTTTCCATTGCACAACAGGAGTGACCCCCAAGTGAGCGAAGCCCCTGCCATCCGGGTGCTGCTGGTCGAGGACGACGAAGACGTTCGCATCAGCACCACCCAGGTGCTGACCCTGGCCGGTTTCGAGGTCGAATCTTTCGCCAGCGCCGAGCGCGCGCGGCCGCACATCGGCTTCGGCGTGCCGGCCGTCGTCATCAGCGACGTGCGCCTGCCGGGCCTGAGCGGCACCGAGTGGCTGCCCGAGCTGCGCAACGTCGATGCCGAACTGCCCGTGATCCTGGTCACCGGCCACGGCCACATCGCGATGGCCGTGCAGGCCATGCGCGAGGGCGCCTACGACTTCATCGAAAAGCCTTTCAGCTCCGAGCGGCTGGTGGCCATCGTGCGCCACGCCATCGAGCGCCGCCAGCTCAGCCTGCAGGTGCGCGCGCTGCGCGACGCGCTGGAGAACTGGCAGGGCATCCAGTCGGTGCTGATCGGCCGTTCGGCGCAGATGCAGCAGGTGCGCCAGACCGTGAAGACGCTGGCCGAGACATCGGCCGACGTGCTGGTCTACGGCGAGACCGGCACCGGCAAGGAGCTTGTCGCGCGCTGCCTGCACGACCACAGCGCGCGCCGCCGGCAGCATTTCGTGCCGCTCAATTGCGGCGGCCTGCCCGAGTCGCTGGCCGAGAGCGAGCTGTTCGGCCACGAGGCCGGCGCCTTTACCGGCGCCAGCCGCATGCGCGTGGGCAAGTTCGAATACGCCAGCGGCGGCACGCTGTTCCTCGACGAGATCGAGAGCATGCCGATGGCGGTGCAGATCAAGCTGCTGCGCGCGCTGCAGGAGCGCAGCATCGAGCGCATCGGCTCCAACAAGACCATTCCCTTCGACTGCCGCGTGGTGGCCGCGAGCAAGGACGACCTGAAGGCCATGAGCGACCAGCAGAAGTTCAGGGCCGACCTGTACTACCGCCTGGGCGTGGCCTTCATCGAGCTGCCGCCGCTGCGTGAGCGGCGCGAAGATATTCCGCTGCTGTTCGAGCACTTCACCCTGCAGGCCGCAAGCCGCTACGAGCGCCCCGCGCCGCTCTTGAGCAATGCGCAGCTCGCCGACCTGATGGCCTACGCCTGGCCCGGCAACGTGCGCGAGCTGCGCAACGTGGCCGACCGCTTCGTGCTGGGCCTGCTCGGCGAGCGCCTGACGCAGACGCGTGGCGGCAACAGCGCCGAAGGCGTCCCCGCCCTGCCGCGCGGGCTGCCCCAGCAGGTGGAGTCGTTCGAACGCGCGGTGATCGTCGAGGAGCTGCGCCGCCAGCACGGCGACCAGCCGGCCACAGCCGCCGCGCTGGGCATTGCGCGCCAGACGCTGCACGACAAGGTGCGCAAGCTGGGCGTGACTGTGGACGAGTTCAAGTGAGTAGCTCGAGTCTTGTGGGGTCAGGATTCCGTGGAAATCAACAGCTCGCCGGCATGCGGGGCGCATGCCAGGGCGTCTTTGCGGACATCGCGGGCGACATGCGTGCGTACCTGAAGAGCAAACTGTTCTGCGCCCGCGACGCTGACCAGCACTTCCTGCGGCATCGCGTCCGGAAGGTCGCCGAGCGCAGCATGCTCGCGCATGACGAATGGTTCGACCTGCCCGGCTACCAGGCCTTTTCGCCCCATGTGCCCATGACCGTGGACGCGCGCTATGCCCACGTTGGCGCGAACATCGACGCGTCTTCGATGCAGGTGGCGCACGCGGCGCCCGACGGCACGCGGGTGCGCTGGCCCCTGTACGACGCAAGGGGCCAGGCCGTCTGCAGCTACGTCGTCGTCCGCGACAACGGCGACGGCGCCAGCATTCCCGCACCCTGATTCTTCAGCGCACCAGCAGCTTCATCATCCGTTCGAAGGTCTTGCCGTAGGGCGGCTTGAACAGGCCCAGGCCATTCAGCGCCGACTGGTGAAAGATCGGCTTCATCTTCGAGAAGGTCTCGAAGCCGTGCTCGCCGTGGTACGCGCCCATGCCGCTGGCGCCTACGCCGCCGAAGGGCAGGTTGTCTTGTGCGACATGCAGCAGGGTCTCGTTGATCGACACGCCACCGGTCACCGTGTTCTCCATCACCCGCTCGATGGTCGCGCTGTTCTTCTCGAACAGGTACAGCGCGAGTGGGCGAGGGTGTGCGTTGACGTACGCAATGGCTTCGTCGATGCCCTTGTAGGTCAGCACCGGCAGCAGCGGGCCGAAGATTTCCTCCTGCATCACACGCATACCGTCGTTCACGCCGGTCAGCAGCACGGGTGGAAAGCGGCGCGTCGCAGGGTCGGGTGCCGTGTCGGACAAGGGCAGGGCGCTGGCGCCCTGCTCCTGCGCCAGCGCCGACAGCTCCTGCAGCCGTGCGAAGTGGCGCGGGCTCACGATGCTCGTGTAGTCGGTGTTGGTGGCCAGCGCCGGGTACATCGAGGCGAACAGGCGCCGGGCGCTGTCGGCAAAGCGCTGCTGCTGGCCTTCGGGCAGCAGCACGTAGTCGGGCGCGATGCAGGTCTGGCCCGCGTTGAGCGTCTTGCCGACCAGGATGCGTTCGACGGCCTTGTCGAAGTTGGCATCGGGCCCGATGATCGCGGGTGACTTGCCGCCCAGCTCCAGCGTCACCGGCGTGAGGTGCTCGCTCGCGGCGCGCATCACGTGGTGGCCGACAGCGGTCGAGCCGGTGAACAGCAAATGGTCGAAGGGCAGGCTGGAGAAGGCGCGCGCGGTTTCTGCGTCGCCGTTGACGATGGCGATCTCGTCTTCGGCAAACTGCTTTCGCACCAGCGCGGCGAACAGCTCGGCGAAGCGCGGCGTGAACTCCGACTGCTTCACCATCAGGCGGTTGCCCGCCGCCAGCGCCGCGGTCATCGGCCCCACCGCCAGGTACAGCGGGTAGTTCCACGGCACCACGATGCCCACCACGCCCAGCGGCTGCGGCATGATCCGCGACGACGCGGGCTTGAACCACAGGCCCGTGGAGCGGCGGCGCACGCGCATCCATGCCTTGCCATGCGCGAGCGCGTGCTGCAGGCCCTCGATGCTGGGGAACACTTCGGCAAGCTCGGTTTCCTGCGCAGCCCGGTGATGGAAGTCGGCGCTGATGGCGGCGGCGATTTCCTGGCGGCTGTCTTTCACCAGCGCACGCAGGCGCTTCAAGCGGTCGGCGCGCTCGCTCCACGGCGGCGTCTGCGCGCGCAGGCTCGCGGCGCGCATGGTGTCGAAGGTCTGTCGCATGTCGTCGTGTGTCATGGTTTGTTGCGAAGGCCTCAGCCCGTTTGTTGATACACCGCCCAGCGATCCTGCACTGTGCCGCCGCGCTGCGCGACGAGGTCGCCGAAGTGCAGCAACACGCCTTCGGTGATGACGGGCCGTTCACGCTCTCCTGGTTGGCACTGTGCCCGAGGATGCCATTGAACTGCAGCCCCTGGGCGACTCATGCTCGGCCAGCGCCAAGTAGCGCCCTGGGCAGGGCGCTATGCGTTTCGAAAAAAGAAAAAAGGCCGCGGGCGAACCCCGCGGCCGCCGCCGTCAGAAGGGCTCGACGGGCAGCGCGCGCTTGTGGGCGCTCTTGCGATGCGTCGCAAGAATGATCTGTCGGGCCGCGGCCGACACCGGCTTGCCTTCGAGGAAGTCGTCGATCTGCTCGTAGGTGACGCCGAAGGCGTCTTCGTCGGGCTTGCCCGGCACCAGCGACTCGAGGTCGGCGGTGGGCACCTTGTAGACCAGCGCGTCGGGCGCGCCCAGCAGCTGTGCCACCGCGCGCACGCGGCGCTTGTTGAGGCCGGTGAGCGGCGTGATGTCGGCCGCGCCGTCGCCGAATTTGGTGAAGAAGCCCATCAGCGCCTCGGCCGCGTGGTCGGTGCCGATGACGATGCCGTCGTGCGCGCCGGCCACCGCGAACTGCGCAATCATGCGCTGGCGAGCCTTGATGTTGCCGAGCACGAAGTCTTCGTGCGCCGCGTCGCGGAACGTCAGGTCGCCGGCCTTCAGGGCGGCGAGCATGCCGTCGGCGGCGGGGCGGATGTCGACGGTGATGGTGCGGTCGGGCTTCATCACCGCGAGCGAAGCCTGCGCTTCGGCTTCGTCCTTCTGCACGCCGTAGGGCAGGCGCATCGCGATGAAGGCGGCGTCGTAGCCCGTGGCGCGCAGCCGCTGGACGGCGCGCTGCGCGAGGCAGCCGGCGGTCAGTGAATCGACGCCGCCGCTGATGCCCAGCACCAGCGTCTTCAGGCCGGTGCGCTTCAGGTAGCTGGCGAGAAAGTCGGTGCGGCGCTCCAGCTCGTGGGCGGCATCGAAGACGGGCGCGACATGCAGCGCCGCGATGATCTCGCGCTGCGTGTCGTCGACGGGAGTGAGGTCTGCGCTCATTGTGGGATACGACGTGTGAAGTGAATCAGAAATCGACGAGGCTGAGACCAATGCTCAGCACCGTGCGCTTGCGGTTGTAGTCCACCAGCGTGTCGCCATATCCCGAGAACAGCTGCGTGTGGAAGCGCAGGTTGCTCTTGGTCGGGTCGCCGATCGCCTTGAGCCATTCGAGGCGCACCGAGCCGCGGCCGCTGTCGCGCAGGTTGTTGCGCACGGTCACGGCGAGCTGGTTGTCGCGGTTGAGGTTCCAGCGGCCGGTGATTTCGGCGCGGCCGTAGTAGTCGGCGATGTCGGGGTTGTCGTCCTTGGCGGCATTCTCGGAAATGCGCTTCCAGATGCGGCCGGTGATGGTGAAGCGGTCGTCGAGCTCGGCGCCGCCCATCAGGTACACGCGGTTCCAGCTGCGCGACAGCGGCAGGGTCTGGCCGTTCGACTGGTGCACGATGCCCAGGCCCGAATAGCGCCAGCGCCAGCCACCCGGCAGCTTGAAGTCGGTCGGGTAGACATACATCAGCTCGGGCTCGTGGTCGGTGGTGCGGAAGGGCCGCGAGATGGCGCCGTTGAACAGCTGCCAGGTCGACTGCTGGCTGTAGGCGAACCACAGCGAGTCTTTCTTGGTCGGGTCGTCCTGCGTGAGCATGCCTTGCGCGAGCTTGGTGCGCACCGACAGGCCGATGCGCATCTCGTTGGCCTGGTAGGCCACCGGGTCGGCGGTGTGGCCGGCCGAGGGCGAGGTCGGCGTCTCGGGCTTCTTGGTGGCAGCCGAGACCGACACGTTGAGCGGGCGGTAGCCGCGGAAGCCGAAGGTGCCGCAGTCGGTGGCGTTCTCCAGTTCCCAGAAGCGCGAGAGCGCCGAGTACTGGCGGTCGCGGCAGCCTTCGGTGGTGGCGACCGAGACGATGCGCGTGGCCGGGATCGATGAGTCCACCGGCGGCTGCGTGGTCGCCAGCACGGGCGGCGCCACGGGCACCGACACCGAAGGCAGCGTCTGCTGCTGCGCCCAGCGGTCGAAGCAGGCCAGGCGTGCTTCGTTGTTGGCGCCGAGCGCGGCGCACTGCTGCCAGGTGAGCTGGGAGTCGGCCAGCGGGCTCGCTGGCTTGTCCACGGCCTGTGCGTGCACCGCGGCGCCGCCGCCCAGGCAGGCGGCCACGGCCGCGAGCGCGCGGAGGTTGAAACGGGGTTGTCGTCGTGTCGTCGTCATCATTGCTTTCCTTCCTGGGCAACCGTCTTGCTGAGCACGAAGGGATGCGTGCTTTCGTCCGCGGCGTTGCGCCACGTGCCCCTGAATTCGCGCCCGCAGGAGCCCGCCTGCAGCTTGCCCGACCACACGCCGCTGATGGCGCGGCCGTCCTGCGATTCGTCGATGGAGAGCGCGCCTTCGTCGTCCACGTCGCCCGCGAGCTGCGCGACCGTGGCCTTCGCCGGGTTGGCGCCGTTGCGCGTGATGGTGCCGCGCACGCCGTCGTAGTCGGGGTGCTTGCCGAGCTGCACGGCGGCCACGGCCGGCAGGTTGTCGAAGCGTGCTTCCCAGCGGCCGTAGAGCGATTGCACCGGCAGGTCGCGCGCGTCGGCGGGGCAGTCGGCGCTGCCCCTTACGGAGGCGCAACCCGACAGTGCGAGCAGGGTGCCGGCCAGCAGCGCGGCAGTGGCAGTCGTTCTCATGGCGCCGCTGCGGCTGCCGCCGCCTTTGCCGCGCTGTCCTGCGCCTTGCGCGCGAATTCGGCGCGCAGCGCCTTGAGTTTTTCGCGCGGGTCTTCCTTGATGGTCTCCTTGTCGAGGCCCATCTCGGCGATGAAGCGGCTGGGTATGCAGGGTACCATTTCGCGGCCCTGCTTGCGCTTCTTGGTCCAGCTCACGGCCAGGCTGCGTTGCGCGCGCGTGATGCCCACGTACATCAGGCGGCGCTCTTCCTGCAGCCGCTGCAGCGTGTCTTCGCTCACCTTCTGCTGGCGGCCGTTGTCGTCGTCGAGCTTGAAGGGCAGCAGGCCCTCGCTTACGCCGATCAGCATCACGTGCGGCCATTCGAGGCCCTTGGAGGCGTGCAGCGTCGAGAGCGTGACCACGTCCTGGTCTTGCTCGCGCTCGCTGATGGTCGACAGCAGCGAGATGGTCTGCGCCACTTCGAGCAGGCTCTTGCGTTCGGTTTCGATGTTGTCGTTGGCGCCCGAGGCGTCGTCCAGCGTGCCGCCGGCGCGCTGCGACATCCAGTCGACAAACTCGAGCACGTTGGTCCAGCGCGAGGCCGCGGCGGCTTCGCTGTCTTCGCCGTCGTAGAGGTGCTTCTCGTAATCGATCTCCTTCAGCCAGTCGAGCATGAAGGTACGCGAATCTTCCGCGCCCATGGTGCGGCGCGCGCGGTATTCCAGGTCGTTGATGTAGCGGCCGAACTCGTGGATTCCCTCGAGCGTGCGCTTGGGCATCACGCTCGGCAGCGAGGGGCTGAACAGCGCCTCGAACAGGCTCAGCTTGTACTGGCTTGCGAAGGTGCCCAGGCTCGCGAGCGTGGTGTGGCCGATGCCGCGCTTGGGCGTGGTAATGGCGCGCAGGAACGCCGGGTCGTCGTCGTTGTTGACCCACAGGCGGAACCAGCCGCACAGGTCCTTGATTTCGGCGCGGTCGAAGAAGCTCTGGCCGCCCGAGACCTTGTACGGAATCTGCGCCTTGCGCAGCGCCTGCTCGAACACGCGTGCCTGGTGGTTGGCGCGGTACAGGATGGCGAAGTCGCGGAACTCCTTGTGCTGCTTGCCCTGCGTGATGGCGTCGCCCGCGCGGATGCTCACGATGCGCGCCACCGCGCGCTCGGCCTCGTGCACTTCGCTGTCGGCATCGACGATGCGCACCGGCTCGCCTTCGCCGAGCTCGGAGAACAGCGTCTTCGGAAACAGCTTCGGGTTGGGCCCGATCACGTTGTTGGCCGCACGCAGGATGGCGCTGGTGGAGCGGTAGTTCTGCTCCAGCTTGATGACCTTGAGCTTTGGGTAGTCGACCGGCAGCTTGCGCAGGTTGTCGAGCGTGGCGCCGCGCCAGCCGTAGATGGACTGGTCGTCGTCGCCCACCGCGGTGAAGTGGCCGCGCTCGCCGGCCAGGGCCTTGAGCACTTCGTACTGGGTGGCGTTGGTGTCTTGATACTCGTCCACCAGGATGTGGCCGAGCGCGGCCTGCCACTTGGCGCGAACCTCGGGAAATTCGTAGAGCAGCTTCAGCGGCATGCCGATCAGGTCGTCGAAGTCCACGCTCTGGTAGGCCGCCAGGCGCTCTTCGTAGCGGCCCATGATCTTCGCGGTGATGCGCTCGTTGTCGTCCGCGGCCTGGGCCTCGGCCTGCGCGGCGTTCAGGCCCATGTTCTTCCACTTGCTGATGGTCCACTGCCAGATGCGGGCGGTGGCCGCGTCGGTGGTGCCGCCGGCGTCTTTCAGGATCTTGGTGACGTCGTCGCTGTCGAGAATGCTGAAGGCCTTCTTCAGGCCGAGCACGGCGCCGTCCTCGCGCATCATGCGCACGCCCAGCGCGTGGAAGGTGCAGACAACGACCTTGCGTGCGTCCTTGCCGATCAGGTCTTTTGCGCGCTCGCGCATTTCTGCGGCTGCCTTGTTGGTGAAGGTGATGGCCGCGATGCGCTGGGGCGCGATGCCCGACTGGATGAGGCGGCCGATCTTGTGAGTGATCACCCGCGTCTTGCCCGAGCCCGCACCGGCAAGCACCAGGCAGGGACCGTACATGTAGTTGACAGCTTCGAGCTGCGCGGGATTGAGACCGTGAGACATTGGAGAAAAAGAGAACCGGAAAAAGGCCGTGAAGAACGCCGTGGGGAACGGCAGGCGCAAAGCGGGCAATGATACGGGGCCGGCCCCCCGCGGGGTTGTAGGCCAGACACGCCGATGCAGCCTGCTGGTGGGCAACGACAATGGTCCGGTGCTGTCTGTATTCCTTGTTACCTTCCCTTTCTTCGCGTTAATCGCGGCCGGCTATGGCGCGGCCCGCGCCCGCATCCTGCCGCTGGATGCCATTCCCGGCCTCAACACCTTCGTGCTGTATTTCGCGCTGCCGTGCATGCTGCTGCGCTTCGGCGCGGGCACGCCCATCGGCCAGTTGCTGGACGGCAGCGTCGCACTGGTCTGGGGCATCAGCGCGCTGGCCGTGGTGGCGGGCGTGGTGACGTTCACGCGCAATGCGCGCATCGGCTGGAACGACGCGGCCTTCGGCGCGCTGGTGGCGGCGTTTCCGAACACCGGCTTCATGGGCGTGCCGCTGCTGGTGGCCATTCTTGGGGCTCAGGCAGCGGGGCCGATGATCATCACGATCGCGTTCGATCTCGTGGTGACTTCGTCGCTGTGCATTGCGCTGTCGCGCCTCGACGGTGCAGGCGGCGCGGGACGGCATGGTGCCACGCAGGCCGCGCGCAAGGCGCTGCGCGGGATCGTCGTCAACCCGATGCCGTGGTCGATCCTGCTGGGCGTGCTGCTGTCGGCCGCGCGCTGGCCGTTGCCCGGGCCCATCGAGCGCACCATCGCCATGCTGGCCGATGCGGCCTCGCCGGTGGCGCTCTTCACCATCGGGGCGGTGCTGGCCCGTTCGGCACTGCTGGCGCGCGAGCATGGCGCCAGCGCCGCGGTGGCCGAGGCCATGGGCACCACGGCGCGCAGCCCTGCGACCAAGGCACCGTGGAGCGACGTGCTGCCGGTGGTGGCGGTGAAGCTGCTCGCGCATCCGCTGCTGGTGTGGGGCCTGGGGCTGGGTGCCATCGCGCTCGGGCTGCCGCTGTCGCACGAGGCGCTGGTGGTGATCGTGCTGGTCGCGGCGCTGCCGAGCGCGAGCAACGTGTCGATGTTGGCCGAGCGTTTCGGTGCGGACAACGGACGCATCGCGCGCATCATCCTGTGGACGACGGCGATCGCCTTCTTCAGCTTTCCGCTCGCGGTGAGCGTGCTACGGGGTTAGGACGCCGAGCTTGTACGGATCGGCATCGGCAAGGCGCTCGCACTTCGAGAAGTCGCGGCCCTGCGTGCCGTCGCAGTAGTAGGTGTTGTAGATGCGGCCGAAGAGCGTCGGGCTCGCGGTGAAGAGCACGCCGTGGTCGGGCTGCCAGTTGTCCTTGACGACGGGCGGGGCGCTGGCTTCCACCGGCTTGGCTGCCGAGTTGGTGGTGGGCGTGAAGTCGGCCAGCGTCTTGTGGGCCTCCTCGCCGCGCCAGCGTATTGCCAGCTCGGCGGCCGTGGGGCGCGACGCGACCGGCAGCAGGATGCCGTTGACCTGCAGGCCGTAGCCGAAGCGATGTGTCTTGCCGGCCAGGAAGGCATAGGCGCATGCGGCCATGCATTGGCCTCGTATTTCGGTCTGCACGCCGCTCGCGCGGATGGCGTCGGCATATGCGCCCGCTGCTTCGGCGGTGCCGCCGAACGAATCTTCGAAGACCACGGTATGGACTGTTCCGCTGCCCAGCTGGTCGGTGAATTCCTTGATTGCGGTGCCGTCGAGCATGCCCGACACCACCAGGCGGCTGCCCTGCAGATCGAGCTCGGCCGCCGAAGCAATGGGTGCGGCAAAAACGCAGGCGAAGCACGACGCGAGCGAGAGAACCCAACCTGAGAAAGACGGCGGTTTCACGGCGACCTACCCTTTGCCTTCGATGAGCGAGCCAGTTTGGAACGCGAAACCCGCGAGGAGTTCGCGCGCTGTTACAGCTTGAACAGCGACGAGGCATGTCGTCAACTCTTTTTTCACAAATTTTCGGGTAGGCCGAGGCAGGCCGTAAGACATAGATATCGCTATGACTTCAGATGAATGCTTGAGTTTGCAGATGCGCTGCTACAGTGCTTGCAAGTCAAAGGTGTGAAGGGGCGCGCAATGGCAATTCTTTTTCGCATCCTGCTGTGGTTGGCCTGTCTCGCCGGCGTCGGCTGGTTCTGGCATGCCGGCAAGTTCGGCACCGCCACCGGGCTCGCGCTTGCCGCGCTGAGCCTCGTGGTGTTCGCCTGGCCCGTGAGCATCGCGCGGCGCAGGCACAACGAGCTGCGTTATGTGGACATGGGCAAGGAGCCCACTGGCTACCACTGAAACCGCGGTCTCAGGTTGATTGCCGCCGGTCAGATGCTGTGCGGATCGACGTCGACGAGCCAGCGGATCACGCCTTTGCCCTCCGGCGTGCGCCGCAGCTCGTGCAATAGCGGCTGCCAACTCGCAAGCAGCCGCTGCAGCGCGGCGCGCGAGGGGCTTTCGATCAGCATTTGCGCACGTTCCACATTGGCCACGCGCTGGATCGCCAGCGGCACCGCCGGGTAGCGCGTGACGAGGTCGGAGCCCGGCAGCGCCTCGGCCTGATCGGCTGCGATGTTCAGGAAGCCCTGCGCCACCGACTGCTCTCGCGCATCGGCCCGCAGCAGCGCCTGGAACGCGAAGGGCGGCATGCCGGCCGCGCGGCGCTCGTCGAGCTGCTGCTGCGCGAAGCTGGCGTAGTCGTGCTTGCGCAGCGCCATGAACAGCGGGTGCTGCGCATGATGCGTCTGGATCCACATTTCGGCCTTGGCGCCCTGCGCCGCGAGATACGCGGCATCGCGGCCCGCGCGGCCGGCCGACTGCATCAGCAGGCTGAACAGCCGCTCGGGCGCGCGGAAGTCACTGGAGAACAGCGCGCCGTCGGGGTTCACCGCCGCCACCAGCGTGATGCGGCGGAAGTCGTGGCCCTTGGCGATCATCTGCGTGCCGACCAGCACGTCGACCTCGCCCGCGTGCACGGCCGCGAGCTGCGATTCGAGCGCGCCCTGCTTCTTGGTGCTGTCGGCGTCGATGCGTGCGATGCGCACCGCGCTGCCATCGGGGTGCTTCACGGCCGAGAACAGCTCGGCCAGGTGCTCTTCGAGTCGCTCGGTGCCGCGGCCCACGGGCGCGATGTCGGGGTTGCCGCAGGCCGGGCAGGCGCGCGGCACGCGCTCGGTAAAGCCGCAGTGGTGGCAGCGCAGCGTGCGGTCGATCTTGTGGAACACGCGATACGCGCTGCAGTGCGGGCATTCGCTCTTCCAGCCGCAGTCGCCGCAGGCCAGCACCGGTGCGTAGCCGCGCCGGTTCAAGAAGATCATGCTCTGCTCGCCGCGCGCGATGCGCTGGCCGATGGCGTCGAGCAGCGCGCCCGAAATCACCGTCTTCGGCGGCTGCAGGTTCATGTCGACCAGCCGCACGGCCGGCAACTCGCCCGCGCCGATGCGCGATGGCATGGCCAGCCGCACGTAGCGCCCGCCCGGGTCTTCGCCTTCGGCGGGCCGGCTCTGGTGCCAGCTTTCGAGCGAGGGCGTGGCCGAGCCCAGGATCACCTTGGCCTTTTCGCGCTGGCCGCGCCACACGGCGAGGTCGCGCGCGGAATAGCGCGCGCCTTCCTGCTGCTTGTAGCTCGGGTCATGCTCTTCGTCGACCACGATGAGCTTGAGCCCCGGGATCGACGCGAACACCGCCATGCGCGTGCCCAGCACGATGCGCGCCGCGCCGCTGTGCGCCGCCAGCCAGCTCGCGAGCCGCTGCGGGTTGGTCATGCCGCTGTGCAGCGACACCACCGCTTCTTCGCCGAAGCGGGCCTTGAAGCGGGCTTCGAGCTGCGGCGTGAGGTTGATCTCGGGCACCATCACCAGCGCCTGCGCCTCGGGGTCGCGCGCGAGCAGGTCGGCCACGCAGCGCAGGTAGACCTCGGTCTTGCCGCTGCCGGTGCTGCCGACCAGCAAAAAAGTACCTGCTTCGGCCTCGATGCGCGCCAGGGCGGCCGTCTGCTCCGCACTCAGCGCGATCAGGTTCGCCGACTCGGCTGTTTCGGCCACTGGTCCGGCCGTCGTCTTGCGCTTGAGCCGGCGCGTCAGCTGCGTCGTCGACAGGTCGCGCAGCTGCGGCGGCAGGGCGGCCAGCGCGATCTCGCCGATCGAGCGCTGGTAGTAGCGCGCTGCAAAGGCCACGAGGCCGCGCCACGCCTCGCCCAGCGGCGCCAGCGCGTCGAGCGCCGCGCCCACAGGCTTCAGCGCCATGTCGGGCTCGGCACCCACCAGCGAAACCGGCTCGTTCCAGACCACGCCCAGCACTTCGCGCTTGCCCAGCGGCACGCGCACCAGCGTGCCGGGCGGCATCGGCTCGGCGCTGGCGTAGCTCAGCAGGTCGCCGAGCGCGGCATGCGCGGGCGTCTGCACCGCGATGTCGAGTCGCCACGGCAGTGCTGGCGGCGCACCGTTCGTTGGCTGGGAAGCGCTGTCTGAGGGGAGGCCGGCTGTGGAGATGAGCGGTCCTTCTTGGAAAGGTTTGTTAAGAAGACTTTGAGCAAGAGCGCTTAAGTCGTTGATTTTTCAGAGCTTTGGAGGCCGTCCAGAGTTTCTGTGGATAACTTTGTTGACAAGCCGGCTCGATTCGCTGCGGGGCCTTGAAAATCAAGGCTCTGGCTGGAATGCCCGGAAAAAAAGCAAAGTTCAAATCTTATATAAATCAATAACTTAGCGTCGCTATCTCTTTAGGAGCAAAGAGGGAGGTCCCCCGGAAAATCTTGCGCAGTGCAACACGGGTTTTGTGCATAAGTCAGACCGATATGCCGTTTTTGCGCTTGACAAACGGCTTCGTACCAACTTTACGGGGCGCCTCGGTGCCCCGCCGGCCCGTTCCCGAAGACTGCAGTGTTAACCGCGCAGCGCGCGCGACTGGGCGTGCACCGCCTGCACCAGCGCCGCCACGTGGTCCGGCGGCGTGAACTGGCTGATGCCGTGGCCCAGGTTGAAGATGTGCGTCGGGCCCTGGGCGTTGCGGTCGGCGTGGGGCTTGCCGAAGGCCTGCAGCACTTTCGCCACCTCGGCCTCGATCTGCGCGGGCGGCGCGAACAGCACGTTGGGGTCGATGTTGCCCTGCAGGGCCTTGGCCTTGCCGTCCGAGCCTTCGGCGATCTGCTTTCGCGCCGAGGCCAGGTTCACGGTCCAGTCGACGCCCAGCACTTCGCAGTCGAGTTCGCGCATGGCGTCGAGCCACAGGCCGCCGCCCTTGGTGAACACGATGCGCGGCACGGGCTGGCCGTCGGCGCCGGTGCGTTTGAGGCCGGCCAGCACGCGGGCCGTGTAGGCGAGGCTGAATTCCTGGAACGCGCCGTCGGCCAGCACGCCGCCCCAGCTGTCAAACACCATCACGGCCTGCGCGCCGGCGTCGATCTGGGCATTGAGGTACGCGGCCACCGAGTCGGCATTCACGGCCAGCAGGCGATGCATGAGATCGGGGCGGCTGTAGAGCATGCTCTTCACGAGGCGGTAGTCGCTGGAGCCCGCGCCTTCCACCATGTAGCAGGCCAGCGTCCACGGGCTGCCCGAGAAGCCGATCAGCGGCACGCGGCCGTCCAGCGCCTTGCGGATCGAGGCCACTGCATCGAACACGTAGCGCAGCTTGTCCATGTCGGGCACTTCGAGCGCGGCCACGGCCGCTTCGTCGCGCACCGGGCGCGCAAAGCGCGGGCCCTCGCCGGCCTCGAACGACAGGCCCAGGCCCATGGCGTCGGGCACCGTCAGGATGTCGGAAAACAAAATGGCCGCGTCGAGCGGATAGCGCTCCAGCGGCTGCAGCGTGACCTCGGTGGCGTAGTCGGTGTTGGTGGCCAGCCCCATGAAGCTGCCCGCCTTGGCGCGGGTGGCAACGTACTCCGGCAGGTAGCGGCCGGCCTGGCGCATGAGCCAGACGGGCGTGTGGTCGGTGGCCTGGCGCCAGCAGGCTCGCAGGAAAGTGTCGTTTTGCAGTGGGGCGAAAGGCATCCCGCGATTGTCGCAGGGGTGTGTCCTGGCCTCTCAGTTGACGGGCTTGCCGCCGAACACCTCGACCATCAGCGACACCAGCCATTTCAGGCCCGGGTCGCCGTCGTGTGCGGCCGCCCACAGCAGCGAGACCTCGTAGCTGGGCGTCTCGAAGGGCAGCGGGCTCACGGCCAGCCCGAGCGCGTCGCGCCACGTGGCGGCGGCGAAGGTGGGCACGGTGGTGATGGCGGGCATCTGCCGCACGATGAAGGGGCTGGTCGCGAAGTTGCGGCTGGAGAACACGACCTGGCGCGCATGCCCCTGCTCGCGCAGCAGATCGTCGACGAGGCCGCTCAGGTCGGCGCTGAACGAGGTCAGCAGGTGCGGGTGGTCCAGGTATTCCGCCAGCGTGATCTTCCTGCCCCGCGTCTTAACGAGCGCGGCGTTGTAGACGCAGACGAAATGCCAGCCGAACAGCGCGCGTTGCCGGTGCCATGCGGCGCACTCGATGAACACGCCCACCGCCAGTTCGATCTCGGTCGCGTCGAGCATGCCGGGCGCGTTGGTGCGGTCGGCCGCGCGTGCGATGAGCCGCACCCCCGGCGCCTGTTCGGAAAGTCGCTGCATGAGCTGCGGCATCAGCGCCACCTCGAGCGCGTCGCTCAAACCGATGCGGAACACGCGCTTGGCCGTGGCGGGGTCGAACGCCGGCTGTGCATGCAGCGCCTGCTGCAGCGACAGCAGCAGCGGCTCGATGACGCGCGCGAGTTCGAGCGCGCGCGGCGTCGGCGTCATGCCGTGCGAGGTGCGCACGAACAGCTCGTCGCCCAGCGCGGCGCGCAGGCGCTTGAGTGCGCCGCTCAGGGCCGGCTGGCCGATGAACAGGCGCTGCGCCGCACGCGTGACGCTACGTTCGTGCAGCAGCGCGTGGAACACCAGCAGCAGGTTCAGGTCGAGCCGCCTGAAATCACTTTCGTTGATGTATTCCATGGTTTCAAACGATTTGAATGATAGGGCGCCGCTCCCTAACCTGAAGGCACTTTCTTCATCAGGCATTCAAAGGAGTCGACATGGCTTTGGAACAACAGACAGTGGTGGTGGTCGGTGGCTCGTCGGGCGTGGGGCTCGAAACCGTGCGGCGGCTCGCGGCAAGCGGTGCGCGGGTGATCGCGACCGGGCGCGACAACGGCAAGCTGCAGGAAGCGATCGGCGGGCTGGGCGCGAACGTGAGCGGCGCGGCCTTCGACGCCTGCGACCGCGGCGCGCTCGATGCCTTCTTCGAGAAGACCGGGCCCGTCGACCACCTGGTGCTCACGCTCAGCGGCGGCGAGGGCGCGGGCGAGTTCGCGCAGCTCGATCTTCAGTCGCTGCGCCGCGGCTTCGAGGCCAAGTTCTGGCCGCAGCTCGAAGCGGCGCAAGCCGGCGCGCGGGTGCTGCGCAAGGGCGGCAGCCTGACTTTCGTGACGGCGATTTCCGCGCGCAATTCGCTGCCCGGCACAGCGGGGCTGGCCGCGATCAACGGCGCGATCGAAGCGATGGTGGGCAGCCTGGCGCGCGAGCTGCGGCCCAGCCGGGTGAATGCCGTGTCGCCGGGGCTGGTCGATACGCCCTGGTGGAACCGCGTGCCCGCCGCGATGAAGGACGACCTGTTCCGCCAGCAGGTCGAGATGCTGCCCGTCGGCCGCGTGGGCCGGCCGCAGGACGTGGCGCATGCGATCCAGTTCCTGATCGAGAACGGCTACACGACGGGGACCGTCATAGAGTGCGATGGGGGGCTGCGGCTGGTGTGACGTGACGGGGGAGCCGGCCCGCGCATCGAAAAGTTTTGTTGAAAAAACAGCGGCAGATACAGAGCGATACGCAGGACCGGGTGAATGGCGGTTCGAGGGGCGACATTGGGACCTGTCAGCCCTTCCCCCACCTTCAGTCACTCAGGAAAATCCAATGTCAACGTCGTTCCAACTGCCCCGCAGAAGCTTCCTCGCCGCAACGGCCCTCGGTGCTGCGGCTGCCCAGCTCGCAGCGCTCACGCCGGCCTTCGCGCAGGCCGCCACGGGCGCGTCTTCCAGGCGCCTCGAGCCGCTCAAGAGCATCGATGCTGGCACGCTCAGCATCGGCTACTACGAAGCAGGTCCGGCCGATGGCGCGCCGGTGATCCTGCTGCACGGCTGGCCCTACGACATCCACATGTTCGTCGACGTGGCGCCTGCGCTCGCGGCGGCGGGCTTCCGCGTCATCGTGCCGTACCTGCGCGGCTATGGCACCACGCGCTTCCTGTCGGTGGACACGCCGCGCAACGGGCAGCAGTCGGTGGTTGCCGTCGACATCATCGCGCTGATGGATGCGCTGAAGATCCCGGTCGCTACGGTCGCCGGCTGCGACTGGGGCGCGCGCACGGCCTGCATCATGGCGGCGCTGTGGCCGGAGCGCGTGAAGGCGCTGGTCTCGGTGAGCGGCTACCTCATCGGCAGCCAGGAGGCCGGCAAGGTGCCGCTGCCGCCGCAGGCCGAGCTGCAGTGGTGGTACCAGTATTACTTCGCGACCGAGCGCGGCCGCGCGGGCTACGAGAAGAACCGCCACGACTTCGCCAAACTGATCTGGCAGACGGCATCGCCCAGGTGGAACTTCGACGCGGCCACCTTCGACCGCAGCGCGGTGGCGCTCGACAACCCCGACCACGTGGCGATCACGGTCCACAACTACCGCTGGCGACTCGGCCTCGTCGAAGGCGAGGCGAAGTACCAGGCGCTGGAGAACCGGCTCGCCAAGGCGCCGGTGATCGGCGTGCCCACGATCACGCTCGAAGGCGATGCCAATGGCGCGCCGCATCCGGAGCCCAGCGCCTATGCGAAGAAGTTCTCGGGGCGCTACGAGCATCGGCTGGTCAGCGGCGGCATCGGCCACAACCTGCCGCAGGAAGCGCCCGAGGCCTTCACGAAGGCCGTGATCGACGCTGCGCGAGGCTGAGAGCGCGCCAGCGCAGCGCGGATGGGGCAGGGCGTTATCCTGCCTCATGCTTTCTACAGACTCCGCTTCCGCCGCGTTCATCGAATCAGCATCAGTGGACGTCGGCAGAAGGCAGTCGGGGATCCGGGCGTGGCTCTGCTTCGTTCTCTTCTCGCTGTGCATCGCGATGGGCATGAGCCCGGCTTTCGCGCAAACCAAGACCAGCCTGGTGCCCGTGCCGCAGATGAAGACGCGCGTGGTCGATCTCACGAACACGTTGAGCGCGGGCGATGCCGACGGGCTGCGCCAGGAAATCGCCGAGCTTGAGAGCAGCACGCAGGCGCAGCTTGCGGTGCTGATCGTGCCGACGACGGGGCAGGAGGCGATCGAGCAGTACGCCGCGCGCGTGTTCGCGCGCTGGAAGCTGGGCCGCAAGGACGAGGACGACGGCGTGCTGGTGCTCGTTGCGCTGAAAGACCGGAAGATGCGCATCGAGGTCGGCAAGGGCCTCGAAGGCATGGTCACCGACATCCAGGCGGCTGCGATCATCGACAAGCAGATGGCACCGCGCTTTCGTGGCGGCGACTACGCGGGCGGCGTGCAGGCCGCAGTGCGGGCGCTGTCGGAGCTGATCGGCGTGCCGGCGGCGCAGGCATGGCCCGACACGCTCGCGTCGGACACCGCGTCCACGCCGCTGCCGGTGGATGAGGAGGCTGCGCGCGAACCGACTGCAGGCGGCGGAGGCCTCACGCCAGAAGGAAAGGCCTTCCTCGGCGTCATGCTGTGGAGCATCGGCGTGGGGGCGTGGCATGGCCTCGGCGCGGGGCCTCTCGTCGGCATGCGGCGCCGCGCCGCGCGGCCTCCTTCGCGCGGCAAGCGTTCGGGCAAGCGCGGGCGCCGCATCCAGCGTCCCGAGCCCTGGGCCGAGTCGCTGCAGGCGATCGAGCCCGAGGCGCCGCGAAAGCCGCGCGACTGGCGGCTCGTGCTCGGCCTGGTCGGCGCGGGTCCGGTGGGCGGGGCCGCCATGCTGCTGAACCCGTTCATGGCTGGGTTCCTGGCGATTCCGGCGCTCTTTCTGTACGGCCTTGGCTACCTCTGCGGGCGCGTGAAGGAAGTGGCCTATGTGCTCGGCAGCATCGCCGCGGTGATCGCCGCGCTGGTCTGCATTGCCTTCATGGTCGGCGGCGACGTGTTCTGGCCGGGCTTCCTGTGGGTGCTGGGCATCGGCGGCGTGGGCCTCCTGATCACGGTCATCGTCTTCGGCATCCGCAACACCTGGCGGGACGGCAGCGCGCTCGGCTTCGTGATCCGGTGGATCGTCGTGCTGGGGGTGGTCGGCACGGTGGTCGTGATCACCGTGCCCGGCCCGTTGCCCGACGAGACATGGATTCCCACCGCGATCGCGACCGTTCTCGCGCTGCTGTTCATGTTCGTCTTCCCGACCTTCGCCACGGGCAGTGGCGATGGCGACAGCTCGGACAGCGGCTGGAGCAGCGGCTCGTCGAGCAGTCCTTCGAGCAGCAGTAGCAGTTCGTCGGACAGCTCCTCGTCCGGCGGTGGCGGCTCCAGCAGCGGAGGCGGGGCCTCGGGCAGCTGGTAGCGGTCGATCAGACCACCGGCACGCGCCCAGCGTCGGCCGGGTTCACGTTGCGGCGGTACAGCACCAGCGTGGCGATCAGGCCGCAGATGGCGGCGCCCGTCATCCACAGGCCCGGCGCGCCCTTGTCGCCGGTCATCTCGATCAGCCCCGTGGCGATGGCCGGCGTGAAGCCGCCGAAGATCGCGGTGGCCAGGCTGTAGGCCAGCGAGAAGCCGGCGGTGCGCACGTTCACCGGCATCACCTCGGTCAGTGCCACGACCATCGCGCCGTTGTAGCTCGCGTAGAGGAACGACAGCCACAGCTCGACTTCGAGCATGCGCGCGAAGCTCGGCGCGCCCACCAGCCACTTGAGCGACGGATACGCCGTGAGGATGGTCAGCACCGTGAACAGAATCAGCAGCGGCTTGCGGCCCACGCGGTCCGACAGCGAGCCCATGATCGGCAGCCAGATGAAGTTGGAGATGGCCACGCACAGCGTGACGATCAGCGCGTCGGTGGTGCTCAGGTGCAGCACGGCCTTGCCGAAGGTGGGCGTGTAGACGGTGATCAGGTAGAACGACACCGTGGTCATCGACACCAGCATCATCCCGGCGACCACCAGACCCCAGTTGGCGACCATCGACTGGAAGATCTCTCGCGCGTCGGGGCGGTGCTTGCGCGCCATGAACTCCTCGGTTTCCTGCAGCGAGCGGCGGATGATGAACAGCACCGGCACGATCAGGCAGCCCACGAAGAAGGGAATGCGCCAGTAGAAGTCGCCGATCTCCTGCGACGTGAAGGTCACATTGAGCCAGTAGCCGAGCGCCGCCGCGACGACGATGGCCACCTGCTGGCTGGCCGACTGCCAGCTCACGTAGAAGCCCTTGTGGCCCGGCGTCGCCATTTCCGACAGGTACACCGACACGCCGCCCAGCTCCACGCCGGCCGAGAAGCCCTGCAGCAGCCGGCCGATCAGCACCAGCAGCGGCGCCGCCAGGCCGATGGTGGCGTAGGCCGGCACGCAGGCGATCAGCAGCGTGCCGACGGCCATCAGCGCGAGCGTGACGATCAGGCCCTTGCGGCGGCCGACGCGGTCGACGTACGCGCCGAGAAAGATCGCGCCCAGCGGCCGCATCAGGAAGCCCGCGCCGAAGGTCATGAAGGTCAGCATCAGCGAGGCGAATTCGTTGCCCGCGGGGAAGAACGCCTTCGAGATCTGCGTGGCATAGAAGCCGAACAGGAAGAAGTCGAACATCTCCATGAAGTTGCCGCCCGTCACGCGCAGGACGGTGGCGACCTTGGAGGACGAGGCAGTGGAGGCGTGGGCGGCCGTGCCCGATTGCGCAGCGTTGGGCGCAGGATTCATCTTTTTGTCCCCTTGGGCTGTATTGGCGATGTGCTCGCACAAGGGTAGGCCGGACTCCCCGACCGCTACCTGACTGCGCAGGTCAGGTAGCTGTCACGCGCGCATTGCGTTACGTTGCGTCGCGCGGACGGACTTCAGGTTTTGTACTTGATCGAACAGCCGTAGGGCCGCGTGCTGGCGGCCGAGATCGGCTTGCCGCCGAAGGCCTCGCCCAGCGCCTGGTTCACGTAGTTGGTCGCGGTCTTGATGTCGTCCGCCCGCGCCGAGGCGATGCTGTCGATGCCGCCCGCGTACACCAGCGTGCCCTTGGGGTCGATGATGAAGATGTGCGGCGTGGTACGCGCGCCGTAGACCTGGCCGATCAGGCCGTCTTCGTCCATCAGCACGGCGGTGGGTGCGGCCTTTTGCGACCTCATCCACGCGTCGAGCGCGTCGGGCTTCAGGTAGTCGGTGGCGGCGCGCTCGGTGGAATTGATGGCCAGCCACACCACGCCCTTGTCGGTCGCGGCCTTTTGCGTGGCGGGCATGTTGCCGCTGCCGTAGTGCTTGCGCACGAAGGGGCAGCCGGGGTTGGTCCATTCGAGCACCACGAACTTGCCGGCGAAGTCCGAAAGCTTGTGCTTGGCGCCGCTGGTGTCTACGGCAACGAAATCGGGCGCCTGCTGGCCCACGGCGGGTGCGGCGGCGGCATTGCTGCCCATCAGGAAGGTGGCGCCGAGCGCCACGGCGGCGGCGACTACGGCACGGCGGGAGGCACGGCTCAGGGCGGCGCGGGCATGACGCGCGGCACGACGGGAACGCGAGTCTGTGGATGGCGAAAGAGACATGGCCAGCTTGAACTCCAAAACAAAATTCCAAACAACGAGTGCAGCTTAGAACGGTTTCTTCAAGTGCATGTGACAACCCATGTCACGGCGGTGGTCAAAGCGCGGCGAGCGCGGCGCGGACCTCGTCTTTGCCGAGGATTTCGGTCAGCACGACCGGCGGCTTGCCCGGCGCCTGCAGCACGTACACCGGCACGCCGCTGCGGCCCAGCGCGGTGAGCGCCGCGGTGATGGCGGGATCGCGCCGGGTCCAGTCGGCGCGCAGCATGGCGACCTTCTTGGCGTCGAAGTCGGCCAGCACCTGCGTGTCGGCCAGGGTGCTCTTCTTGTTGTACTGGCAGGTCACGCACCAGGCGGCGGTGAAGTCGATGAACACCGGCTGGCCGGCGCCAGACAGCTCGGCCACGCGCTCGGCGGACCATGGCTGCCAGCGCTGGCTGGCGGTGCCCTGGGCAGATGCCAGTCTGGCCGGCTCCACCACTTGCAACACATTGCGGCCGATGGTGGCGGTGAGCACGGCGGTGAAGCCGATCAGCATCGTCGCGATCACGACCCGCGTGCGTCCGCGCAGCGTGAACGCCCAGACGATGGCGGCCAGGCAGACCAGCAGCGCGAGCAGCGTGCCGGCGCCATCGATGCCGCTTTGCTGGCCCAGCACCCACACCAGCCACGCCACGGTGGCGAACATCGGGAATGCGAGCAGGCGGCGCAGCGTGTGCATCCACGGGCCGGGCTTGGGCAGCAGGTGCGCGACGGCGGGCACGAAGCCGGCCAGCAGATACGGCAGCGCCAGCCCGAAGCCCAGCGCAACGAACAGCAGCAGCGCCTGGGCGGCCGGCAGGCCGATGGCGAAACCCATCGACGCGCCCATGAACGGCGCGGAGCACGGTGAGGCGATGACCACGGCAAGCACGCCGGAGAGGAAGTCGTTGGCCAGCGGGTGCTTGGCCTGCGCGCTGCACACCGACGAGGGTGCGGCCCGGCCGAACTCGAACACGCCCACAAGGTTGAGCCCGATCAGCGTGAACAGCGCCGCCAGCGCCGCGACCACGCCCGGCGACTGCAGCTGGAAGCCCCAGCCCAGCCCAGCGCCGGCCGCGCGCAGCGCGAGCATGCCGCCGCCCAGCGCGAGGAAGGACAGCATCACGCCGCCCGTGTAGGCCAGCCCGGCCTTGCGGTGCGCGCTGGCGTTGCCCGCCTGCCGCGCGAAGCCCAGTACCTTGATCGCGAGGATCGGGAACACGCAGGGCATGAGGTTGAGCAGCAGGCCACCGAGCAGCGCGCCAAGCAGGGCGGCCATGAAGGTGGTCGAGGAGGGGGCGGGCAACTCGCCGGCCGGCGTTGCTGCTGCGCCGTTGTTGGCAGCGTTGGCGGTGAGCGCGGCCTGCAGCGCTGGCGACACCTCGGCGCGCGGCGCCGCGCCCGCAGGCCAGGCGCCCGTGACCGGCGCTTCGGCGCGCCAGGCCACCGGCTGGCCAGCTTGCCGGTCGGCCTCGGCCAGCGCCACCACCACCGGCATCGTCGTGGGGCTGGCGCTGCGCTGGTCGGCCAACGGCATCGTCGCGGTCCAGGTGCCGCCCTGCCAGGATTGGGTCCAGTCCTTGCCGGAGACGGCCGCGGTGCGGATCACCTCGGGAGTCTCGGGGAAGAAGCCCAGTGTTTTGCCCTGAACGGCGGCCGGCAGGCCTTCGAGCCGCACCTTCAGGTTGTGGCCGTCGACTTCGACGGTGCCGGGCTTGGCCAGCGGCTGGGGCTGGGCCGCCGCGGCGGTGTCGAAATCGGCCTTGTGCAGCGCGGTCGAGCCTTGCAGCGGCAGGGCCAGCGTGAACGTGCCCTCTTCGGGAATGCATTCCTTGCGGCAGACCAGCCAGGAGGCCTTGAGCTGGATGTCCATCGCCGGCGTGCCGCCCAGCGCCACCGGCGGCTTGTAGAGCGTCGACACCTCCAGCGGCACCGGCAGCAGCACGGTGTTCTCGTAGCCGTAGTTGGCGAGGCTGCCGACCGGGATCTTCTTCGGCACCGGCCAGGCGATTTCGCCGGTGGACACGCCGGTCGGCAGGGTCCACGTCATCTCGGTGGGCAGGCCCGAATCGCCGGCGTTCTTCCAGTAGGTGTGCCACTCGGGCTGGTGCGTGATCTGCAGGCCGACCCACACCGGGGCGCCGGGCGTCACGCCGTCGGGGGCGTGTGCGATCAGTTCGGCGCGTACGTGGGGAGTGGTTACAACCGCGCCCGGCTTGGATGGCAGGCTGGAGGTCGATTGCGCCGCAGCCGGCATGCTGGCTGCGGCTGTTGCTATCAGAAGCGTAGCGAAATGGATGCGCGAAAAGATCATGCCGTCAGTCGGAGCATTCAGTGGGGGCGAAGTTCCGGGTGTTTCAGGCGGCCAAATCGGCTGATGAGGCCCAGCCCAGCACCACGCGCCGGCTGTTGGCGCTCTTCTTCTCGATCTTGGTGACCACTACCGCCCCGATTTCCGAAGTGTTTGCAACATGCGTGCCGCCGCAGGGCTGGAAGTCGATCTGCGCGTCGCCTTCGCCCGTTCCGCCGATGCGGATGGTGCGCACCGTGCCCGTACCGCGAGGCGGCTGCACGCTCATGCTCTTGACCAGCGCGGGGTTGGCGTCGAGTTCTTCGTCGGTGATGGCGCCCACGGTCAGCGGGTGGGCGGCTTCGACCAGCCTGGCGAGGCCGGCGGTCAGCGCTTCCTTGTCCAGCGGGTCGGTCATGTGAAAGTCGAGCCGTGCGTACTCGGGGGTGATGGAGCAGCCGTTCACCGGCTGCGGCACCAGATGGCACAGGAGATGGGTGGCGGTGTGGAAGCGCATGAGCCGGTGGCGGCGCTCCCAGTCGAGGCGGGCGGTGACGGTGTCGCCGGGCTTCAGCGCGGCCAGCAGCTCGGCTTGCTCGGGGGCCGGCACGTGGACGAATTCATTGGTCGGCAGGCCCTCCGCATCCTTGGCCTTGCGGGTGTCGGCAATGACCAGTTCACGCCCGTCGGCCAGGGCCAGCACGCCGCTGTCTCCAGCCTGCCCGCCGCCCAGCGGATAGAACACGGTGCGGTCCAGCACGATGCCGGTGTCGTCGATGCGCAGCACGCGGGCTTCGCAGGTGCGCAGGTAGGCGTCGGCACGGAACAGGTCGTCGGTCATCCGGCGATGGTAGCGGCGATGCGCAAATGAGGTGCGCCCACGCCAGAAAGCGCCCACGACCGACAACCCCCGGGCCGCCCGGCTGTGGATGATCCGGTGCATGCGGCCCCCGGCCGCGCAAGGACCATGCATGAATGAACCGCAGCAAGCACCCACCCGCACAGTGTTTCCCTGGCAGACGACCGCCCTGGCCCTGGCCGCCGCACTGCTGGTCGCCGGCTGCGGCGAGGCCGCCAAGCTGGCGCCCGAGCTGACCACCGGCCCCCGCCCACAGCTGGCCGAGCCGAACAAGACCCTGATTCCCACCGTCAACGTGGCCCCCGCCGTGGGGTGGACCGACACCGCCTCGCCCACTCCGGCCGAAGGCCTGCAGGTGACGGCGCTGGCACGCGGCCTCGACCACCCGCGCTGGGTCTACACCCTGCCCAACGGCGACATCCTCGTGGCCGAGAGCAACAAGCCGCCCAAGCCCGGCGGCGGCGCCACCGATGGCGGCGATGGCCTCATGGCCAAGATCCGCAACTGGGTCATGGGCAAGGTCATGGGCCGCGCTGGCGCCGGCGTGCCCAGCGCCAACCGCATCACCCTGCTGCGCGACGCCAACGGCGACGGCCTGGCCGAGGTCAGGCAGGTGTTCATGACCAACCTGATGTCGCCCTACGGCATGGCGCTGGTCGGCAACGAACTCTTCATCGCCAATGCCGATGCGCTGGTGAAGGTGCCCTACACAGAGGGCCAGACCTCTATCAGCGCCAACCCCACGCTGGTGACGCCGCTGCCCGCCGGCATCAACCACCACTGGACCAAGAACGTGATCGCCAATGCCGACGGCAGCAAGCTCTACGTGACGGTCGGCTCCAACAGCAACATCGGCGAGAACGGACTCGCGGCCGAAGAGGGCCGCGCCGCCATCTGGGAAGTCGACACCAAGACCGGCGAGAAGCGCCTGTTCGCCAGCGGCCTGCGCAACCCCAACGGCATGGGCTGGGACCCGGACACCAAGGCGCTGTGGACCGTGGTGAACGAGCGAGACGAAATCGGCAGCGACCTCGTGCCCGACTACCTCACCTCGGTGAAAGACGGCGCCTTCTACGGCTGGCCCTGGAGCTACTACGGCGGCATCGTCGATGCGCGCGTGACGCCGCAGAACCCCGAGATGGCGGCCAAGGCCATCGCACCCGACTACGCGCTGGGCTCGCACGTCGCGCCGCTGGGCCTGGCGTTCTCGCGCGCCGGCGGCATGCCCGAGCAGTTCGCCAGCGGCGTCTTCATCGGCGAGCACGGCTCGTGGAACCGCAAGCCCAAGTCGGGCTACAAGGTGGTGTTCGTGCCCTTCATCGGCGGCAAGCCCAGCGGACCGCCGGTCGACGTTCTGACCGGCTTCCTGACGGCCGACGAGAAGGCGCAGGGCCGGCCGGTGGGCGTGGCGCTGGACAAGGGCGGCGCGCTGATCGTGGCGGACGACGTGGGCAACGCCGTGTGGCGTGTGTCGAAGGCGAGGTAACGCTTCTTCAGCGCTGGATCCGGTAGAGGCGGTGCCGGCGCAGCGGATGCCCCTCGGGCACCAGCGGGTGATCGAATGCGCCGGCCACGTCTTCCTTCATGCCGATGCGTTCCATCACCGCTGCCGAGCGAGTGTTGTTCCAGGCGGTGAATGCCACGATCTCGGCGAGCCCGAGCTTTTCGAAGCCGACCTGCAGCGCACCGCGCGCCGCCTCGCTCGCAAACCCCTGGCCCCACCACTTGCGAGCGAAGCGCCAGCCGATCTCGACGCATGGCGAAAACGGCAGGTCGGCCAGCGGCGAGTTCAGCCCGGTAAAGCCCATGAACTCGCCGGACGCCTTGTGCTCCACGGCCCAGAAGCCCCAGCCGTTCCCGGCAATACGCGTCCTGATGCGCTCGACCATCGCATCGCTGTCGGCCCGCGTCGCCAGCGGCAGCAGGAATTCCATCACCTGCGGGTCGCAGGCAAGCGCAAAAAATGGCGCGAGATCGCTCTCGCGCCATTGGCGCATCCGCAGGCGTTCGGTTTCGAATTCGATGATGAGGCGAGGACGGGCAGCGTTATCGGTCATGCGACCGATTGTGCTGACTCAGAACCCCGCCAGCACCACCTTGCCCTGCGCCTTGCCGCTTTCGACCAGCGCATGTGCACGCTGAAGGTTCGCGGCGTTGATGGTGCCGAAGCTCGCGTTCGCCGTCGTGCGGATCCGGCCCGCGTCGACCAGCGCCGCCACTTCCGCCAGCAGCGCGCCCTGCTCGGCGATGTCCGGCGTCTCGAAGCGCGAGCGCGCGAACATCATTTCCCAGTGCAGCGAGATGCACTTGGTCTTCAGCGGCATCGCGTCGAGCACCTTCATGTCGTCGATCACCGCCAGCTGGCCCTGGGGCTTGAGGCTTTCGATGATCTGCGCGTAGTGCTGCTCGGTCTGCGTGAGGCTGGCGACCATGTCGACTTCGCCGATGCCGGCCGCCTTGAGCTCGGCCGCGAGCGGCTTCGAATGGTCGATGACCACGTGTGCGCCCAACTCCAGGCACCACGCGCGCGTTTCGGCACGCGAGGCGGTGGCGACGATGCGCAGCTTGGTGAGCTGGCGCGCCAGCTGGATGAGGATGGAGCCCACGCCGCCCGCGCCACCAGTAATCAGAAGCGTCTGGCCTTCGCCGCCGCCAGCACTACCGGTTTTGGGCACCTGCAGGCGGTCGAACAGCAGCTCGTACGCGGTGATGGTGGTCAGCGGCAGCGCGGCGGCCTGTGCGTCGTCCAGGCTCTTCGGCGCGATGGCGGCGATGCGCTCGTCCACCGCGTGCAGCTCGGCATTCGCGCCCGGCCGGATGATCGAGCCCGCGTAGTACACGCGGTCGCCCACCTTGAAGTTCTTCACGCCGCTGCCGATGGCCTCGACCGTGCCGACGGCGTCCCAGCCCAGCACCTTGGCCTGGCCGGCCTCGGGCGCGGCGTTCTTGCGGACCTTGGTGTCCACCGGGTTGACCGACACCGCCTTCACGCGCACCAGCAGGTCGCGGGGGCCCGCCACGGGGGCGGGCAGCTCGATGTCCTGCAGCGATTCGGGGTTGTCGATGGGGAGGGGCTGGTAATAGCCGACGGCTTTCATGACGGGAACCTTTCAGTAACGATGCCTCGAATGTAGGATCGCAAGACCGGTTTGATAAGGTGGCTCAAACCAGCAACACTTTCAAATGAAGATTGAAAATCTCTCCGACCTGCAGGTGCTGGTGCACACGGCGCGCGGCGGCACGCTCACGGCGGCGGCGCATGCGCTGGGCATCACGCCCGCGGCCGCCAGCGCCACGCTCAAGAGGCTGGAGGCCCAGCTCGGCGCGCGCCTGTTCGAGCGCTCCACCCGCGCCATGCGCCTCACGCCGCAGGGCCAGACGCTGCTCGACTACGCGGTGCGTGCGTTCGAGCTGCTGGACGAGGGCGAATCGCTGGTCACGGCCGACCGCGGCGAGCTGGTCGGCACGCTGCGCGTGGCCTCGCCGTCCGATCTCACGCGCAGCACGCTGCTGCCGTGGTTCGACGAATTCCTGGCGCTGCACCCCGGCGTGCAGTTGTCGCTTTCGGTGGGCGACCGCCCGCTGGACGTGATGCGAGACGAGGTCGACGTGGCGCTGCGCTACGGCGCGCTGGCCGATTCGCGGCTGGTGGCGCGGCCCTTCGCCCTGACCAACCCGGTGCTCACCGCCTCGCCCGATTACCTGCGCCGCAATTCCGCGCCGAAGGTGCCGCAAGACCTTGTGCACCACAACTGCCTGACCTTCAATCGCTCGGGGCGGCGGCATCGCGTGTGGCGGTTTGCGCAGAACGGGCAGTGGACCGAGGTGCGGGTGAATGGCAACCGCAGCGTGGACGATGCCTCGCTGGCGCGTGAATGGGCTGTGGCGGGGTATGGCGTGACGCTCAAGTCGGCGCTAGATGTGCGGAACGACATTCGCGAAGGCCGTCTGGTACGGCTGCTGCCTGATTGGGAGACCGAGCCTTATCCGCTGCACGCGTTGCTGCCGAGTGGGCGCTTTGTGCCGGCGCGGGTAAGGGCGTTTGTTGATTTTCTTGGGTTGAAGTTTGAGGGGTTGTTGGCGCTGGGGTGAGGTTTTTTCCCGAGGCCGGGACTCGCCCCGGCGGGCGACCTACTTTTCTTTGCTTCGCCAAAGAAAAGTAGGCAAAAGAAAGGCGACCCCACTGTCTGCGACCCCTTCGCGTAGCGAAGGGGCAACCTGCGGTGCTCGCGTTTCGCGGGGTCTCGCCCAAACTCGCTTCGCTCAGACAAGGGCGAGCCCTGATCCGCGAAACGCTGCGCTCCTCGGCGCAGCCAGAGGGGAGGGGGAGACGGGCGGGCCTTTGCTTCGCTCGGCCTCAGATCATGGGGGTGACGGCGCCGTCCATTGCCACGATGGCGCCGGTCACGTAGCTCGCCTTTGGCGATGCCAGGAATACGACCGTGTTGGCGATCTCTTCGGGCGTTGCGATACGGCCCAGCGGCAAGCGGGCCTTGGCGCGCTGCAGTGCTTCGTCGGTGCCGATGCCTTGCAGTTTCGCGTCGGCCTTCATGCCTTCCTGCAGCCGCTCGGTCAGCGTGAGTCCGGGGTTCACCGCGTTCACGCGCACGCCCTTGGCGGCGTAGGCAGCGGCCATGCCGGCGCTCACCAGCATCAGCGCCGCATTGGCCGCGCCGCCGGCCATGTGCACGGGGCTCGCGACTTTGCCGCCCTGGCCGATCACGTTGACGATGGCGCCGCGGCCGCGTTGGCCCATGCGCTTCACGACCGGGTCGATCATGTGGATGTAGGTGAAGTACTTCGCGTCCATCGCGTCGTGCCACGACGCGGCGGTCAGATCGTCTGGCGGGGTGCGGCGCGCGGCGCCGGCCGAGTTGACTAGCACGTCGACCGCACCGAAGGCTTTCTCTGCCGCATCGAGCGCGGCCACTGCGCTGGCCGGGTCCTTGAGGTCGGCCGCATGCACGGAGACCCGGCCTTCGGCCTGCGCGAAGGTCTCGATCAGCGTCTTGCGGCCCTGCTCCAGGTTGGCGATGTCGCGTGACACGAGGCTCACGCGCGCGCCTTCGCGCAAAAAGCCCAGTGCGCAGGCCAGGCCGATGCCCTTGCTGCCGCCGGTGATGAGTACGTGCTGGTCCTGGAGCTGGAGGTCCATGAAAGAGTCCTTGCCGTGATGAGTGGTGTGAATCGGCGATTGAAGCATCGCCGCGAAACCCCTGCACGGACGCGGCTGTGCCCCTCAGCGCCGCGCGGCCGCGCGCTGCAGCGGTTCGGGCTCCAGCGCGCCCGGCGCGGTGTCGGTGGCGTCGCGCAGGTGGCCGTTGTTGTCGTGGTGCACCAGCAGCTGCCGCGTGCGCTGCCAGGCCGACAGCCGCGCGGGCGGCACCTCGATGTACGAAGCCAGCGCGAACAGCGACGACTGCTCCTGCTCCGGCGGGGCCTCGCGCCGGTGCTGGCGGCGGCGCCACGGCGCCATCATCAGCATCGACACCAGGATCACGCCGATCACTACCGCATACAGGCCCAGCAGGTGCAGCACCTCGGGTTGCGAGCGCGCGCCCAGCACATAGGGCCACGCATACCAGACCGCGCAGAACCAGATCGCGATGGTGATGGCCGGGCGCAGCACGCGCAGCCACAGGTACATGGCCAGCGTGCGCTGCCGCGAGCGGCCGCTGCCGAACGCGCGCAGCGAGATGCGCGCGGCGTCGATGATCGGTTCGTCCACCGCGGGCTGCCCCCAGGAGCGCTGGCGGCTCGGCGGCGGTTTGTCGTCGTGCGGTCGGCTGTGGGCATGGGTCTCAAGGTGCATCGGAAACTCCTCGGTCAGGGCTCGTCCACACCGCGCGCTTGCCGCGGCGGCGTATCAGAGCGTTGGGAAGGGCGACGACGGTGCTCGCCATCGTGATGGTCCAGAAAGCGATCGGATACCAGATCGTTCCGGCGAAATAGCGCATCAGGTCGCGGTCGTAGCGGCGGTCGATCCACAGGCTCAGCAGCATCTGCAGGATGCAGGTCATGGCCAGCAGCGTGCCCTGCCAGTGCGGCAGCAATGCCGAGTGCCAGGACGAGTCGGCCGGCAGGAACGGCCGCACCAGGCTGACGAGCAGCACCCCGGCCATCGCATAGGCCCAGACCACGCTCGTCATGTACTCGAAGTAGATGAGCCACATGCGCCAGTGGCGCGGCCGCAGGATCTTCGAGGTGTAGCGCAGCATGGTCTGGATGCCGCCGACGGCCCAGCGCAGGCGCTGCTTCCAGAGACCGCGCAAGGTCTCGGGCATCAAGATCCAGCACAGCGCGCGCGGCTCGAAGCGCAGCTGCCAGCCGCCGAGCTGGAGCTTCCAGCTCATGTCGATGTCCTCGGTGAGCACGTCGGGGCTCCAGAAACCCACTTCCAGCACGGCGCGGCGGCGGAACATGGCAATCACGCCCGACACAGTGAACAGCGTGCCCACCAGCTGCTGCGATCGCTTGATGAGCCCGATGATCGAAGAGAACTCGCCCACCTGCATGCGCCCCAGCAGCGTGGTGCGGGTGCGGATGCGCGGGTTGCCCGTGACCGCGCCGATGCGCTCCGACGCCAGCATCGGCTGCAGCATCCACGCAATGGCGTCCTCGTCGATCAGCGCGTCGCCGTCGATGCCCAGGATGTATTCGCCGCGCGCGAGCTGGCAGGCGGTGTTGAGCCCGACGGCCTTGCCCTGGTTGCTTGCGTTGTGGATCACGCGCAGGCGGCCGTACTCCTTCGTCATCTCGTCGAGCAGCTCGCCGGTGCCGTCGGTGCTGCCGTCGTTCACGGCAATGACCTCGTAGTGCGGGTAGCGCGTGCGCATCAGCTGCTCGATCACCTCGCGCAGGTGCGGCGCTTCGTTGAAGCATGGCACCACCACCGTGACCAGCGGGTGCGAGGGCAGCAGGGTGAGCGGGTTCACGTCGACGTCGCGCTTGCGCTCGAACACCCACGCATGCGAGAGGCCGCCCGCCATCCACACATAGGCCATGAAGAACGGGTAGTAGAAGACGAAGCCGAACAGCAGCGTGGGCAGCGTCTGCGCGAGGAACTGTGTGGTGGTCATGGCGACCGTTCTCCTGGCGCGGCTTGCGCGGGCTGTGCGGGAGTTTCCGCGGCGGAAGGCGTGCGCAATGCGCGCGGCAGCAGCGTGCGCACCGAGATCGCGCGGCGCACGGTCTCCAGCGATGGCTGGTTATCGAGGAAGTCGTCGGGGTAGTAGCCCAGGTGGCGCACGCCGGCGCGCTGCAGCAGCGTCCACTGGCGCGCGAGCTCCGCGTCGGGCACGGGCTTGCCGGTGCGCCAGTCGCGCGCCTGCAGCTCGAACACCGTGCCGTCGAGGCCACGCGGCGTGTCAGCCACGCGACGCGCGAGCCGGCCCAGCCACGCGTCCGCATCGGTCTCGCGCTCCATGCGTGGCATTGCCATCAACGCGACGTAGTCGTAGGCGGCGAGCGAGGCTTCGTAGTTCTGCGCGAACCACTGCTCGGCCTGGGGCTCCAGCACCGGGCGCGCGTAGAGATTGCGCGCAGTTTCCAGCGCGGGCCGCCAGGCTCCCACGCGCGCGGCGAGTTCCTGCGTGAAGGCGATCAGGTAGCGCGTCTTGGCGGTGGTCCAGCGCGCCATCAGCTCGGGGTTCGCGCGGATCGCGGCCACGTCGGCCGGCAGGCCCCATTGCGCATAGGTGGCCAGCGCGGCGGGGCTCGCGTCCTCGTCGTCGGACAGGGTCGCGTCGTCGTGGAACAGCAGGCCTTCGAAGAAGGCGTGGCTGCCAAGGTCTTCGTAGATGTCGCCGACCAGCGCGCGCACCGCGGGGTCGAAGGGTGTGAGCCGGTGGTAGCGGTCGGCCGGCATCGCGCCGCCTTGCGCCGCCACCGTGTGCGTGGCGAGCGGGTTCGAGGCCGGCAGCCGGAAGGCCGTTACCGGCATCCACGCGTAGACCTTCACGCCGGTGCGGCTGCGCAGTTGCCACGCAGCGCGGCCGAACAGGTCGGCGCGCACCGGCAGGTGGCGGTTGGGAAAGTACAGCGCGTCGGCCACGCCGTCGCCGTCGGGGTCGGCGTACGCCTGCAGGAACACCGAGCGCGGGCGCACGGCGGCCACGCGGTCGATCAGCGCCGAGAGGTTGCGCTCCTGCTGGGCCGGGTCGGGGTCGTACACGTAGTCGAGGTCGACGTGCATCACGCGGTTGATGGGCCGCACCTCGCCGCCCACTGGGCTGCGCAGCAACTGCGCGTATTCGGGCGCCTCGTTGTCGTAGGCAGCGAGCGCACGGCGGATGCGCGAGAGCGGCACGGCGGGCGTGTTCGAGCCGTCGTCCAGCGTGAAGGTGATGGGCATGCCCGCGCGCGCAGAGGCTTTCAGCGCCGCGTCGTTGTAGGCGCCGTAGGGCCACACCATGGCGCGCACCTTCGCGCCAGTGCGTTTCTCGATGAGCTCGCGGCTGCGGCGCAGGTCGGTCTCGATGCGCCGCGCGTAGGCGGCGTCGTCCTCGTAGCGGCCGGTCTTCGGGTCGTAGCGGTGCGTGGCCGCGGCCGGCAGCATGTTGCCCTGCGGGTTGGCGAGGATGCCGGTGTGCATTGCGTCGGTATGACTCGCGAACTCGACGAGGCCCGAGCGCGCCATCTCGGCGGCTTCGCTCCACAGCAGGAAGTCTTCGCGCGGCGCGGGCTTGTCGCCCCAGTGCACCTGCTGGCCTTGGGGCACTTCGAGCCAGCTGGTCACCAGCGCCATCAGCGCGGGGTAGTTGTAGCGCTTGAGCAGCGGAAACACCTTGGTGTAGGCGCTGCGGTAGCCGTCGTCGAAGGTCAGCAGCACGGGCCTGGGCGGCAGCGGCTTGCCGCCGGCGCGCGCGTCGACGATCTGCTGCAGGCTCACTGGGTGGTAGCCGCTGTATTGCAGCCAGGCGAACACTTCGGCGAAGGTGCGCTCGTCCACGGCAGTCTCGTCGGGCGAGGTCTCGAAGCTCGCACGCACGTTGGTGCGCACGTCGTGGAAGGAGATCACGCGAAAGCTCAGGCCGTCGTCGGGGTCGGCGCTCGGCAGCGGCTGTGCGAGGGCCGGCAGGCAGAGCGCCAGCAGCAGCCATGGCAGGGCTGCGCGCAGGAAGGTGAAAGGGTTCTTCGTCGTTCTTCGCATCACGGCAGGGGCGTCGAGAGGTTCAGGAAGACGCCGCGCTGTCGTTCGCGCACGCCGTCGTAGGGATGGCTGGAAATGCTCAGGCCGTAGCGCAGCGCGAGTCTGGGGCCGAGGTTCCAGCGGTGCTCGTAGCGCAGGGTCCACATCGGGCCGCTGCCGAAGCCGGCCTGCCGGTAGCTGCCACCGCCGAGCTCCACGGCCTGGAAGAACTGGCGGTCGTCGCGCTTCCAGTTGAGCCATTGCGCGCGCACGCTGAGTTGCACGCTGCTGTCGCTCGAGGGGTTGAAGTAGGGCGCGGTGTCGATGGCGCGGCCGCGGCTGGCGTCGGCGCCAAGCTTCGTCTCGAGCTGGAAGCCCGGAGTGCTGACCCAGCGCTCGCTCCAGCCAATGTCGAAGCCGTTGCGCAGGTTGCCGTCGCTGAAGTCCAGCTGCTGCCACTTCAGGTCGAAGCGGCGCGACTCGTTCACCACATAGCCCACGCTCGCGCCGGCTTCGCGCGCGCCGATGCCGGCCACGCGCGCCTTCCACGGCAGCTCCTTGCTGTCGCCGTCATAGGTGGCCGACAGCCGCCACGCGTCGCCCGCGCGGTAGTCGAGCCGGCCGGCCACGCTGTTGCGGTAGGGGCCGCTGTTGGCGTGCTGCAGCGCGCCTTCGGCCAGCCAGCGGCCGCGCTGCCAGCCCAGGCCGAGGCCGCCGCGCGCCCAGTTGGCGTTGCCGATGTTGGTGACGCCGCGGCCCAGCGACTGGTCGTAGAACACGCGCCACTGGTCGTCGATGAGGCCGGAGCTGAGCCGGCTGTCGATGCGCCACTCGCGGCTGGCGATGGCCGCGCCGCCGGAGGAGGCTTCGGCGTCCACGTCGAGCCGCGGGCCGACCTGGGCGCGGCGCTTGCGCTCCATGTCGCGCACCTGCACCGCGTCCGGCAGGTCGGCCGCGAGCGATTCGGCGCGCCGGCGGGCTTCGGCGAATTCGCCGGCATCGAGCAGGGCCTCGACGTGGCCGGTGCGCGCGCCGATGTCGTAGGGCGAGTCGGCCGCCAGCGCCTCGAAGCGCGCGAGCGCGGCTTCGGGGTGTTCACGCAGGCGCTCGGTGAGGGCCGCGCCGTAGGCATAGCCCGGGTTGAGCGGCGCTTCGCGCGTCAGCACCGAGAAGCTTTGCTGCGCCAGCGTCGGCCGGTCTGTGTAGAGCTGCGTCAGGCCGCGCAGGCCGCTCACGTCGGTGTACTCGCCGTTGGGGCGGCCGGCTTCGGGCGTGAGGCGCAGCAGGGCGGGCGTGCCGTGCTCCAGCCGCTGCAGCAGCGCCTCGGCGTCCTCGAAGCGGCCTGTGTCCTGGTAGGCGTAGAGCAATCCGAAGTAGAGCGGGTCGGGCGTCTGCAGCTCGGCGCCGCCGCGTGCCACGGCCGCCTCGTAGACCGGCACGGCCTCGGCCGAGCGGCGCTCCTGCGCGAGGGCGCGTGCCGCGGCCCCGAGGCCGTAGAAGGGCAGCTCCATGCCAGTGGCGCGCGCCGTGTCGTAGAGCGCGATGGCGTCGGCCGGGCGGCCGCTTTCGACCAGCGCCAGCAGGCGGTCGGACAGCAGGCGCACGCGCACGGTGCGCCATGCATCGGCGTCGCTGGAGTCCGCCTTCAGGGCCGCGGCATCGGCCCGTGCCATCGCGGCCTCCTGGTCGGCGAGCACGCGGTCGAGCGCGACGAGGCGCTCCGCGCCAAGTCGCTGGTCGCGCGCCTGGATCGCCCAGCGCAGCCGCTGCGCCAGCGCCTCCTGCTGCAGGGTCGAGAGCGCCAGCGGCGAGAAGCTGCCCGGCGCGGCACGCTCCGCCGCCTCTGCGTCTTCGAAGGCGCTCGATGCGGCGCCGGCGCTGGCGAGCAGGAAGTCGGCCTCGCGGCGGATGTCGCGGCGTTCGGGCCGCAGCGCGCCGGCCTCGGTGTAGGCAGCGAGTGCCTGCAGCGGGTCTTTCGCCGCGCGCGCCAGGGCGGCACGCAGCTCCAGCAGCGCGACGCGGTCTTCGATCTGCGTGGGCGCCGGCTGCGACAGCGCGCGGTACAGCGCCTGCGCGCCCGCGACGTCGCCGCTGTCGATGCGCCACCAGGCTTCGTGCAGGCGCGGCTCGCGCGCTCCGGGTTGCCGGGCGCGCCAGACGGCCACGGCCTCGCCCTGCAGGGCGAGCTCATGGGTGCGCCGCGCGGCCAGCGCGAGCGGGCCCAGGGCGTAGTCGCTCAGCTTCGACGGTGCGAACTGGCGGCCCAGCGCCACGGCTTCGGCGAACTGGCCGTCGCCCGCGGCGATCGCGATGGCATCGGAAGCCACGCGCTGGCGGGCGTCGTCGCCGATGGGCGCCGCAAGCCAGGCCTTCAATTGCTGGAGCGCTTGGGTCGCGGTAACGCGGCCTTCGCGCCGCGCGACGATCAGCGCATCGTGCTGCCGGACGTCGTAGGTCGTGGCGGCGATAGCGGCAGACGGCTGCGCGAGCACTGCGGGCGTGACGAGGGCCAGTGCGCAGGCTGCTAGAGGTGGAAATCCTTGTGATGTATGTGCAAGGCGATGAGACAACGAGCAGGCGAGCGCAGCTTTGCGCCCGGCCATGACCGTGCCTCCAGCTTTTTTCTGGATGAACACTCTGCTCCCTTGAATTCGGACGGCGGTTTCCGGCGACCGAAGCCGCAGCGAAAAACGGGTCGCCGGCGTATGTGACAGGCCGGCAACCTTGAAAACTCACTTGGGAATCACTCTAGAGAGGATCATTAACAATGGCAAACCAAAGTGTCACGAACTGGTTGTATGTGTGAACAGATTCGCGTTTTTGGCGTCCCCGTCGTTTACTTTTGTGGTCCGGAAGCCATCGATGCCGGCTCGCGACCGGCCTAAGATCGCGCGATGAACGCTGCTACCCAGGCCCCTTCGCCTTCGCTACTTCCCCGCTTCTGGTCCCGCCTCACCACGCGCGACTTCGCGTCGCTCGATGCGGCAACCACCGTCGCGGTGCTGCCGCTGGGCGCGACCGAGCAGCACGGCCCACACCTGCCGCTGGGCGTGGATACGGTGCTGGCAGACGGCATCGTCGCCGCGTCGTTGCCCCTGCTGCCGGCCGAGCTACCGGTGCTCTTCCTGCCGACCCAGCAGATCGGCCTGAGCCCCGAGCACGCGCGCTTCGCGGGCACGCTCACGCTGTCGGCCGAGACTTTGATCCGCCTGTGGAACGAGATCGGCGCGGGCGTGGCACGCGCGGGCGTGAAGAAGCTGGTGCTGTTCAATGCGCACGGCGGTCATGTGGGCGCGATGGACATCGTGGCGCGCGAGCTGCGCGCGGCGCACGGGCTCATCGTCTACAGCGTGAGCTGGTTCAACCTGCCGCTGGGCGACGCGGGCACGCAGTTCAGCGTGCAGGAGCACCGCTTCGGCGTGCACGCGGGCGAGATCGAGACTTCGATGATGCTGGCGCTGACGCCGCAACTCGTGCGCATGGGCGAGGCGCAGGATTTCCGCTCGACCTCCGAGCAACGCGCGGCCGACTACGCCATCCTGGGCAACGGCAAGAGTGCCAAGCTCGGCTGGGCCATGGAGGACTACAACGCCCACGGTGCCGCCGGCAACGCGGCTGCCGCCACGGCGGAGCATGGCCAGGCGGTGATCGATGCGGCGGCGAGGCAACTGGCGCTGCTGCTGGCAGAGGTGTCGCGGCTGCCGCTTAGCACGGCAAATACCGGCCCGCTGCCCTGAACCCGGCTCAGGCAGCGCTGCGCGCAAGCACGCCCGCGTACATGCCTGTATCGACATTGCCCCCGCTCACGCACACACCCACCGTCTTGCCGCGCCAGCGTTCCTGCTGCTGGAGCGCGGCCGCCAGTGCGGCTGCGCCGGCCCCCTCGGCCACGTTGTGCGTGTCGCTGAAGAGGATGCGCATGGCCTCGGCGATCTCGTCATCGGTGACGGTGACAACGTCGTCGGCTTCGCGCAGGATCACTTCGACCGATTCGGGCACCGGGACGCGGCAGGCCATGCCGTCGGCCAGCCGCGTGGTGACGGGCGACTCGACGGGCTTGCCTGCGCGGAAGGAATCGCGATACGCCGTGGCATGCGCCGACACCACGCCGATGAGCTTGGTCGACACACCGCAATGCGCGCGCGCTGCAGCCGCGGCGGCAAAGCCGGAGCCCAGGCCGATGGGCACGAACAGCACGTCCGGCGGCGCGTCTTTCAACGCGTCGAAGAACTCCACATACGCAGTCGACACGCCGCGCACCAGTTCGCGGTGGAACGAAGGCACGCGATGCAAGCCGTCACGCTCTGCCAGCTCGGCTGCGTGCTCGGAGGCGGCCTGGAAGTCGTCGCCATGCTCTACCAGCGTGACGCCGAGCGCTCGCATCGCGGCGTTCTTCTCGGTCGAATTGCCGTGCGGCACCACGATGGTCGCGGCCAGCCCGTGGCGCCGCGTGGCGAAGCCGACCGACTGGCCGTGGTTGCCGCGCGTGGCGCTGATGGCGTGGCGTACTCCGGGCCGCTCGCGCGCCAGGGTTTCGAAGTAGGTCAGGCCGCCGCGAATCTTGAAGGCGCCGGCCGGCGTGTGGTTCTCGTGCTTGGCCCACACGGTGGCGCCCAGGCGCTGCGAAAGCAACGGCCAGGCGTACTGCGGCGTGGGTGGCATGGCCGCATGCACGGTGCGCTGCGCGGCTTCGATCTCTTCGCGGGTGAACTTCACGGGATGTCCTTACTTGCGTTCGGTGAGTGCCACGCGAACGGCCAGCGCGGCCAGCACGCTGCCCATCACATAGCGCTGCGCACGCAGCCAGCCGGCGCTTTGCGACAGCACGGCCGTGATGCTGGCGGCGCCGACGATCATCACCGTGTTGACCGCGGCGCTGGTCGCCATCTGCGCGATGCCCAGTTGCATGCTCTGCAGCAGCACCGAGCCGCGCTCGGGGTGGATGAACTGCGGAAAGAACGAGAGGTAGAACATCGCCACCTTCGGGTTCAGCAGGTTCGTGAGAAAGCCCATGCGAAACAGCTTGCCCGGCGGATCGGCCGGCAGTGCGCGCGCCTCGAAGGGTGCATTGCCGCCGGGCCTGACCGCCTGCCACGCGAGCCACAGCAGGTAGGCCGCACCGGCGATGCGGATCGCGTCGAAGGCCAGCGGCACGGCCAGCAGCAGCGCGGTGAGCCCGAGCGCCGCGGCGAACAGATGTGCCAGGAACGCCAGCAGCACGCCGCCCAGCGAGATGAGCCCCGCGCGTCGACCCTGCACCAGCGTGCGCGAGACGCAATAGATCATGTTCGGCCCCGGCGTGAGCGCCAGCAGCAGCGAGGCGAGGGCGAACCAGGCGATTTCGGTGAGGCTCAGCATGATCGGGTCAGAGTCCTTGCGATTCGAGCGTGACGGGGCCGCGCGGCGTGTCGAGTACGGCGATGAGAGTGGGCGGGCCGGCACTGATGTCCATGCCGGTCATGCCTATGGCCGACAGCGCTGCGACCAGCGTGGGCGCGCGCGGGTGCACGGCGCGCAGCGAGCGCATGGCAAGGCCAGACTTCGGCATGGCATCGGTGGGGTGCACTGGGCCCCATTGAATGAGCGTGGGCAGTGCGCCGTAGAACAGCCGCTGGCCGTCGTCGCGCACGGTGATCTGCCATTCGAGCCGGCCGGCGGGCGTGTCGCGCGAGGCTTCGAGCAACTGGCCGCGGTCGATGTGCGCGTGCTCTTCATGTGCGAGCGCCCGCGTTGCCGCATGCGCGTCGGGCACGCGGGCGACGAAATGAATCAGCTTCGGGCCATGCTGTGCGAGCCCGGCCTGCAGCGCGGCGTCGTCGAGGTCGAACCAGCGGTGCGTCTTGGGGCGCGAGGGTTGCTTGCCCGGCTCTATCGCGATGATTTCCGCGTAGGCTGCGGGGAAGGCGTCGCTTGCGATGTTCAGCAGGCGGTTGTGCGTGCCCATCAGCGGATGCGAGCCGCCCGGTGCCGGCGTGACGCCGAGCGTTGCCTCGCACCAGGCCACGCCCTCGGCGAGCGAGGCGGCGGCAATCACGAGGTGGTCGAGCTGCGCGTGCATGGCGGGCCTCAGGCGTTGTGCTTACAGCGTGACGTGGCCGTCGACGCAGGTCACGGCGTCGCCGCCGACCCAGATCTTTCCTTCGGCGTCGCGCTCGATGTAGACGCGGCCCGCGCGCCCCAGGCACTGGCCCTGCGCGGCAAGGTAGCGCTCGGGCATGTGGCCGTCGGCGATCAGCCATTCGGCCAGGCTGGCGTTGAGGCTGCCGGTGACCGGGTCTTCCTGCACGCCGATAGGCTCGGCGAAGGCGCGCACCTCGAGGTCGATCTTCGCGCCGTCTTCGTTCGGGGTAGCGGGCCGGTTGCCGAAGGCGCGCGCCTCGCGGTTCGAGCGGCCGATGAGCAGCGCGGTGTCGTGCGCCGCGGGCACGCCCGCCACGCCGGCCTTCACGCCCAGCTCCTTCAGGGCGCGGTGGTCGGGCTGCAGCGCCAGCACGGCGTCGGCGTCGTTCACCAGCAGGCCGAACCAGACCGGACCGTTGTCGAGCACCTGCGCCGCGATGACCTGCTGCGCCTTCAGGCCCAGCGCGCCGGCCACCTTGGCCAGCAGCGCGGGGCTCGGAGCGCTGCGCTTCAGGGGCGGCGCGGCGAAGGCCAGGCGCTCGCCGTCGCGCCGCAGGGGCACGAGGCCGGCGCCGCATTGCTGCACCACCAGGCCTGCAGCCTTGGGCTTGCCGCCGGCCTGCAGCCACGCATGGCAGCTGCCGATGGTCGGGTGGCCGGCAAAGGGCAGCTCGCCGCCGGGCGTGAAGATGCGCACGCGGTAGTCGGCGGCCGGATCGGTGGGCGGCAGCAGGAAGGTGGTTTCGGACAGATTGGTCCATTGCGCAAAGCGCTGCATGGCGGCGTCGTCGAGGTCCTGGCCATCGATCACCACCGCGAGCGGATTGCCGTAGTAGGCGGTGGCGGTGAAGACGTCGACTTGCTTGAAGGGGCGGGATTTCATCGGATTCATTCGAGGGGGAGGTCGAGCACGCCGCGCGTGCCCGGGCGGGAAAGCAACTCTGAATACCAGCGTTCGACGTTCGGCCAGTTCGGCCTGCGGTATTCGGCAGCCGGCAGGTTGAACCAGCGGTGCGCCTCACAGCCGACCGGGATGTCGGCCATGGTGAAGCGCTGGCCGGCCATGTACGGCTGGCTCGCAAGATGCGCGTCGAGCATCGAGAACAGCGCTTCGCTGTCGCGGACGGACGCCTCGATGAGCGCGCTCTGGCGTTCCGACGGCGGCGTGCGCACCCACTGGATGAAGGCGTCGCGGCTCGTGCGGTTGAGCGTGGTCTGCTGCCAGTCCATCCAGCGCTCGGCGTCGAAGCGCGCGGGCAGCTCGCTCGGGTAGAAGTTGCCGTGCGAATGCTTCGCGCAGAGGTAGCGCACGATCACGTTCGACTCCCAGAGCGTCACGCGCTCGGCGCCTTCGCCGTCGTCGATGGTGGGCACCATCGCATTCGGATTGAGCGCAAGGTACTCAGGCGTCTGCACCACGCCGAACTTGCCGCCGGCCTCGGTGCGTTGGAAGTCGAGCCCGAGCTCCTGCGCGCACCACACCACCTTGCGGACGTTGATCGAACTGATGCGGCCCCAGATGTTGAGCATGGTCGGTTTCTTTCTATCTTTTCTTTGCTGCCCGCTTCAGCGGGGCGAGGGACGATCGAGGAAGAGCAGGCGCACGGCCAGCCCCAGCATCACGGCGGCCAGCAGGCCGCTCTGGAAGCGCGCCGCGCCGGGCCGGTTGTGCAGCCAGCGGCCGACCTGGCCGCTGCACGCGCCCAGTAGTGTGTTGAAGGCCAGCGCGGCCATCGACAGCACCACGCCGAGCTGCACCAGCTGCAGCGGCACGCTGCCGCGCGAGGGATCGACGAACTGCGGCAGGAACACCATGAAGAACAGCAGCGCCTTCGGATTGACGAGGTTGTTCAGCAGTGCCATGCGCACGATGCGGCCGAAGCCGGCAGGCTGCGCCTGCGCGCCGATGCGAAGTCCGCCACCGTTGCGTAGCGCCTGCACCGCCAGCCACACCAGGTACAGCGCCCCCGCATAGCGCAGCACGTCGAACGAAGGCGGCCACGCGGCCACCAGCGCGGTGACGCCGGTGGCCGCGAACAGCGTGTGCACCAGGTCGGCCGCAGAGATGCCGATGGCCGCCGCAAAACCGCCGCGCGGGCCATGGGCCACGCCGTGCGAGAGCACGAAAGCCATGTTCGGGCCGGGCGACAGGAACAGCGCCAGAACCGCGAGCAGGAAGAGCGACAGCGTTGCAAGGCCGATCAAGGGAGGCTCCTGGTTTGTGCTTTCAGACCTGTGCGGCGGCCAGCTTCTTGTCGCCGAGCAGCACCAGCTCTTCGCGCAGCGTCTGCGCCAGCGCGGCGATGGCGGTGTCGATCTCTTCGACGCTGGCCGTCACGAACGACAGGCGCAGCGTGCGCGGATCGCCTTCGCCCGCGTAGAACGGCGCGCCGGGCACGAAGGCCACGTTGCGCTCCACCGCCTTGGGCAGCAGCGTCACGGTGTCGATGCCCTCGGGCAGGCGCGCCCAGAGGAACATGCCGCCCTTGGGCGCGTTGAACTTCACGTCCAGGCCGGCCATCTCGCGCTTGAGCGCGGCGATCATCGCGTCGCGCTGGCGCTTGTAGAGGGCGCGGATGGTGGGCACGTGGCGGTCGAGGAACTTGTCTTTCATCACGGCCGAGACCATGCGCTGCGTGAAGATCGGCGTGTGCAGGTCGACCGCCTGCTTGGCCTGCAGCAGCTTCGGGTAGATGGACTTGGGCGCCACCAGGAAGCCCAGGCGCAGGCCGGGGGCCAGCACCTTCGAGAACGAGCCCAGGTAGATCACGCCTTCGGGGTTGCGCGCGGCCAGCGGCAGCGGCGGGGCTTCGTCGAACCAGAGTTCGCCGTAGGGGTTGTCCTCGACGATCGGCAGGTTGGCTGCCGCAGCGGCGGCGGACACGGCGGCCCGGCGCTCTTCGGTCATGGTGCGGCCGGTGGGGTTCTGGAAGTTGGGCAGCAGGTAGACGAAGCGTGCGTCCTTGGCCTTGGCCACCAGGTCTTCGACGATCACGCCGTCATCGTCGCTGGCCACGCCCACGGGGTGCGGCTCCATCGGGCCGAAGGCCTGCAGCGCGCCGAGGTAGGTGGGCGTTTCGACCAGCACCTTGCTGCCCGGATCGATCAGCACCTTGGCCACGAGGTCGAGGCCCTGCTGCGAGCCGGTGGTGATGAGCACCTGCGAGGCGTCGACGTCCCACGGCAGCATGTCGGCCACGGCCTGGCGCAGCGGCGCATAGCCCTCGCTGGCGGCGTACTGCAGGGCGGCCTGGCCGTCGTTGTGCAGCACTTCGGCGCAGGCGTCGGCAAAAGCCTGGATCGGGAAGGTCTTGGGCGAGGGCAGGCCGCCGGCCAGGCTGATGATGCCGGGGCGCTCGGTGACCTTGAGGATTTCGCGCAGCACCGAGGGATTCATCTTGGCGGCGCGGGCGGCGAGTTTCCAGTTCATGGCTTTCTTCTTTCAGGCGGTGAGGTGAGATTCGAATGATGCGGGCAGGCGCGGCGGCGCTCAATCCGGCTGGATGTCGCCACGGTATACGACGCGGGCCTTGTTGTCTTGCGGCTGCGAGAGGCGCTTGCCGATGACCACCGTGGCCACCACCGCGACGGCAAAGCCCAGCGTGACCATGTCGAGCGGCTCGCCCAGCAGCGGGATCGACGCGAGGATCGAGAGAAAGGGCTGCAGCAGCTGGGTCTGGCTCACGCGCAGCGCACCGCCCAGGGCCAGGCCGCGATACCAGGCGAAGAAGCCGATCCACATCGAGAACGTGCCGACGTAGACGAAGCCCAGCCAGGCCGACGTGGCGACGGGCTGCTGCGGCCACAGCGCCAGCGCGGCCGGCAGCGTGAAGGGCAGCGCCATCACGCAGACCCAGCAGATCACGCGCTCGGCGCCCAGCGACGGCGTGACCTGCGCGCCGTAGATGTAGCCGATGGAGGCGGCGATGACCGCGCCGACCAGCAGCAGATCGGCCCATTCGAAGCCGAAGCCATGGCCGCTCTGGCTCGCGCGCAGCACCGAGAACGCCACCACCAGCAGGCTGCCCGCAATGGCGCAGAGCCAGAAGCCGAGCCGCGCGCGCTGGTGCAGCACCAGGGCCGCGACGGCGGCCGTGACCAGCGGCAGCAGGGCAGTCACCACCGCCGCATGGCTGGCCGTGACCACGCGCAGCGCATAGGCCAGCAGCAGCGGAAAGCCGATGGCATTGCCCAGCACCGCGAAGGCCAGCGGCTTCCACTGGTGCGCTGCAGGCCGCGGCGAGCGCGTTGCCAGCAGGAAGATGGCCGACAGCACGCCCGCCAGCGCCGCGCGCCCGAGCGTGACGAACCACGGCGACAGCTGCGGTGCGTCTTGCGTGCCGGTGGCCAGGCGCGTCATCGGCAGCGTGACGGCGAACATAGCCACGCCTACGACGCCGAGCCACATGCCCAGCGTCTCGTCTTTCATGGCGAGCTTCATACGCTCACCATCCACCAGGCTGTCAGCACCAGTACCAGGCCCATCGCGCGGTTGAACCACAGCAGCCGCGAACCCTTGGCCAGCCATTCGCGCAGCAGCGCGCCGACCAGTGCGTAGGCGAAGTTGCTGATGAAGGCATAGGTCAGCATCACCGGCGCCACGATGGCAAAGCGGCGCAGCGCATCGGGCTGCCCGGCGATCCAGCCGGCCACCAGCGTGAGCGCCAGCAGCCAGGCCTTGATGTTCACGAACTGCAGCATCACGCCCTGGCCGAAGCCTACAGACAGCTTGGCGCCGTCGGCCTTGCCGAGCGTGGCGCTACCGCTGAGCTTGTACGCGAGCCACAGCAGGTAGCCGATGCCCAGCGCCTTGATGGCCAGGCGCAGCGAAGGCATTGCCACCACCAGCGCGCCGATGCCGGCGGCGCACAGCGCCAGCAGCAGCGTCCAGCCCACGGGCACCGCGACCACGAAGCGCATGGCGCGCGGCAGGCCGCCGTTGGCCGCCAGGGCGGTGGAGAGCGTGGTGTTGGGACCGGGCGAGAAACTCATCGCCGTGGCCAGCACCAGCAGCGCGGTGAATTCTTGCCAGTTCATGACACACACTCTAAACTTGAGACCATTACAGTTCCAGTACAGTTGATCGAACAATCGGGCAATCTGTATTGGTCACTCCTTCGACACAGAAGCCGGCACAGCCCAAAACAACGCATGCTGACGCGCACCTCCACCCAGTCGCTGACGGGGCAACTGGCCGACCGCCTGGCCGAGCGCATCCGCACCCGCCTGCTGCCGCCCGGCGCCCGCCTGCCCTCGGTGCGCGAATGCGCGCGGCAGCAGGGCGTGAGCCCGTACACCGTCGTCGCCGCGTACGACCAGCTGCTGGCGCAGGGGCTGGTCGAGGCCCGCCGGCAGCGCGGCTTCTATGTGCGGGATTCGGCACCGGTACAGGACGGCCGTCCGAACCACGGCGCGGACGCCGGTGGCGCGAGCGGCATGCCGGCGGCGATGGCGGTGCAGATGATGGCCTCGCGCATACCGGCCGACGCGAGTTCGCTGATCCGCAGCATGTTCCACCGCCCGAGCGACAAGCCGCAGCCGGGCATGGGGGTGTTTCCGCCGGACTGGATGTCGTCCACCTTCATGCCTACGGCCGTGCGGCGCATGACCAGTACAGCCGCCCTGCAGGAGCTGTCGCTCCAGTACGGCGAGCCGGCCGGCGACATGAGCCTGCGGCGCAGCCTCTCGCAGAAGCTGGTGGGCATCAACGTGCCGGCCTCGCCCGACCAGATCGTGACCACCATTGGCGCCACGCATGCGCTGGACATCGTGAGCCGCACGCTGCTGCGCGCGGGCGACCCGGTGATGGTCGAGGAGCCGGGCTGGGCGCTGGAGTTCGCGCGGCTGGAGGCGTTGGGCATGCGCATCCTGCCGGTGCCGCGGCGCGCCGATGGGCCCGACCTGGAGGTGATGGCGCAATACTGCGCGCTGCACCAACCCAAGCTCTTCGTCAGCGTGAGCGTGCTGCACAACCCGACCGGCTACAGCCTCACGCCGGGCAGCGCACACCGCGTGCTGAAGCTGGCCAACGAATACGACTTCCACATCGTCGAGGACGACACCTACAGCCACCTCGCACCCGAGCACGCCACGCGGCTCAGCGCGCTCGACGGGCTGCAGCGCACCATCTACGTGAGCGGCTTTGCCAAGATCCTGGCGCCCAACTGGCGCATCGGCTTCCTGGCCGCGCCCCCGGCGCTGAAGGAGCGGCTGCTCGAAACCAAGCTGCTGGCCACGCTCACCTCACCCACGCTGTTCGAGCGGGCGTTGTCGTGGTGCATCGACCAGGGGCAGCTGCGCCGGCATTCGGAGCGCGTGCGCATCCGCCTCGACGGGGCGCGGGGGCGGGCGGTGAAGCTGGCGATGTCGCACGGCTGCACCTTCGCCTCGGAGCCGGCGGGGCTGTTCGGCTGGGTCGACACGGGCGTGGACACCGACGCGCTCACGCAGCGCATGCTCGACCAGGGCTACCTGCTGGCGCCGGGCTCGCTGTTCCATGCGCGCCGGCCCCCGAGCACGATGATGCGGATCAACTTCGCCACGTCGCAGGATGCGACCTTCTGGAAGGTCTTCAGCAAGGTCCGAAGCGAGCTCTGATGGCAGGTAAAAGGCGGGGAGGTCCGGGCCAAAAGGCCGGAGGCTTGGAGTAAGCTGGCAACACAAGAAAACCCACCCAGGAGACCACCCGCATGAGCACCGCCAGCAAGCCCTTCGACTTCAGCCAGTTCGTCCCCGGATTCGACTTCCTGAAGAACCTCGCCGGTGGCGCCGCGGCGGGCACCGGCGCCGGTTCGGTGCCAGGGATTCCGAGCCTTGCGAGCTGGGTGGCTCCCACGCTGAGCGTGGAAGAGGTCGACAAGCGCATCCAGGAGCTCAAGACGGTGCAGTACTGGCTCGAGCAGAACGGCCATGCCCTGAAGGCCACGATCCAGGCGCTAGAAGTGCAGAAGATGACGCTGTCGACGCTGCGCGGCATGAACGTGCGGATGGAAGACATCGCCAGCGCGTTCACCAAGCAGGCAGCCGCGATGGCGCCGGCGCCTGCCGCGGCAGCTCCGGAGCCCGAACCCGAAGAGGTCGAGGAAGAGGACGAGATGCCCGAAGAAGAGGCTCCAGCACCGACGAAGTCGCGCAGCAGGCCGGCTTCGGCCAAGGCAAAGACCGCGGCGGCCGACGGAGCCGGCGTGGTCGATCCCATGCAGTGGTGGGGCTCGCTCACCGAACAGTTCCAGCAGATCGCCAGCTCGGCGCTGCAGGACGCGGCCCAGCTGAAGGTGCCGGCCATGGCCCAGCCGCTGGCCGATGCGGTCGGCAAGGTCATGGGCAAGCCGGCAACAACGGCCGCCCGCAAGCCTGCTGCGGCCAAGAAGGCTGCAGCGCCGGCTGCCAAAAAGAAGACATCGACAGCCGCGCGCCAGCGAACCTCCGCCCGGCGCTGACGTCATACACATCCATTTGTTGAAGAGAACGGGTTGGCACGCATCATGAAGTTGTTTCCCTCCGGTCACGCCACCCATCCGCAATGGCGCATGGCGGCCGGCCTCGTGCTGGCCCAGTTGCGCGCACAGATGGCCCTGCCCGACTACGCCTCGTCGCCGACGCTGGGGCTGCTCTACATCACCGACCACTATGCAAGCGAGGCGCAGGACATCCTCGACCACCTGAGCGCCGAGCTGCCCGAAGTGACCGACTGGTCGGGCACCGTCGGCATCGGCGTGTCGGCCAACAACGCCGAGTACTTCGATGAACCCGGCATGAGCCTGATGCTTTGCGCCTTGCCGAGCGACCAGTACCGCGTGTTCTCGGGCGTGGCGCCGCTGGGCAATTCCGAAATGAGCGGCTTCGAGGCGCACACGGCACTGGTGCACGCCGACCCGGCAACGCCCGACCTGGCCGAGCTGATCGCCGAGATGGCGGGGCGCACCGACACGGGTTATCTGTTCGGCGGGCTGTCTTCGGGGCGCGGCAGCGCGCTGCAATTCGCAGTCGGCGGCAACGGCAACATCCGCGGGCACGGGGCGGCGGGTGGGGTGTTCTCGGGCGGCCTGTCGGGCGTGGTGTTCGGCGAAGGCGTACGGCTGGTGTCGCGCGTCACGCAGGGCTGCCAGCCGCTGCGCTCGGGGGCAGTGCGCGAACGCGAGATCACCGAGGCCGACGGCAATCTGCTGCTGAAGCTCGACGGCGAGCCGGCGCTCGACGTGCTGCTGGCCGATCTGCAGGTGTCGCTCGAACGGCCGCAGGAGGCCATCGACGCCGTGCGCAACACGCTGGTCGGCCTGGCCGATGCCGGTAGCGACGGCATCCGCCGCACCGGCGACCTGGGCGCCGACGTGCTGGTGCGCCACATCATCGGGCTGGACCCGACGCGGCGCGGCATCGCCATTGCCGATGTGGCCGAGGCCGGCATGCGGCTGACCTTCTGCCGCCGCAACGCGCAGGCCGCGCGGGCCGACCTGATGCGCATCTGCGCGGAAATCCGCGAGGAACTGGAGCCCGAAGAGCAGACGCTCGCCACCGCGCGCGCCGTGGCGGCGGGCGAAGCCGAGGCGGCGCCGCATCCGGCACGGCGCATCGCAGGGGCGGTGTACGTGAGCTGCTCGGGGCGCGGCGGGCCGCATTTCGGCGCACCGGGCGCTGAGTTGCAGATCGTGCGGCACGCGCTGGGCGACGTGCCGCTGGTCGGGTTCTTCGCTGCGGGCGAGATTGCCCGGCATCACCTGTATGGCTATACCGGGGTGCTGACGGTGTTTACGGCCAACGACTGAACGCGATCAGGCCGGCTGCAGCGCGCGCGGCGCGGGCGCAGGCATGCCGGTGAACGCGAAATCCACCTCCGGCGCCAGCCCGCTCACGATCCGCGCGATCGACTTGCCCGAGCCGCAGGCATGCGTCCAGCCGAGCGTGCCGTGGCCCGTGTTGAGGAACAGGTTCGGAAGCCTGGTCTTGCCGATCAGCGGCACGTTGCTCGGCGTGGCGGGGCGCAGACCGGTCCAGAACTGGGCCTGCGTGGTGTCGCCAGCGCCGGGGAAGAGCTCTTCGACGCGGCGCACGATGGCTTCGCAGCGCACGCGGTTCAGGTCGCGGTCATAGCCGTTGAGCTCGGCCGTGCCGGCGATGCGCAGGCGGTCGCCCGACTCCGAGGTGTAGCGCGAAAACACGAGCTTGAATTCGTCATCCGTCAGCGAGACCTGGTGGGCCTTCGACGCGTCCTTGACGGGCAGCGTCACCGAATAGCCTTTGGCCGGGTAGATCGGCAGGCGAATGCCCAGCGGGGCGGCATACAGCGGGCTCAATGAACCCATCGCCAGCACGAAGGCGTCGCCGCGGATGCGCTGGAAGCGGCCTTCGCTGTCGGTGGCTTCGACGTGATCGATGCTGCCGCCGGCTTCGCGCAGCGCGGTCACGGTGTGGCTCATCAGGAACTTGACGCCCGCCGCGGTGGCCAGGCCCACCAGTTCGCGCGCGAAGCGGTTGGCGTCGCCGGACTCGTCCTCGGCCGTGTAGGTGGCGCCGGCCAGCTTCGGGCGGATGTGGGCGAGGGCGGGCTCGATCTTCACGGCTTCGTCGGCCGAGATGACCTGGCGCTCGCAGCCCAGGGCGCGCATCTGCTCGGCGGGCGCGAGGGCGCCGTCGAACTCTTTTTGCGTCGTGTAGAAGTGCAGGATGCCCTGCGTGCGCTGGTCGTAGTTCAGGCCGGTGTCGCGGCGCAACTGTTGCAACATCGAGCGGCTGTATGTTCCGAGACGCACGATCTGCTCGATGTTGTGGCGGGTGCGCGCCGGCGTGCATTCGCGCAGGAACTGGAGGCCCCAGAGCCACTGGCGCATGTCGGCGCGGATGCGGAAGAGCAGCGGAGCATCTTCCTTGCCCAGCCACTGCAGCACCTTGAGCGGCGCGCTGGGGTTGGCCCAGGGCTCGGCGTGGCTGACGGAGATCTGCCCACCGTTGGCGAAGCTGGTTTCGGCGGCTGGGGTGGCTTGCCGGTCGATCACGGTCACTTCGTGGCCGAGTTGCTGGAGGTAGTAAGCCGAGGTCACGCCGAGCAGGCCGGCGCCAAGAACGATCACGCGCATTTCAAGTACCTTTGAGGTTGCAGCGCTTGAACGACGGGCGTGGTGTGCTATTGAATGAATAGCAAAGCAACCGGACGACCGTAGTCCAAGTTGCCGCTCCCCCTGTCCTCGGTACCTGAGAGATTCACCCGCTGCGCCCGCAGAGGGTTTGCTCCTTCGGTGCATCACGACCACGTTGGGCGGTGTGATGGCTCTCCAGACGGCGTTTCAGTTGGTGCAGTACAGGTCCCTTGTTCGGACCGACCTGAGCGTTTATGGGAGTTTGCGCCTTCGGTAGGGCCACCGGGGTGGCCCGCTCTCCTGCAGTGGGGCGATTGTAGGCGGGGCTTGCGCGGGCGCCAACCTTTGATTTCTCTCCTCTGGCCGAATGGGATAATCGCCTGTTGATTTGCCGCAAGGCGATCGTTCCATATATCAGCAGGGGACTTCATGATCCTGGTTACCGGCGGCGCTGGCTTCATCGGCGCCAATTTCGTACTCGACTGGATCGCCAACGGCGAAGAGCCGGTCGTGAACCTCGACAAGCTGACCTACGCAGGCAACCTCGAGACCCTCGCGTCGCTCAAGGGCAACCCGAAACACATCTTCGTGCAGGGCGACATCGGCGACAGCGCCCTCATCGACCGCCTGCTGGCCGAGCACAAGCCGCGCGCCGTGGTCAACTTCGCCGCCGAATCGCACGTGGACCGCTCCATCCACGGCCCCGAAGACTTCGTGCAGACCAACGTGCTGGGCACCTTCCGCCTGCTCGAATCCGTGCGCGGCCACTGGAGCGCGCTGCCAGCCGAGCAGAAGACGGCCTTCCGCTTCCTGCACGTGTCCACCGACGAGGTCTACGGCTCGCTGTCGAAGACCGACCCCGCCTTCACCGAAGAGAACAAGTACGAGCCCAACAGCCCGTATTCAGCCAGCAAGGCCGCCAGCGACCACCTCGTGCGTGCCTGGCACCACACCTACGGCCTGCCGGTGCTGACCACCAACTGCTCCAACAACTACGGCCCCTTCCACTTCCCGGAGAAGCTCATCCCGCTGATGATCGTCAACGCGCTGGCCGGCAAGAACCTGCCCGTGTACGGCGACGGCATGCAGGTGCGCGACTGGCTCTACGTGAAGGACCACTGCAGCGCCATCCGCCGCGTGCTCGAAGCCGGCAAGCTTGGCGAGACCTACAACGTGGGCGGCTGGAACGAGAAGCCCAACATCGAGATCGTCAACACCGTGTGTGCGCTGCTCGACGAGCTGCGCCCCAGGGCCGACGGCAAGCCCTACAAGGAACAGATCACCTACGTCACCGATCGCCCCGGCCACGACCGTCGCTACGCCATCGATGCGCGCAAGCTCGAGGCCGAGCTCGGCTGGAAGCCCGCCGAGACCTTCGACACCGGCATCCGCAAGACCGTCGAGTGGTATCTGGCCAATGGCGAGTGGGTGCGCAACGTGCAAAGCGGCGCGTATCGCGAGTGGGTCGAGAAGCAATACGACACGACGAAGGCTGCGGCATGAAGTTGCTGCTGCTGGGCAAGGGCGGACAGGTCGGCTGGGAGCTGCAGCGCAGCCTGGCGCCCCTGGGTGAACTGGTCGCGCTCGACTTCGACAGCACCGATTTCAACGCCGACTTCAGCCGGCCGGAGCAACTGGCCGAGACAGTATTGAAGGTGCGTCCCGATGTGATCGTCAATGCGGCGGCGCACACGGCCGTCGACAAGGCCGAGAGCGAACCTGACTTCGCGCGCAAGCTCAACGCCACCTCTCCGGGAATCGTGGCCGAGGCGGCCCAGCAGATCGGCGCGCTGATGGTGCATTACTCGACCGACTATGTCTTCGACGGCAGCGGCACCAGGCCCTGGAAGGAAGACGACGCGACCGGCCCGCTCAGCGTGTACGGGCGCACCAAGCTCGAAGGCGAGCAACTGGTGACCCAGAACTGCGCTCGTCACCTGATCTTCCGCACCAGCTGGGTGTATGCCGCGCGCGGCGGCAACTTCGCCAAGACGATGCTGCGACTGGCGAAGGAGCGCGACAAGCTGACCGTCATCGACGACCAATTCGGCGCGCCCACGGGTGCGGAGCTGCTGGCCGACGTGACGGCGCATGCCATCCGGGCGACGCTGCAGGACCCGGCCAAGGCTGGCCTCTATCACGCCATCGCCGGCGGCGAGACCAGCTGGTACGGATATGCGCGCTTCGTGATCGAGCAAGCCAAGGCGGCCGGTGTCGAACTCAAGGCCGGACCGGAGGCCGTCGAGGCCGTGCCGACCAGTGCCTTCCCGACCCCGGCAAAGCGCCCGCACAACTCGCGCCTGGACACCACCAAGCTGCAGACCACGTTCGGCCTGCGCCTGCCGCCCTGGCAGGAAGGCGTCGCGCGCATGCTGCGCGAGATTCTTTGAACTTTCACGAGAAAAAGAACATGACCAAGACGACGCAACGCAAAGGCATCATCCTGGCCGGTGGCTCGGGCACCCGCCTGCACCCCGCGACCCTGGCGCTCAGCAAGCAGCTGCTGCCGGTGTACGACAAGCCGATGATCTATTACCCGCTGAGCACGCTGATGCTGGGCGGAATGCGCGACATCCTGATCATCAGCACGCCGCAGGACACGCCGCGGTTCGAGCAATTGCTGGGCGATGGGAGCCAGTGGGGGATCAACCTGCAGTACGCGGTGCAGCCCAGCCCTGACGGGCTGGCGCAGGCGTTCATCATCGGGGACAAGTTCGTCGGGAACTCTCCGAGTGCACTTGTGCTGGGGGACAACATCTTCTACGGGCATGACCTTGTGCACCTGCTGTCCGAGGCGGACACGAAGACTTCCGGGGCCACGGTGTTCGCGTACCACGTTCAGGACCCGGAGCGATACGGCGTGGTGGCCTTCGACGCCAAGGGCAAGGCGAGCAGCATCGAAGAGAAGCCGCTGAAGCCCAAGAGCAGCTATGCGGTGACGGGGCTGTACTTCTACGACAACCAGGTTGTCGACATCGCCAAGGCTGTAAAGCCAAGCGCGCGTGGGGAGCTGGAGATCACCGCGGTGAACCAAGCCTACCTGGATCGCGATCAGCTGAATGTGCAAATCATGCAGCGCGGCTATGCATGGCTGGACACGGGCACGCACGACAGCCTGCTGGAAGCGGGGCAGTTCATTGCGACGCTGGAGCATCGGCAGGGGTTGAAGATTGCCTGTCCTGAAGAGATCGCTTGGCGCAATGGGTTTATTACAAGTGAAGAACTCGAGAAGCTGGCAACGCCGCTGGCCAAGAGCGGGTATGGCAAGTACCTGAAGCATCTGCTGAGTGAAGAGGTCCGCTCGTGAAGGTCACCTCCACCGTCATTCCCGATGTGCTGATCGTCGAGCCAAAGGTGTTCGGCGACGCACGGGGATTTTTCTATGAGAGCTTTAACGGCCGGGCCTTCGACGAAGCCGTGGGCCGGCATGTCGAGTTCGTCCAGGACAATCATTCGCGTTCAGCCAAGGGTGTGCTGCGCGGATTGCACTACCAACTGCAGCAGACACAGGGCAAGCTGGTGCGCGTGGTGCGTGGCGCCGTGTTCGATGTGGCGGTGGACATTCGTCGCGCCTCGCGAACATTTGGCCAATGGGTGGGCGTGGAGCTTACTGAAGACAACCACAAGCAACTCTGGGTGCCCGAAGGCTTTGCGCACGGCTTCCTTGTATTGAGCGAATCGGCGGATTTTCTCTACAAGACCACCGACTACTATGCGCCGGCGCATGAACGAGCCATCCGGTGGGATGACAAGGCCATTGGAATCCGTTGGCCGGAGGTCGGCGTTTCGCCAGTCCTGTCCACGAAGGATCTGGCCGGTCTGTCGTTGGACCAGGCGGAACTGTTCGAACGCTGAAGATTTTCGCCCCAGGCTGGGTGTAGATTGAATGAGCTTGTTTGATGGGGAATGAACAAAAAATGACTGATATGGCGGAATTCGAAAAGGATCTACGCGGGCGCAGGGTTTTCGTCACGGGCCACACCGGGTTCACCGGCGGATGGGCTTGCCTGTGGTTGCAGTCGATTGGTGCCATCGTCGAAGGCTACTCGCTGCCTGCGGAAACAACGCCGTCGCTGTTTGCAGCTGCGGGTCTCGAAAAAGACGTGCCGGGCACGATGGGCGATATCGTCGACTATGAGCGCCTCCTGGCTGCGATGCAGGCCTTCAAACCCGAGTTAATCCTTCATTTGGCCGCGCAACCACTTGTGCGCCGTTCGTATCGCGAGCCGCTCCGGACGTTTCTGGTCAATGCACAGGGCACAGCGCATGTGCTCGAGGCCGCCCGTATCACAGGCGGCGTGCGAGGAGTGGTCTGCGTGACCACGGACAAGGTCTATCGCAACAACGAATGGCCGTGGCCCTATCGGGAAAATGATCCTCTCGGAGGAAAGGACCCCTACAGCGCGTCGAAGGCTTCGGCCGAGATGGTGATACAGAGCTATGCCGCGTCGTATCCCTTCGCTGAGGGCAAGGGGCCCGCAATCGCCACGGCGCGCGGTGGCAATATCGTCGGCGGCGGCGATTGGTCCGAGGATCGGCTGATTCCTGATTTCGTCCGTAGCGTTGTGAACGGAACGCCGTTGACATTGCGCTACCCGCAGGCAACGAGACCGTGGCAGCACGTGCTGGCGCTGGTCCACGGCTACCTGCTGTTGATGTCCAAGCTGATCGGCCCGAACCCGCAGGATGCCGCGCGTGCCTGGAACCTGGGGCCGCATGATCCGAAGCAGTATTCGGTGCGCGAAGTCCTGGAGTTGATGAGCGATGAATGGACGCGTCCTCCGCTCGAATTCATGGACAACCCGCTGCCCGAAGCCGGAGCGCTGGCGCTCGACAGCTCGCTGGCCCACAACCTCCTTGGTTGGGTGCCGGCATGGGACACGCACCGCGTGGCGCGTGAGACAGCCGCCTGGTATCGCAAGTATTACGAAGCGCCGCACGCTGCGAAAGCCATCACGCTGGCGCAGATCGATGCCTGGCGCGGAGACATTCGCGAATGATGTATCTCGTCGGTGGACGGGGGCGGTTGGGGCGAGCGGTCTGTGCATCTCTCCCCTCCCATGAGTCCATGCTGCTGGAGCGGTCTGTCTATGCGGACTGGTGGCGCCCCGGGGCCGCGAGTCTGGTAGAGCGGTTCTTCGGCGCAGCGCCGTCCGGGTCCGTCGTGCTGGTCGCTGCAGGACTGCTGGACCCAGCACTTTCCGCCGCCGAGCATCATCAGATCAACGTCGACCTTCCCAAGCGGATCATCGAAGGAGCGTGCAGGGCGGGTTTGCGTGTCGTGACTTGCGGCACCGTGATGGAGCGATTGACCCGGCATCCGAACCCGTACATTGCTAGCAAGGCTGAACTGGGGCGATTTGCAGAAGAGCGCGCGGCGGCTGGTGACGCTGTGTTGCATCTGCAGATTCACACCCTCTATGGCGCAGGCGCACCAGCGCCGTTCATGTTCCTGGGCCAACTCGTCGATGCATTGCGTCATGATCGTCCGTTCGAGATGTCTCCTGGCCGGCAATTGCGCGAGTACCATCATGTCGAAGACGAAGCTATTGCCCTGCGTGCCTTGGTCGATGCGGGTGCGATGGGGATCGTGCCCTTGAGTCATGGCGCACCGGTTACTTTGGCCGACCTGGCTTCACATGTCTTCGACGTTGTAGGCCGGCCGGATCTGCTGCGCATCGGGGCGCGCCCCGAGCCGCCTGACGACAACTACGCGACGGTCCTGCCGAGGCCGTCATTGATCGAGCAAGTCGACTTCAGGCCAGCGCTACAAGGTGTGGCGGCCTATGTCCAAGCCCAACTATCAGAATCAGAACCGCAGCAGCAAGCATGAACGGAGGTAATCATTTGTCCGCAACGCGACCTCTCGTGTCCATAGCCATTCCAGTGCTCAACGAAGCAGGCAACCTCGAAGCCTTGTACGCTCGGCTGGTGGCTCTCGGGGAGCGCATGGCTCAACGATGCGACCTCGAATTCGTTTTTACCGACAACCATTCGGATGACGACACCTGGCCGATGCTTGCGAAGCTCGCGGAAAAGGACGCCCGCGTGAGGGCGCTGAGGTTCTCGCGCAATTTCGGGTTCCAGAGTTCGATCCTTGCCAATTACCTTCACGCGCGTGGCGATGCCGTCATGCAGATCGACGCCGATCTGCAGGATCCCCCTGAGATGCTGGAAGAGTTCTTCGCACTCTGGCAGCAGGGTTTCCATGTGGTTTACGGCATCCGACGCAAGCGGCGAGAAGGCCCGCTGATGAACCTGATCCGCAAATGCGGCTATTGGGTTATCGACAGGGTCAGCGAACACCCCATTCCACGCGACGCGGGAGACTTCCGGTTGGTTGATCGGGCTGTGATCGAAGCAATAGCGAAATCGCGCACGAGCAACCCATACCTTCGCGGGATGATCGCCGGCATGGGCTTCAACCAGACAGGCATCGCCTACGACCGCGATGCACGGACGGTGGGGGAAAGCAAGTTCAACGTCATGCGTTTGATGCGGCTGGGTTTGACGGCCGTCTTCAACCATTCGACGGTGCCGCTTCGCATGGCGTCCTTTCTAGGCGTCGTCATCCTTCTGGGATGCCTGGCGGCGTCGGTGTACTACGTCATCCTGAGGCTGCTGCAACCGGATCTGCCGCGCGGATTTGTCAGCATCCAGCTGCTGATACTTTTCGGTATCGGGCTCAACGCGTTCCTCCTGGGAATCATTGGCGAGTACATCCTGCGGATCTATCGCATTCTCCGCGCGGATCCGATCGCCATCGTCGAGCGCAGCCTTAACATGCAACCCAACGATCTCAAGCTCTAGGAACAGATATCCCCATGAAAGCAGTCATTCTCGCGGGCGGTCTCGGCACCCGCATTGCAGAAGAATCCGATACCAAGCCGAAGCCGATGGTTGAAATTGGTGGGCGGCCGTTGCTGTGGCACATCATGAAAATCTATGCGCATCACGGCATCAAGGATTTCGTTGTATGCCTTGGTTACAAGGGCTACGTGATCAAGGAGTTCTTCTTCAACTACTACCGGCACATGTCGGACATGAGCATCGACCTGCGCAACGGCGATCACCAGATCCTCAACAGCCAGGCTGAAGACTGGCGCATTACGCTCGTCGATACCGGTGCGGAAACCATGACGGGTGGCCGTTTGAAGCGGGTTGCGAAGTACCTCGATGACGACACTTTCTGCCTGACCTACGGCGACGGACTCTCTGACGTGAACATAAGTGCTGAAGTCGAGTTCCACAAGCGCCATGGCAAGCTCGCAACGGTGTTGGCGGTGCAGCCACCAGGGCGCTTTGGCGTCCTGAATATCGACGCCAATCAGAAGGTGTCGAGCTTCGAGGAAAAACCCAGTGATGAAATCGGCTGGATCAACGGCGGCTTTTTCATCCTGGAGCCCAAGGCTATCGACTACGTTGCTGACGACACCACATCGTGGGAGCGCGCACCGCTCATGAACATTGCGCGCGATGGTGAGTTGGCTGGCTTCCAGCATCACGGGTTCTGGCAACCTTGCGACACGCTGCGCGACAAGCGTGAGCTCGAGGCACTCTGGCACAGCGGCAAGGCGCCCTGGCGCACCTGGGAGTGAGGCAACTCCTCCGATTCGCGGTTGTCGGTGTGTTGAACACCGTGGTCGGGTATGCCGTGATCTTCGCCTGCATGTACCTGGCGGGTTTGAGCCCTGTGGCCAGCAACATCGCAGGCTATGCCTGCGGGCTGGTGGTTTCGTATACCCTGAACCGGACGTTCACGTTTCGCAGTGCCGCAGGCAAGAAGCGGGAGATCGTCCGTTTTCTGTCGATCTTCATGGCGGCCTATCTGGCCAACATCGGGGTGCTGATGTTGCTGATCGATCATGCAGGCATGCACAAGGGGTGGGCACAACTGGTGGCCGGCGCGGTCTACACGGGGCTTTTCTACGTGTTTAGCAAATACTACGTTTTTGCCGAATCGCATTCGCAAGCAGGCGGCCGTTGAAGTCCGGTGTGACCGGCAGCGAGAACAGAGATTCAACTGAATGATGGCAGAGAAAGACAGGTATTCGTTCTTCAATCGCGTGTGCGTTTTGCTGCTGCCTTCGTTGGCCATCGTGCTTGCGCTGTGGCTTCCCTTTGGTTTCTCCATGGGGGGATTGGTGGAGGAGTGGGACCTGCTCGGGCTGTTCACGGAGCATGGGCCGTTTCTCATGGTGCACCTCGATGGCCCATTGCCCGCACACGCCATCCGGCCGTTCATGCCACTGAGCTTCGCGCTCTCCTATCTGGCTGACCGTGACTCGTTCGATGCCTGGCATTGGTTGACCATTGCGTCGCTCCTGATCAAGGGCGGCGCAATGACCTATCTCGTGAGCCGCGCCACAGGCTCGCGTGGCTGGGGAATCGTGGCAGCAGCGCTGCTGATCCTGTATCCCGCCGACACGATGCAGATGTCGCTGCGCAGCATCCACATCAACATTGCGATTGCGCTGGTCCTCGCAGGCAGTGCGTTGCTCGTGGTCGCCTTCGAAGCGCGCAGCCGCGTGCATGCCGTCGTTGCAGCTTTCGGGGCCGCGTTCCTCTATCTCGTGAGCCTGGGCATCTACGAGGCTGGTCTGGTGCTCATCGCCTTGCCTTTGGCCGTGCCTTTTGTTCGTCATGGGCTGGGCCGACTTCTGCGTTTCCGCAGGCGCGAACTGGGGTTGGCGATCATCTGGGTTGGTGGCGTCTGCCTATATCTGGCATATGCCGCCTGGGCCTCGCACAAGGTCGCCAGCTACCAGTCCCAAGTCACTGGCGGTGGCCAGGGGCCACTGGCCACCGCGCTTGCAGCATTGCCGAAACTGTTCACGATAGGTGGCGTGCGCGCTCTTGTGGGAGGGTGGGTCGACGCCTGGCACATGGTGGCCATCGAATACACGAGCTACCTGTATCTCGGATGTGCTTTCTTCGTGATTGTCGTGGTCGCGCTTGTAGCTATCGGGATGGCGCGCAGCAGAAACTCGTTGGAAGTCGAAGACTCCTCGACTTGGCGGGTACCTTTGCGCCTGATGCTGGTTGGTTTGGTGCTGATGCTGGCGGGCTATGCACCCTTCCTCACCTCGCCGTACCACATCGTGGTGAGCCAGCGGACCTTCCTGTGGGCCACGCCCGGCGCGGCGATGGTTTGGACGGGGTTGCTTCTGACGGTGTGGCGTTGGGCGCGTCCGCCCGCGGTTGCCGCCGCGTGCCTGCTTCTGATGCTCGGCCTTGGTGCCCAGCTCTTCCAGTTTCACCACTACGCCGAGTTGACGCAGCGGCAGCGCGCTGTGTTGCGAGGAGTGGTCGAAGCCACTGATGTCCCGCCGGGCAAGGCCGTGGTTGTTCTCGACGGTAGCAGTCAGATCGGCCACTCATGGTTCTTCGTGAATGGCGACATGGTGCGCAATGCGCTCAGCTACCTGTATGGTCGGTCACTTGGGCCAGTCGAGGTCTGCCGCTCGCCGAGCATGGAATGGGAGCGGGCCGATCAATTCGGGCGTAAGGGGCGCTGCGTGGAGAACGATGCTGGCTGGGCCTTTGAATACGCACCTTCCGTGAGCAGACCCGGAAGTCCTCCTTCCTCGGTGGAGGCCCCCAGACACTTTCCAAAGGACAGCACGATAGTCATCGGTGTGCGTGCAGATGGAACGCCCGCCGTTTCGGCACAAGCACAGGCGGAGCGCAAGCGCGAGTTGCAAACGGGCGACGATGTTGTCTCCCGGCGTTATCGGGGGGTTCTGGCGGCACGGTCGTCAGACAAGTTTGCTCCGATGTTTCGCGATGAAACCGTTGGAGCAAGCTATCGCTGGAGCTTTGGCGACTGGTGGAACCTCGACTTGCCCACGCGTGGCTCAGGCTGGCGCGAGGCGGAGTGGACTGTTCCCAATGGCCTGGAACAGCATTCGGCTGCATGGATGATGAACTCGACTGCGGATGTGATCTTCGAACTGAAGCCTTCGGCAGCCAGCTACCGTGTTCAAGGGGTGTTTGATCAATTCGCCAGCAATGCTGTGCGCGAACGCATGAGCTTGCGGATCAATAGCCAGTCCGTAGCGATGCGATGGGTGTCTTCAACCCGATTCGAGGCCGACGTGCCACCCGGTGCATTGATCCAAGGCACGAACCGCATCGATTTCGTGACTGAGGCCGATGCCAAGTACTTCGGCTTGGCTGGGCGGCTCGACTGGTTCGAGGTCGCGCCCGTGAATGCCGCGGCAGTATCCAACCGTTGAGAGCGCCGCTGGTCGCCGTCAACGCATCACAGTGCGGCGTGCGTCAACATGCTTTGCAGGGTTTCCCGTAAGGACGGGGTTTCCAGCGGGATGCCGTTCGCCGACGCCACGCGATTGAGCTTGTCGGGATTGCCGCACAGACGATGAACCTCGTTGGGACGGACAAAACGCGGATCGATTTCGACCTTCATCCGGTGTCCGGTCAACTGCTCGAAAGTCTCAATGACGTGGCGCAAGGTGTAGGGTTTGCCCGAGCACACGTTGTACGCTTCGCCAGGTTCGCCATACGCAAGCAGCAGCAGGTACGCATCGCATACCAGTCTGATGTCGTTGAATTCACGTTCGACATCGAGATTGCCCAAAGACACCGACGGTGCTCGCGCCGCGAAGTGCTTGGCGAGCTTGGGAATCACGAAGTTGGGATCTTGACCAGGACCTGTGTAGTTGAATGGGCGCGTGACGATCAGATTCAGCCGGCCTATGTACGTGCGGGACATGTACTCCATGGCCAGCTTGCTCATCGCATAGTGGTTGACCGGCGCCGGCGGCTGCGTTTCCTGCAAAGGAGACTGCTCGCTGTTCCCGTAGATGTTCGCGCTGCTCGCCAGCAGCACGCGCCGCGGCGGACGCGGCAGTTGCACCAGCGCATCGAGCAGATTGGTTGTGCCGAGCACGTTCACGGAGTAGAACGCCGCCTGGTCCGCGTGGCCGACAAAGCTGATGGCCGCGAGGTGAACCACCGCGTCGGGCTCGATGGCCATGACCTCTTCGAGCACCGCGACTTCGTCGGTCAGATCGGCACGCAGTGCAACGACTTCATGGCCGGCGGCTGCGGCCTGCTTTGCAAAGGGGCGGCCGGTGAAACCGTCCGCACCCGTCAAAAGGATCTTCAAAACGAGAAGCCCTGGTTATTTCGTCGCAGGTCGGCCTCGACCATCATCTGGCACAACTGTTCCAGCGTGGTGTGCGGTTCCCAGCCGAGCTTGGCCTTGGCCCGCGCGGGGTCGCCGATCAGCAGTTCCACCTCGGCCGGACGATAGAACTTGGGATTGATCCGCATCACGGTCTTGCCAGTCGCCGTATCCACTGCCAATTCGTTCTCGGCCGAGCCCTTGAAATCGACCTCGATGCCGGCACCCTTGAAGGCCATGCGCACGAAGTCACGCACTGTCTCGGTACGATTGGTGGCCAGCACGAAAGTGTCCGGCTGATCGGCTTGCAGCATGCGCCACATGCCTTCGACATACTCCTTGGCAAAGCCCCAGTCGCGCTTGGCATCGAGATTGCCAAGCTCCATCACGTCGAGTTGGCCGAGCTTGATCTTTGCCACCGAATCCGTGATCTTGCGCGTGACGAACTCGCGGCCCCGCAGTGGGCTCTCGTGGTTGAAGAGGATGCCGCTGCTACCGAAGATGCCGTAGCTCTCGCGGTAGTTCACGGTCATCCAGTGCGCGTAGAGCTTGGCCACGCCATAGGGGCTGCGAGGATAGAACGGCGTGTCCTCGACTTGGGGAATCGCCTGCACCTTGCCGAACATCTCGGAGGTCGATGCCTGGTAGAAGCGGATCTTCGGATTGACCAGTCGAATGGCTTCCAGCAGATGCAGCGCCCCAATGCCGGTGATCTGCGCGGTTGCAGCGGGCTGGTTGAAGCTCACGCCCACGAAGCTCTGGGCCGCCAGGTTGTAGATTTCCTCCGGTTCGGCATCTCGGACGAGAGTCAGGGAGCTGCCGAGGTCGGTCAGGTCATATTCGACCAGGTGCAGATCGGGGTTCTTTTGGATACCGAGTTCCTCGATACGCCAGAAATTGACGGAACTGGTCCGACGGTACGTCCCGTAGACAACGTACCCTTTGCTCAGCAGCAGTTCGGCCAAATAGGCGCCGTCCTGGCCAGTGATGCCGGTGACGATAGCGCGTTTCTTCATAAAAAATCCTTCCCGATAAACTGAACTTGTGACCTGATGGGGTGAGTATTGTGCCGCGAGCCGATCTGGCCGGCCCCACGGCATGCGGCTTCAATCGGAAGAGGCTGCGTCCCAGAAGGCGGCCTCGATGAAGCGTTGAGCGCTTTGCCGCCAGTTGAGATAGTGCAAGTCTTCCGAGCGGATTTGCGTTCCTTCCTGTGCGTCGGCCAGCCATTGACGCACTGCGTCGGCCAGCGCTTGCGCACCACCGGAGAAGTAGAGTGCGCAGTCGCCGCAGACCTCGCGAAAGACCGGCAGATCCCGCGTGATCAGAGAGAGGCCGCGCTGTGCTCCCTCGATCAGGGGTAGGCCGAAACCTTCGCCTTCGGAGGCCGTGATCAGGCAGGGCGAGGCCGAATAAACCAGCTCGAGGTATTCATCGCTAGCCTTCTCGACCCAGATGAGTCGCTGTCCTTGCTCAGGATGCTTGCGCATCCGTTCGGCGAGTTCTTCGACCATCCAGCCTTGCTTGCCGACGATGACGAGGTTGATATTAAGGCCCTCCGCCCAGAGGGTCTCGAAGGCATCCAGGGCAACGGTATGGCCCTTGCGCGGTTCGACGGTACCCACCATCAGGAAGCTCGTCCGTGCGGCAATTGCACGCATGGCGAGCCCCGCGCTCGGTGGCAAGCCCTTCGAGGCCACGGTGCTGAGGTCGGCACCAAGCGGAAAGGACCGTACCTGCAATTTGTTCGAACGGTGCGGCGCGTTGTGGCCTACCCATTCCTTCAGTTCGTTGGCAACCGCCTGGGAGATGCAGAGCGCCCCATCGAACTCCGCGATGGTACGAAGCCAGCGTGTGTGCAATGCCGCACTCCCTTCGGGAAAGCGGTGTTTCATCAGAACCGGCAGCAGGTCATAGACAACGAACTGGACCCGAACACCGGCATTCCGCATCCGGCGGAAGTAGGGCGCCTGGAAGTAGACGGGGTCGTGCATCAGATCCAGTCCGATGAAGTGATCTCCCTCGGCGTAGCTGATAGGCGTGTCCTCTAGTGTGTCTTCGGTGCAGCCCAGGAAGCGCAGGGTGTAGCGCCGTGCGTAGCGGTAACCGAGTTGCTGGGAATCTCCGTACACCGGCTCCACGCGAAAGCCTTCAGGCGGCGATTCAATCAACTCCCGAAGCAGCGACTTGACGACGCGCTGGATGCCCGTATGGAGGTCCTGGTGGACCATGGACGAAACATCGAGCAGCAGTTGCTTTGCCGGCCTAGCGGCAGGGAAGTTGATCGCAATTGCCGAGGCAATTGTGTTCTTCTCCTCGCCGTCCAATGCCGGTGCAATCCCTGCCACCTTGGCGATCAGTGCATCGCGCTCGTGGCCTCGGCTGTGCGCGAACTGCTCGATGGCCTCGGCGTACTGGTGACCGCAGCGCTCAGGTGAATGATGTTCATTGATGTACCGGCGGGCCCTGACCCCCAGCGCCTTGCGGCCTTCGACGTCCAGCCAGAGTTGCTGCAGTGCTTCGGCCAGCTGAGCGTCCGTGAACTCGTCTTCGAGCATGCAGAGGCTGTCCTTTGGCAGCCACGCCATCGCGCCGTGTGCATTCGCAATCGTCGCAACGCCATGATTCATGGTGTCCAGGACAGCCGCCGACGTTTCACCGCGCGATCTGCCGCGCAGTTGCACGGCAACGTCCGTCGCTCGCAGGTAGCGGCGGAACGTTGCCTCGTCCGCCCAGCCGGTGATCTGGACGTTGGGCGTGGGAAGCTCATCGATCGCTGCCCGGATGACGTCGCCGTAGGCATCCTGCCCGTTCTCTCCGACAAAGACCAAGCGACAGCGAGGATCGGTCCCGAGCGGGGAATTCTTCCATGCCCGTAACAGCCGGTCGTTCAGTTTCGTGACGCCAAGTAATCCGAAGGCGCAGACCAGGAAGTCGTCTTCGGTCAGTCCTAACGCGCGGCGATCCTCATCGCGCGACGCAGGCGCGTGGCTTTCCGCCGGCCGGCGCAACAGCGGAATCAGCGTGGTCTGCAGGTTGGATGCTGCCGCATACCAGCGCTTCATCAGTCCAAGGGAATAGTTGGAGTGAAAGATGATGCCCTGTGCCCGCCGAATCACTTCAAAGCTGCATGGGTACAGGGAGACGACCGCAGAGACATCTTTGACTCGTTCGCGATCGACCAAGGCCTGGTAGCCATGCGAGTCGTAGAGCGCACGGTCGAGACCATGGTGCTTGCCGCAGAGAAATTCGAGGTGCCACTGCGCGTCGCCCAGAAAGAAGTCGTGAAGCACAACCGTGCCCGGCACCACCTCCAGCAGCTCGAACATGTACTCGTGGAACTCGGAGTTTCCGATGTGATAAAGCACGCGGTCGTAGCTGCCCGCATGGGCGATCAGATGCGCCCCGTCGCGTACAGCAAAGGCTTGCGAAAGCGCTGGCGACGCCAGTCTCTGCGTACCGACGATGAGATCGATGTCGTAGTACTTCGCGAGTTCGGGCAGAAGCTCGGCGCTGTAATCCGCGATGCCGCTGCGTTGGGGGGGCAGGGGGGAGACGTAGGCAAGTCTGGGCCGCTTCCCGGGAGCGGTCGGTAGAGAAGCGACACCAGGTGCAGCGCTCTCGATGTCTTCGACAGCGATGCGAATCGCCGCTGTCAAATCGGCGGGAATGCTGCCGTCATTCGTGATCGGTGCGCTCTGCGGCAGCGCTCTGGCGGCCACGCGCGGGATCGAACGCGTGGCGTCACGCTGGATTGCCTTGTCAGGAGCGAAGACATACACGACGTCGGGACCGAGACGAGCAACGACAGCTTCGCTCAGGTATTCCGCGGCTTCGAGTGCTGCAGTCGTTCGCAGGCTCTCTGGGGGCGTGGACTGCCAGAGGTGGATGGAGGCTGGTGGAAGAACCTCGGTGAGCATGCTGCGCGCCTCGGCGGCGCTTTCGGGATATCGCCCGTCGAGCAGGACGTAGGTGTCATGTCTTTCGCGAAGTGCCTGAGCGAGCGCTTTCGAGAATATCCACGTCAACATCCGTTGTGCATCAGAAGAGCCCGCTGCAGGTTTCAATACCCGAAGATCCAGCAACACCCGCATCAATCGACCCCCTGTTCATGTTTGTTTTGGCTACGAATATTTAACTGATTCCAGACCGAGCGTGCGTCATCGGAAAGCTCGGCCAAAGGCCGGTCCGACGGCGTTTGCGGTGTAGGCGCTGGCGGCAGATCGACGTCCTTCTTCATCCGAGCTAATGCAAAACTACGCATCCGCACATAGACGGCTCGCATGGGGCCGTGAACTCCTAGCTTCTTCGCAACCTTCGAGAGCCGCCTGACGATGGGTCCCGGGCGTGGGTGCCGCAAGAATGCCTTGACTGCTCCAAGCCGCTCTCGCAGGCCTGCGGTGTGCACAGCGAATCCACGCTTTTCCAGTTCTTGCAGCCTGTCTGTTGTCTGTACAAGCTGTTGCTCCAGGAGAGTGACGCTGGCTTCCAGCGCGGCTGCAGTGGCCTTGGCTTGTCGGGCCTGTGTTTCGACAATCGCGAGCAGCTTGCGCAGGTGTCTCTCGCGGGATTCCGCCCGAGCCTCCGCCTCGCTCAGTTGTTGCTGCACGACTGCGTGATGCTGGTCATACCGCAGGGCAAGTTCAGGCAGCGACAACCCATACTTTTTTGAGAACGCATGATCCTGCGCATGCAGCGCATCGGCATCTCCATTCTTTTGCGCAACGACCGCGTAGTCGGGGCTGACGCCTCCCAGTACCGAGATCAGCGAGACAGGAGCATCGCCATGGAGAGCAGCGGCTTCCTGAAGTCTCAGTATCTTGTGCCGCTGGAATCCTGTGTGCTCGACCACAAAAGCCAGCAACTGCGAGGGAAGCGGTTTGACGTGCGAAGGATCCAGATAGAAGTTGGATGTGCCGACTTCAATGTTTTCCGGATTTGGCGTCTCAAGGATAAGCAGTCCGCCCGGGACCAGAACGCGCAGGGCCTCGGCCACCATCGCCTGCAATTCCTCGAAGCGAATGTGTTCGACCACATGGAACGCCGAAACAAGTAGCTGGCTGTTCGAAGGGGTTTGTTTAAGCGTGGCAAGCCCTTCCGAGTGGGCCACGTCGAGGCCGCGCTCTCGGCAGGCCTGGAGCATGCCCTCGTCCAGATCGACTCCGCGCCCCTGGAAACCCAGGTTGGCAAGGAGCTCCAGCCACTCGCCCCGCCCGCAACCGATGTCCAGGGCCGTCGCCGGCGTCTTCAAGCTCAGGAGCGGCTGAAGGAATGGGACATAGATTTCCAGGCGGGATCCAATGAGTTCTCGTGAGCCGCGGTATTTGTCTTCGAAGGCGCGATAAAAAAGGGCGCTCATTTGTTTTGTTGCCTTCTGCGTGGGAATGCGTCGTTGTAGTGCTGCAGCAGATCGTGCCAACCGTCAGGTGCGGATTTCAGGCGCTTCTGATAAAAGAAGATACAAATTCTAGTGGCGGCGTTTCAATTCCCGCCGTTTTCGACGCACTGTTCAGCCAAAGCCAATCGTGTCGATCTCGCATGCGGTCCCATGGCAGAAGTGCCGCGATGTCGTATGGCTGGCGTGGCACTCTTCTTTCTATCTGCCAGCTTCGGTCTCCAACTTGATAACAGCAGAATCTTAACTTCCGCATCACCGCTCTCTTGGGCCTGCGCTACTGAAGGGGCTACAGCATGTGAAGGATCTCCTGTTTATGTATCTGAAACGGATGTGTCCATGAGAACGAGGACGGGAACGTACGTTTCATTAAGTAAACTCAGGTCGTGATTCGAGTCCGTTTGCTGGCCAAGGGCCTGTGGTGGTTGATGACGCCTTGGCTTTTGCCGAAGCGAGTCCGGGTGCGCCGTGTCAACAGGGAGGCCGCGCAGACAGTGGCATTGCGCAATGCACAGGCCCGAGAGGGAATGCAACTGGTGCGGGATAGCATGGCCCGCACGGCCAAACTTCTTGCGATGCCGATCACAAGCAGCGCAGACGCGCTGTCGGCACTCCAGGCGGCTGCAACGGGCGATGCTGCATTCCTGTCACCTTGGCTACCCCAGAGTGCAGATATCGATGACGTGTGGTCTGCTGCAAGGTGGTGCATCGACTTCGTGAGATCGCAGCCGGAATGCCAAGGCGTTCTGCCTCGCAAAGCAACCAATGCCGAGGGCATGGCTCTTCGGTGGACGCCGGAAGGCGAGAGGGCATTGGCTTCGCTTTCGCCTCGGGCCCTTTCCTGCGTGACCGCGTTGCTCGAGAGCGATCTCTCGTCCCGTGCCAGGCAAGTGTTCCTGTTTCAGCAGGATCTCAGGGCCCTGGTGCCACACGGTTTGACCCCCGCGGGGTGGCCACATCTCCTGCCCTGGTTCATGCGGTATGGTTTGGTTTTCGGCAAACTGCGCATCGAGGAAATCTGGTGGCTCTTTCTTGAGGCGGCGCAGGATCCCCGGCGCGAGCTCATGCTAGCTCACGCGTTCACGCCCGCATGGCAGCAGCAGCATCCAGACGGTATGACTGTCTTCGGGCGCGAAGAATTCGCCACGTGGTTCGCCGCCAAGTATGCTGCTTCTGGCGATTGGCTGAACCCCTCGACGTGGCCGGAATGGGAGGATCCCGCTTCGCAGATCCGGATCGGTTATGCCGCCAGGGAGCGGTGGCGGACGACCCATCCCGATGCATTTGCCGACGCTTCACGCGCTGGTGCATTGCTGGCTTGGTTGAGCTCGCCGGCGAGCCCGTTGTCTGCGGCGTTGCAGGCATGGTGCGCCCAGTTCGACCCTTTGGTCCTCGGGATAGAGCTTGCCAAGCCGGGCGTCAACGTCATCGGCCATTTCTGCTATCCCTCCGGGCTTCGGGTTTCGGTCGAATCGTTGGTGACGGCACTGGGCTTGAACGACGTCGCGACCTCGCTGCGCGACATCAGGACCGATGCGAAGGACGACCCCCATCACACCGATTTTCGTGGCGTGGAGTGCCACGACATCACGGTCGTTCATGTGCAGCCTGAGCCGTTGTTCGATACGGCCTACGAACGCGCCGATCTCTTTGAGCGAGCGCCTCGTCCGTACCGGATCGGTTATTGGTATTGGGAGTTCGACTCCATTCCTGATTCATGGGTCACGCACGCGCAGAAGGTGAACGAGGTCTGGGCTGCGACAGAGTTCGTTGCGCGCGGGCTTCGAGAGCGGCTCTCCATTCCGGTTCGTACCTTGTTCCCTGGTGTCCAGTTGGCGCCCTACGCGCAACGCGGCAAATCGCATTTCGGCCTGAGCGAGGCGCCCTATACGTTTCTCTTCGTATTCCACATGATGAGCGTGATGGAGCGGAAGAACCCGCTCGGGCTGATCCGCGCATTCAAGACGGCTTTTGGTGAAGACGAAAGCGTGCGCCTCGTGCTCAAGACGTCCTTCGGCGACCGGCATCCGGAGCAGTTCGACGTACTGCAAAAGGCCGCGGCCGGCAGCAACATCGTGCTCATCAACGAGGTTTACACCCCCGACAATCTCCTGTCATTGATGGACGCCTGCGATGCCTACGTGTCGCTTCACCGAAGCGAAGGTCTGGGATTGACGATGGCCGAGGCGATGCTCATGGGCAAGCCAGTAATCGCCACCAACTTCTCCGGCAATGTCGACTTCATGGACGACGACAACAGCTTGCTTGTTTCGTACAAGCTCGTGAAACTCGGCCAGCCGATCCCGCCCTATGGCGCCGATCTGGAGTGGGCTGAGCCATCCATCGAGCATGCCGCGCAGCTCATGCGGCGCGTCTACGACAACCAGGAATGGGCGCGCGAACTTGGCGCTCGGGCCAAGGCGAGCGCTGAGACAAACCTCTCGCTTCAGAGCGCGGGCAAGAAGGTCAAGCATCGCCTCGAAGAGATCAAGGCGATGCAGCGGACTTCACAAGCAGGTTGAAGCCGGCTGCCGGCCGACCGGAATAGGCGCTATTGCTCGACGATCCGGCCGTGCTCGAGGTGGATCACCCGGTTGCACTCCTTGGCGATGAGTTCCGGCGAATGCGAGGCCAGAACCAGAATGCCGGACTTCGAAACCACGTCCCGCATCCGTTTCTCGGCCTTCTCGGTGAATTCCGCGTCGCCCACCGAAAGCCATTCGTCCATGAGCAGGATATCGGCTTCGACGCTGGTCGAGATCGAGAACGCCAAGCGCATCATCATGCCGGTTGAGTAGGTGCGCACGGGCATGTTCACATACTCGCCCAGGCCGCTGAACTCGCAGATGTCAGGTGTGAGCCGGTCGATCTGGCTTTTGCTCATGCCCATCACCAGGCCGCGCAGCATGATGTTCTCCACGCCCGTTGCATCCATTTCGATGCCCAGCGAAGGGTCGATCAAGCTGGCTACCGAGCCTTGGCGCGCGAACTCTCCTGAGGATGGCTCATAGACGCCGGCCAGCGTGCGCAGCAATGTCGACTTGCCCGCGCCGTTGTGGCCTACCAGGCCGAGCCGATCACCGCTCTTGAGCTCGAGGTTGATGCCGCTGAGCGCCTGCACCACTGTCACGCCGGTTTCCTTGCCGAAGCGCCCACCGGTCACGGAGGCCGCAAGCGTTTTCTTTAGGGAGTTGGCGCCAGCGCCATAGATCGGGAAGTTGACGGCGACGTTTTTGAGTGAAATGAATGCCATGGATCAGAGCCAGTAGACGACGCGACGGCGGTACTTCGAGAACAGAAGGATGGCGAGAGTCAGGCACAACACCGTCCAGAACAGGATGCCGATCCAGCTGTGGATATGTGCAACGCCGCCCATCAGGGGCGTGCGAAGCAGGTCCAGCATCTGCGCAAACGGATTCCACAGCACGTACTTGGCGCGGCCGGGAAGACTCTCGGGCAGCCAGAACACCGGCGTCAGGAACATCAGCATCTGCATCACGCTGGTGACGATCTGCGTGACGTCGCGGTAGCGGGTGCAAATCAGTCCCAGCAGCAGGCCCAGTGCATGCGCGTTGACTATGAGGATGGCGAAGGCCGGTAGGACGAGCAGCACTGACCAGGACAGCGAAACGCCGGCCCAGATCGCCACGGGGATGTAGAGCACGATCTGATGAGCAAACTGGATCAGGTTGCGCGCCAGGCTTCGCCAGACGAACAGGCTGATCGGGAAATACCCCTGCTTGAGGTAGTTCGACGACCCGACGAAGGCGTTGCATGCATCCGTCACGATGCTGGAGAAAAAACCCCAGAAGATGATGCCCAGCGCCAGGTGCGGAAAGAAACGCGAGAGTTCGGTGCCGAACAGCGAGCTGTACAACGGACCCATGCCGCCGATCATCACGCCCATGCTCAAGGTGAGCCACATCGGGCCGAGCATGGAGCGGCGATAGCGCAGGACGATGTCGAACCAGGCGAGGGTCCACCAGATATCGGTGCGGCGGGTGCCTTGCCACCAGTCGGACAAGGCGCTTCGGTGAAGATTGGAGTGGACTTGACTCATGTACGTCCGTAAGTGTCTGCAAGGCGGACGATGTCGTCTTCGCCCAGATAGCCGCCACATTGGACTTCGATGAGCACCAGCTCTTCGTCGCCGATATTGGTCAGGCGGTGTTTTTCCTTCAGGGGAATGTACCGATACTGGCCTGGGAGCGTCTCGTGCTCGGTGTCTCCGATTTGTACGATGGCGCGCCCCTGTACGACCACCCAGTGCTCCGCGCGCTGGTGATGGTATTGCAGGGACAGCGCTTCGCCGGGTCTGACGGTGATGCGCTTGACCTTGTAGCCTTCCTCTTCCTTGAGCGAGGCGTATGTGCCCCACGGACGGTGGACCACCGGCGGCAGGTGCACCGTGTCGTGCTTGCGAGCCTTGAGCACGTCGACGACCTTCTTCACCTTTTGTGCGCTGTCCTTGTGAAGCACCAGCAGCGCATCGGGCGTGTCGACGATCACGAGGTCGTGAACGCCAATGGTGGCAACGACCTTCGGGCCATAGCTTTCGACCTGCACGTGCGTGCCCGTCGTGTCGAGGGCTACGACATCGTCGGGAAGCGTGTTGCCGCTGGCGTCAGGCGTCAGCGCATTGGACACCGCAGGCCACGAACCCACGTCGCTCCAGCTGAACTTGGCGGGCACCACGTGGACATTCGAGGCGTGCTCCAGCACCGCGTAGTCGATGCTGATGTCCGGCTGCAAACCGAACGCATGCAGATCGAAGTTGACGGATGCACCGGAGGTCTTGGCGGTTTCGAGTGCACGCCTTGCTGCTCTGATCACGTCCGGAGCGTGCTTCTCGAGCGCGGCGATGATGGTGTCGGCAGTGAACGCGAACATGCCGCTGTTCCAGTAGTACCGGCCGGTGGCCAAGTACTTCTGTGCCGTTTCGAGGTCGGGCTTCTCGACGAAGCGCTTGACGCTCTGGCTCTCGCGCGAAACGTGTTCGACTTCGATGTAGCCGAAGCCGGTGTCGGGGCTTGTTGGGCTCACGCCGAACACAACGAGGTTGCCTTCCTGCGCCAGGCGGAAGGCTTCCGTCGCGCTGGCCACGAAAGCATGCACGTCGGGCACCAGGTGGTCTGCGGAAAGGACGAGCATCACTGTGTCGCCACTGAATTGGCGCGCGCATTGAAGCGCTGCAAGCGCGATGGCCGGACCAGTGTTGCGCCCCTTGGGCTCGAGGAGAAAGGTGGTGGTGGGCGGGTCGCTCATCTGCCCGAGCACGTCCTTCGTGAGGAACAGATGGTCCTTGTTGGTCACGACCATCAGGTCACCGGTCCCGCAGGCCTGTCCACGCTCGACAGCCTGTTGAAGCAGCGTGGAGTCGCCGATTTTCATGAATGGCTTGGGAAAAGCCTGACGCGAAGCAGGCCAGAGCCTGGAGCCGGCGCCTCCCGAGAGCACCACAGAGAGTAGCCTCATTGTTTTCCTTTAGCTTTTTGACCGACCAATTTTACGGGCAGCCCTCCGACGTCCGGCGTAGGAGTGAAACGGCCGCCGCCGTCCTTTGCGGCGGCTGGTTGCGAAGATAATCCCCTCCCGCAAGGCCAGCGACGCCATGTTTCGGCATCGCCCTGTCTATTTCAGGTATTTCCTCACAAGCTCCGCCTCATCCGCCTCGCGGGTGCGCAATTTCTATGAAATCTGTCTATCGATTCATCCTCGGCCTGGCCGGACTCTGGCAAGGCCCCGGAATGATGGGGCGCGTGCAGCGGGCATGGCGAATGTTCAAGAAGTCGGGGTGGGCGGGCATTCGCTGGGAGCTGGGCCGGCGATTCGGCGGCTACAACGACTATACGAAGTGGGTGCAACGCTATGACACCCTGACTCCCGAATTGCGCGACAAGATCGCCCAGCGCGTTGCCGCCATGAAAGACCGGCCGCTGATCTCGGTCGTGATGCCCACCTACAACCCCAACCCCGCGTGGCTGCGCGAGGCCATCGAGTCGGTGCGCAGCCAGATCTATCCGAATTGGGAGCTCTGCATTGCCGATGACGCGTCGCCTTCGGCCGAGGTGCGCGAGATCCTCAAGTCGTACAGCGAGAGCGACCCGCGCATCAAGGTGGTATTTCGCCCGAAAAACGGTCATATCTCGGCCGCTTCCAACAGCGCTCTGGAACTCGTCTCGGGCTCCTGGGTCGCGCTCATGGACCACGACGACCTGCTGCCGGCCCACGCGCTTTTCTGGGTGGCCGATTGCATCGCGACCCATCCTGACGTGAAGCTGATCTATTCCGACGAAGACAAGGTCGATGAGGGTGGGCACCGGTTCGGGCCCTATTTCAAGTCGGACTGGAACGTCGATCTCTTCCGCTCGCAGAACATGTTCAGCCATCTGGGCGTGCTTTCGACCGAACTGATGCGTTCAGTCGAAGGCTTCCGCGTCGGCATGGAAGGCTCGCAGGACTGGGATCTGGTGTTGCGCTGCATGGAGCGGATACAGCCCAGCCAGATCCAGCACATTCCGCGCGTGCTGTACCACTGGCGCGTGCACGTCGAGAGCACGGCCCGTTCGATGAGCGCCAAGCCCTATGCGGCCATCGCAGGCGAGCGCGCGCTGAACGAGCATTTCATGCGCACAGGCGTGCGTGCCACAGCCGAACACCTCGATTTCGGGTACCGCGTGCATTACGCCTTGCCCGATGTCTTACCGCTGGTTTCCGTGATCATCCCGACACGCAACGCCTTGCAGCTGACCCGGCAATGCGTCGAATCGATCCTGGAGAAAACCAGCTATTCGAACTACGAAATCATCATCGTCGACAACGGCTCCGATGATCCGGACACGCTGGCCTGGTTCAAGCGGATTGCCGCAGAGAAGCCGAATGTCCGCGTGCTGCGCGACGACCGCGATTTCAACTACGCGGCACTGAACAACGGCGCGGTTGCCGCGGCCAATGGCGAACTAGTGGCCTTGGTCAACAACGACATCGAGGTCATCACGCCGGACTGGCTCAGTGAGATGGTGAGCCTTGCGGTGCAGCCGGGCGTGGGCGCCGTGGGGGCGCGGCTGTGGTTCCCCAACAAGACTCTGCAGCACGCCGGCGTGATCCTGGGCGTGGGGGGCATTGCCGCGCATTCGCACCGCCGCATGCCGATGGGCCGCGAAGGCTATGCTGGCCGCGCGGCGTTGATCCAGACGCTCTCCGCGGTCACCGCGGCCTGCCTCGTGATCCAGAAGTGCCACTACCTCGAAGTCGGCGGCCTTGACGAAGTGCATCTGAAGGAATCTTTCAACGACATCGACTTCTGCCTCCGGCTGCGCGAAGCGGGCCTGCGCAACGTCTGGACGCCTTACGCGGAGCTGTTCCACTACGAGTCCGCTACCCGCGCCAAGGATGTCTCGCCGCAGAAGCAGGCACAGTTCCAGGAAGAAGCCGCCTACATGCACAAACGCTGGGGCGCCATCATCCAGAACGACCCCGCCTACAGCCCCAACCTCATGCTGGCCCGCGAAGACTTCAGCTACGCCTGGCCGCCCCGCCTGCCTCCGGTCTGATGGCCCTCGACGTTTCCGTCGCGCTCTGCACCCGCAACGGCGCGCGCTATCTTCCCGAGCAGGTCCGAAGCATCTGCGCGCAGACGCCATTGCCGCGGGAGATCGTGCTGTCCGACGACGGCTCGACCGACGACACCCTGGCCGTCGTGCGCGACACCCTCGCGCAGTGCGGCGTGGCGGACCAGGTCGCGCTGCGCGTGTTCAGCAATACGCCGCCGCTGGGCGTCACGCGTAACTTCGAGCAGGCCGCGCGCGCCTGCAGCCATGAGCTCATCGCCCTGTGCGACCAGGACGACGCCTGGCACCCAGGCCGGCTCGCGCGCATGGTGGCGCAGTTCGAGGCGCGGCCCGACCTGCTGCTGCTGCACACCGACGCGCGCCTCGTCGATGCCGAACTGAAGCCCCTAGGCTCCACGCTCTTCCACGCGCTGGAGGTGCAGCCTGCCGAACTGGCGGCCATCGCGGGCGGCGAGGCCTTCGGTGTCCTGCTGCGGCGCAATCTCGTGACCGGCGCCACCACGATGTTCCGCAAGACCCTGCTCGACACAGCGCTGCCGTTCGCACCGGAGTGGGTGCACGACGAGTGGCTGGCCGCCGTGGCGGCAGCCATCGGCCGCATGGACGTGCTGCCCGAGCCGACCATCGACTACCGCCAGCACGCCAGCAACCAGATCGGCGCACGGCGGCTCACGTTGTCCGAGAAGATGGCCAAGGCCTTTGCCGAACGCGGCGACAAGCACGTGGCACGGCTGCGCAGGGCCGAAGCGCTGCTGCAGCGCTTGCAGCAGCTTGGCGCCCGGGTGCCGGCGGCTTATCTGGAGGCACAGCGCGCCAAGGTCGAGCATCAGCGGTTCCGGGCCGAGCTTCCGGCGGCGCGGCCGCTGCGTCTGCTGCCGATCCTGATCGAGGCGGCGCGCGGCCGCTATGCGCGCTTCGGCCGCGGCGGGCACGCCATCGTGCAAGACTTGCTCGAACGCGGCTGACGGACTTGATCGGTCAACCGCGAAGCCGCCAGTACCGCCAGAACGACCCCGACAGCCACACCTTCAGCAGGCTGGTCACGTGCCAGTACAGGTATTTCTTGCTCCGGTGGCTTTCTCGTTGCGCGTCGTGCCGGGCGACCAGGTCTTCGCCGACCTGCAGTTTCCACCCCGCGAGCCGGGTGCGGGCGCAGATGTCGAAGTCTTCGCCGTACATGAAGAATTTCTCGTCGAAGCCACCGAGCTGCCGGTAGACCTCGCTGCGAAACAGCATGAACAGCCCCGGAATCCACGCGGGCACCGTCGGCCGCACATAGCCGGGCTTCCTTCTTCCTACGATTTCAAGCGGCGTGAGCATCGCCCGGTGCGGCTCCGGCTCGGCCTTGCCGGGCTCCAGGATGCGCGGCGTCAGCAGGCCGGCGTCGGCCGCGGCCTGCGCGAGCAACGGCGTCAGCACGTCGCTGTCAAAGCGGATGTCCGGGTTGAGCACCAGGAACCACGGCGTGCCGCAGCGCTCGAAGGCCTGGTTGTGATTGGCACCGAAGCCCTTGGGGCTCGCGTTCTCGATCCGCTCCACCTCGAAGCCCCAGTTGCGGCCAGCGAGCACATCGGGCTCGGGAATGTTCAATGTGAGCAAAACCTTGTCGATGACTTCGCGGCTGTGCCGGTCCAGCTGCTCGAGCAGCGGCAGCACCAGCGCGAGCTGGCCGTGGCTCACGATTGAAATGGTGATCGGGGGGCGGGGGGAGGGGGGCGTGGGCATGGTCTAATTTCGCTCGGGAATTCTAGGGTTCCCCAACCCCCACACATGATTGCTCTGATCGTCATCAGTTTCTTCGTCGCTGCCTTCTCGGTCCAGCTGTTCATGCGCCGCGCGCGCAGGCATGCCCGCCTCTACGGCGCCGACATGCCCCAGCGCTTCCACAAAGGCCACGTGCCGCGCCTGGGCGGTGCGGGCATCCTGGTGGGCATGGGGGTGGCCTGGCTGGCCGCCGGCATCACCGGCACCGATCCGTTCAATGTGTCGTGGCCGGTCAAGACCTCGATGCTCACGCTGCTGTGCATCTTGCCGGCGGTGCTGGGCGGCATCGTCGAAGACGTTACCCAGAACGTGAAGGTGCGCTACCGGCTGGGGCTCACCATCGGTTCGGCGCTGCTCGTGTGCTGGCTGCTGGGGCTGGGCGTGGCACGCACCGGCTTCGAGACGGTCGACGGCTGGCTGGCGATGATTCCGTATGCCACAGTGCTGTTCGCGGCCCTGGCCATCGGCGGCCTGCCGCATGCCTTCAACATCATCGACGGCTACAACGGGCTCGCGGGCACGGTCGCCGTGCTGGTCTGCCTGGCAATTTCCCACGTGGCGCTGCAGGTGGGCGACCGGCAACTGGCGGCCATGGTGATCTGCCTGGTCGGCGCCACCTTCGGCTTCCTGGTCTGGAACTACCCGCGCGGCAAGATCTTCGCCGGCGACGGCGGAGCCTACGTCTGGGGCATGGTGATCGCCGTGGCCTGCGTGACGCTGGTGCAGCGGCACCGCGTGGTGTCGCCCTGGTTCCCGATGCTGCTGCTGATCTATCCGGTGTGGGAGACGCTGTTCTCCATCTACCGCAAGCTGGCGCGCGGCCAGTCGCCCGGCACGGCCGATGCGCTGCATTTCCACCAGCTGATCTTCCGGCGCATCGTGCGCGTGGCTTTCGCGGACGACGAGGCCCGGCAACTGCTGGCGCGCAACAACCGCACCTCGCCGTACCTCTGGATGTTTGCCGCGCTGTCGGTGGTGCCGGCCGTGCTGTTCTGGAACAACACGATCATGCTGATGTTCTTCTGCCTGCTGTTCGTCACCACATACGTGGGCGCCTACCTGATGATCGTGCGCTTCAAGGTGCCCCGTTGGTTGCGCCCCTGACGACATCTTTCTTTGCGAGAATTTCCTTCCGTCCTTCGCTTTGGAGCCTGACCGCCCATGACCGACCCCGTCCTCAACATCCCCCCGCGCGACAAGGCCGAGATCCTGGCCCAGGCGCTGCCGTACATCCGCAAGTTCCACGGCAAGACCATCGTCATCAAGTACGGCGGCAACGCCATGACCGATCCGGCGCTGCAGGCAGACTTTGCCGAAGACGTGGTGCTGCTCAAGCTGGTCGGCATGAACCCGGTGGTGGTGCACGGCGGCGGTCCGCAGATCGAGGCGGCGCTCAATCGCCTGGGCAAGAAGGGCAGCTTCATCCAGGGCATGCGCGTCACCGACGCCGAGACCATGGAAGTCGTCGAATGGGTGCTGGCCGGCGAGGTGCAGCAGGACATCGTGGGCCTGATCAACCAGGCCGGCGGCAAGGCGGTGGGCCTCACGGGGCGCGACGGCGGGCTGATTCGTGCGCAGAAGCTCAAGCTGGCCGACCGCGCCGATCCCAACGTGCACCATGATGTGGGCCAGGTCGGCGACATCGTCTCCATCGATCCCAGCGTGGTCAAGGCGCTGCAGGACGACGCCTTCATCCCCGTCGTCAGCCCCATCGGCTTCGGCGAGGACAACGAAAGCTACAACATCAACGCCGACGTCGTGGCCGGCAAGCTCGCCACCGTGCTCAAGGCCGAGAAGCTCATGCTCCTGACCAACACGCCCGGCGTGCTCGACAAGGACGGCAAGCTGCTCACCAACCTGAGCGCACGCGAAATCGACGACCTGTTCGCCGACGGCACCATCTCGGGCGGCATGCTGCCCAAGATCGAAGGCGCCCTCGACGCCGCCAAGAGCGGCGTGAACGCGGTGCACATCATCGACGGCCGGGTGCCGCACGCGATGCTGCTGGAGATCCTGACCGACCAGGCCTACGGGACGATGATCCGCGCCCGTTGAACGGGTGGGCGCGTGCTCACTGCGCTGTGCGAGAATCAATTGATTACATCTTTGCACGCGCTCCCATGCAGAACGAAGAGACGACCAGTGCTTCCGGCGTAGAGACCCCCGCGGACACGCTCACTCCCCCGGCGCGCAAGCGCCCGAAGCCGGGTGAGCGGCGCGTGCAGATCCTGCAGGCGCTCGCCGCCATGCTCGAGCAGCCCGGCGCCGAGCGGGTCACCACCGCCGCGCTGGCCGCCCGTCTCGAAGTGAGCGAGGCCGCGCTCTACCGCCATTTCGCCAGCAAGGCCCAGATGTTCGAGGGCCTGATCGATTTCATCGAGCAGAGCGTCTTCACGCTGGTCAACCAGATCCTCGAGCGCGAGGGTGCCACCGGCGCCCAGCAGGCCGCCAAGATCCTCACGCTGCTGGTCCAGTTCGCCGAGCGCAACCCCGGCATGACCCGCGTCATGGTGGGCGACGCGCTGGTCTACGAGAACGAACGCCTGCAGCAGCGCATGAACCAGTTCTTCGACAAGATCGAAGCCACCCTGCGCCAGGTGTTGCGCGGGGCTGCCGCGGCCGACGGCTCGGCCACGCCCAGCGTCGACGCCCAGGTGCGCGCCGCTGCGCTCACGGCCTTTGTCGTGGGCCAGCTGCAGCGCTTTGCGCGCTCGGGTTTCCGCCGCGCACCGTCTGAGCACCTTGAAGCCACGATCGCATTGATCGTTTGATTCGCGTTCGTCCCTTGCGGGGCGTCGGCCGGCTCGCCTAGAGTCTTCGAGCGGAGTAGCATCAACTCGCCCCTTGCCGCCGGGCCTCGGCGGCAGGCCAATGTTTGCGCAGGTTCCTCGACGGAGGGCGCATGCCCGATGACGCGCGCGACAACCGGCAGCCCACGCTGCAGACGATCCTCCTCACGGCGGTGGCCATGCTCGCGTTCGCGGCCAATTCGCTCCTGTGCCGGCTTGCGCTGCAGCACAAAGGCATTGATGCAGCGAGCTTCGGCAGCGTCAGGCTCGTGGCGGGAGCGCTCATGCTGGGGCTCATCGTGCGGTTCAGGGCGCAGCCGCCGGCCTCGTCCGCCCGCGTCGACTGGCTGGCCGCCGTCATGCTGTTCGGCTATGTCGCGTTCTTCTCCTTCGCCTACCTCAGCCTGTCGGCGGGCACGGGCGCGCTGATCCTGTTCGGCGCGGTCCAGCTGACGATGTTCGGCGTGGGCTTGCGCTCTGGCGGCGAGCGCTTCGGGGCTCTCGCGTGGTTCGGCTTCGTCCTGGCGGCTGGCGGACTCGTCTACCTGGTGTCCCCGGGCATCGCCGCGCCGCCGCTTCTCGGCGCCGTGCTGATGGCGATCGCGGGTGTGGCGTGGGGCGTGTATTCCTTGCGCGGCCGTGGGGTGGCTGACCCGCTGGCCGCTACGGCACGCAACTTCACGCGGGCCGTGCCGCTTGCCTTGGCGTTGAGCCTGGTGTTTGCGGCCAGCGCTCGCGTGGACGCGACCGGCCTTGTGCTTGCTGTCGCTTCCGGCGCGTTGACATCGGGCCTCGGCTACGCGGTCTGGTATGCGGCGCTGAGCCGTCTTTCGGCCATGCGCGCGGCCACCGTGCAGTTGTCGGTGCCGCTCCTGGCTGCGTTCGGCGGCGTGCTGTTCCTGTCGGAGGCGATCACGCCGCGGCTGGCGGCTGCTTCGGTGGCAATTCTGGGAGGCATCGCGCTGGTGCTGAGCCAGAAGTCGCGAAGCGCCCGCCGATAGCCGCTGGCGCCAAAGCCCTATGCGACGGCCACGCCTACCTTGGCTCCCGCCGCGACGATTTCTCCCCACGTCGCGTCGTCCACCCAGATTCCGTCCTTGCGACGCGCCGCGCGCGCCTTGCGCTCCGGCTCGCCGGCAATCTGCACTTCGTCGAAGCCTTGCCCCGGCGGGCTCTGCCTCAGCCACTCGACAAACTCACGCGCCTCTTCGTCGAAAGACTTTTGCGTGCCCAGCCGCGCCGGGTCGATCAGCACCGTCAGCATACCGTTGAGCACGGTGCGCGCCGTGTCCGCCGGCCGGTGCCACGTGCCGCCGCCAGTGAGCGCACCGCCGAGCAACTCGCACGCCACCGCCATCCCGTAGCCCTTGTGCTCCCCGAAGGTCATGAGCGCGCCGAAGAGCCCGTTGCCCTGCGGCACCACCACCACGCCCGGGTCGTTGGTCGGCGCGCCGTTCTCGTCGATCAGGTAGCCGTCGGGCACGCGCTCGCCCTTGTTGTGCGCCACGCGCATCTTTCCCTGCGCCACGCGGCTGGTCGCGTAATCGAGCACGAAGGGCTCGGCACCCGCGAGCGGAATGCCGATGCAGCACGGGTTGGTGCCAAAGCGCCCGTCGCCGCCGCCCCACGGCGCGACCACCGGCCGCGACAGCACGTTGACGAAGTGCATGGCCACCAGCCCCTGCGCCGTCGCCATTTCCGCGAAGTGCCCGATGCGCCCCAGGTGGTGCGCGTGCGAGAGCGTGAAGATGCAGCTGCCATGCTGCTTGGCTCGCGCGATGCCGAGTTCCATCGCCTGCACGCCGACGATCTGCCCGTAGCCGTGCTGGCCGTCCAGGCCCATCAGCGTGCCGATGTCGAGGTTGATGCGCACCGGTGCGTTCGGCTTCAGCCCGCCCTCGGCCACCGCATCCACATAGCGCGGCAGCATGCCCACGCCGTGCGAGTCGTGGCCGCTCAGGTTGGCCAGCACCAGGTTGGCGGCCACCTGTTGTGCTTCGGCCGGTGAACTGCCCGCGGCCTCGAGGATGCGGGTGACGGTGGCTTGCAGGCCGTTGGCCTCCAGCGTTCTGGACATGGATCAGACTCCCTTCGCGTTCAGCGTGATGGCATAGAGCGACGTGGTCGCGCAGATGAAAAGGCGGTTGAGCTTGGGCCCGCCGAAGCAGACGTTGGCCACGCGCTCGGGGATCAGGATCTTGCCGAGCAGCGTGCCGTCGGGGTGATAGGCGTGCACGCCGTCGAGTGCGCTGGTCCAGATGCGGCCTTCGGTGTCGAGCCGGAAGCCGTCGAACAGCCCGTTGGTGCATTCGGCGAACACCTCGCCGCCGTCCAGCCTCCTGGCATAGGGGCTGACACTGAAGCGGCGAATGTGCCGCGGCCCGTCCGCCGCATGGCTCGCGCCCGTGTCGGCGATGTACAGCGTCGATTCGTCGGGCGAGAACGCCAGGCCGTTGGGCTTCACGAAGTCATCGGCCATGCGTTCGACTTCGCCGCTCGCCGGGTCGATGCGATAGACATGGCAGGCGCCGATTTCGCTGTCTGCCTTCAGGCCCTCGTAGTCGGAGAGGATGCCGTAGCTCGGGTCGGTGAACCACACGGCGCCGTCCGAATGCACGACTACGTCGTTGGGCGAATTGAGACGCTTGCCCTGCCAGTGCGAGGCCAGCACGGTGATCGTGCCGTCATGCTCGGTGCGCGTTACGCGCCGCGTTAGATGCTCGCAACTCACGAGGCGGCCCTGGCGGTCGACCGTATTGCCATTGGTGTTGTTCGACGGCTCACGGAAGATGCCGACCGTGCCATTGACTTCGTCGTAACGCAGCATGCGGTTGTTCGGAATGTCCGACCACACCAGCGTGCGGTGCGCGGCGAACCACACGGGGCCTTCGCACCAGCGCGCACCGGTCCACAGGCGCTGCACGCGCTCGGGGCCGGGAATGCAAGACTTGAAGCGAGGGTCTCTATGCTCGAAGCCGGTGCCCTCGAGAAAGCCGAAGGGGAGGTTGGCCATGTCGTTCCTTGCCGATGGATTCACATCACGTCACATCACCGCGCCGACCTGCCACGGCACGAACTCGTTCTGGCCGTAGCCGTGCTGCTCGCTCTTCGACTGCGCGCCCGAAGCGGTCGCCAGCACCAGCTCGAAGATGCGCTGGCCCATCTCCTGGATCGACGCCGTGCCGTCCACGATCTCGCCGCAGTTGATGTCCATGTCTTCTTCCTGCCGCTGCCACAGCGCAGAGTTGGTCGCGAGCTTGAGCGAGGGCGAAGGCGCGCAGCCATACGCCGAGCCGCGCCCGGTCGTGAAGCAGATCAGGTTGGCGCCGCCGGCCACCTGGCCCGTGGCGCTCACCGGGTCGTAGCCCGGCGTGTCCATGTAGACGAAGCCGTGCGCCGTCACGGGCTCGGCGTATTCGTACACCGCCTCGAGGTTGCTGGTGCCGCCCTTGGCCACCGCGCCCAGTGACTTTTCGAGAATGGTGGTGAGCCCGCCGGCCTTGTTGCCCGGCGAGGGGTTGTTGTTCATCTCGCCTTCGTTGATTTCGGTGTAGTGCTCCCACCACTTGATGCGGTCCACCAGCTTCTGCCCCACTTCGCGCTTCACCGCGCGGCGCGTCAGCAGGTGCTCGGCGCCGTACACCTCGGGCGTTTCGCTGAGGATGGCGGTGCCGCCATGCGCCACCAGCAGGTCGACCGCCGCACCCAGCGCCGGGTTGGCGCTGATGCCCGAGTAGCCGTCGGAGCCGCCGCACTGCAGTCCGATGGTGATGTGCGCCGCACTGCACGGCTCGCGCTTTGCCGCGTTGGCGCGCGGCAGCATCTCGTTGATGAGCGCCACGCCCTTCTCGACCGTCTTGCGGGTGCCGCCCGTGTCCTGGATGTTGAAGGTGCGAAAGTTCTCGCCCTCGGCCAGGTGGCCGGTCGCGAGCCAGGCGTTGATCTGGTTGGCCTCGCAGCCGAGCCCGACCACCAGCACGCCCGCGAAGTTCGGGTGCGTGGCGTAGCCCGTCAGCGTGCGCTCCAGGATCTGCATGCCCATGCCCTGCGTGTCCATGCCGCAGCCGGTGCCGTGCGTGAGCGCGACGATGCCGTCCACGTTCGGAAACGCCGCGAGCGCCTGCGGATTGGTCTTGCGCGAGAAGTGGTCGGCAATGGCGCGCGCGGCCGTGGCCGAGCAGTTCACGCTGGTCAGCACGCCGATGTAGTTGCGCGTGGCCACGCGGCCGTCGGCGCGCTTGATGCCCATGAAGGTGGCCTCGCGCTTCGCAGGGGCGGGCTTCACGTCGGCGCCGAAGGCGTAATCGCGTTCGAAGTCTCCCTTGTCCGGGCCCATGTTCAGGTTCTGCGTGTGCACGTGCTCGCCGGCAGCGATGGGCTTGCTCGCGAATCCGATGATCTGGTTGTAGCGCCGCACCGGCTCGCCCTGGGCGATGTCGCGCATCGCGATCTTGTGGCCCGGCGGAATCAGGCCGCGCACGGCCACGCCTTCGACGACGGTGCCGCCGAGCAGTTGCGAGCGCGCGATGACGACGTCATCGGCGGGGTGGAGTCGGATGTAGGGAGTCATCGTGAGTGCCTGTCGGCGCTTGTTTGTTTGTCAGGAGACCTTCGCGCGGCGCCAGCTCGCGCTGAATCTCTGGTGGAACTTGTCCATGTGCTGGTGCATTGCCTCGCGCGCCGCTGCCGGGTCGCGCGCAGCGACGGCGTCGAGGATGGCTTCGTGCTCGCCGATGGCGGCCTGCCACGAGTCCATGGTCTCGAAGTAATCGATCATCCGCGCAAAGATCGGCCCGTGGCGCGACTCCAGGAAGCCCTGCACCGTCTCGGTCAGCACCACGTTGCCGCAGGCGTTGACGATGGCCAGGTGGAAGGCGCGATCGCCCTCGTGCGGTACTTCGCTGCGCGCGGCCATCTCGCGCATCATCTTGATTGCGCGGCGGATGGCGTCCACGTCCTTGCGCTTGCCGTACTGGGCCGCCGTGGCGGCGGTCTCGCCTTCCACCAGGCGGCGCGCGCGGATGATTTCGAGCGGCCCCCATTCGGCGCCGGCTGCTCCGTTGGCGGGCGGGGCCGTGCGGTGCGAGCGGTCGAGCACGTACACGCCCGAGCCGGTGCGGATCTCGACCCAGCCTTCCACCTCCAGCGCGATCAGTGCCTCGCGCACCGAGGGCCGGCTCACGCCCAGCTGCTTGGCCAGGTCGCGCTCGGCCGGAATGCGCGCGCCCACCGCGAACTCGCCCTTGCCGATGAGCACGCGCAACTGTTCGGCAATCTGGCGGTAGAGGCGCTGGGGTTCGAGGGTCTGGATCGGCACGGGAGCGAAAAAAGGAGGTCGAGGGGCTTAAGGGTTGTCCTGAATTGGACAAGTGGTAAGGCCAATTCAGAATACGATACACCGCCCGCGCCATCATCGGGCCTAACCCGAAGACACGACCAGAGGAGACACCGATGAGATTGCAGGGAAAGACCGCGCTGGTCACCGCCGCCGGCCAGGGCATCGGCTACGCCAGCGTGCTGGCCATGGCCGCCGAGGGCGCGCAGGTCTGGGCCACCGACGTCAACGAGAAGCTGCTCGAACGCTACGCGGGCGTGCCCAACGTCACCGCGCTCAAGCTCGACGTGCTCGACAAGGCAGCCATCGGCGCGGTGGTGGCGAAGCTGCCCGCGCTCGACGTCCTCTTCAACTGCGCGGGCGTGGTGCACAACGGCACCATCGAGCAGGCCACCGACGACGAGCTGCTTTTCGCCTTCAGCCTCAACGTGCGCGCCCAGATGTGGACCATCCAGGCCGTGCTGCCCGGCATGCTGGCGGCCGGGCGCGGCAGCATCATCAACATGGCGAGCGTGTGCTCCAGCATGAAGGGGCTGCCCAACCGCTTTGTCTACGGCACCACCAAGGCGGCGGTGCTGGGCCTCACCAAGAGCGTGGCGGCCGACTACGTGGCCCGGGGCATCCGCTGCAATGCCGTGTGCCCGGGCACGGTCGACACGCCCTCGCTTGGCGACCGCATCAACGCCAATGCCGACCCCGAAGCCGCGCGCAAGGCCTTCATCGCGCGCCAGCCCATGGGCCGGCTCGCGCAGGCCGAGGAAATCGCGCCGGTGGTTGTATTCCTTGCCAGCGACGAATCGGTCTTCGCCACCGGCCAGGCCTTCACCGTCGACGGCGGCATCACCATATGAACCAGCTCGACTTCAAGGGCCGCCACGCGGTCGTCACCGGTGGCGCCACGGGGCTCGGCTTCGGCATCGCGCAGCGGCTCGTGGCCTCGGGCGGCGGCGTCACGCTGTGGGACCGCGATGAAGACGCCGCCGCGAAGGCGGCCGAGTCGCTCGGCGACAAGGCCTTTGCGCTGAAGGTCGACGTGTCGCAGCAGCCCTCTGTTGCCAAGGCCGTGGCCGCCACGCTGGCGCACGCGCCGCGTATCGACGCTCTGGTCAACAGCGCCGGCATCACTGGCCCCAACACCAGGCTGTGGGACTACCCCGTGGACGACTGGCGCCAGGTGATAGACGTCAACATCAACGGCGTGTTCCTGTGCTGCCGCGAAGTGGTCGCGCAGATGCGCAAGCAGGGCACTGGCGGCTACGGCCGCATCGTCAACATCGCCTCGGTGGCCGGCAAGGAGGGCAACCCCAACGCCAGTGCCTACAGCGCGAGCAAGGCGGCCGTTATCGGGCTGACCAAGTCGCTCGGCAAGGAGCTGGCCGACACCGGCATCCGCGTGAACTGCGTGACGCCCGCGGCCGTGAAGACGGCCATCTTCGACCAGATGACGCCCGAGCACATCGCCTTCATGCTCTCGAAGATTCCCATGGGCCGCTTCGGCACGGTGGAGGAGGTGGCCGCGATGGTCGGCTGGCTCTGCACCGAAGATTGTTCGTTTTCCACCGGCGCGGTCTTCGACCTCTCCGGCGGCCGCTCCACGTACTGATCAATTCAATTCAATGCACTGAAAGGAAAGCATGAAACTCGTCCGCTATGGCAACCCCGGCAAGGAAAAGCCCGGCCTCATCGACGACAAGGGCCAGCTGCGCGACCTGAGCGCCGTCGTCAAGGACATCGGCCCCGAGCAACTGGGCGATGCCGCCATTGCCAAGCTGCGCAAGCAGAAGATCGACAAGCTGCCGCTGGTCAAGGGCAAGCCGCGCTTCGGCAGCCCCGTGGCCAACGTCGGCAAGTTCATCGCCATCGGCCTGAACTACGCGGACCACGCGGCCGAATCCGGCCTGCCGGTGCCCAAGGAACCCGTGGTGTTCACCAAGGCCAACAGCTGCATCCAGGGCCCGAACGATCCGGTGATGCTGCCCAAGGGCTCGGTCAAGACCGACTGGGAAGTCGAGCTCGGCGTGGTCATCGGCACGCGCGCACGCTACGTGTCGCAAAAGAGCGCGCTCGACTACGTGGCCGGCTACTGCACCATCAACGACATCAGCGAGCGCGAATACCAGATCGAGCGCGGCGGCACCTGGGACAAGGGCAAGGGCTGCGACACCTTCGGCCCGCTCGGCCCCTGGCTGGTGACGCGCGACGAAATCGAGAACCCGCAGAAGCTTTCGATGTGGCTCGACCTGAACGGCCAGCGCGTGCAGACCGGCAGCACCAAGACCATGATCTTCAGCGTGGCCAAGATCGTGAGCTACGTGAGCCAGTTCATGACGCTGATGCCCGGCGACGTCATCACCACCGGCACGCCGCCCGGCGTCGGCATGGGCATGAAGCCGCCGCTCTTCCTGAAGAAGGGCGACGTGATGACGCTGGGCATCGAAGGCCTGGGCGAGCAGCGCCAGGAAGTGATTCCGTTCAAGCTCTGAACGAGGTTCTCTGAGATCATCCGGCGGATGAAGACGCCGCCGGACCATCGCTCGCAGGTCTTTGGAACGCCCTGGGAGGGCGTCCATGGCACCGCGATGGACAGTGCCCGCCACTACGGCCGGCACTGGCATTCGACCTACGGCGTCGGCCTGCTCGACCATGGCGCGCAAAGCTCGGCCAGCGGCCGCGGCAAGGTAGATGCCTATGCGGGTGATCTCATCACCACCAATCCCGGGGAAGTGCACGACGGCCGGCCGCTTGGCGGCCCGTCGCGGCGTTGGCGCATGGTGTATCTCGACGCGGCAGTGATGGCGGGCATGCTTGGCGGCACTGCGATGGACGGCAGCGTTGAATTCACACGGCCCGTGCTCAAGGACTTGCGGCTGGTCCAAACACTGCGCCGCCTGTTCACCCGCCTCGATGATTGGCGTAACCGCGCCGCGAGCACCTCTGCAAGCGCCGAAGCCCTCGCCTGCGAAGAGTCGCTGGTCGAAGTCTGCGGCCTGCTGCTCGATGGCCATTCCACCGCCGTGCCGCAGCCCGAGATCGACGGCGACGTGCGGCTGGTGCGCGAGCGCCTCGCCGATGACCTGCTTGCCGCGCCCATGCTCGATGAGCTTGCAGCGATGGCCGGCCTCGGCAAGTTCCAGCTGCTGCGTCGTTTCCAGAAGGCCTATGGCGTGCCGCCCCACGCATGGCTTTTGCTGCAGCGCGCCGAACGCGCACGCGCCTTGATCCGACGCGGCACGAGCTTGGCGGACACCGCCGCCGCAAGCGGCTTCGCGGACCAGAGCCACATGACGCGCATCTTCACGCGCCACTTCGGTTTCACGCCCGGCGCCTGGCAGCGGGCATAGCGCTCAGCGCAGCACGCGGATCAACTCGTCGTACACCAGCCGCACGCGCGCCGGCACCGGTGCGCGCTGCGAGCGGTACACATAGATCGGCCACGGCTCGGGCGCCTCGGCCTCCAGCACCGACACCAGCGCGCCGCGCTCGATCCAGGGCTCGGCCAGCGAGCCGATCAACTGGGCGAAGCCCAGGCCCGCGAGCACCGCGGCGCACTCGGTGTCGAAGTCGTCGGTGACGAAGGCCGGCGAGGTCACGGCCAGCTGGCGCTCCTTGCGGAACATCATCGGCCAGGGCCGGCCCGACTTGCGATCGATCAATGCGGTGAGCGGCAGCGAGGCCAGCGCCTCGATCTTCTTCGGCACGCCGGTACGCGCGATCAGCGAGGGCGCGGCCACCACGTGCAGCGCCATCCGGCCGACCGGCCGCGCGACGAAGCGGGCATCGCGCAGCGGGCCCACGCGCACGCCGATGTCGATCTGCTCGCCGACCACGTCGGCATGCGACTCCGAGACGCGCAGGTCGAGCACCAGGCCCGGGTGCGCGGCGAGCATCGGCGCCAGCGCCTGCGGAATGAGCTGGCGCCCGAAGATGCCCGGCGCCGTGACCCGCACCGTGCCCTCGTGCTGCGACAGTGCGCGGCGGTCGGTGCGATGGAAGAGTTCGTCGACTCCGCTCAGGGCGGTGCGCGCCCGCTCCGAGAGCTGCCGACCGAAGTCGGTGAGCTGAACGCCGCGCGTGCTGCGGTGGAAGAGGGGCTCGCCGAGCTCGTCTTCGAGCTCGCGCACCGCGCGCGTCACCACCTGCGGTGACACCGAAAGCCGCGCCGCCGCGTCGCGGAAGTTGGCGGCATCGGCGGCGGCGCAGAACACGCGCAGGGCTTCGAGACGATTGGACATGGTGTTGAGAGTTCCTTTTTGAGGAATTCTGAAGTCGCCAGAGTTTCATTTACGGGAACATTTGGATTTTCCACACTGGAGGCACTTCTTCCACACACCCGAAAGGAATTTCCCATGACATCCGTTCAAGACAACATCAAGGGCAAGGTCGCCATCGTCACCGGCGCGAGCAGCGGGCTCGGCGAATCGACGGCGCGTCACCTGGCCGCGCGCGGCGCAAAAGTGGTGCTCGCGGCCCGCCGCACCGACCGGCTCGACAAGGTCGTCGCCGAGATCCGCGAAGCCGGCGGCGAGGCCATCGCCGTGGCCACCGACGTGGCCAAGCGCGCCGACCTCGACAAGCTCGCCGCCGCCACCGTCGAGGCCTTCGGCCGCATCGACGTGCTGGTCAACAACGCGGGCGTGATGCCGCTGTCGCCCCTCGACAAGCTCAAGGTCGACGAGTGGGACCGCACCATCGACGTCAACATCAAGGGCGTGCTCTACGGCATTGCCGCCGTGCTGCCGCGCATGCAGGCGCAGGGCAGCGGGCACATCGTCAACGTCGCATCCATTGCCGGGCTGAAGGTGTTCACGCCCATCGGCACCGTCTACAGCGCGACCAAGTACGCGGTGCGCGCCATCTCCGAAGGCCTGCGCGTGGAAGTGGGCAACAGCGGCGTGCGCGTGACCATCGTGTCGCCCGGCGCGGTCGAGTCGGAGCTGAAGTTCGGCAGCAGCGATGCCGAGTCCGCTGCGGGCGTGAAGGCGTTCTACGACGCCAACCAGATCCCGTCGGATTCGGTAGCGCGCGCCATCGTCTACGCGGTGGAGCAGCCGGCGAACGTGGACATCAACGAAGTCGTGCTGCGGCCGGTGTCGCAGGAATTCTGAAGAGAGCTTCCGAGGGGTAGGGATGGGGCCGATTGCGCCCCGTCCCGCATCAATTAACCTTCAATACCTGAAGGTTTCTTGCGGGCGAAAGTGGTAAAGCCCTGCAAAATAGAACGACCGTTCGTTTTTGCATGGAAATTCCACGATGACCGCAGCAGCCGTTCCCGCCAAGCCCGTTCGCGCCGCCCAGAAGGGCCAGCAGACCAAGGCCGTCATCGTCGACGCCGCGCTGGCGCTAGCCGCGCAGATCGGGCTCGAGGGCCTGTCGATCGGTGCGGTGGCTGAAATCACCAAGATGAGCAAGTCGGGCGTATTCGCCCACTTCGGCTCGCGCGAAGAACTGCAGATCTCGGTGGTGCGTGAATACCACGCGCGCTTCGAGCAGGAAGTGTTCTTCCCCGCCCTGAAGGCGCCGCGCGGCCTGCCGCGCCTGCGCGCCATGTTCGCCAACTGGATGAAGCGCACCTCGACCGAAATCGACTCGGGCTGCATCTACATCAGCGGCGCTTCCGAATTCGACGACCGCCCAGGCCCGGTGCGCGATGCGCTGGTCGAGTCGGTCAGCATCTGGCAGGCGGCAGTGCTGCGCGCCATCGTGCAGTCGCAGAGCGAAGGCCATCTGCGCGCCGATGCCGACGAGCGCCAGGTGGCGTTCGAGATTCACGGCCTGATCCTCGCACTGCACTACGAAGCGCGCTTCCTGCAGGTGCCCGGCTCCATTGGCCGCGCCAACGTCGGCTTCGACAACATCCTCGCGCGCAGCGCCACGCCCGATGCGCCCAAGGCTGACACGGCCGCGCCGGCCGGCCGCCGCCTCAAGACCGTGCGCTGAAGAAGCGCGCGGCCTGCCCCGTTTTCGTTTTCCCCCTTTTCTTTTTTCTATCTAGCTTCGACCAGGAGAGTTCCGGATGCCTACCTACAACCCACCCGTGCGCGACATGCAGTTCGTGCTGCACGAAGTGCTCAACGTCGCCGAGGAACTCAAGGCGCTTCCGGCACATGCCGAGACCGATGCCGACACCATCAACGCGGTGATCGAAGAGGCCGGCAAGTTCGCAGCCGAAGTGACCTTCCCGCTCAACATCAGCGGCGATGAAGAGGGCTGCACGCTCGACAAGACCACGCATGAAGTGAAGACGCCCAAGGGCTTCAAGGACGCCTACGCCAAGTACATCGAAGGCGGCTGGCCCGCGCTGTCGTGCGACCCGGCCTTCGGCGGCCAGGGCCTGCCGTTCGTGGTGAACCAGTGCCTGTTCGAAATGCTCAACAGCGCCAACCAGGCCTGGACCATGTACCCCGGCCTCTCGCACGGCGCGTACGAGGCGCTGGCGGCCCACGGCACCGACGAGCAGAAGAAGACCTACCTGCCCAAGCTCACCAGCGGCGAATGGACCGGCACCATGTGCCTGACCGAACCCCATTGCGGCACCGACCTCGGTCTGCTGCGCACCAAGGCCGAGCCGCAGGCGGACGGCACCTATCGCATCAGCGGCAGCAAGATCTTCATCTCGGCCGGCGAGCACGACATGACGAGCAACATCATTCACCTGGTGCTGGCCCGCCTGCCTGACGCGCCCAAGGGCAGCAAGGGCATCAGCCTGTTCGTGGTGCCGAAGTTCAAGGTCAAGGCCGACGGTTCGCTCGGCGAGCGCAACCCGATCTTCTGCGCGGGCCTGGAGCACAAGATGGGCATTCACGGCAACGCCACCGCGCAGATCGTGATCGAAGGCGCCACCGGCACGCTGGTGGGCGAGCCCAACAAGGGCCTGGCCGCGATGTTCGTGATGATGAACGCCGCGCGCCTGGGCGTGGGCAACCAGTCGCTGGGCCTGACCGAAGTGGCCTACCAGAACGCGCTGGCCTACGCCAAGGACCGCATCCAGATGCGTTCGCTCTCCGGCGTGAAGGCCAAGGACAAGGAAGCCGACCCCATCATCGTGCACCCCGACGTGCGCAAGATGCTGCTCACTGCCAAGGCCTATGCCGAAGGCGGCCGCGCGCTGCAGATCTTCTGCACGCTGCTGCTCGACAAGGAGCACAACCACCCCGACGAGAAGGTGCGCAAGGACTCCGGCGAACTGGTCGCGCTGCTGACCCCCATCGTCAAGGCCTTCATCACCGACAACGGCCACGTTGCAACCAACGCCTGCATGCAGGTGTTCGGCGGCCACGGCTTCATCAAGGAATGGGGCATGGAGCAGTTCGTGCGCGACAACCGCATCAACATGATCTATGAAGGCACCAACACCATCCAGTCGCTGGACCTGCTGGGCCGCAAGGTGCTGGGCAACAACGGCGCCTCGCTGAAGAAGTTCGGCAAGCTGGTTGCGAAGCTGGTGGAAGAAGAAGGCGTCAACGAGAAGATGGCCGAGTTCATCAACCCCATCGCGGGCCTGGGCGACCAGCTCACCAAGTTCACGACCGAGATCGGCTTCAAGGGCTTCCAGAACCCCGACGAAGTGGGCGCCGCTGCTGTCGACTACCTGCGCGTGGCTGGCCACTTCGTGTTCGGCTACCTGTTCGCCCGCATGGCGCAAGTGGCCCTGCGCGAAATCGCCGCCGGCAACACCGACCCGTTCTACGTCGCCAAGCTGCAGACCGCGCGCTTCTACTTCGCCAAGCTGTTCCCCGAGACTGCGACGCTGATGCGCACCGCGCGCGCCGGCAGCAAGGTGCTGATGGACACCGACGCGGCACTGGCCTGAAGCAAGCCCTTTGCCTTTTCCTTCACTTCGCCGGGAGACACGCATGAAGAAAACATTCGCCGCCGTTCTGTTCGCCGTCACCGCAGCCTCGGCCATGGCCCAGGTCACGCCGGTCGGCCTGTGGCGCAACGTTGACGACAAGACCGGTGAGGTCAAGGCCGAGATCCGCATCGATGAAACCAACGGTGCGCTGCTCGGCCGCATCGAAAAGGCACTGGGCAAGGACGCCAAGCCCGGCGCCACCTGCGACGAATGCAGCGACGACCGCAAGGGCAAGCCCATGGTGGGCCTTGACATCATCCGCGGCGGCAAGAAGGCCGAAGGCAAGGAAGTCTGGGAAGGCGGCAAGATCCTCGACCCCGAGAACGGCAAGGAATACCGCGCGAGCTACACGCCCGTCGACGGCGGCAAGAAGCTCGAAGTGCGCGGCTATCTGGGCCCCTTCTGGCGCACTCAAACCTGGAACCGCGTGCAGTAACAAGCCTGCGCGCAACCAATCCAAGAAATACCAAGCAACATGTCCCGATTTCAAGTGAAGAAGGTCGCCGTGCTCGGCGCCGGCGTGATGGGCGCGCAGATTGCGGCCCACCTCGTCAACGTGCGCGTGCCTGTCGTGCTGTTCGATCTGGCCGCAAAAGAAGGCCCGAAGAACGGCATCGTCACGCGCGCCATCGACAACCTCAAGAAGCTCAAGCCCGCGCCGCTCGGCGACGTGGCCGACGCGGGCCTGATCGAACAGGCCAACTACGAAGACGACCTTGCCAAGCTCGGCGAGTGCGACCTCATCATCGAAGCCATTGCCGAGCGCATGGACTGGAAGCTCGATCTCTACAAGAAGATCGCGCCGCACGTTGCCAAGCATTCGATCCTGGCCTCGAACACCTCGGGCCTGTCGATCACCAAGCTCAGCGAGGCATTGCCTGAAGCGCTGAAGCCGCGCTTCTGCGGCATTCACTTCTTCAACCCGCCGCGCTACATGTTCCTGGTGGAGCTGATCAACACGCCCACCACGCAGCCGCAGGTGCTCGACGACCTCGAAGCCTTCGTCACCAGCACGCTCGGCAAGGGCGTGGTGCGCGCGCACGACACGCCCAACTTCATCGCCAACCGCGTCGGCATTGCCGGCATGCTGGCTACGCTGAAGGAAGTCGAGAAGTTCGGCTTGACGCCCGACGTGGTGGACGACCTCACCGGCAAGAAGCTGGGCCGCGCAAGCTCGGGCACCTTCCGCACCGCCGACGTGGTGGGCCTCGACACGATGGCCCACGTCGTGAAGACGCTGCAGGACAACCTGAACGCCGAGACCGATCCGTTCTACGCCAACTTCGCGACGCCGCCGGTGCTCGCCAAGCTGCTGGAGCTGGGCAACCTGGGCCAGAAGGCCAAGGCCGGCTTCTTCAAGAAGGTCGGCCGCGACATCCTGCGCTTTGACCTGAAGAGCGGCGAGTACGTGCCCGCCGGCGCCAAAGCTGACGAGGTGTATGGCCGCATGCTGAAGAAGCCCGCGGGCGAACGCCTGAAGCTGCTGCGCGAGAGCGAAGGACCGCAGGGCCAGTTCCTCTGGGCCATCTTGCGCGACGGCTTCCATTACGCCGCCGTGCACCTGGGCGACATCGCCGAGAGCGCACGCGACATCGACTTCGCCATGCGCTGGGGCTTCGGCATGAAGCAGGGCCCGTTCGAGCTCTGGCAAGAGGCCGGCTGGGCGCAGGTCGCCAAGTGGGTGCAGGAAGACATCGACGCCGGCAAGGCGCTGAGCAGCGCACCGCTGCCCAAGTGGGTGTTCGAAGGTCCGGTGGCCGAGGCCGGCGGCGTGCACACGCCCGAAGGCTCGTGGAGCGCATCGCAGAACAAATTCGTGCCGCAGCGCAGGCTGCCGGTGCATGACCGCCAGCTGTTCCCCGAGAGCGTGCTCGGCGCGAACGCAGCCGATGCCAACACCGCCGGCACCACCATCAGCGACGAAGGCGACGTGCGCGTGTGGACGCTCGATGGCGAAGTGCTCATCGCCAGCATCCATTCGAAGATGCACGCCATCAGTCCCGACGTGGCCGAGGCGCTTGGCGCCGCGGTCGAGCTGGCCGAAGCCGAATACAAGGGCCTGGTGATCTGGTCGCCCGACGAGGTGTTCTCGGTCGGCGCCGACCTGCAGGCGATGCTGCCGGCCTTCGTGGTCGCAGGCATCGGCGCGGTCGAAGGCGCCGAGGAAGAGCTGCAGAACGTGATGCTCAAGATCCGCTACGCCAGCGTGCCGGTGATTTCGGCCGTGCGCGGCATGGCGCTGGGCGGCGGCTGCGAGCTGGCCGTGCATTCGGCCAAGCGCGTGGCTGCGATGGAAAGCTACATCGGCCTGGTCGAAGTCGGCGTGGGCCTGATCCCCGGCGCCGGCGGCCTGACCTACATCGCGCGTCGTGCTGCGGAGAACGCAGCGGCCTCCACGGGTAGCGACCTGCTGCCGTTCCTCACCGAAGGCTTCACTGCTGCGGCGATGGCGAAGGTCGGCACCGGCGCGCTCGATTCGAAGAAGCTGGGCTACCTGCTCGACAGCGACGTGATCGTGCCGAACAAGGACGAGCTGCTGTACGTGGCGCTGCAGCAGGCCAAGGCCATGGCCGACGCCGGCTACCGCGCACCGCTGCGCCGCACCTTCCGCGTGGCGGGCCGCAGCGGCGCCGCGACCATCAAGGGCCAGCTGGTGAACATGCGCGACGGCGGCTTCATCAGCGCGCACGACTTCCACATTGCCAGCCTGATCGCGAACGTGGTCACCGGCGGCGACGTGGACGCGGGTTCGCTCGTGACCGAGGAATACCTGATGACGCTGGAACGCAAGGCGTTCTGCTCGCTCATCGTGCATCCCAAGACGCAGGAGCGGATCATGGGGATGCTCAGCACCGGCAAGCCAGTGCGCAACTAAGGACAGATTTCATGAGCAAGCAAGTACAAGACGCCTACATCGTCTCCGCCACCCGCACCCCCATCGGCAAGTCGCACCGCGGCTACTTCCGCAACTACCGTCCTGACGACCTGCTGGCCACTACGCTGCGCGCCGCACTGGCTGCTGTGCCCAGCCTCGACCCGAAGGCCATCGAAGACATCATCTGCGGCTGCGCGATTCCCGAATCGCAGCAGGGCCTGAACGTCGCGCGCATCGGCGCGGTGCTGGCGGGCCTGCCGACCAGCGTCGGCGGCATCACCGTCAACCGCTTCTGCGCATCTGGCCTGTCGGCCGTGCAGATGGCGGCCGATCGCATCCGCGTTGGCGAGGCCGACGTGATGATCGCAGCCGGTGTCGAAAGCATGAGCATGGTGCCGATGATGGGCAACTCGCCCTCGCTGTCGCCCTCGATCTTCGAGCGCGAGGGCGACGTGGGCATTGCCTATGGCATGGGCCTCACGGCCGAGAAGGTCGCGCAGCAGTGGAAGGTGAGCCGCGAGGCGCAGGACGAGTTCGCGCTCGCCTCGCACCAGAAGGCGCTGGCCGCGCAGAAGGCCGGCAAGTTTGCCGACGAGATCACGCCCATCGAAGTGACCGACCGCACGCCGAACCTGGAGACCGGCGAGTCGATTGCCAAGACCCGCACCGTGAATCTCGACGAAGGCGCGCGTCCCGACACCAGCATCGAAGGCCTCGCCAAGCTGCGCACCGTGTTCGCCGCGCGCGGCACGGTCACGGCCGGCAACAGCTCGCAGACCTCGGACGGCGCGGGCGCGCTGATCCTGGCGAGCGAAAAGGCCGTGAAGCAGTACGGCCTCACGCCGCTCGCACGCTTCGTGAGCTTCGCCAGCAAGGGCGTGCCGCCGCACATCATGGGCATCGGCCCGATCGAGGCGATTCCGGCCGCGCTGCGCTATGCCGGCCTGAAGCACGAGGACATCGACTGGTTCGAGCTGAACGAAGCCTTTGCCGCGCAGTCGCTGGCCGTCATCAACACGCTGGGGCTCGATCCGTCGAAGGTCAACCCGATGGGCGGCGCGATTGCGCTGGGCCATCCGCTCGGCGCTACAGGCGCCATCCGCTCGGCGACCGTGGTGCATGCGCTGCGCCGCGAGAACCTGAAGTACGGCATGGTCACGATGTGCGTGGGCATGGGCCAGGGCGCTGCCGGGATCTTTGAAAGGGTTTGAGCAAACCCCCAGGCTTCGCGCACTTCGTGTCGCTGCGCCAACCCCCTTGCAGGGGGCAACACCTGCGGCCCGGCAAAGCCGGTTCCGCGGTGTTCCGCGAATGGACCGTGACCGTTCTGGAGAAACGAGCATGCAACAGGAAGTTCTGGAGGTCGACGGCGGCGCACAGCAACTGGCGGTGCGCCGCTACGAGCCCGCCGGCGCACCGCGCGCCAGCATCGTGATCGGCGGCGCAATGGGCGTGCGCCAGTCGTTCTACGAACCCTTCGCGCAGTGGCTTGCAGAACAGCAGGGCCTGCGCGTCTGGACCTTCGACTACCGGGGCTCGGGCGATTCGCGCGGCGATGCGTCGCTGCGCGGCTTCAAGGCCGACCTGTTCGACTGGGCGCGCGACTATGAAGCGGTGATCGATGCCGCCAAGGCCGCACTGCCCGACCAGCCGCTCTACCTGCTGGGTCACAGCCTTGGTGCGCAGTTGCCGGGCTTCCTGCAGCGCCCGGAACAAGTCGACGGCCTCGTCAGCATCGCGGCCGGCAGCGGCTACTGGCGCGAGAACGCGCCGAAGCTCAGGCGCGGCATTCTCTACTTCTGGTTCGTGCTCGTGCCGCTGGTCACGCGACTGTTCGGCTACTTTCCGGGACGCAAGCTGAAGAAGGTCGGCGACCTGCCGCGCGGCGTGATCCTGCAATGGCGGCGCTGGTGTCTCAACCCGCGCTACAGCGTGGGTGCCGAGGGCGAGCTTGCATCGCAGAGCTACGGACGCGTGCGCTTCCCCGTGCTCGCGCTGTCGATCACCGACGACGAGCTCATGACGCTCGCCGGCACCGAAAGCCTGGTGAGCTTCTATGCCGGCGCACCGAGCGCGGTCGAGCGCATCGCACCGGCGGACGTGCAGGCCCGGCGCATCGGCCACTTCGGATTCTTCCGCGAGCAGTTCAGCCAGAGCCTGTGGCCGAGCACGGTCGACAAGCTGCACCGGCTGGCTGCGTTGACCGAACGTACTGCGGTGCAGCACGCCAACGTCCCGCACACGACTGCGTGACGCCATCCTCCGGAGGCACACTGCCGATCATGACGAGCACGCAGCACCCCTTCGACAAAGCCCTGACGATCCACCACAGCGACATCCGCGTGGGGCACTTCACCGGCATGACCAGCCCCGACTACTGGAACATGGTCGGGCCCTTCGGCGGCACCACTGCGGCCCTGGTGCTGCAGTCGGTGATGCAGCACCCCGACGTGCTGGGCACGCCCATCGCGCTCACCGTCAACTACGCGGCGGCGATCGAAGCCGGCGCGTTCGACATCCAGGCCACTGCCGTGCGCACCAATCGCTCGACGCAGCACTGGACGGTGCAGATCACGCAGGCCGGCCCCAGCGGTGCGCCCAACATGACGACCACCGCCACCGTGGTGACGGCCGCGCGCCGCGACACCTGGGGCGAGAGCGACATGCCGATGCCCGAGGCGCCAAGGCCCGAGACGGTCGACCGCATGAGCATCGGCCCGTCCGGCGTGGCGTGGATCAACCAGTACGAGATGCGCCCCTTCAGCGGCGGCATTCCCGCGAAGTGGGACGAGAGCCTGCACCACAGCGAAACCCGCATCTGGCTGCGCGACGCACAGCCACGGCCGCTCGACTTCGCCTCGCTCGCCGCGATGAGCGACATGTTCTACCCGCGCGTGTGGCTGCGCCGCGCGAAGCACGTGCCCGCGGGCACGGTGTCGATCACCACCTACTTCCACGTCGGGCCGGCGCAGCTGGCCGAGGTCGGCACGGGCTATCTGCTGGGCCGTGCGGCGGGGCAGCAGTTCTTCAACGGCTTCTTCGACCAGACGGCGCATCTGTGGAGCGAGAAGGGCGTGCTGCTGGCCACTTCGAACCAGATCGTCTACTACAAGGAATAAAGAGACATGACCACCCTGCAGAAAGCCGCACTCATCGTCGGTGCCGGCGATGCCACTGGCGGTGCCATTGCCCGCCGCTTCGCGCGCGAAGGTTTTGCCACCTGCGTCACGCGCCGCAGCCTCGACAAGCTGCAGCCGCTGGTCGCGCAGATCGAGGCCGACGGCGGCCGCGCGCACGCCTTCGCCTGTGATGCGCGCAAGGAAGAGGAAGTGGTCGCGCTTGTCGAGCAGATCGAGTCGACCATCGGGCCGATCGAGGTGATGGTGTTCAACATCGGCGCCAACGTGCCCGAGAGCATCCTGAACGAGACCGCACGCAAGTACTTCAAGGTGTGGGAGATGGCCTGCTTCTCGGGCTTTCTCAATGGACGCGAAGTGGCGAAGCGGATGGTGGCGCGCGAACTGCCCAAGGGCGGGCATCGCGGCACGATCATCTTCACCGGCGCGACGGCCTCGTTGCGTGGCGCGGCGAACTTCGGCGCTTTTTCTGGCGCGAAGATGGCGCTGCGTGCGCTGGCGCAGTCAATGGCGCGCGAGCTGGGGCCGCAGGGCATTCACGTTGCGCACGTTGTGGTCGATGGCGCCATCGACACTGAATTCATCCGCAGCAATTTCCCCGAGCGCTATGCGTTGAAGGAGAGCGACGGCATCCTGAACCCGGAGCACATTGCCGACAGCTACTGGATGCTGCATTCGCAGCCTCGTGACGCGTGGACGCACGAGCTCGACCTGCGGCCGTGGTCCGAGAAATTCTGAGAGAAGGAGACAACCCCATGGCGAAATCCGTCGACTTCTATTTCGACTTCGGCAGCCCAGCCGCCTACCTGGCCGCGACGCAACTGCCGCACATCTGCGCCGATACAGGCGCCGAGCTGGTGTGGAAGCCCATGCTGCTGGGCGGCGTGTTCCAGGCCACCGGCAATCATTCGCCCGCCGAGATCAAGCCCAAGGGCCCGTACATGACGACCGATCTGAAGCGCTTTGCCAAGCGCTACGGCGTGCCCTTCGTGCACAACCCCCACTTCCCGATCAACACGCTGCTGCTGATGCGCGGCGCCACGGGCGTCCAGATGAAGGAGCCGGCGCGTTTCGGTGCGTACGTCGATGCGGTTTTCCACGCGATGTGGGTCGATCCGAAGAACCTCAACGACCCGGCAACCGTCGGTGCCGTCTTGCAAAATGCGGGCTTCGACGCCGCGGGCCTGCTTGCGCTGGCTGGCGCGCAGGAAACCAAGGACCGCCTCAAGGCCGTCACGCAGGAAGCCGTGGAGCGCGGCGTGTTCGGCGCTCCCACCATGTTCGTCGGCAGCGAGATGTTCTGGGGGCAAGACCGCCTCGATTTCGTCCGCGAAGCCCTTTGCGCCTGACCGCGGCGCCAACCTTTTTCATCCAAGGACTACCACCCATGAGCGACATCCTCGTCCACACCGAAGCCGGTGTGATGACCATCACCTTCAACCGCGTCGACAAGAAGAACTCCATCACCAGCGCCATGTACGCCGAGCTGGCCGACGCGCTGGCTACAGCCGAAAGCGAAGCGGCCGTGCGCTGCGTGCTGATCCAGGGCGACCCGACGATCTTCAGCGCAGGCAACGACATCGGCGACTTCCTCAACGGCCCGCCGTCGACGGAAGAGTCGCCGGTGTTCCGCTTCCTGCGCGGCATTGCGACCTTCCCCAAGCCCATCGTCGCGGCCGTGTGCGGCCCGGCTGTGGGCATCGGCACCACGATGCTGTTCCATTGCGACCTCGTCTACGCGGGTGACAACGCCGCCTTCTCGATGCCCTTCGTGAACCTGGGCCTGTGCCCCGAGGCTGCATCGAGCCTGCTGGTGCCGCAGATGCTGGGCTACCACCGCGCGGCCGAGGCGCTGCTGCTCGGCGAACCCTTCATGGCAGAGGCCGCGCTCGAAGTGGGCCTGGTCAACCGCGTGGTGCCGCCGACCGAAGCGAACGCCATCGCGCAGACGCAGGCTCGCAAGCTGGCCGCCAAGCCGCTGAGTGCGCTGGTGGAAACCAAGCGTCTGCTGAAGAAGGCGCAGATGCCCGCCGTGCTCGAACGCATGGGTGAGGAGGGCGCGAGCTTCGGTCGCATGCTGCGCGAGCCGGCGGCACGCGAGGCTTTCGGTGCTTTCATGGAGAAACGCAAGCCGGACTTCTCCAAGGTCTGATGCGTTTTCGGGGCTTGCACGCGTACACTGGCCGCCGTGCAAGTTTCAGAGACAAGAACGCTCACAACGCCCGGCCAGTGGGCGAATGATGCTACTGAAAAAGTAGCAATCGACCTCACGCGCCGGCGTACTTTCGGCTTGCTGGCGGTTGCCTTGGCAGCGCCTTCGCTGGCCCTGGCGCGTGTGCGACCGCTACGCATCGGCGTCATCGGCTCATGGTCCGGCCCTTACGCGGGCGGCGGGCGGCAGTTCGATGCCGGCATGGCCGTCTGGCTGGCGGCGCACAACCAGAACATCGCTGGCCGGCCGGTCGAGCTGCTGCGGCGCGATGTACCCGGCAGCGCGCCCGAGCAGGCACGCCGCCATGCGCAAGACCTCGTCGAAAGCGAGCGCGTCGACATGCTGGCGGGCCTGGATTTCAGCTCCAACGCCTACGCCGTCGGCACCGTCGCCACGCAGGCCAGGCTGCCCCTGGTGGTGATGAACGCGGCCTCTTCGGGCATCACGGCGCGCTGCCCGTTCGCGGTGCGGGTGTCCTTCACCATCGGCCAGGTCACGCTGCCGCTGGCGCGATGGGCGCTCCAGCAGGGGCTGCGCGACGTCTGCACCGTGGTGGCCGACTACGCCTCGGGCGTCGATGCCGAAAGCGCCTTTGTCTCTGGCATCACCGCGGGCGGCGGCCGGGTCGGCGCGATGCTGCGGGTGCCGCTGAACACGCTTGACTACTCGGCCTACATGCTGCGGCTGCGCGAACTCAAGCCGCAGGCGGTGTTCTTCTTCCTGCCCTCGGGGCAGATGCCGGCCACCTTCCTCAAGTTCTGGCGCGACCGCGGCATGGCCGACACGGGCATCCGCCTGCTGGCCACCGGCGACGCCACGGACGACCACTACCTCGAAGGCATCGGAGAGCTGGCCGATGGCCTCGTCACCAGCCACCACTATTCGTTCGCCCACGAATCGCCGGCCAACCGCCGCTTCACGGGCATCTTCGAGACGGAGTACGGCAGCCATCTGCGCCCGGGGTATTTCGCGGTCGCGGCCCACGATGCGCTTGCCGCCATCGATGCTGCGATGAGCTCGCCCGTGGCGCGCGGCGGTGTGGTCGGGGAGCGGCTGGTGGATGCGTTCCGGGGCGTGAAGCTCGACAGCCCGCGCGGCCCGGTAGAGATTGACGCCCACACCCGGGACATCGTGCAGACCGTGTACATCCGCCGCGTCGAGCGGCGCGACGGGCGCTGGGTCAACCGCGAATTCGAACGCTTCGAGCGCGTGCGCGACCCGGGCGTCTGAGCCCGGGGGCGTTGCTCAGGGCTGCTGTTCGATGGGCCGTGGGCGGCCGTTGTCGTCGATGGCCACATAGGTGAACGTGGCCTGCGTCACCTTGATGTATTCGCCCTGCGCCCGGAAGCGCTCGGCAAACACCTCGACCGTCACCGTGACCGAGGTACGCCCGATGCGCACCAGCTTCGAATAGAACGACAGGATGTCGCCCAGCCGCACCGGCTGCTTGAAGATGAATTCGTTCACCGCCACCGTGGCCTGGCGGCCCTTGGCGTAGCGCGCCGGGATCACCGAGCCGGCCAGGTCGCACTGCGCCATGACCCAGCCGCCGAAGATGTCGCCGTTGGCGTTGCAGTCGGCCGGCATCGGAATGACCTTGAGCACCAGCTCCATGTCGGTGGGCAGGCTCTTGAGGATGGCGGCAGCGGCAGCGCTGGAAGTATCTGACATGGGCACAATCTGGAACAAACAAGCAACCACGATTGTCTCCCATGCGCCGCAGCGGCGAAGCCCTTCCCCCCTCCCACTCCGTCTCCGGCCACCCGCCGGAGCGCAGCGACCGTTCCGACTGGGCGACGCTGCGCCGCCTGTTTCCCTACCTCTGGCAGTACAAGTGGCGGGTGGCCGCGGCGCTGGCCTTCATGGTGGGCGCCAAGGTGGCCAACGTCGGCGTGCCGGTGCTGCTGAAGAACCTGGTCGACACGATGACGCCCAAGCCGGACATGGCGCAGGCGCTGCTTATCGTGCCCATCGGCCTGCTGCTGGCTTACGGCCTGCTGCGCTTCTCGACCTCGCTGTTCGGCGAACTGCGCGAGCTGATCTTCGCCAAGGCCACCGAGGGCACGGCCCGGCAGATCGCGCTGGAGGTGTTCCGTCACCTGCACGCGCTGAGCCTGCGTTTCCACCTGGAGCGCCAGACCGGCGGCATGACGCGCGACATCGAGCGCGGCACGCGCGGCGTGCACTCGCTCATCTCGATGTCGCTCTACAGCATCGTGCCGACCATCATCGAGCTGGTGCTGGTGCTCACCATCCTGGGCGTGAAGTTCGATTCGCTGTTCGTCTGGATCACGGCGGCGGCGCTGGTGCTGTACATCACCTTCACCGTGACGGTGACCGAGTGGCGCACGCAGTTCCGCAAGACCATGAACGAGCTCGACTCGGTGGCGCAGAGCCGCGCGGTCGATTCGCTGCTGAACTACGAAACCGTCAAGTACTTCAACAACGAAGACTTCGAGGCCGGCCGCTACGACGCCAGCCTCGACCGCTACCGCAAGGCCGCCATCAAGAGCCAGCGCACGCTGAGCATGCTCAACACCGGGCAGCAACTGCTGATTGCCGTGAGCCTGGTGCTGATGCTGTGGCGCGCCACCTCGGGCGTGGTCGAAGGGCGCATGACGCTGGGTGACCTGGTGATGGTCAACGCCTTCATGATCCAGCTCTACATTCCGCTGAACTTCCTGGGCGTGATCTACCGCGAGATCAAGCAGAGCCTGACCGACCTCGACAAGATGTTCGTGCTGATGGAAAAAGAGCGCGAGGTGCGCGATGCGCCCGGCGCACAGCCGCTGGCCGGTGCCGACGCCACCGTGCGCTTCGAGGACGTGAGCTTTGCCTACGAGGCCGCACGGCCCATCCTCAAGCACGTGAGCTTCGAGATTCCGGCCGGCAAGACGGTGGCGGTGGTCGGGCCCTCGGGCTCGGGCAAGTCCACGCTCGCGCGGCTCTTGTACCGCTTCTACGACGTGCAGCACGGCCGCATCACCATCGGCGGGGAAGACATTCGCGAAGTGACCCAGTCCAGCGTGCGCCGCGCCATCGGCATCGTCCCGCAGGACACGGTGCTGTTCAACGACACGGTCGAATACAACATCGCCTACGGCCGCCCGGGGGCGAGCCGCGAAGAAGTGGAGGCCGCCGCGCGCGCCGCACGCATCCACGACTTCATTGCCGCCACGCCCAAGGGCTATGAAACGACCGTGGGCGAGCGCGGCCTCAAGTTATCTGGCGGCGAGAAGCAGCGCGTGGCCATCGCGCGCACGCTGCTGAAGAACCCTCCGATCGTGATCTTCGACGAGGCCACTTCGGCGCTCGACTCGGCCAACGAGCGCGCCATCCAGTCCGAGCTGAAGAGCGCCGCGCAGGACAAGACCACGCTGGTCATCGCGCACCGCCTGTCGACGGTGGTCGACGCGCACGAGATCCTGGTGCTGGAGTCGGGCGTGATCGTCGAGCGCGGCACGCATGCCCAGCTGCTCGCGAAGCAGGGCCGCTACGCCCAGATGTGGGCTTTGCAGAAGAGCGAAGCAACTCCATTGATGTAGCGCGATCATCCATTCCTTTTTATCGATCTCAGGAGTTCAGACGTGTCGACCAAGATTCCCCTGCTGGTGCTCAGCGGCCTCTCGAGTGCCCACCAGGCCCAGATTGCCGAGGTCTATGACATGACCTACGCCTTCGACCCCGCCCTGCGCGCGGCCGCCATCGCCGAGCACGGCAAGAAGTTTCGTGCGGTGCTGACCATCGGCGTCATCGGCATCACGCCCGAGGAAATCGCGGCGATGCCGGCGCTGGAGCTGATCTGCTGCATGGGCGCCGGCTACGAAGGCGTGCCGCTCGAAGTGACGCGCGCTCGCGGCATCGCGACGGCCAACGGCGCGGGCACCAACGACGACTGCGTGGCCGACCACGCCTTCGGCCTGCTGATCAGCATCGTGCGCGAGTTCCGCAAACTCGACCGGCTGTGCCGCGAAGGCGTGTGGCGCGAAGCCATTCCGCAGCCGCCGAACGTGTCGGGCAAGAAGCTGGGCATCCTGGGGCTGGGCACCATCGGCCAGAAGATCGCGAAGCGTGCGGCGGCCTTCGACATGGAGGTCGGCTATCACAACCGCAAGCCGCGCGAAGGCGCAACGCAGCGCTACTTCGACGACCTGAAGTCGCTGGCCGCGTGGGCCGACTTCCTGGTGCTGGCCGCACCGGGCGGGCCGGCGACCAAGCATCTGGTCAACGCCGAAGTGCTCGACGCGCTGGGGCCGCAGGGCTACCTGGTGAGCATCGGGCGCGGCAGCGTGGTCGACACCGAGGCGCTGGCGGCCGCATTGCGCGAGAACCGCATCGCCGGGGCCGGCGTCGACGTGTACGAGAGCGAGCCGAAGCGGCCCGAGCCGCTGGTCGGCCTCGACAACGTGCTGCTGACGCCGCACATGGCCGGCTGGTCGCCCGAGGCGACGCAGAAGTCGGTGGACCATTTCCTCGCGAATGCCGAAGGGCACTTCGCGGGGCGCGGCGTGTTGACGCCGATCTGAGGCCTCAGCCCAATGCGGAGGGGCGGTGCGCCGCCCAGCCGCAGGCCTGGTCATAGGCATGGCCGAGCCGCAGCACGTCGAGGTCCGCATGAATCGGCCCCGCCAGCTGCAGCCCCATCGGCAGCCCGCCTTCGCCGAAGCCGGCGCGCACATTCAGCGTCGGCAGCCCGGCCAGCGTGAACGGCGTGACGATCTCCATCCAGCGGTGGTACGTGTCGCTCTTCACACTGTTCACCTCGGCAGGCCAGTGCAACTCGGCATCGAACGGAAACACCTGCGCGGTCGGTGCCAGCACGAAGTCGAAACGCTCGAACAGCTTCAGGAACGCGCGGTACACGTTCGAGCGGTACACCGATGCCTGGTACAGCGAAGCCGCATCGAGGTGCCGGCTCTGCTCGATTTCCCATTGGGCCTCGGGCTTGAGCTGCCCGAACAGCTTCGGGTCGCTGAGGTAGGCACCGAGCTTGCCGCCCACCAGCAGTTGCCTCAACCGCAGCCACGCGCTCCAGTTGTGCTCGCGCGGCACGTCGAGCGTGCAGGGCTCGACCTCGCAGCCGATGGTGCGGAAGGTGCCGAGCGCCTTCTCGCCCAGCTCGCGGATGCCGGGGGCCAGCGGCAGGTCGGGCCAGATGCTGCCGAGCCAGCCGATGCGCAGGCCCTTGCCGTCGCCGTCCAGCTGCAGCGCATCGGGCGAGGGCAGGGCGTGCGGTGACGACAGCGGGACTCGTGTGTCGAAGCCCGCCTGCACGGCCAGCAGCCGCGCCGCGTCTTCCACCGTGCGCGCCATCGGGCCTTCGCAGCCCAGTTGCTGGAAGAACAGTTCCTCGTCGGGGTTGCCCGGCACACGCCCGCGCGATGGCCGCATGCCGATCACGTTGTTGAAGGCGGCCGGGTTGCGCAGCGATCCCATCATGTCGCTGCCGTCCGCCACGGGCAGCATGCCCAGGGCCAGCGCCACGGCGGCGCCGCCGCTGCTGCCGCCCGCGCTGCGTTCGGGCGCATAGGCGTTGCGCGTGATGCCGAACACCGTGTTGTAGGTGTGCGAGCCGAGCCCGAACTCGGGCGTGTTGGTCTTGCCGATGACGACTGCGCCGGCCGCCCTGGCGCGGGCCACGTGCAGGCTGTCGGTGCGCGCCGGCGAACGCGGCGACAGCGGCGAGCCCATCGAGGTCGGCAGACCGGCGGCGTGGCTCAGGTCCTTCACTGCCAGCGGAAAACCGTGCATCCAGCCGCGCCGTTCGCCGCGCGCCAGTTCGGCGTCGCGCTCATCGGCCTCGGCCAGCAACTGCGCCGGATCGCGCAGCGACACGATGGCGTTGAAGCGCGGGTTCAGCGCCTCGATGCGGGCCAGCGAGGCCTGCATCACCTCGCGGCAGGACACGTCGCGCGCGGCGATGCGGCGGGAGAGTTCGGTGGCGCTGAGTTCGAGCAGGTCGGCTGAAGGCATGGCGAGTGCGGGAAAAGGAGGGGGCGCCCAGTATGGCGCGGCGCTCGCATAATCGCCGCGTATGGAAACCAAGTGGCTCGAAGACTTCATCAGTTTGGCGGAAACCCGCAGCTTCAGCCGCTCGGCTCAATTGAGGCATGTGACCCAGCCGGCGTTTTCCCGCCGCATCCAGGCGCTCGAAGGCTGGGCCGGCACCGACCTGGTAGACCGCAGCTCGTACCCCACGCGGCTCACGCCAGCGGGCCAGACGCTCTACAGCCAGGCCATCGAGATGCTGCAATCGCTGCAGAGCACCCGGGCCATGCTGCGCGGGCACTCGGCCGCCGGGCAGGATGTGATCGAGATCGCCGTGCCGCACACGCTGGCCTTCACCTTCTTCCCCTCGTGGGTGACCAGCCTGCGCGAGCACTTCGGGCCGATCAAGAGCCGCCTCATCGCGCTCAACGTGCACGACGCGGTGCTGCGGCTGGTCGAAGGCAGCTGCGACCTGCTGATCGCCTACCACCACCCCTCGCAGCCGCTGCAGCTCGATGCCAACAAGTACGAGATGGTCAGCCTCGGCGAGGAAACCGTGGCCCCCTGGGTCAAGGCCGATGCCGAAGGCGCGCCGCGCTACCGGTTGCCGGGGCGTCCCGGCCAGCCGCTGCCCTACCTGGGCTATGCGCCCGGCGCCTACCTGGGCCGCGTGGTCGACCAGCTGCTGAAGGAGTCGGGCACTGCCATTCACCTCGACCGCGTTTACGAGACCGACATGGCCGAAGGCCTGAAGGTCATGGCGCTCGAAGGCCACGGCATCGCCTTCCTGCCGCAGAGTGCGGTGCGCAAGGAGATCAAGGCCCGCAAGCTCGTGAGCGCGCTGCCGCCCGAAATCGACAGCCTGGAGGCGACCATGGAAATCCGCGCCTACCGCGAACGGCCCGGCGCGCCGGTGCCGGTCAAGGCCGGCGCCAGCCGTGCCGCCAGCAAGGCCGCGGCCGCTGACAGCCTGCAACCCAAACGCACCGCCGATGCGCTATGGTCTTACCTGGTCGGCACCCAGCCGCACCGCTGACAACGGAGATTTGTGCACCGCACAATCTATAAATGCCGCGCATAGGACTCCCCGCAAACGGCATTGGCGCCCCGAACCCGGCGCCACTACAGTCGCGGCTGCTTTTAGTCGCTGTCACAGCAACATCTCCGGCACGCGCCCTGCGCGTGCTTTTTTTTAAGCCGAGGAACCTGTATGAGCTCCAATTTCAGGACTGAACACGACTTCCTCGGCGACAAGCAGATCCCTGCCGTCGCCTACTGGGGCGTGCACACGGCGCGTGCGGTCGAGAACTTCCCCATCTCCGGCACGCGCATCTCGGCCATGCCCGACCTGGTGCGAGCGCTGGCCTACGTGAAGAAGGCCGCCACGCGCGCCAATGCCGACCTCGGCGCCATCGACCGCGACCGCGCGGCGGCCATCATCCTGGCCTGCGAGGACATCATCGACGGCAAGCTGCTCGACGAGTTCGTGGTCGACGTCATCCAGGGCGGCGCGGGCACCTCGACCAACATGAACGCCAACGAGGTCATCTGCAACCTCGCGCTCGAAAAGCTGGGCCACGAGAAGGCGCGCTACGACGTGCTGCACCCCAACGACCACGTCAACGCCTCGCAGAGCACCAACGACGTGTACCCCACGGCAGTGCGGCTGGCGCTGTGGTTCGCCATCGGCCGGCTGCTCGAATCGATGGCCACCCTGCGCCGCAGCTTCGAGGCCAAGGCGCTCGAGTTCAAGGACATCCTCAAGATCGGCCGCACCCAGCTGCAAGACGCGGTGCCGATGACGCTGGGCCAGGAGTTCCTGACCTACGCGATCATGATCGGGGAAGACGAGGCCCGCCTTGGCGAGGCCCGCGCGCTCATCGAAGAAATCAACCTCGGCGCCACCGCCATCGGCACCGGCATCAACGCGCCGCACGGCTACGCGAACCTGGCCTGCCAGTACCTCGCCGAGCAGACCGGCGTGCCGCTCAAGCAGGCCGCCAACCTCATCGAGGCCACGCAGGACACGGGCGCCTTCGTGCAGCTGTCGGGCGTGCTCAAGCGCGTGGCGACCAAGCTCAGCAAGACCTGCAACGACCTGCGCCTGCTGTCCAGCGGCCCGCAGGCCGGCTTCGGCGAAATCCGGCTGCCGGCGCGGCAGGCGGGCTCGTCGATCATGCCGGGCAAGGTCAATCCGGTGATCCCGGAAGTCATGAACCAGGTGGCCTTCGAAGTCATCGGCAACGACGTCACCGTGACGATGGCCTCCGAGGCCGGCCAGCTGCAGCTCAACGCCTTCGAGCCGATCATGGGCTGGAGCCTGTTCAAGAGCATCCAGCACCTGAGCCGGGCCTGCATCACGCTGCAGGTGAACTGCGTCGACGGCATCGAGGCCAACCGCGAGTTCCTTGCCAAGAGGGTGCGCGAGTCGGTCACGCTGGTCACGGCGCTCAACCCGCTCATCGGCTACGAAAAGGCCGCGCTCATCGCCAAGACCGCGCTCGCCACCGGCGGGCCGATCGACCTGGTGGCCGAATCGCTGGGCATCATGACGCGCGCCGAGATGGAGGCGCTGCTCGTGCCCGAGAACCTGACGCAGCCGGTGCGCCTGTCGGCCGCACCGGTTCCGCCGGCTGCCGAGCCTTCGGGCCAGGCTTCGGGCATAAAGGCTGCTTAGTGAAAGTCGGACAATGCCAGGAGGCAGGATCGCACCAGGCTGGCGCTGCCATGCGCATGCCCGGTGCAGCGTGTGTGTGTATGCACCGGGTTGGTCCGGGTATCACGCAAAATGTAAATGTCTAGAATTTAGTTGTATCTGTTTCAGTCACCCTCAGGAGTTTTCCGTATGAAAAAACAAGTATTGGCATTGGCAGTCGCGGCACTGGCCGCTGGCGGCGCGATGGCGCAAGCCAATGACACGCTGGCCAAGATCAAGGCTTCCGGTGTCATCACCGAAGGCGTGCGTGAATCGTCGGGCCTGTCGTACACACTGGGCAATGGCCAATACACGGGCTTCCACTACGACGTCTGCGCCAACATCATCAAGGACCTCGAGAAGGCCGCCGGCAAGAAGCTCGAAGTCAAGTACCAGCCCGTGACCTCGCAGAACCGCATTCCGCTCGTGCAGAACGGCACCGTGGACATCGAGTGCGGCTCGACCACCAACAACGCCACGCGCCAGAAGGACGTGGCTTTCGGCGTGACCACCTACGTCGAAGAAACCAAGATCGTCGTCAAGGCCAACTCGGGCATCAACTCGCTGGCCGACCTGAAGGACAAGACGGTTGCAACCACCACCGGCACCACGCCGCTGCAGACCGTGCGCAAGCAAAAGCGCGCCGAGAACCTGACCTTCAAGGAGGTCTACGGCAAGGACCACTCCGACAGCTTCCTGCTGCTCGAAACCGGCCGCGCCGACGCCTTCGTGATGGACGGCTCGATCCTGGCTGCACTGGCCGCCAAGTCGAAGTCGCCCAAGGACTACAAGATCCTGTCCGACGTGCTGGCCGTCGAGCCCATCGCCATCATGATCCGCAAGGACGACGCCGCCTTCAAGAAGGCCGTGGACGACAGCATCAAGGCACAGGCCAAGTCTGGCGAACTCGCCAAGCTGTACGACAAGTGGTTCCTCAAGCCGATTCCGCCCGCAGGCGTGACCATCGGCCTGCCGCTGGGCGAAGCCACCAAGAACGCTTGGGCCAACCCGAACGACAAGCCTGCTGAAGACTACGTCACCAAGGAATAAGCGCCGCGTCGCTGCGTGATGACGCCCACCTTTCGCGGTGGGCGTTTCTTTTCAAGGGACTGGTTTTCGAAGAGACGGTGAAGAAGGAGTAAACACAAATGGGCAACTGGGATTGGCAGGTATTCCTGCAAGACCCCGGGGGGGAATATCCGAGCTACCTTCAATGGATGCTCTCGGCGTGGGGCTGGACCGTGTCGGTCGCGCTGCTGGCGTTGATCGTGGCGCTGGTGCTGGGCTCGCTCATCGGCATCATCCGCACGCTGCCCGACAGCCCGTGGCTGGTGCGGCTGGGCAATGCCTGGGTCGAGCTGTTCCGCAACATTCCGCTGCTGGTGCAGATCTTCCTCTGGTACCACGTGATCCCGGCGCTCATCCCCGTCATGAAGGGCGTGCCGAGCTTCATCCTCGTGGTGCTGGCGCTGGGCTTCTTCACTTCCGCGCGTATCGCCGAGCAGGTGCGCTCGGGCATCCAGGCGCTGCCCAAGGGCCAGCGCTATGCGGGCATGGCGGTGGGCTTCACCACCGTGCAGTACTACCGCTACGTGATCCTGCCGATGGCCTACCGCATCATCATCCCGCCGCTCACGAGCGAGACGATGAACATCTTCAAGAACTCGTCCGTCGCGTTCGCCGTGTCGGTCACCGAACTCACCATGTTCGCCATGCAGGCGCAGGAAGAAACCTCGCGCGGCATCGAGGTCTACCTTGCGGTGACAGGCTGCTACGTGATCTCGGCCCTCATCATCAACCGCCTCATGGCATTCATCGAGAAGAAGACCCGCGTGCCGGGCTTCATCGTGTCTGCAAGCGCGGGCGGCGGAGGACACTGACATGATGAATCTCGACCTGTCCTTCTACAACTGGGACGTCATCAGCAACTTCGTCGTCAAGGGCTTCTACTTCAGCATCATGCTGACGATAGTCGCCACGATCGGCGGCGTGATCTTCGGCACGATCCTGGCGCTCATGCGCCTGTCGGGCAAGAAGTGGCTCGATGCGCCGGCGGCCATCTACGTCAACGGCATGCGAAGCATCCCGCTGGTGATGGTGATCCTGTGGTTCTTCCTGCTCGTGCCGGCGTCGTTCTACTCGCTGTTCGGTTCGGTCGGCTCCAACTACCGCTCCGAAATCTCGGCCGTGATCACCTTCGTGGCGTTCGAGGCCGCGTACTTCAGCGAGATCATGCGTGCCGGTATCCAGTCGATCCCGCGCGGCCAGGTGAATGCGGGCCAGGCGGTCGGCATGACCTACGGCCAGAACATGCGCCTGATCGTGCTGCCGCAGGCCTTCCGCAACATGCTGCCGGTGCTGCTCACGCAGACCATCATCCTGTTCCAGGATACGTCGCTGGTCTACGCCATCGGTGCCTACGACATGCTCAAGGGCTTCGAGACCGCGGGCAAGAACTTCGGCCGCCCGATCGAGGCCTACCTGCTCGCGGCTGTCGTGTACTTCGTCATGTGCTACGCCCTTTCTTGGCTGGTCAAGCGCCTGCACAAGAAGATCGCCATCATTCGCTGATTGTTTGAGTGGCTGAACCGGAGAGAAAGAAATGTCCGAAAAAATGATTGAAATCAAGAACGTATCCAAGTGGTATGGCCCGGTGCAGGTGCTCAACGATTGTTCGGTGAGCATTTCCAAGGGCGACGTGGTGGTGGTGTGCGGGCCCTCGGGCTCGGGCAAGTCCACCCTCATCAAGACCGTGAATGCGCTGGAGCCCTTCCAGAAGGGCGAGATCACCGTCAACGGCATTCCGCTGCACGACCCCAAGACCAACCTGCCCAAGCTGCGCTCCAAGGTCGGCATGGTGTTCCAGCACTTCGAGCTGTTCCCGCACCTGTCGGTGACCGAGAACCTCACGATCGCGCAGATCAAGGTGCTGGGCCGCACGCCCGACGAAGCCAAGACCCGTGGCCTGAAGATGCTCGACCGCGTGGGCCTGATGGCGCACAAGGACAAGTTCCCGGGCCAGCTGTCGGGCGGCCAGCAGCAGCGCGTGGCCATTGCCCGTGCGCTGTCGATGGACCCGATCGTGATGCTGTTCGACGAACCCACCTCGGCACTCGACCCCGAGATGGTCGGCGAAGTGCTCGACGTGATGGTGAGCCTGGCCAAGGAAGGCATGACCATGATGGTGGTCACGCACGAAATGGCTTTCGCCCGCAAGGTCGCGAGCCGCGTGATCTTCATCGACGTGGGCGGCAAGATCCTGGAAGACTGCCCGAAGGACGAGTTCTTCAGCCACCCGGAAAACCGCCAGCCGCGCACCAAGGACTTCCTGAACAAGATCCTGCAGCACTGATCCGCTGCTGCCGCGCAAGAAAGTCAAAAGCCACGCTGTTCTGCAGCGTGGCTTTTTTCATTCTCGACCGGGCAATGCCTTGTCGAAGAAGGCCGGAATCTCAAGGCCCAACTGCGCCAGGAAGGCCTTCCTATCGAAGCCCGGCGGGTCGTTCCTGATGTCTCCATCGTCGCTTGGAATGGCGCTGGCCGGGGTGTCCATGAATGCGAAATGCCAGGCGTTGGGAACCCGGTGGAGTTCGGCGCGGGGCATGTTCTGCGCAATCCATTCGGCGTGAAAACGCGGGACGAGGAACCGGTCCAGCTCCGCCTCATAGATCTGCGTCGGGATCCTGATCTCCGCCAGCGAAGACGCCGTGAAGACAACACCCGCCGGCGCCAGCAGCACGACCGCACGCACCCGCGGGTCGCGCAGCGAAGGCAGCACCGATGCTGATGCAGCAGGCGAGCCAGTCGTCGTTGGGGCGTTCCGGCCCACGCCGCAAAAAACCGGATCGGCCTCGCGCTCGCTCTCGCAGTGCCTGCGAATGCGCGACAGGTCGACCTGCCCACCCGCCAGTGCCAGCACGGTATAGCCGCCGGCCGAATGCCCCACCGCGCCAATGCGAAGGCCCTGGGCGTCGCTGGCGATGCGATCCTTCCACTGCGGGTCTTGCAGCAAGGCGTCGATCACGCGCGATACCTGCCGTGGCCGTTCGGTGAAGTAGACGCTGCCGCCTTTCTGCAGCAGCGACCCGTCCTGCCAGTTGTCGCCGGGATGGCGAAGGGCCGCGACCATGTAGCCGTCCCGCGCGAGGGCCTCGGCGAGGCTGCTGTGGCCCAGTTCGGTGCCGCCGATACCGTGGCTCAGCACGATCAATCCCTTGAACTTGTCCTCGGGCGGCGCCTGGATGGCCGCCTGTACCGTGAACGGGCCCATGGCCGTCGTGCGCTCGGTCGCCTTCGTCGGGTAGTAGAGCGCGACCACCGTGGGTGCGGCGTCGGGCGTGTCGCCCGGAATGCGCAGCTGCCGCCAGCCGGCCTGGGCTGCCAGGAGCTGGAAGGACAGCAGCAGGCCCGAGGCAAGCAGCAGGGGCTGGCGAAAGAAGAAGGCAGTGCGCATCGCGGATCTCCATCACATGGTTATGGAGTGCGCATGGTTGCCGCGCCGCGGCGCAACTGCCATGCGAATGCGATGAAGTGCGCCAAAGGCGGCGCGAGATGACCGGATGAAGCGCGCGCCGGAACCCCGCTATCCCGCCGCCACGATCACATGTGCCTGAATCTTGCCGGCCACCGGGCCCTCTTTGCCATGGCGGCTGGCGATCGCCTCCGTTGCGCGCTCCGTAGCGAGCTGAAGCAGGGTGGCGTCGCGCGTCTCGATTTCATTGCGCAGCGGCGTTCCCTGGCAATAGGCGGTGGCAACGTCGCGTGCCGAGGGGGCGCGGCTCAGCTTCTCGCGCGTCTCGATCCCGATGTTGGTGAACCCTGCGCGGCCCAGATCCTCGCGGATCAGTGCGGTGTCGTGATAGCCGTGCGGAGTGCGGGCGAGAAATCGCGGAGGGTCATGCGGAAACACCGTGGCGACGGCGTTCGTGACGTCGTCGGCAAAGGCGTTCTCTTCGATGCGGTCCCACACGCTGAAGACAAAGCGCCCGCCCGGCCTCAGCACGCGACGCGCCTCGGCGTAGCCGGCAACCCGGTTGGGGAAAAACATCGCGCCGAACTGGCAGCAAACAACGTCGAACGATGCATCTTCGAACGGCAGGGCGAGCGCGTCCGCCTGCCGCCACTCGATACGGCCATCGGGCCCCTGCCGGGTGGCTGCATAGTCGAGCATGGGCTGGTTGAGGTCGGTTACCACGTAGCGCGCGCCAGCGCCGAGTTTTGGCGCAAGCGCCCGCGTAACCACACCGCTGCCGGCCGCCGTTTCAAGCACCGAGCCGGGCGAGGAAGCCGCAACAAGCTCTGCCATGTCGGTGGCGTAGGCCTCGAAGATGAGGGGGACCATCAGCGTGTCGTAGAACTTCGGGATCGAGCCTGCGAACACCTTGTCGCTTTCAGCCATGAGACCTCCTCGGAAGCCCTGAAATGGCGCGTTTGCTCACCTATTCCAGAGCGGGCAGGCCTCCCCGACGAGTCCGCCGCCTAGCCGGGCATTGGCGACGGTGCACCATGGTGGCCCCGCATGCCACCGCCGTCAACGTCGTTCTGGGGCGATGCAGCTCAAGGCAGGCGGGAAATGCGCTGCGTCAGCAGATCGAAGAACCCCTGCGCATCCCCCTCGGCAATCCAGTTCACGTTGGCGGGCTTCTTCAAACCGCCGTACCAGTCGACCACCGTCTGGCCGAAGCCCAGCCCTTCGCGGCTGTCGACTTCCACGTTCACCTTCCGGCCCCTGAACAGCGAGGGCTGCAGCAGGTAGGCGATCACGGTGGCGTCGTGCACCGGGCCGCCGGGCAGGCCGTAGTACTGCATGTCGTGCTGCACATAGGCATCGAGGATGTCGGCCACCGTCTTGCCTGCCTGGTTGCCGATGCCGCGCAGCCTGGCAATGCGCTCGGGGCTGGTCAGCACCTTGTGCGTCAGGTCGAGCGGCAGCATGGTGATCGGCACGCCGCTCTTGAGCACGATCTCTGCCGCATGCGGATCGGCGAACACGTTGAACTCCGCCGTCGGCGTGATGTTGCCGCCATTGAAATGCGCGCCGCCCATGAGCACCAGCTCGCGCAGGCCGCGCGTGATGTCGGGGGCCTGCGTCAGTGCCAGCGCGAGGTTGGTCTCGGGCCCGAGCATGGCGAGCGTCACGCTTTTTTCGGGCGCCGCGCGCAGCGTGCGGATCAGGTAGTCGACCGCATTGCCATCGGCCAGCGGCTGGCTCGGCTCGTGCACCTTGACGCCGGTGATGCCTTCGCTGCCGTGGATGTCGGCTGCATAGATGGGCGTGCGCAGCAGGGGCCGCGGCGCACCGGCGTAGACCGGAATGTCGGGCCGCTTCGCCCACTCGCGCGCAAGGCGCGCATTGCGCGAGGTCTTGGCGAGCTGCACGTTGCCGGCCACGGTGGTCAGCGCCTGGATCTTCAACTGCTCGGGCGAGGCCATGGCAAACAGCAGGGCGATCACGTCGTCGGCGCCGGGGTCGGTGTCGATGATCAGCGTGTGCACGGTGGCATCGGCTGCATGTGCCTTCGGGGTGATGAAGCTGGTGGTCAAGAAAACGAGTGCTGCGAGAAGAACCGAAAAGATCGCGAAGCGCGATGGCCGTGTTGTTGCGACGGTCGATGCGGTGGACCTGGGATGCATGGTGAAGGAGGCTCCTTGCTGCGCGAAGAAGTGCGCTGTGCAAGTCAGTCTGCCAGAGCATCTCGCGGCGCGGCATCGGATCGCGGGTGCATTGTCGGTGGCGATGCACGGGCTCGCAACGGTGCGCATACCAAGGGGTTAGCGCGTGCGGGCGGCCGAAGTGGAAAGTGCGCAAACACGCCCAGGAAGAGGTCGGCCGCCTGTTGTGAAAACGCCGCTTGCTCAGCGCCGACGATCCAGCAGCCGCAGCGCAAAGAACGCCAGGATCTCGTCCCTTGCAGCAAGCGTCGGTTGCCCCGCCTCATCGATCAGGTGCGCCGTCACCACGCTGTGCGGGCTGGCCACCACCTGCGCGAAGAAGGGCGGCGTGTTCGGGTTGGCTGCGCTGTCGGGCAACACGCGCGCGACAAAACGCTCGCCCAGTGCTTGAGAGAACGCAGCGAAGCGCTCGGCCTTGCAGAACCTGTCGCCGTCGAAGCGGTAGGCCATCACGCTCAGATCCTCGCGCTCCAGGCGCTGGCGCACGGCCGCGAGTTCGTCGGCCGCCACGTTTGTGCCGGCAGGGTCGTCCAGCGGCAGCGAAGGCTGGCACACCACCGGCGCGAGCATGGCGGGCTCCATCATCATCGAGAGCGCGAAGTTGCCGGTGAAGCACATGCCGATCGCGCCCACGCCCGGGCCGCCGCATTCCTCATGCGCCAGCCGCGCGAGCGCGCGCAGCCATTGCGTCACCGGGCTCGATGCGTTCGATGCAAAGGCGCGGAACTCCGCGCTCACGCAGGCGCGCTTGAACACGGCGGCGCCTTCCTCGGCCTGCGGCACCGCGCCGTCGCGGCCGAACAGCGAAGGCATGTAGACAGTGAAGCCCGCGTCGCGCACCCAGCGTGCAAAGCGTGCCACGTGCGGGCTGATGCCCGGCATCTCGGTCATCACGATCACGGCGGGGCCTTGGCCCATCAGGTAGACCTTCTTCTCGATGCCGTCGAGCGTGATCTGGCGCGGGGTGAAGTCGTCGAGCGGATCGTCTTCGTTCAGGGAGCGGGTCGGTGTCATGTGAGTGCGGCCGTGGACGGCGCGGGGAAAGCGGATGAGCTTGTATTGGGCCGCGCGCGTCGCCAGAATGGCAGTGTCAAATTTGACCGTTTCAGGGCTGAATCAGACATGCACGATTTCACCGTTCTGGTGCTGCCCGGCGCCTTCAACTCCAGCGTGGCGGTCACGCTCGACATCCTGGGCGCCGCGCAGGCCGTGGCCGCTCGTGCCGGCGTGGCGCCGCCGCGCTGGAGGCTGTGCTCGGTGCAGGGCGGCCCGGTGCGGTTGCAGGCCGGTATGAGCCTGGAGACTGTGCGCCTGCCCGTGCGACCGCGTGACGACCGCTCGACGTGGGTGGTGCCGGGGCTCGGGCTCAACACGCCGGGCGAGATCAGGCGGTGCCTCGACGGCGATGACGCGGCCAAGGCCATCGCGGGCCTCGTGCGTCATGCGAAGGCCGGAGGGCAGGTCGCGGCCTCGTGCTCGGCGGTGTTCCTGCTGAATGCCGCGGGCCTGCTTCAGGGGCGGCGCGCGACAACTTCATGGTGGTACTCGGCGCTGCTCAAGCAGATGGCGCCTGGCTGCACCGTCGACGTCGACCGCATGGTGTGCTCCGACGGACCCGTGGTCACGGCCGGCGCCGCGTTCGCGCAGACCGACCTGATGCTGCATCTGCTGCGCGAGCGCTGCGGCAGCGCACTCACCGATCTTGTCTCGCGCATGCTGCTGATCGACGGGCGTCAGGCGCAGGCACCGTTCATCGTGCCGGAGGTGCTGGCCAACGGCAACGATCTTGTGGCGCGACTGGCGGCGCGGGTCGAATCGGCATTGCCCGATCCGCCCGCGGTCAGTGCGTTGGCGCGCGAGTTCTGCATGTCGGAGCGCACGCTGTCGCGCCACGTCCAGAAGGCCATAGGCAGGAGCACGCAGGCGCTGGTGCAAAGCGTGCGTTTGCGGCGCGCCCGCGCGCTGCTCGAGTCGAGCCGGATGACTGTCGAGCAGGTGGCCGGCGCCGTGGGCTACCAGGACGCCACGGCGTTGCGGCGCCTGATGAAGAAGATGGCGGGCGCGAACCCGAGCCGCTACCGAGGCTGATGCGCCCGCAATGCGCCGTGCCTGCTCTTACTTCTTGCGTGCGGCAATCGCCTGCTCGGCCTTCGCAACAAGGTCGGCACCCACGGTCGACTTCCACTTGTCGTACACCGGTCGCGTTGCCTTCACGAAGGCATCGCGTTCGGCTGGTGTGAGGCTGGTCACCGTCACGCCCATGCCTGCGATTTCCTTCAGCAGGGGCTTGTCGGCTTCGATCAGGCCTTTGCGCGCGATGACGATTTCTTCCTTGCCCGCATCGATGGCGGCCTGGCGCACGATGGCCTGGTCAGCCGGCGTCCACGAGGCCCAGATTTCCTTGTTCACCACGAACACCAACGGGTCGGCCACGTAGCCCCAGGCGGTCAAAAATTTCTGGCCCACGTTCTGCATCTTGAGCACTGTGAACAGGAACAGCGGATTCTCCTGACCGTCGACCGCGCCGCTTGCGAGTGCGGGCTGTGCGTCGGCCCAGCTCATCTGCGTGGGGTTGGCGCCGAGCGCGGTGAACATGTCGGAGTAGATGGGCGAGCCGACCACGCGGATCTTCATGCCCTTGACGTCGGCCGGCGACTTGATCGCCCGCTTCGAATTGGTGATTTCGCGGTAGCCGTTCTCGCCCCAGGCGAGCGGCACCACGCCGGCCTTGTCGAGCGTCTTGAACATCTCCTTGCCGACCTCGCCCTGCGTGAGCGCGTCGATCGCCGCGTAGTCCGGCATCAGGAAGGGCATGGAGAAGAGGTTGAGCTGCTTGACCTGCGGCGACCAGTTGATGGTCGAGCCCACGGCCATGTCGATCACGCCCTGGCGCAGCGCGCTGAACTCGCGCGTCTGGTCGCCCTGAATGAGCGACACGCCGGGGTACAGCTTGATGTTGATGCGGCCCTGGGTGCGCTCCTTCACCATGTCGGCCCAGATCTTTCCGGCCTGGCCCCAGGGCGTGGGCGGGCCCAGCACCAGCGACATCTTGTATTCGGGCTTGTAGGCGGCTTGCGCCATGGCGCCGGTCGAGAACATGCCCAGGGCGGTTGCTGCGGCGGCGAGGCCGAGAAGGGTGCGGCGGAATTTCATGATGAGGGCTCTCCTTATGGTTCTGAGACGGGACAAAAATCAGTAGCCGAGCTTGCGCGGCAGCCAGAGTGCGAGTTCGGGAAAGATGATGACCAGCACCATCACCACGAACATCGAGAACAGCATCCAGCCCACCCAGCGCACGGTTTCTTCCATGCGCACCTTGGCGATGCGGCACGACACCATCAGGTTGACCGCGAGCGGCGGCGTGAACTGCCCCAGCGCCACCTTCAGCGTGAGGATCACGCCGAACCACACCGGGTCCCATTTGTAGTACTGCACGATGGGCAGCAGCAGCGGCACGAAGATCAGGAAGATCGACACGCCGTCGAGGAACATGCCCACGGTGATGAGCAGCAGTATCAGCAGCGCCAGGATGCCGTACTCGCCAAGGCCCGAATTCACGATGGCGCGCGTCACCGGATCGATCACGCCCAGCGTCGACAGCGAGTACGCGAAGATGCCCGCCAGCGACACCACCAGCAGGATCACGGCAGAGAGCTCGCCCGACTCGCGCAAGATCACGAACAGGTCGCGCACCTTGATGGTCCGGTGGATGCACATGCCCACGAACAGGCCGTAGAACACCGCCACCACTGCAGCCTCGGTCGGCGTGAACCAGCCCGCGCGCATGCCGCCGAGGATGAGCACGGGCGCGGCCAACCCCCAGGTCGCTTCGCGAAAGCTCTTCCAGAACGGCGGGCGCGGCAGCGTGGCTTCGAGTGCACCCATCTTGTGTTTGCGCGCCAGCATCACGGCCGGAATCATCAGCGCCAGGCCGGCCATCACGCCGGGGATCATGCCGGCCGCGAACAGCGCAGGCACCGAGGCACCGGGCACCAGCACCGAGTACACGATGAAGGCAACCGATGGCGGAATCAGGATGTCGGTGGCCGCTGCAGCGCCCACCACGCTGGCCGAGAAGGCGGCAGGGTAGCCGGCGCGCGACATGGCCGCGATCATCACCGCGCCCACTGCGGCCGCGTTGGCCGGGCCCGAGCCCGAGATGCCGCCGAGAAACATCGCCACCGCAATCGCCACCAGCGGCAGCATGCCGGGGCCGCGGCCCACGATGGCGACGGCAAAGTTGACGAGCCGCAGCGCCACGCCCGAGCGGTCGAAGATGGAGCCGACCAGCACGAACATCGGAATGGCCAGCAGCGGGTATTTGCCCAGGCCCGCATAGAAGTTCTGCGGCACGGCCAGCAGGCCGAACCATTGGGCGTCGCTGTTGGCCAGTGCGATGCAGGCGGCGCCTGCAAGGCCCAGCGCCGCGCCGATGGGCACGCCCACCAGCATCATCACGACGAAGGCGACGAAGAGCAGGGTGGCGATCACTTGGTGTCGTCCTTGCTCTCTTTGGTGTCCGAGCCGTAGTTCGTCTTGCGTCCGCGGCGGATCATGAGGCCCACCGCGCGCAACGCGATGGCGAACGACACGATCGGCAGCCAGATCGAATACCACCACGCGGGCAGCCCGATGCCAGGCGTTGTCTCCTCGAAGCGGAAGTCGTCCCACACCATGCGGATGCTGAGTGCGCCGATGAGCGTGAACAGAATGGCGATCATCAGCGCGCCGAACTGCGCGAGCCGCTTGCGCCGCGCCATCGATCCGCTTTCGGAAAAGTACTCGATGCGGATGTGCCGGTCGCGCGCCACAGCGGCCGAGCCGGCCACCAGCGCCAGCATGATCATGAGGAACACCGAGAACTCTTCAGTCCACGCAAAGGACGAGTCGGTGAAGTAGCGAACGATGACGTTGGCGAAGGTGATGAGCGCCAGCGCGCCCATGATGATGACCGTGAGCCAGTCTTCGATGGCAAGGGGAACTTTGGTCGGTTCGTCGGCTGCTTCGATGTCGGGGGGAAGGGGGCTGGCGGCGTCCAGCGTGGGGCCGGACTCGGGTGGAGTTGTCATCGCAGGATGGTCAGTGAGGCACGAACGGCGGGACGCGTCCGGTACACCTCGACAGGGAACAGCCTTCGATGCTAGGTGGTCGATGACCACTCATGTATCGGGGGTTTCCTTAGCTGCGGGGCCTGCAGAGCGGCTTTCAGGGCCTGTGCACGGTGAGTGCGGCTGTGAGGTTGGCGGTTCGACCGCTGCGGCGGATTGCAGATGGACGTGCGGGGGGCGTACCGCTGAGCTTTCGTGAGAGATGGGCGGTGGATACGCAGAAGTCCGAAGGGCTGGTGTCGGCTGCGGTCGTTGGTATGACTGCGTTCAATGTTCGCGTCAGACTGATTGCGGAAATTCAACGAAGCGGACCGGGAAGTCTGTTTCGAGACCGGTTGTGGAACGGCACCAGTTGGCCGTCAAGTGAAGGGCCGGTCCAGTGGGGGGAAATGCGAGGCGACTTCAGTCGGTCCAATGATGGTCGAGGGCCCTTTAACCCAGAAAATCGACACCTACGGATCGCGGTGAGCGATCTGTGAGCAGTAGCCGCCATCATTCTGGTGGTGCGTTCCATCGGTAGCCGGACGACGCTCCATGTACTTGATCTGTTCTCCGGCAATGGAAACGTCCTGATCATTACGGGCAGCCTCCCAGTGGATAAGTTTTGGACGCCGATAATTGGGCATGGCCAAAGTCCCTTACTCGATCCGCACCGGGATCAATCCGCGCACCAACGGGTTCGACCTGAAGACCACTAATGGTCTCTTCGTGCGGCTCTATGAGCAGCTTCGAGAAGAGGGTTACACGCACGAGCAATTCGGTTTCTGGTGCGTGGACATGCATGACGTGAAGGGCAAGTTGGTGGACGTAGAGTTCACCGTCCTGATGACGCTGCGGAAGCCCGACCTGTGGCCAATTGCCGACAAGGCGCCTGGATATTCGGAAGACGATCTGTTCGACATGATCGAGTTCTTGTTCGACCACGTCTCCAAACCCCTGACTGGCAGCATGCATAGCTATGACCAATGCGGCATGCATTGGGAGACCTTCGACAAGGAAGCAGGGCAGAAGAAATTTCGGAAACGGGTCAACGATTTACTTGCGCTCTACGAACATCGGTTCGAGTTGTCTGCCGATGGCCTGATCCTCCGCCAAGCGCCCAGCGGTTTTGAGCAACTACTTGATGCTACTGTCCCTACCGACGACAAGACCATCACCGCTAGGGTCAAGGCAGCGGTGAACGAATATCGTCGTCACGGCGCATCCCTCGATGTTCGGCGGCATGCCGTGTCTGATCTGGCGGGTGTGCTGGAAGCACTGCGCCCGAAAATGTCTGAGGCGATCACGTCTAATGATGAGAAGGACCTGTTCAACATCGCCAACAATTTCATGATTCGGCACCACAACGACAAGCAGAAGACCGACTATGAAGCCAACCTCTGGTTGAGTTGGATGTTCTATGTGTACCTGTCCACCATCCACCTTATCCTGAGGCGAGTGGAACTGAAGAAGCCGAAACGCAACCCGGGTGACCTTGTCTTCAGAGAGCGGGTAGAGCGGTAGAGCTCGTCGAACATCGCAGCTTTGCTTTCACAAGCTTCCAGGGTTTCTTCAGGTCAACGCTGCCCCCACAGACCGGGCTTGAGTTCGACGGGGCTGCGGGAATCTAGAAGACTGCTATCGCTGGAGGCCGTGTGATAACGCGCAAGAAGGTCGCGCGACGCGGATACAGCTCGCAACCTGATGGAAGTTTCGGATTGGTCGCGTCTACGCC